>CAZGCA010000076.1:0-29459 GCA_964524145.1 uncultured bacterium | reverse complement strand
AGTATATATACTAGCATATCGGAGGCAATAAATCAAGCAGCAAAACAGTATGATGGAAATCACAGACCGCATAAACTAGATTATGGCCAAACTCCAGAGATCGTCCCTGCGGGACGTTCTTCTTCAGAAGCTGCGAAGCAGTATGCCCGGATACCTGCTTGCACAACGTACGACTTCAATCTGCCATTCTGAGTGAAACGAAGAATCTCGCCGTTGCCTGCCATACAAGAACCCCTCCCTGCGGCAGCACCTGCGCACCCACGTTCTCCCTCTTCCACTGGGAGAGGGTTGGGGTGAGGGAAGAAGCCGGACTCCCGTCACGAGCAACCAGCAACCAGCAACTAGAAACTAGCAACTGACCACTGACTACTGCTCCACCCGGTGAACCTGCACAACTCCATTCTCCCTCTCCCGCTGGGAGAGTGTTGGGGTGAGGGTAGAAGCCGGACTCCCGTCACAAGCAACCAGCAACTAGCAACTAGAAACTAGCAACTGACTACCGACTACTCCTCCACCCGGTGGACCTGCAACACGGAAGGTTCCGGCCACGGCTTCTTCCGAGGCCGGTCACGGTTCGGGCCGAGCGTTTCCCAACGCAACACGTAACGTACACCCGGCTCGCCCGACGTGCCCGAATCGTTCCGAACGCGCACCCCCATGCCCGGGAACTCCGACCTTACCGCCATCAGCGATGCGGGTACCGAGGGTTCCGGCAGCTCGAGCCGCTCGACGGGCCTCAACGTTTCCGGATCGAGCCGCCACAGTTGCGTGCCGTACCTGTCGTGGTGCCAGCCCTGGACAAGCGTACCGTCCCGTTCGACCCGCACGGGCTGCACCCGAACCTCGAAATGTATGCTGCCGCCGCCTTTGAACTCCCACCGGTAGTCCCAATCGCTGCTCTGATAGACCTTCCACGCACCATCTTCGAGCCGGGCGTTATACAGTTGTGTGACACCGTTCTCGTCGAACTTGTGGTACGCGATGACGGGCCGATTTTGCGCGTCGAACCCTATCTTCGCGTTCCCGTTGATGATACCGCCGCCCGCCGGCACCGGGTCGACCACCTCGGCCGTATCGAACGTGACAGGCAACGTCAACGGTTCGCCGCGGCTCGTTTCCCACCGCACGAGATCGCTGCTCCGAGCATAACTCAAATCGTGGTTCGTGGCGCAGTCGGGCGTGTCACGCCACACCCAGCACAGATGGTAACGCCCGTCCGGACCGCGTTTCGGACCGTAGAAGTACGCGTTCATCTTGCCCCGGCCGTCGACGAGCGGCCCGTCGATCAGCCGCCGCCACGTTCGTGTCGCGTGGTCGTACACGTTATAGACCTGGCTGCCCGACCCGCTGCTGCCGTCGCGGTACGTGAAGATAAGCTCGTTATTCGGCCCGCGGAAAAACTCCGGGTACGTCACACGCTCCTCGTCGCGGCCAACCATCGATTCGACCCGTTCGAACGTGGCGATATCCAGCGGCCGATCCGTACGATAATACTTCAGCCGGTCCACGTGCATGTTGCCCGAGAGATGCAGATACCCGTCATCGTCGACGGCCATCGCGATATAGTTGTGGCTGTCCCACCTCAGCCGCTCCCGCAGACCGACAAACCGCCAGCCCGGCTCGTCTAGCTTCCGCGACGCTACCGTCATCCGCCGGTTCGCATCATAGAAACCCACAAACTGGTACGGCGGACGCGTCAACAAACAAAACCCTACCGGATGACCCGACCACACACGCGCCACGTCCACCACACCCTCTACCTCCTCATCACCAACAGGACAGACTACGCAACCGCATGCGATCAGGAGCAAACCCAAGAGCCCGAGAACGTTATCATAACATCGAATCGTTGATATCATGCGTGAACTCCCTTGCTGTCAGCGCCATGTATGTGGGGAAGGACCATATGGATAGGGCGTGAATCTGCAGAACGGCATGGGAGCAATCGTGCCTTCTAGACGCTTTTTCTTCTTTCGCTCTTCGGTATCTATAAAGAGAATCAAGTACACCACAGCACTCCGAACCAGCCGCATCAACTCCAACGTTCTCTCGAAGAAAGCGCCGTAGTCGATATGATAGCCTTGTTCGCGCTCGTCTTCCGGCCATCTCAAAGTCTCCACGTGCGGAACGAGATATCGGTGGGTTGACCGGTTTCTTAGGTCGGTGAAGTGGTGAAGCCCTTCATCCTTTTGGAGGTCCCTGCCCAGATCATACAAGCCGAAGAGATGAGGATTCTGAAGCTCAAGGATTCTCTCGTGTGCTCCCTCAGCTCGGCGAAGCACGTGCCGGAAGTCTATGCCCTTCTCGTTGTTTCGCAGCTTCAGGTATCGGTTAAGGAGGAGTGCGACTTTGTCGAGAACATTGTACGCCGCCTCAAACGCCATCTTCAGCTTTGCCACACGGACGCCATACACTGCATAGTCTAGACAGTCCACATACTCGGTGAGTGAGTCGATTTCCTCGCTGGCCCAATGCTCGCTGCAGGCTTCAAACAACAGAAGCCTTGCCGCGGCAAACCTCTCCTTGATTTCATTAAGAGCGCGGGCAACCCTTGGAAAGGTCGTATCGTCGTGCAACGGTGTTACGAGTGAAAATCCAAAACAGTCCCTCCAAGGGTGAACTTGCTGGCAGTGGTTTAGGTTTAGATTGAGGAAAAGCAGGTGTTGCTCGCAGAAACGGCGGTACGAACGTGTTGAGGGAGAAGGGCCTCCGTCATCCGTGGTGGATATGTGAGTGTGCTTCCGGTTCGCGAGCCGCGCTTCAACCTGTAGAAGTGCATGACGGAAATCGACTACAGCCAAGTCTTCGCCCACTCGTATTGGCTCATCGATTTGAAGCGCCTTCTTCAGAAAATGAGCGGCGTCATGAAGAAGGGGGACGTGACGCGAGAGGCGTGCAAGGTACTCCACCGCTATCCCCAGATTACCCCACGCCATTCGATGTTCCGGGTAGTCGTGTATTGCTGCATCGTACTGAGCAACTGCCTCCAATGTCCGACCCAACCCGGACAGGCAATTGCCGTAGTTGACCCTCAATTGAGCTTGAACATACGGATCCAGCTGCTGCTTCTGGCTGATGGCAAGCAGATAGTTCTTTTTTGCGTTGAGAAGGGGTGTTTCGTCAGGTTCAAACTTGAAGTCAGTGCCAGCTTCTTTGCGCTCAAGATCGTGAATCACGCTGTAGCCATTGGCCAAGTGGTAATAAAGGCGAGCACCGAAATCGTAGGTATCGCTTTCGCGTAATTCCTCTAAGGACGCTATACCGCGCTCCACCACACTCCTATCTTGCAGTGCCGTCCCAATATTGATCAGTAGGCCTCCTCGGTTCGCAACCAAGTTGACGTCACCAGGATACTCGTTTTCATAATGCCTTAGAGTTTCTAAAGCTTTCCGCGGATCGTTGCTAACCAGCGCCTCTAAAGCCCGAAGCTCCTGTGAAGACATGCGTTTCACGTGAAAGACCCCCTTGGCGACATCGTGCCACTTGCCAACGCGTGGCTACATTGACTCACACCGGCTTAGGCAGAGCCATCTTCAACATCGGCAGGCCACCCTTCCCCCTGTGATTGCTGACGATTTCCCGTCATAGCGCTAATCACCCAAATTCTATACGTTTCTTCACACGAATGCAACACGCTAGCGGCAAGACGCAGCCGCTTCTTCCCGGTTCATCTTTGTTGCCGTAGCTCAATACGCACTGAATGTTCTTAGAACGGTCAAGCCACAGCTTGACAGGAGGCTCGGAGGCTAGCCGTTGGAGTCGCTGCTCAACTTCTTGCGGGCGAACAAGCAGCCCGTCCCGCACGCCGCTGAACTCTTTTGGAAAGGGGTGTGGGGAAGAACCGTTTCTCCAGAAAAGGTGTTCCCCACGGCTCCCGTTTGGGTTTGACCCGACCCTTGGGACGGGGAAAACGAGAGATTGCCACGTCGCTCTTACGCTCGCTTCTCGCAACGACGGGTGGCGCGAGATTGTTGTTTTCTCTGTCATCACGCCAACACTAACACCTCCCCCGCACTCAGGAGGCCGCCACAAATACCCGGCAAGAAGCTGGCGGAGTGCGGCAATAAAGGTCATTAACCGTCCAGTTTGACGACCATAAGCGACCCGAGGTATAATTGACTATGAGGGTTTCCAGAGGTCTGGTCGCGCTGACGGTTTCCTGTGTTGCTTCGAGGAGGTGGTGGTCACCGAGACAAAAAGCAGTGGTGCAAGTTCAAATCCCAGGTTGTGGATTATAAACAGGAAAGGAGCATACTCATGTGGATGTACGTGGTGGCTGCTAGTAAACGCGGTCGTAACAAGAAGTTAAAATGTTTTGGTCCGGATTGGAAAAGCAGGGCCTCCGTCGGTGTTGGCGCTGGATCGAGCCCACTTGAGGTTGATTTAGCTGTCGTTGCGGATTACCTCAGACGTCCGGGGATGGGTCGCACCGGGCCTCGTTTCAGGAGCGAAAGAGAAGTCCATTGCGTGACTCCCGGCACTTCTGTCCGTTCTGAGAAGGTAGAAGGGGGCTTAAACCTTAGTGCAGAAGCCCCTGCCAACAGCGAAGGATCGAAAGAAGGTGGGGGCGGATCGAGCGACAGCGGGGGCGACGACGATGGAGGAGACGGTGATTCAGAGCCCCCCCCTTGCTACAGGGAGTTCCGTCTCCTTGTAGTTCTTGTGCAGCTTTCCTTCCTTAACGTTTCCATAGTTGCCGCTCGAAAGAATCTGATTCTTGAGACGCTTTTGAAGATCGGTGTTGGTGTCGAGATTGCGCTTATCGTTGGACTGGTTCTCAAAATACTAGGTTTCTAAGATCAACAATTTGGGCAAAGGGGGACGAGCGAAGGAGAATCATGTCGTGAGGAGCCATCTCTCAAATAATGCTCCTGTTGCCTGAGTTTTGACTAGCTTCATGCAAGCACCTTGCGGATACATGCCACAACCGGCCGCTGGCTCAATGGTGGATCTGCAAGGACCCGCATAATTGTCCTCCGTTCCACGGTTGACCAGGTCATTCTTGCTGATATCCGTCACGCTCCTGCAAGAGAACAAGACCCTTGCTCCGCAATCGGTTGAAGTCTTTTGGAACGGGGTGTGGGGAAGAACCGGTTCTTCAGAAAAGGTGTTCCCCACGGCTTCCGTGTTCTTCTAGTTCAGGCCCGGTTGGGTTTGGGTAGTGCGGGCCCGTGTGTATGTTCCCAGAGATGTCCGAGCCGTTTTTGGTCCTCGAGCGTCGTCTCGAAGAAGACGCCTTTGACAGGCTCGAACGCCTGCGGGAAATCGTGGTGGAACCCCATCCCGGTGGCGAGACAATCGCCCGGGCCGACCTCGTAGGACTTTCCTTCCGACACGACCACGCCGCGTCCCTCGATCACGATCCAGTACTCGTCGCAATCGTGGTAGTGGTTATCAAACTCCGTCTGTTTGGGATAGTCGACCGGGTCGCCGCCATCGTGCGGGTCGTCGCACGGTTCGATGGTGAACACGCCCGACCAACCCGTCTTGTCGCCCCACCTGCCGCACATACGCACGAGCGTCGTCTCCGAACCCACCTCGACAACCTCGAACCGGCCGTCCGGCTCGGTTAGATCGACGATGGCACCCGGCTCGGCGTCCACCGTAAGGCCGGCACATGTTACCCGGCACCGGCCGGTCCCGACAACCAGCTTCTCTTTGGCGCCGACACGTTCGAAGACGTATGTCGCACCGGTCGGCAGCTTGACGATCTCGAAATACTCGAGCTCGCACCAGCCAGGTGCCAACCCTTTCCCGCTCTTGAACACAGGCATGCTTCACATTCCTCCTGTCACGTACCTAAGAACCCGCCGCACCCATTGTATACCCTGCCCCGCCACACATCAACGTTTTGCATTCCGCCGGTCGCTACGGTCAAAGTCTTTTGGAAAGGATTGCAGGGAAGACAAGAGATTGCCACATTGCCCGCACGCTCGCTTCTCGCAACGACGGGAAGAGGGCCGTTTCTTCAGTTCCCTCACCGTTGCAACCGGTACATAGGTAACACAATAGTCTCAGGACATGGGTAACACTTTTCTTGCTGGTTAGGTGACATTGGTTTCTTTCGGTTCAATGAGTTTGCAGGTATGGTCGTCGAGCCACAGCAGTTGTTGTGGGCCGAATGATACACTCCAATATCGGTCGTCTATCTGCTCCAACCCCACAGGCTCACCCGCGAGCACTTCGCTCAGATAGAGTTTCCTGCCCTTCCATTTTATCTCGCCGTTGTGTCTGACCCGTTGGCGGGTTGTGTTTTCTGGCTGGTGGGGTGTATAATGCGGAGAGTCAGAAGGGAGGAGATGCAGGTGATCTCCAGGTACCGTGAGACGTACGAGCGCGTATCGTTACCGCTGGGCAAACTGTGTACGGGGCTCGGGATAACGCCGAACGCGCTCACGTTGATGAGCGTGGTGATAGCCGGCCTGGCGGGCTGGGCGATAGCCGTCGGGCACTTTGTTCTCGGTGCAGTACTCATCCTGCTTGCGGGCGTGTTTGATACGCTTGATGGAGCGACGGCTCGCGCGGCAGGGCTCGCGTCGAACTTCGGTACGGTGCTCGACCATGTGGCCGACAGGTACGCGGAGTTCGTGATCTTTGTCGGGATATACCTGAGCGGCGAGGTGCGGTTTTTCTGGGCGTTTGTCGCGTTGTTCGGGATGCTGATGGCGAGCTACACTCGCGCGAAGGCTGAATCGAAAGGCAAGGTCGAGAGCTGTACGGTCGGTATCGCGGAACGGCAGGAGAAGCTCGGGCTCGTTATGCTGGGCTTGGTGCTTGAAGCGATCGTTCCCGGCCGGAACCTGCTCGAACTGTCCGTCATAATTGTGGCGATAATCTCTCATATAACGGTGGTGCAGCGGCTCGCGTATGCGAAACGCCACTCGCCAAAGGAATAGTACCTTCTTACTCGGAACCGGTTGGTCGTAAACTCGATTGATGGTATCTCGTCTGAAAATCCCCGCTGCGATCCTCGTTTTCATATTCGCGGTGGCATCAACCACACGGGCTGCCGCCGTTTCAAGTGCCGGCACACAAGACTTCAGTCACGTGGTGGTGATCGACATCGACGCGTGCAAACGCAGCGTGATGTATAGCATGCTTGCGAACGGAGACCTGCCGAACCTGGGCCGGATAGCCGGCCGGGTAGCGTATCCGGGCGGCACGGACGACACGGTAGACGCCGTGTTTCTCGACTCGGTCGGCGTCAACTACTGCACGAACTCCTTTCCGACTGTAACGCTCGTGAACCATGCCACGTTGTATACCGGCTGCGTACCGGCAAGCCACGGCGTCGTGGGGAACGAATTGTTCGACAGGCTTGGCACCACAAATGAGGGCACGCCGCGATTCTACGCGTTCACCGCGGGACAGGGCCTTGCGCTGCAGGACACTCTCGGAGCGTACGCGGGGCAGGGTCTGGCCAACAGGATGCTGGATCGGTCGACGGTCTACGAATCGGCGTCGGTGCAGGGGGTGTCGAGCCTGATATCGTTCAACATGTACTCGTCGCAGCACCACCTGTTGGACCAGAACATCACGTGGATAGTCCCTGCGTTGGGGGACTTCATCAACGTCGGGCTCGCAGAACTTTCGGTCATACCCGAGATCATCATCGGGACGCTTCAGGCCTACGATAGAGCGATGATGGTAAAAGCGCTCGAACAGCTCGGGACGGGTGACGTGCCAAACATCATGACACTGTACTTCGCGGGGTTTGACGTGGCATCACACAAGCTCGGCCCGGATATTCAGCCGTACTATCTCAGAAATGTTGTCGACCCGCTCATCGGGCTTCTTCTCGACGGCGACCGCGGGCGTGTCGGGCTGATCGACCATCCGTTGTGGGATTACAGCAGGACGGCGTTCGTCATTACGAGCGACCACGGCCAGACGGCGGTTGGGAATGATGACCTGCACGCAATCTCGCTTTACGAGCCTACCGGCATATTCGGCACGGAACCGTACGAAGGCCGGAACGAAGAACTGGTGGACGTATTCGACTCGCTCGGTCTTGTGATGGCAACGGGCCAAGCGGATGTTGCGGACTCCGACGTGCTGGTTGGTGTCAGCTGCGTTGCGGACGTGTACGTTCGTGCGGGGGCAGGCACACCGGTGCCTCCGGGCTGGACGGAGTTTCCGGCCTTTGCGACCGACGTCCTGCCGGTAGCGGACGCGTTGTGGCGGGCAAGCTTCGCTCCGGACGAGCCGGGCGAGATGACGAACGCCATCGAGCTCGTGCTGGTACGGGACTCGGGGACAACGCCGGACTGGTGCGCGCCGTACCGTGTCTACACGGGCGGGGGCGCGGTCGAGGATATCGCGGACTATCTCGCACGGCACCCGGAATTGGACTACGTCGATCCGGTGCGACGCATCGCGGAACACCAATCGGTGTACAGCGGCGATATACTCCTGTTTCCCAGCTACCGTGACGGCTACTATTTCGGAACACCGATGGCAGGCAACCACGGCACGCTCTACGCCGACGACTCCTACATACCGTTTATCATCGCATCTCCGGGCAACCGGTTGCTGCTTTTCGCAAGAACGATCGAGACCGCCCGGGCCGTGGATTTGACGCCGACGATCGGCGCTCTGCTCGGGTTCGTGACGTTCGGAGCCGAGGGGATTGCACTGGCGGGCAGACCGATTCCCTGCTTTATCGCGACGGCAGTGTACGGCGGCGAGACCGAACAGGTCGCACAACTACGCAGGCTCAGGGACGAGGTGCTCTTGCGCAACCAGCTCGGTGCGTCGTTCGTGAGGCAGTATTACACGTGGTCGCCGATGTTGTCGGACGGCATTTCGGCACACCCGGCTGCGAAAGCGGTAGTCCGAGCAGCGCTCGATCTTTTTGTCGTGCTCGCGAGCGGGCGTTATGTCTTGTTGGCCTGTGTTGTTGTCGGTCTTCTTGTCGCTGTCCGCAGACGGTCGCGGAGGGTTTGAGGCAGCGTGAGTCGGGCGGCGAAACCCTCGATGCCGACAATCCGGATCGGCCCGTACGAGGTGAGCCGGTTCATCTGCGGCGGCAACCCGTTCAGCGGCTTCTCGCACATGTCGGATGTCAAGAGCGACCACTTCCGCCGAACGCTGCGTGACAACATTCCCAAGATACTGTCGATACTCGAGGCGGGTCGAGCGGAAGGAATGACCGCGTTTCTCTCGCGGGGCGACGCGCACATGTTCGAGGTGATTCGCCGGTTGCGGGACACGGCATGCCGCGACCTGGTATGGATAACGCAGACGGCACCCGAACGAACGCCGGTCGAGGAGAACATTGACGAGATAGTCGGGTGCGGCACACAGATGATCTACCTGCACGGCGGTTTCGTCAAGAGGCTGTACGATGATGGGCAGATCGAACGTGCCCGTGATTATCTGAAGCGCATACACGATGCGGGGGCGCTGGCTGGTATGGCAAGCCACGAACCAAGAGCGCATCTCTATGCGGAAGAACACGGGTTCGAGACGGATTTTCATTGTGTGCCGATGAGGTCGATCCCCGAAGAGCCCGGCGTGGTCGATGACGAGACGCTCGCGGTCGAGGTTGCCAATACGTTGAGCAAACCTGTTATACTGTACAAAGTGCTGGCGGCGGGGCGGATTGCACCGAAGGCCGCGTTCAAGCACGTGTTCTCGAGGGTGAAGCGGGACGATTTCGCGCTGTGCGTCGGCACGACGTACGAGGAAGAGATAGTCTGCGACATAGACTTGCTGAAGGAGTTCGTAACAGGTGAAACGTTGTTGCAGAGGCATTAGCAGCAACTTCACAAGAGGGAAAAGCGGATGGCTGCACTACTAGTGATTATGGACGGGCTCGGCGATAGAGGGACGAAGACGCCGCTGAGCGAAGCGACGACGCCACACCTCGACGAGTTGGCGTCGCGAAGCGTGTTGGGTCTGATGCACACGTTGGGCCGCGGTGTGGTGCCCGGTTCGGACACGGCGCACCTGGCGCTGTTGGGGTACGACCCGTACGAGTACTACCGGGGCCGCGGCACGTTTGAAGCACTCGGTGCGGGCATACCACTCGAGCACGGCGACGTGGCGTTCCGCGGCAACCTCTGCACCGTCGACGATGACTGGAATGTGCTCGACCGGCGCGCGGGCCGCGACAGCCACGGCATGGACGTGTTGTACGAGTCAATTGACGGGCAGGAGATCGACGGGGTCAGGATAAAGGTGCAGCACACTGTCGAGCATCGCGGCGCAGTCGTCTTCTCCGGAAAGGGTCTTTCAAACAAAGTCGGTAACACCGACCCGCACGAAGTTGGTGTGGAAGTCGAGCATGCCGAACCCTCGAGCGATGCGGGGAAGAAGATCGCTGATGTGCTCAACAAGTTCACGCGTCAGGTGTACGATATTCTCGATCCGCACCCGATGAACAAGGAGCGGGTAAAGCTTGGCAAGAAACCGGCAAACATTCTGTTGTGCAGAGGCGCCGGCATGTTCGAATCCGTCGACCCGTTCGTGAGCCGGTACGAGATGAAGCCGATCTGCATAGCCGGCGGTGCGCTGTACAAGGGTGTTGCGCGGTACATCGGGTTCGACACGCCCGACGTGCCCGGCGCGACCGGTACGGTCGAGACGAATTTGCGGGCGAAAGCCGACGCGGTGATAGGAGCGGCTTCGACCCACGATTTCGTCTTCGCACATATCAAGGGAACGGACAGCTGCGGACACGACGGCAAGTTCGACGGGAAGCGGGATATGGTATCGCGTATCGATGCCGAGTTTCTGGGTGCCGTGAAAGACCATTTCGATGTTATGGCGATAACGGGCGACCATTCGACGCCTGTGAGCGCGGGCCGGCATACGGCCGACCCGGTGCCGGTTCTCTTGTACCACAAGGCTGTGCGGTCCGACGACGCGCGCCGGCTGACCGAGCAGGAGTGCGTGCGTGGCGCGCTCGGCCATATCAACGGGGTGGACGTGCTCAAGCTCATACTCGACTACTGCGACAAGTCCCACATGTTCGGCGAGTAGCGCCGGTTAACGTTCGGTCGGCGCTTCCGGGTCCGTGAGGAGCAGATGGAACGCATCCGTGTTCTCGAGGTAGGCAACAAGCTTGGCGGTCTGGGCGGGACGGAGCAGACGCTGCGACTGTTCGTCAAGTACATGGACCGGTCGCGATTCGAGCCGCGCGTCTATTCATGGCAGGGGCTTGGCGGCGACGATACCGAGGTGTACGCACAGTGGGGGGTGCCGTTCGAAAGCCATGACAACCTTCCCGGTCTTCTGAACTCGTTCCGGCCGCACATTTTCCACGTCCACCGCGCAGGCTGGCAGGAACCGTATCCCATCGAGACCGCAAAATCCTGCGGCGTGCCCATCGTCATCGAGACAAACGTCTTTGGCCGGCACGACCCAAGCCCGAGCGGCCAGGCGATCGATTGCCACCTGTTCGTCAGCTATTTCTGTATGAGACGGTACCAGCAATGGGTTGGCCAGCCGCTGGTTTCCGACGCGTACAAGGTGGTCTACAACCCGATAGACGTTGACGAGTTTGACGCGTTCGACTTCTCGCGTGACATGACGGTGCCGGCGGTAGGAAGATACAGCCGGGCCGACAACACGAAATGGTCGGACATATGCATAGAGATGGTGCCCTACCTCGTGAAGGAAGTGCCGGAGCTTGTCTACTACGTTATCGGCGAAACGCCGGAGGTACGGGCAAAGATACGGGAGCTCGGGATAGAAGCGCATTTCCGGTTCTTCCCGCTTACGGGTTCGAGAACGAAGCTGTTCGAGTTCCTCAAACGGTTCCGCGTTCTTGTCCACGGGACCGAGCTGGGCGAGAGCTTCGGGCTTACGATCGCCGAGGCGATGGCGTCGCGCATACCGGCTGTGACGCACAACACTCACGGCGGACGCGACAACGCGCAGGTCGAGCTGATCGACCACGGCGTTAACGGTGTGGTGGCCGATACGCCGGAAAGCTACGCAGCGGGGGTTGCGTACCTGCTCAAGAACCCGTCGGCGGCTCGCATCATGGGCGAGAATGGGTACGGTAAGGTGAAGACCTGTTTCGAGGCGAAGAAGATCACCCGCGGGCTCGAGGAGATATTCGAGCACTTCTACGACAAGAAGGTGGTCCGCAAAATACCATGACCGCCGCCGGGATCCCGCGACTGAAGATCCTGCTCGGGAACCTGTTCAGCAGGCCAAACACGGTTCTGTACCTGGGCACGAACCTGCCGGCAAAGCCACTCCGGGAAATCCAGTCGGCCCAACTCGTCTTCCACCCGCAATCCGCAGAAATCTTTGCTGAGCGCTACGCGGGGTTCATACCTGCACAGCAGTAGGTCCCTGAGAACGGTCGTAAGGAATCTCAACACTTGCGCCACGGGGCCGTTGACAGATTGGCGGCCAATCACATAGAATGTGTTTCAGGAGCTGGAAGCTAGAGCCTGGCAAACGAACAAGCCCACTCTTGGAGGAGAAATGCGATGGAACTCATAGAGGCACTAAAGAGCCGCAGGAGCATCCGTTCGTTTGAGCCGAAACCGATCGAGCAGGAAAAGCTCCGAGCCGTTCTTGAAGCGGGCCGGGTGGCGCCGTCGGCGAGCAACAGGCAGGAGTGGCGTTTCGTGGCCGTCACCGACGCTGATAAAAGGCAGCAGCTGGCGCGAATCGCGAACGGGCAGGCGTTTGTCGGCGAGGCCGCGGCGGTGATAGTCGCCTGTGCAACCGAATGTCAACACGTGATGGCCTGCGGCCAGTACGCTTATCCCATAGACGTTGCGATAGCGGTAGACCATATGACGCTCAAGGCGGTCGAGGAGGGTCTCGGCACGTGCTGGATCGGCGCGTTTCAGGAGACAGATGTCAAGAACCTGCTGGGTATACCGGACCACGTGCGGGTTGTGGCGCTTCTGCCAATAGGGTATCCCGCACGGGTTCCCGGCCCTACGTACCGGAAGGAGTTGGACGAGATCGTGTCTTACGAGGGATGGTGATTCGAATGGGAGACATAGTGCAGGTGACCGGTCATGGTGTATAAAACCCGCCAGATACTGTGGGCTGTCTTCTGGATAACGGTTCTCGGTCTTGCAGCGTATCTCATGCACCGCTACGGGGTTTTTCAGTGGATACGCGGCTTTATCGCGGATATGACCGATATCTGGCATGACAGCGAAATGTAGCGATATCAACAGGTTAGAAAGGAGGGGAGAGCCGCGGAAGGGGAGGAGCTCCGCGGCCCTCCGTGGGAAGGGGATTGGTCTTTCCATCTAGTTAAACGAAGCTTGTTCGACGATGGTTGACAGGGTTGACCCTTGTCCCAGCGTGCTCGTGAATCCTACCGGGGAGGCTCCCCGCCGGCCAACCGCTTGATAAGTATGCAGGACCAGGATTCGTAGGAGTTGATGTCAGCCAGAAGCTGGTCCGGAGTGGCAAACAGTTTATCGCAGTGTTTGTCGTCACGCTCGAAGTCCACATCGGGCCGTTCGAGGTCAAATGCGTAGACTACACCAAAATGCACACGGCCGACGTCGTTCGAGTCGTCGTTGATGTAGCCGATGAGCGATTTCGAGTACGCGGAGTGAATTCTTATCTCTTCGGCCACCTCGCGTTCGGCCGCCGTGTCGAAGACGGAGAGCATGCCGGTAGCCGACGGGTCGCCGTCGCACGGGTTGACATGGCCGCCGACTCCTATCGATCGTTTCCCGTAAAGACGTCCCTCGCCACCGCCTGAAGTGCGCCGATAGGTGAATATTCTGCCATCGCACCTGAGTACCGCGTATGTCGCAAGATGTTTGAGGGCGGGATCGATCTCGACCTGTGACCGGTCGCGAAACTCGAGCTCGTGCTCGACGGGGTCGAGATATGAGGGGTCGGCCTTGAAACCGTTGTAATATCCGAGCCGTTCCAGCCATGCGGCGTCGAACGCAAGCACCTGTTCGGGCTGGACTTGGCTCGTTCTTGGACTGCTCATTGGGCTCGGAGGCTTGCTATCGCCTGTGCGCAATCCGGTGCGCCGAATATGTAGGTACCGGCGACGAGCACGTTCGCGCCTGCCTCGACGACCTCTTTGGCCGTCTGCTCGTCTATGCCGCCGTCGACCTGGATCATCTTCTTCGGCCCGACCATCTCCCGTATGCGCCGTATCTTGGGCAGAACAGCTCGTATGAAGTGCTGTCCGCCGAACCCCGGATTGACCGTCATGGGCAGCACCAGATCGATCTCGTCGATGAGATACCGTATCGTGTTCTCGGATGTGCCGGGATTGAGCGCCACACCGGCGGACTTCTCGAGGGCTTTGATCTGTTGAACGGCACGATGCGGATGGTACGTGCTTTCCACGTGTACAGTGATGATATCGGCACCGGCGTCGGCAAACGCGGAGATGTACCGCTCGGGTTGTTCAATCATCAGGTGCGTCTCAAGCGGGAGGGTCGTATGCTTCCTCAGCGCCCGGACGACGACAGGTCCGATGGTGATGTTAGGGACAAAGTGCCCGTCCATGACATCAACATGGATCAGGTCGGCTCCCGCAGCGGTAACCCGTTCGACCTCCTCCCCGAGCCGGCTGAAATCCGATGCCAGGAGCGAGGGAGCGATCTTAACGTCTGTCTCGTTCATATTTCCGGTTTCTCCTCTTTGATCATGTCGAGAGAGCTTTCGCGGTCACTGATGCGCGCCCAGTTCGGGACTATGACATTCCGGAGATTGACGTCTTCAAGCTCGGAAACATATCGTGTCTCGTAGAGGGCGCCGTTGAGCAATGTCTCTATCTTAATGGGTTTGTCGTACCACCACACGGGTATCGTTATCTTGGTGCCGGGAGGGGCGGTTCCCGGTTTGACCTTGCTGACGCTTATCCCCCGAGGTGTTTCCGGCCATTCAACCTGTGCTTTGTACTGTCCTTTGTAATCCGGAACCAAGTCCGTCGAGACGATCTTGAGCTGCCAGTCGCGTAGCGCCAACGGCACGACGAAGTCGACTATGGCATAATTGGCATCGCGCCACCTAGGAAGCGATGTCCCGGAACTTATCTTGAGCGTGACTATGGATCCCTCCTCGATTACCATGTTGGGTTTCGGCTCCTGGGCGAATACAATGCCGTCGGGCACGTCGAGGGTAAACTCGCGTCTCGCCTCGACGCTGAGGTTCAGTTCGTTGAGCATCTTGGTGACGGGCTCGACCCCCATGCCACTGAGCGACGGCAACAGGTAGGTGCGCGGGCTGATGCCGCGGCTTACGAGCAGGTTTACCGGGCTTCCTTTTGGAGCGTACTGACCCGCCTTCGGATCCTGGGCGACCACGGTATCTCTCCTCGCGGGGTAGTACGTTCTGCTGGTTCGCCCGGACTGCAGCCCGGCCCGTTCGAGCGCTATCTCAGCCTCGCGCAGCGGTTTGCCGGCAAGGTCGGGCAGTCGTATGAGCCTGTTGCCCCTGCTGATGATGACGTAGAGCTTGCGGGTGCTCTTGACGACGCGTCCGGGAGCCGGTCTCTGTGATATTATGTGGTTCTCTTCGACAAGCGGGTGATACTCCCAGCCATCCGGCTTCAGCTCGAGCCCGGTAGCGCCGACAACCTCGAGCGCTTCGGCAAGGCTGGTTCCGACAACGTTCGGTGTTTCGACAGCCTGCCCGCTCTTGACGATATACCTGACGAGAAAGAACGTGCCGGCCATCACGATAACCATGAGAAAGAGGGTCACGGCAGCAAGTTTTATGAGCCCTGCGATGAACCGTCTCACGCTTGTTGTTGCCCTTTCACAAGCCGCGCCGCGAAAAATCCGTCCATACCATCTGTGCCCGGCAGAATGCGGTAGAACCCGTCGCCGCTCTTGTACTTCTCTAACGCCGGGAAGGCGGAACCATCCACTCGCATATCGGTAACGTCTCTCAGAACGTCGTTGATGACATCCTCGTTCTCGGGCGGCGAGAACGTGCAGGTCGCGTACACCAGAACGCCGCCCGGACGCAAAAGTCTCGAGCCCGCACGCACCAGGCTCGCCTGCAACTTAGCGAGCTCGGGAATCCGGCCCGGTTCGAGCCGCCATTTGAGGTCGACGCGCCGTCTGAACGTGCCCATACCCGAGCACGGCGCATCGACAAGCACTCTGTCGGTGGGAGGGACGTCCGAGGCGGTCAACAGGGCGCTGTCGGCCTGGCGAACGCGGAAAATGTCTATGCCGAGCTTGTTGCACGTTTGCTCGATAAGCGACACCTTGTGCGGATGAATGTCGAAGGCGAAGACTTGTCCCTTGTTCTGCATCAGCTCGGCAATATGGCCCGTCTTGCCGCCGGGCCCGGCACAGAGGTCGATCACCGTGTCGCCGGGTTGCGGGTCGAGCAAGCGGCTGACCGCTATCGATGCGCTGTCCTGCACCGTCATCAGACCTTCCTGGTGCGCCCGCATCCGTTGCGGTGAGCCCCGGCTCACTATCTCGAACTCTTCGGGCAACCCGGTACGTTTCCCCACCTCGATACCGTCTTCTTCGAGCAGGGACCGCAGCGAATCGGGGTCGGTCTTCAAGACGTTGCACCGTACAGTCTGGGGTGCGATCTCGATGCTCGCAGCACACATCTGTTCGGTGCGCTCGGCACCGAACCACGTCTCCCACTGTTCGACGATCCATCGCGGCATCGAGTACCGTGTGGCAAGGCAGGCACTACGGTCCGTCGACGGGTCGGGAAACTCGACGTCCGACAGGTCTGCGGGCACGCGGCGCATCACAGCGTTGACCAGGCGTGCCGTTCCGGCGTGGCCGTACTTCTTGGCCAGCTCGACCGATTCGTTGACCGCAGCGTGTGCGGGAACGCGGTCCATGAACAGCATCTGGTACGCTCCGATGCGCAGAATGTTAGCGATTGCGGGCGGCAGCGAGTCGACGGGTGTAGTCGAGATGTTGTCCAGGACATAGTCGAGCAGGCCGCGATGCCTGAGCACTCCGTAGACTATGTTGGTGAAGAGCGCGGCGTCCGCATCGCTGAATTCGGCCCCTTCAATCGCCCGGTCGATGACTATGTTCGCAAACGCGCCTTCGTGACAGATCCTCTGGAGCGCGCACAACGCCTCTTCGCGCGCAGTCCGTCGCTCCGTTTCGGTCTCAGTCCCGACCATTCTTCTGCTCCGCCGCGAGACGTTGCCTTCCGTACTCGAAGTTTTGCTGCACTATGTCCGAATCGCTCCGCCAGACACGGTCGCAGAACTCCCGAGTCTCCAGGGTATCGAGAAACCCCTTGAACTCGTCGAAGTACGACCCGTAGATGTGGTAGGAGTTGGCGAAGTGGGTGTACTCGCCGACACCGACCGGCCGGCCGGACCGTTCTGCGATGCGTTCCGCGACAAGTTTCTGCAGCTCGGTAAAGGCGAACATGTTCATGAAAGCCGCTTTGAATGCATCGTTCGACCGCATCGAGACCTGGAGAACCAGCCGTCCGCTGCCGTCGATACGAAACCACATCCGCTGGAGACAAGCCGGATCGTCCACGTCCGGGTCAATGTCGGGCTTCCAGGTGATTGCCTGTGCGCGCCGTGAATGGGGAGTATCGGCGAGTTTCCCGACAACGAAATCGAGCTGGTCGATGAGTGTATCGCCTGTATCGTAAGCAGTGAGGCGCTGGTGATAGGTGTAGGACCATTTGCCGGCATCGGGGTCAACCCAGTGGTCGTGCACCCCGTAGAGCACCTCCTGGCGATAGATTTCGAGATCGTCGAGCCCGCCGGGAAACGCGCGGTGTATGCGCGATTCACGCAACGGGTCGCGGACAACGAGCAGCGCAGTGCAATCCTTGCTCTGCGGGTCGTCCGGCTTGTCGTATTCCGTCCGGAACGGGTCGCCTTTCTCCCAACACTCGACGACAGACCGTTCCCACACTTCCGGTACCGTATTGCCCACTACATAGATGTGCGCCATAGAGTATCTCCTGCAACCAGCCGTACAGCCCGCGTTCTCTGGCCGATTCTACCACATGGCCGCGGCAAAATCATCTGCAAGCACGGCGAGAAGGACGGGACAAGCAGAGACGGTATTGATGTCAGATAGTTCTGCGGAGAACGAGCAGGCAGAGATGATGGCCGAGAATATTGTGGGCGTTATCTTCTCGGGCGAGAACGGTGGTTTAGGCCGGCAGTAGTATACGAATCGTCGCAGCACGTCGCTGAGCCGCGTGAGCGTCCAGAGAGGTTTTGCGGCAAACCTGTCCCGGATACACCATAGCTCGATATGCTCATTCACGAGCTGGTCGTTGGCGAGGAGGCGTGTCTCGATAGCATCGAGATCGTACAGCCTGATGAGCGGGAAGGAGGGATTGTCGCGAATCTCGAGGAACTCGCGGTTCACGGGAAATGTGAGGATGGCGTATCCGCCGGGTTCAAGAACGCTCGCGATCTCGTCCAGCGCAGCGCGGTCGTTTTCGATATGTTCGATGGTGCTTATGACAGTAACTGCGTCGAACGAGCGAGGTTTGAAGCCGAGCCTCGTAGCATTGTGCATGGAGATTGGGCTGCGGTCTCTGACACGCTGCGGCGCTGCGGCGCGGGCGTCGGTCAGTGTGATGTCGCAGATGTCGGTCGCGTGAGTCTCGATCCCCCGTGCAGCAGACCACTGCCATACCAACCCGTAGTTGCTGCCTATGTCGAGCGTGCGTTTCGGCCGTATCCGGTTCAGCCACTCCATCACCCTCGGATATTCGATGTAGCGATAGAAGTCGAGGCCCGTTCTCAGCTCGGTCCGTCGTCCGTGCTTGGATCTTGTAGAGCAGTATGCGGGCAAGCCAAGGGTCGAGGATTGCGATTGCGAGCAGGATGAGGGTATCGGATACGACAAAGAGCGCCGTGCCAAGCACAGGCACATGAGCCAAGCGGTGAAGAAGTCGGGCAAGCGGGTGCGCCATCGTCACCGGCACCAGTTGGGTTTGCTTCGACGGCGGTCCATCATTTCTCGGGAGCCTCTATGAACCCGTGGTACCGGCCCATCCAGTACGGGAGAAGCCAGAAGACGGTGCTGCTTTCGGCGGTGCCGCCGCCGCCTTGCACGGCAGCCCACGGGTTGCAGTCCCACCGGATGATGCCGCGTTCGCTTGCCGGCAGCAGCCGGTCGGTCTGGACGGTCTCGATCTCGGGTCGTCTGACAAGCTCGATATCTTCGCGGTGGCTGTTGTCAACGGTCCACTGGACGACATCGAGCGGTACGTCCCGCAGGAACTGCACGCATCTCTGCAAGCCGAAATCCTCGTCGACCGCCGCGCCAAAGACAAACCCGAAGTACGGGCTGTAATCGGTATCGACGGTCGAGTACCAGCGGCGAAGGCTTTCGAGATAGAGATCGCGCAACAGCGGATCGGTCTCGTAGTCGAGCAGAGCCGGATACGCCAGTGCCAGGAGCTCGTCGTCGATGTGGGTGCGTTCGGCGGGCGCGGTGGCCCGTGCCACGCGGACGTTCTCGTCGTAGTCGTGCTCGTCGATAAGGTATCGCGCGGCCTTCTGGTACTTCTCGTCCCCGGTCATGTGCTGCGCAACCTTGAGATACGAGAGTATCTCGACCGAGTTGATGCTGCTCTCGTTGCGCCAATCCGGGTCGTCGTTGAGCTTCTCGGGCGACCAGACGGCCCATCGTGTGGCTTCGCCGTCGATGTCTTTCAGCACGAAGCCGTTGTCGACGATGTAGTCCACGATGCGCACGACGAGGTCGCGTACTAAGGCGCGTTCGTCTTCGTCGGCAACGAGATCGTGGTAGACAGCGTAGGCGTACAGGTGGCCGGTGATCTCGTCCGAGCTCGTGTCGCCTTTCCACAACCATTTGCCGCCGGCGTTCCGCCGCCAGCGCGGTTCGACCTTCTTCCAACGCGGGTCGCGCACGTGCCGTTCGGCATGTTCCTGTGGCGTTATCTGCTCGTTCCGGTCGGCCATGGTCGTCCAGTCCGAGGGTATGACCGTCCGCGCCACGAATCCCGGCGTACCGGTGACTGTCTGCAGGAACTTCATACCGCGAAACGCTTCGCGGGCGCTTTCGAGCGCGTCGGGGGCTTTTGTGACAGCGTAGCGAAACGATTCCATGGCGAGGTACATGCCGGTGTACTGGCCGTCGTTGTCAGTATCCATCGGTTTGAAGGTGCTGACGTCGCCGGGAGTCTCGAGCCGGCACCGTTCGATGAGGCCGGGCGGCCGGACGTGTCGCGCGCGGCAGATGCGCTGGTAATGGTCGGCCTTCTCGGCGAGCGTGATCCGGCGGGTTCGGATCGCGCTCACGCCGGCCGCCGTCGCGACCCACGCCGTTCCGTCGGATCCGACGGCCACGTCGCGCACGTCGTCGTCAAGCAGCCATCGCCGGCTGTGCCGCAACGACCATCGCGCTCCTCCCGTGCGCGATAGGGCTGCCGAGGAGGCCGCGTAGAAGTCGTACCGAACGAGACCATGCAGAGTGCCGATCCATAGCAATCCGTCGCTGTCGATTGTCAACGACCGGACATCGGTGCAGGGCAGGCCGTGTTCGCCGGTGAAGTGCGCGACTCTTCGACCGTCTTCGTACAGGTCCAAACCGCCGCTGCTGCCGATCCACAGACGCCCGTCCGGACCGAACGCTACCGCGCGCACGTCGCTGCTCAACAGCTCGTCGGCCTCGTGATACACCTCGTCGCCGGCGTCGCTGTGTCTGTAAAGCCCCATGCCGGTGGCAAGCCAAAGCGCGCCGCTTGTGTCGCAGGCCATTCGACGGATAGCCGCCGACCAGCGGCCGGAAAGCGGCTCCCATTGGCCTTGCCGGTGACGCCATACGCCGTCGGGCCCGCCTGCGAACAGCTCGCCGTCGGCTAAACACAGAGCGGCGATAGGCGCCGAGATCTCCGGGACACGCTCGAGCAGGCCGTCCGCGCTGCGGTACAGCCCGTCCCATGCACCGACCCAGACGCCGGTCTCGTCGGCGATGACATTGTACGTCGTGCCGATGTTGTCGCCGCCGGGCGGGACAGTCCACTCTTTCTGCCCGGGAAGAAGCACGCGCGGCCCGGCTTTCGTCGCGATCCACACTTCACTGCCGCCAGCGGCCAGCGTGACCGCGCGAACATCGTTCTCGCCGCCCGAGCCGACGGGATACGGTTCGTGATACTCCTGGATAAACGGTGTGTCGGGAACCGAACCACTATCGGCTCCTGCAAAAGCGGCTGCGCCGACCAGTCCGCCCACGACCACAAGAACCAACAAGGTACTCCTGAAGCATCTTCGGAATCTGTCCATCATCACACTCCCAAACCGGTCGGCTCCACAATAAACAATGTTACGCGCACCCTTTGTACCACGAACCGCGGCACGTGTCAAAGGCGGAACTACGAACCCTCACGAGGCGAGACTTGTTGGACTTGTTTGTTGCAGGCAAGATGCCCGCGCTACGCTACCGCTTACTTTGCGCCTTCAATGCCTTTGCGGAGTCGTATCGTACCGTAGGTCTTCCGTTCAGGTTCGGGCGCGTCGTTTCGGACCTCCACTCGAACGTAGACGTGCGGCGCGCTGTGGCGCGCTATCGGGGGGAACTCGAACCGGGCTTCCTCCCATCTCTGCCACGGGTAAAGATCGCGGTTACACCGTATCGTCTCGAGTTCCGTTTCCGTACCGTCAGGGTTTCGGCTCACCAACGTCAGATCGTTGATCCTGATGCCGCAGAGGTCCCGGCGGTAGTCAGACTCAAATGACAGGACGTAGGGACCAGGACCGCACCAAGCCGCGGACACATCCAGCGACAGGACGCGTTCCGTCCCGTCGGCGAACTCTTCGGACGACCACGAGCCGACCTTCTTGAGATGGTATTCGGGCATCGGGTCGGGTATCCCAAGCCGGTCCATAACGTCCGCTGCGAGCGCGGCGCACCGGTACCCCAGCTCGATCGTGTCCATCAACCGGGACGGCCGTTCTCCGGGATCCACACACTCCGCCCATCGAACGTGTTCCACTTCCAACGTCCGGGCGGCATAGTCAAGCTGTTCGAAAGCCACCCGGTATCGTTCGCACCGGCCCGTCGCGAGTCCGTCGGCACTTGCCGGCGCTTCCGACAACACCTGGAGCGCCCGTGCCAGGATCAAGAACGCGCGGTGAATACGGGTCTCGGAAACTGCCGCCGGATCTTCTATCTCGACGGCTAGCGCGAGCGCGTCTTCGGCTTGACGGATCAACGCGTCGATATGTTCCTGAGAGTGGATCTCCGCGAGAAACATCTCTCCGTAACGGACGGACTGGAAGCCTTCCCGGGGAGCGCCCATATCAAGGTAATGCATGATGTTCATGGCAACACGGCTGCCTGCCAGGTCCCACCCGACCGGTCCCACGGTCGTGGCCCATTTCGCAAACAGCCCGGGATCGCCAATCCCGTTGGATTTGGCGTAGGCGAACGAGAACTCTTCGTCGGTTCTCCCTTTGCTGTTCCAGAGCCATTCGGCGGCAGCAGTGATGTTGTATTGGTGCCACCTGGGTTTCGGCACCGCGTACATGATCACGTTCGCGAGACCCTTATCGACAAACTCGTTCATGCGGTAGCGAATAAACTGGGGCGCTGTCCAGGGCGTTATCGTCCGCCAGGCGTTGGTCACCTGAGGATACACACCCAACCATCGCCCGGAACCCGCAAACGCCTCGAGGAGCGGGTATATCATCGGCCGATGCGACGAATCGTACGTGCGCCCGCCGTCGTAGTAGACCAACTTGACATCCTCCGGTACCGCAGCGAGAATCTTGTCGTTGGTGTCGTAGCTGCCCTGGGTGAGCAGGATTCGTAGAGAGCTTGCAGGGTGTACTGCCTTGGCACGCTCAAACGCTTCGAGAAGCGCGGCTGTTTCGAGCACGTACGACTCTTTCCCGCTGCAATCGGAACAAGAACAGCGCCACTCTTCCTCCGACAGCCACACGATGATATCCGTCACACCGGGCGCTCGAGCTACGTCCTCCAGCCAATCGCCGATAACCTTGACCGTGCCCGGGTTGGAGAAACAGAACGTGCGTCTCCGGGTGCGTGAAGACGAAGCGGACGGACCGAGCGTTGCCGCCAGGTCGGGCCGTTTTTCAGCCATGCCCGACCGTTCATAGATGTGCTCAAGATGGCTGATAATGGGAATCACCTTGATCCCGACTCTAGCCGCCTCGGACAGCAGTTCCGTGTCCACCGTCGCAACGGCACGGCCCTTCTCCTCGTCATAGGAAAGCCGTACGGCGTGGTGGTCAATGATATTGAGCTTGCGTTCGGCCAGCCAGGGCAGGTCTTCCTTCTCGATACTGCCCCACATGCCGCGCTCGCTCATGTCGGGCCAGTCCACGAGGGTCAACTCCGGGATACTGATTTCCGGGCGGCCACCGGTGCCCTTGCCGGCTCCGAGATCCATCATCTGGCTCAGCGTCCGTGCCCCGTAAAGCAGTCCGAGTGCCTCAGGTGCAACGACCACCAAACCGGAGAAGACGTCGTTGTTGTCGTATACCGGCGCGATCGCGTATGCCTGGTCGGCGTTGGGGAGAGCCCCCAGTCTTTCCAGAAGCTGTCTCGCACAGAGGCCGGTTGCGTGTTCCGACAACAAGAAGCGAATCGAGAACGGTCTTCCCTCGACTTCTTCAAGTGGTGCCATAACGTTTCGGACGGTGTCGAGCAGCGGGTCGTCACCGGCTTGAACCGTGAGCCCGACACTCGAGACCGGCAAAGAGAACATACCGCCGATCTCTGCCTCCTTGGGCATCGGGATCACACGGGTCACCCACGCTTCAGTCGGCTCTGCTCCGACCGGGCGTGATTCGGCTCTTATCGGCAAGGCTGTAAGCGCAAGGACCACCAGTACGAGGAGAATGGACGGGCGTGAGGACCGGCTCATGGTGGCGTCTCCTTCGGCGGAGTAGAAAGTGTGCACGTAGCGCCGCTCGTGTGCGACGCTACGTGCAACCACAGGCTCGCCGCCAGTCTGTCAGCGGCAGGCAATCGACGATGCTTACATCCAGCCCAGTGTTCCACAGAACGCGGCGTAGTTCGCCGAAATCGGCCAGTCGTTGGGATACTTGATGAATTCTACGTGTCCGTCCATGTAGAGAACGTTACACCCGCCGGGAACGTGATTGAACCACTGAATCTCGGTTGCCACGACGTCGTGCATCACTGCGAGTTCCGATTGCGCTATCGAGCTTCCTGCCGGGTTGTTGATGTCGGTGATAAAAAACCGCTCGATACCTTCCCGCAATCTGTATACTTGGCTGATCTGCGTGCCATCGGACAAGACAGCGGGTGGCACGACGCTGAAATCGCCATCATAGTTTGCGAAAAGACCCTCCCCAACAGCGGGATCAGGTGCTGGCGGAAACGCTGCCACCAAAGCTTGGAAGGCATTCGGGCTAATGGACAAGTCAAAAAACTCATCCCAATTCTTGTTTATGGCCCATCCGAGGTACTGGTAGCTCCGGTCCCCGAACCAGTCAAACCAATACGCGTCCAGATTCCCGTCATCATCAACCCATCTCTCGCTAGAGTCGGGGTTCATCACGTATTTCTTGGTGTCTATGTCTGACGGACAGATCAGTACCGAGATGTCTGATAGATATTCCGGATACACACTGGTGAAAGCGAAAATAAACCCGCCGGCGTTTGAAGACTTGTGCGGGAACCGGCCGTTCCACTCGTTCGCGTACATCTTGAACACCACCCCCATCTGTTTGAGGTTGTTCGCGCACGAGGCCCGCCGTGCCGCTTCACGCGCTCTGGCAAGCGCCGGCAACAGTATGGCCGCCAGAATCCCGATGATGGCTATCACCACCAGCAACTCGATGAGCGTGAATCCCTTCCCGTTTCTCATTGGAAATCCCCTTTCCGAGAAATACAACACCTCATCAAAGTCAACTCGTCACGGTTTCTATCTTACTGCGGCGTGGCACCACCTCCCCGAAACACTGTCAGGCAATCCTCCATATCCACCTGCCAAGAACACTGCTTCTCCTGACAGTAATATACCGCAACGCCATTACTCTGTCAAGCAATCGATCTGGTCGTTCGCTTGATGCACAAGCTTCTGCCTAGTATAATTCATTTTGAAGGCGAGTTTCGGGTCGCGGGGACGAAGGCACCACTTGGAAGGATTCCCCAGCAAGATTATGCTTTGCCGGATTGAAGGAGACGACGGTGGCAAGTACGTGTGAGCCTGCGACGACTGTATGGAAGCCGTCAGAGAACCTCAGCCCTCGAATAAAACGGCTCAGGGAGCAGTACGCTTCGTTCCACGACCGCTACGACACCTACACCAACGAGGTCCGCCCGTACACCACGGCCCGTCCGTGGGACAGTGTCTACAGCTACATTCATTGGGGGATAACGCCCGAGAGCGTTGCCTTTCTCCACGGCTTCAAGTCCTGCTTGAGAGCACTGGCCGAACCCGTCGAGTTCCCCGATGAGCTGTTCCGTCGTTCCATTGCCGAACGAAAAGCCCTCTTTCTCAACAAGGTCGTCGCAGAACATCTGCCGGTAATGATCCTCGAAGGCGAACTCATTGTCGGTAGCCATTTCAATACCGCTCTGAGCAAAACTCTCACAAAGGCCGAAGCAAAGGAATACGAGAAAGGCCAGGACAAGTTCTACAAGGAGCTGGCGTTCAGGTGTCAGACCGGCGAGTTTAATCATGGGGCTATCCCGGGCCATTTCGTACCGAACTACGCCAAGGTTCTCGAGAGAGGGTTCTCGGGGATACAGCAGGATCTTATCGAGTTGAGAGACGGGGCCACGGACACTCGGCACAAGGAGTGGCTTACCGCGTTGATCGGTTCGTGCGACGGTCCACGACTGTTGGCTGAAAGGTATTCCGAAAAGGCGGAACAACTGGCCCACGAGGAACCCGACCCGGCAAGAAGGAGCGAGCTGCTGGAAGTATCGCGCATCTGTGCCAAGGTACCGTGGGAACCGGCCGGAACGTTCTGGGAGGCTGTCCAATCGCTCTGGACAACCCACATGCTCGTGCTCGCTGCGGAGAGCTATCCCGGCGCAGGCGTAAGCCCCGGCAGAATCGACCAGTATCTCTACCCCTACTATCAACGTGACACCGAATCCGGCACGTTGACGAGAGAGTTTGCAAAAGAGATCCTCGAGTGCTACTGGATAAAACACAACTACGCCTACGACTTCCAGGGTCAGGTCGGCAACTCGCAGGGGATCAACTCGGCTTTCGGCCAACTGATAACCATTGGCGGGCTCGACAAGAACCATGAAGACGCCTCGAACGAGCTGACCTGGCTCATCCTCGAAGTAATCGAAGAGATGAACCTGCTCGAACCCAAACCGAACATCCGGCTTCACGCGAACACCCCCGAGCCGCTCATGAACCGCGTCGTTTCGATGGTCGCGTCAACCCAGGGCAGCCCGTTCCTCATGAACTTCGACGAGCTGTCCATGAAAGGGCTCGTCTGGGAGGGAGTGCCCGAGAACGAAGTATGGGACTACGCGCCGGTCGGCTGTCTCGAGAACACCATGACAGGAAACGACGTCTCCGGCACCGTCGACGTGAACGTCAACATCGCCAAGGCCGTCGAACTGACACTGTACAACGGCAGGGAGATCGAGTCCGACACACAGATCGGGCCGAAAACCGGCGACCCCGCGACGTTCAGCACCTTTCAAGAATTCATGGCCGCTTTCACTCGGCAACTGAAGGCTCTGATGGACAGGGCTATCGAGGCCAACAGTTTTGCTGACCGGTTGCGCGTGAAATTCGAACCCGTTCCCTACGTCTCGCTGCTCGTCGACGGGTGCGCGGAATCGGGGAAGGACTGCCGTGCCGGTGGCGCGAAATACAACTTCATCACGGTCGAAGGGTTGGGGCTGGCCAACGCCGCCGACTCTCTGGCAGCGGTCAAGATGCTCGTTTTCGAAGAGAAGCGGACATCCATGGCCGAGCTGCTGACGGCTCTCGAAAACAACTTCGACGGGCACGAAGAGCTGCGTCAGACGTTGATCAACCACGCGCCGAAATACGGGAACGATGATGACTACGTCGACAGCATCGCCAGAGACGTTTCCCGGTGCTGGGGCGAGTACGTCTCTACAAAGGTCGCCCCCGCCAGCAGCCGCAGGTACCGAGGCGGATACCTCTCCTGGAACTACTTCATCTCTTTCGCGCCCAGAACGGCCGCGTTGCCCGACGGGCGGTTCCGAGGAACATATTTGTCCGGCGGAGTGGGCGCAACGCAGGGAGCTGACGCCAATGGCCCGACGGCCGCCGCGCTCAGCGTGGGCAAGCTGGGGTTGGAAACGCATCCCAACGGCTCCTCCCACACGATGTCATTCAGCCCGGCCAGTTTGCGGGACCCCGAGCATAAGGATAAGCTGGCCGCGTTCCTCAGAACGTACGGGAAGGTCGGTGGTACCGCCCTTCAGACCAACGTCATCAGCCCCGAGATGCTCATCGACGCACGGGAACACCCCGATCAGTATCGCAACCTCCTTGTCAGGGTGACCGGATACAACGCGTATTTCACAACGCTTGGCAAGGAACAACAGAACGAGATTATTGCCAGAGAATCGCACAGGGTGTAGCAGCGATAATGGACGCCGACGGTAAGACCGGTAGAGTTCTCGATATCCAGCGGTTCAGCACTGAGGACGGGCCGGGTATACGCACGACCGTATTCATGCAGGGCTGCGCGTTACGGTGCAAATGGTGCCAGAATCCCGAAAGCTGGGAGCCTCGACCGCGGTTGGCCTGGTACAGCGACAGGTGCATCGGGGCACGCCACTGCTTGGACGCCTGTCCGGAGAACGCGTTGACCCTCACTCCGGAAGGAATACATATCGAGAGAAGTACGTGCACCGGTTGCGGGAAGTGTGCTGACGCGTGTCCGGCAAAAGCCCTCGAGGTTCTCGGAAGAAAGATGTCGGTCGATGACGTAGTTGACTACGTGCTGCGCGACCGGGCCTTCTACGAAGAATCCGCAGGCGGGGCGACGCTCTCGGGAGGCGACCCGTTGTTCCAGCCGGGTTTCTCAAAAGCGCTCCTGACGCGATTGCGGGAGAACAACATCCATACCGCACTGGACACTACCGGCCATGCGGAACACGAACCGTTTGTGCAGCTAGTCAGTCTCAGCGATCTCGTTCTCTTGGACCTCAAACACATGGACCCGGAATTGCACCGGAAACACACGGGCGTTGGCCTCGACAAGATACTTGCCAACGCAAGATGGCTCGGGGCTCAGGAGAGAGAGGTCTGGATTCGGACGGCAATCATTCCAGGCCACACGGATCGGGAATCGGACGTGGCAGCAATCGCATCGTTCATCAAGGGGCATATGCTGAACGTCGAACGATGGGATCTGCTCTGCTATAATAACTTGTGCGTTTCCAAGTGGAAACGTCTCGACATGCGTTTTGACCTGGCAGACCTTCCCCTGGTTTCAGAAGAGACGATCGCGAAGCTGGCTGAGACAGCCAAATCGTCGGGCGTACCCGTCACGTGGTCGGGCGTCGTCCGGAAACCCGCTACAGACAACTAGGTGACACCGGCACATGGCGATACTGCCTGCAGCAGCGAAGGAAGCCTTCGCGAAATCGATGGTACCGAAGTTCATGGCCACCCGGGACAGCGAGGGCACGCCCAATATCGCCATGATCGCCACCATCACCCCCTGGGACGACGAACATCTCATCTTCGGCGATTTCCTGATGTGGCAAACCAAGAAGAACCTCGAAAACGGGTCGCCCGTCTCCGTCTCTGTCATGGCCCGGGACCTCACGTGCTACGAAGCCAGAGGCAGGTTTCTCGGGTTCGAGACATCAGGCGACAAGTTCGATGCCATGGGCAAGATAGACGTGTTTCGTTACTCGGCATTCGGCCTGTTGCGCGGTGTGGGCACAATAGCCGTCGACGAGATCCGGCCCCTTGAGCTCAGCATTATCTCGGTCGTCAAAGAACAGCTCTTGACACGAATCGCCGGCAGACGACCCGCGGGTTTGCCCGATGGGAAGAAGATCAACCCGATCGTCGCCGACGCGTTCAGTATTCCCAAAGCCGCCAGGTTTCTGGCAGTCTCCCGCGACGACCACATGGAACAGTTCCCTGTGATGGGAGTGCGGCCCGTCGGGCAGGACTACCTGGCGTTGCGACCCGACCTTCCTCTGACGCAAGGCGACACTGTCGCGACCTCAACGTTAACGATGGATCTGAGATCATTTCAGATCAAAGGCGAGTACATGGGTGTGATGCGGTCAAGAGGTTTCAAGACGGGCTACGTCAGAGTCGCCAACGTTCTCTCCCAGACGCCGCCGCTCGTGTCCCGGGAAGTGCCCGCCGACAATTTCAAGGGATAGCCCGCATCTCTTCGAAAACAGCCCGGGGGTACCGACCAATAGAACAACCCGAAGGGACGGAATATCAACACCTTTCAACCGTCCCTACGGGACTCAACCCCTATCCGGCACACCCACCCCAGGAGTGAACTCCTGGGCTATTATCACATGTCCCTGATATGGAATGACCGTGTCAAGTGGGGATCGAAACCGTCTTCCCGTATC
>CAZGCA010000075.1:11697-29661 GCA_964524145.1 uncultured bacterium | reverse complement strand
TCTGGGCCGTATCTCAGTCCCAGTGTGGCCGGACACCCTCTCAGGCCGGCTACCCATCGTCGCCTTGGTGGGCTTTTACCCCGCCAACAAGCTAATGGGACGCGGGCTCATCTCCCGGTGGTAGCGGCAAAGCCTAAGCCACCTTTGATCCGTCTCTCCGAGGAGTGGCGGATATCATCCGGTATTAGCATCCCTTTCGAGATGTTATCCCGGGCCAAGAGGTAGATTACCCACGTGTTACTCACCCGTTCGCCACTAGGTGTACGAGAGTTACCCCAAGTACACCCCGTACGACTTGCATGTTTGAGGCACGCCGCCAGCGTTCGTTCTGAGCCAGGATCAAACTCTCCGAAAAAAACTCTCAACGAACGTGTCACCACGCTCGTCACCTTTGGTTCAAGTCACTGACTTGTGACAGGTTTTTGGGCTGCCAAGAAAAGATCTCGGCAGACCTCACCCGCGCTCGGCTTGGTGCATCCTATTCAATTTTCAAAGAGCGCCGTGCGCCGCGTTACTCCGCGACGAAACACACAAAAAGGGCATCAGGTAGAACCTGATGCCGAAGAATCTTCTCAATGACATGCTCCCACACGGCCACTATCCGGCGGTCACCACCTCCTTGGCGGCACCGCCTTCTGTACCGAACTGTTGTCTGTCAACTCTCTCGTGGGAGGTCAAAGAGCATAATCCTCCGGTCTTCCTTTTTAGAATATACCATGTCCTGACCCATTTGTCAAGAACTTTTTTTCGGTTTGACGCGAGCGACCGGGGCTGCGACACAATCTGCGGACCCGCTGACCCATGTGAGTCTTTATGAAGAGCGGTATGAGGCGACTACTCTCCCACGACCAGCCAGGGGTTCCCGAGGATGGCCTTTCGATCTGTGCTGTGTTGTAAAACCCTCGCGCGCACTATGTTCCACCTATGGCAGACGGTGTTCCAGGAGTTGTCCCGGCCGTTCCATGAAAGGCGCAGTGTCACCAACGTGTGGTTCTGCGCTGTTGCTCAACCCGGGCGTTGCGGGATTCCACATACAACGTGCTCCATTTCACACGTTTGGCGACTCACTCCGGCTCTGGCCGCAAAACACCCTTTCCTGCGTATGGTCGTTCTTCGATTACGAGCAGGAACACGGGCACGTAGCAGCGAACGACGCAACCACGTTCAGGCCTTGGTCTCGAGCTCATAACCCAGATGATTCGACCGGCCGCGGTAGCTTGACTCGCAGGAGGTTTCGTGCTATGTTGAAAACGGTTCTGGTTGGCGAAAGGAAATCAAGGAAAGAGAGATCTGTGAAGGAGGTGATGTGATGATTAAGGTTGACCCGGAGGAATGTGTAGGTTGCGAGACTTGTGTGCCCGTGTGTCCGGTCGAGGCCATCTCGATGAAAGACGACATAGCGGTCATCGATCAGGAGACGTGCACGGAGTGCGGGACTTGCGTTGAAGAATGCCCCGTCGAGGCGATCAAGGAAGAGTAGTACTACGCTGCTCTCCGAGGAGGTGTGAACATGGCCGAAGAAGAAAGCAAGAAACCGGAGATGTTCACCTGCAAGAACTGTGGGTCGGTGAGCGGCATGAAGGGACACCTTTGCGACCCTAAACCCGTGAAAGAGGCGTTTGTCTGTTCCTACTGCGGCAGGAGCACGAGCAACGCACGTCATGTGTGCAGCCCGATGAAGGTCGAGTTCAAATATGTGTGCGACAACTGCGGCAGGGTTGCGGTAAGCGAGGACATGTTGTGCGCGCCCGTGGACATAGAGAGCTGAGACCCTTTTGCCCTGACGTACACAGTCAATGGTGAAACTGAAGGGGAGGTGGTAAGGGCGGTTCGCGAAAGCGGGCCGCCCGAACGTTTAGGCCGCTTTTTTTACTGGATGGACGAAGAAGGTTCTCGAAGTATGAAGATGGTACTACGTCACGGGTTAAGATGAGCGATCCTTCTGCAAACAGACCGTGGTGTATCTGTTGTTCGGAGCAAGGCAGCCGCATGACAGCCGATCGCCACAGATGCGCAACAATGCCGCTGCGTCCCGCAGGGACGGTTGAGAATAGCCCAGGAGTTCACTTCTGGGAACGCGGTGCGCCGCAACGAGTGCTCAGTCCCGTCGGGACGGTTGAGAATAGCCCAGGAGTTCACTCCTGGGAATGCGGTGTCGCGCAACGAGTGCTCAGTCCCGTCGGGACGGTTGAGAATAGCCCAGGAGTTCACTCCTGGGAACGCGGTGTGACGCAACGAGTGTTAAGTCCCGTCGGGACGGCTGAACCCACTGTTCGGCGGCGCTTGCTTCAGTCGTCCCACAGGACTCGACTGGCTGGGCGGGGTGTTCACTTGATCCCAGGAATGAATTCCTGGGCTACTATCGGTCGTTCCCTACGGGGCCGATTCCAATAGGGAAGCTGAAGCATGTGGCAAGAGTCTTGTTCTCGAATGTTCTTTCGCTGAGAAACGCGGGCCAGGAGCAACTATGAACAGAACGGTGCTTGGAATTGCCGGCAGCCCACGGCGTGGCGGCAACTCGGATATCCTCCTTGAATCTGCCCTGGAAGGGGCACATGAGGCTGGCGCGGAAACAACCGCCATATTCGTGCGCAACCTGGACATCTCGGGATGCCTCGAGTGCGGCGGCTGCGACGAGACGGGCGTATGCGTGGTTGACGACGAGATGAAACGCGTCTACGACGCAATCGAGGCAAGCGACGCGGTCATACTGGCGACGCCGATATTCTTCTACGCAATGCCGTCATGGGTGAAGGCCGTCATTGACCGGTCCCAGTGTCTTTGGATGAGAAAATACGCGCTCAAGACGGAGCCGGCTCGGGCGCGCAAAGGGGCGCTGATAGCGGTCGGCGCGACACGAGGGAAGCGCCTGTTCGACGGGATAACGCTGACCGCGAAATACTTCTTCGATACGTTCAACGCCAAGCTGGCGCACGAACTGCTCGTGCCCGGCATGGAAAAGAAAGGCGAGATCACCTCGCATCCCGAACTGCTCGATAAAGCCCGGGAGATAGGCACCAAGCTTGCCACCGTGGAGTAATGCAGCGGGGAGAAGATCAAAGTTGAGAATCTTGTCCGAGCCGGCCGTCATCCTCGCAGCTATCTATCCAGTACTCCTCTCGACGCCTATTCCAGCCTCGTCTCTTCGGTTTTGCGTTCGCTACCGTCGAAGCAACAGATCGCCGCCGGCCGTGCAGTCAACTTCGCAGTGAGAGGTGTGCCATGCGCAGACGAATACCGCGATTGGTGATCATTCTTGCCGCGGTGGCAGGGTTCATGATTGCCGGGTTCTTCTCTTTCGAACACGTCACGGAACACCGACTGATCGCGAAACGCGCCACGGTCAAGAGGCCCGGAGTGATAGATGCGTACCGGAAGCTCTTTGCGGAAATTGAAGGAAGAGAGCTCACCGCCGAGGAGTTGCCCCCGGCAGGGGAGGAGGTTACCGAGTTTCCAGGCTTCCCGGAAGATGCGGCCGATATCGTCGCCGAATACGACCGCCTCTTTGCGCGCGTGGAGGCACAGGAGGACATTCGCGACGGCGACATTGGGGACATTATTTGGTACCCGCCCGATGAGTGGACAGCCTCTCAGAAGTCGACACTCAAAAAGTATCTAGCCGCAAACCAGGATCTCATACGGCAGATCCGCCATGCGGCTGCCCGCGGCGGGCCCGTCTACCCGATCGATTTCTCGGCGTCTTCTGAACCGGAGATTCCGTACCTTGCGCTGTTGCGCAGTTGCGCCAGACTGCTCAACGGAGACGCAGGTATCAAGGCTGCGGAAGGCGAGTACGACGAATCCGTCGAGGACATACTCGCAGGGATGCGTTTGGCCGACGCGGTGTCGTACGAGCCTTTCATGGTATCGCAGTTCCTCCGTTTGAGCATCTATGGTATTATGTACGACACGCTACAGGACTGCTTCAACGGCGCCGACCTCTCTCCAGAACTTACCCTCACGCTCATGAATCACGTCGCTCAAGCCGACAATCGACATGCGATTATTGAGTTCTTGATAGAAGACATCTATTTCATTCCTGAGTTCTTCTCGGACCTGCGAACCGGCGACCGGAGCGTACTTGAACTAAGATCGGTAACGTATAATGCGAGCGGTCAGCCGGTCGGCCCTGCTAACTTGGCCGAAGAGCTGACGGATCTAGGCCAGTCATTCCTTGCCGGCCTTTACGCGAGTCCGCTGGGCGATCCCTGGCTCAACATGGACGAGACGACACACGTGGATTACATAAACCGGTTGATCGTTGCCATGGAGGGACCTCCCGACGAGACGGGACTATTGCTCAAACAGATGGAAGGAGAAGCGGAGAACCTTCCCATCACGAGAGTAGTGTCAAGAAACTCTGTTGCGCAGCGGGTCGGCGCCTGCATAGCCCAAATCCGACACGAAACCGACCTTGATCTGATACAGATGGGCATCTTGCTCGAACAGTATCACGCACGCACGGGGTCGTATCCAACGAGCCTCGACGCGATTGCCTCTGATCTTGGGGGCTCCTTGCCGGTTGACCCGTTCCGCGGCGGGAACTACTGTTACAGGCCGTCGGGGGACGGTTTTCTCCTCTACAGCGTCGGCCCCAACCTCGTCGACGACGGCGGCGACCATTCCTTTAGGCTAGGAGATATTGTCTGGCGAGGAGAACAGTAGACCGCTCCCGCAGGTCGCTATTTCCAGGATAGCCAATAGTTCGCAATAGGCACACACTCCTCCAGATACGTGTTTATCTTCTCGATTACGATTACGAGCACGACGCACGAGCACGGGACGAAACACAATATGTGACGGTATTCGTCAAAGCGTGTGCTCGGCAAGTACCGCGATAGCGGTTGGACACAACTAGCCACAGGTTGCGGTCTGCCGCTACCCGTGGTAACGATTCATCACCAAACACAGCTACCCCGTAGGGGTTGCACATCCCAATCGCGGCCGCATTCTGTGAGTCCTTTCTTGAACCGCGTACCGGGGTAGAAGCTTGACCTACTTGTGTCTACGGGTTCCCCGAAACCGGGTTGCCGTCCGCATCCGTTCTCACAAGATACGCGTCTGTGTCGAATGTGTAGACGCCCATCCACTCTGATTCCCCAGCAAGGATAAAGCCGCCACTGCTCGTTTCTTGAACGTCATAAGCGAAGCGCCAGCGCCTTCCTGGGTGACCGTAGCTTCTGTCCCAAAGCAGCCCGCCGTCCGCGTCGATCCGAGTCAGACACATGCTGGAGAAGTAAGGTGGACCAGCGTAACGCTCCCCGGCCAGGACGAACCCGCCGTCGCTCGTCGCATCCATCGCATAGACGTACGTTTCATCCTCCGGTTCCCCGTACGTGCTGTCCCACAGCAGGTTGCCGTCCGCATCGGTCTTCACCGCGTATGCAACGGGACCATGGTAGGAATCGTCCAAGCCGTAGCCATAGGGATCCCAACTATTCCCCGCAATGACAAAGCCCCCGTCTCCCGTCTCCGCGGCTCCGTAGGCATCCGATTCGTGTTCCTCGTCTTCGGCAAAGGTCCGTTCCCAGAGAACGTTTCCGTCCACATCCGTTCTTACTACATACATTCTGTCGAGGTAGTCTCCGAGTATGTCGCGCGTATATCCGGCAACTATCAACCCGCCGTCGCTGGTCTCTTGAACCGCCTGGGCGGTGTCGGCGCCGTTCCCGTCGCTGTACCTCTGGCTCCAGAGCAGGTTGCCGTCCTCGTCGGTCTTGACCAGATACATGTCGTGGAAGTAGGAATAGTCGACTTTGCCCGGAATCCTCGCCCAGATCGAACCGGCCACGACAAGACCGCCGTCGCTGGTCTCTTGCACGGCGTACGCATCCGACTCGTACTCTTCGATTTCGGAAAACGTTTTCTCCCAGAGAAGCTCGCCGCTCGCATCGGTTTTCACAAGAAACATCCTGTCGTTCCCGTCTTCGTAGGAGTACTTGGTTCCGGCGAGCGCGAACCCGCCGTCACTGGTCTCCTGGACTGCCCTGGCGCTGGCCGACGTCTCCGGTTCCAGGTACGCCCGAGACCAGAGCTCGGCGCCGGTCGGGTCCACTTTCAGCAGATAGACGCCATAGTCGCGGTCGTCGTTGGAATCGCTATAACCCGCCACTATGTAGTTCCCGTCGCTCGTCTCCTGGACGGCGTACGCGACATCGTAGCCATAGCCGCCGTACGTCCAGCCGACCGTCTCCCTCGGGCACCCTTGAACCCCGAGCGTCAGCACCAAAACTCCCACAGCCGCTGCGATCTTCACTAACCTGGAATCGTACATCACCATACCCTCCTTCTCGCTACGAAACTGCTCCACCCAAAAAACTACCGTCTTCCTTAGCACTACCGGGTTCCCATGTCAAGCTCCTCCATGTTCTGTCTTGCCCTGAACGTCCCCATATTATGGCATCGGAAGGATGCTCGCCTTCCGTTACCGTATGCCTCACGTCATGCGCGGCAGCACCCGCGGGTCCGTTGCATGCGCTCGTTAGATGCTAGAACCTCCTGATTTACTGTTACGACGTCCAAGATGTCAGGGCCAGCCAGCCGAACGCCACGATAAGCACCACAGGCCAGACGTAGTAACACATTGCACGTTCCACTTGCCGAATGTGTTTCATTTGCCTGCCGGAGTACTTGGGGTCGTCGATGAAGAGCTTTCCGGGCAAGACGATAAACCATGCGAACACGAGAAAACCAAAGACAATGCATTTGTTCCAGTTTAGATCGTCCGTACCGTGGCGACCAACGTGGTAGGCCAAAGATATCGTCGCAGCCAGAAACACGATATGCCCAACGCGTCGGCTGATGGTGTATATCCCGTATTTCGATTCGTCCTCAATGAGCTTGGTCATCTGCTGAATCCAGCAATAATTCCAGGTCAACCAAGGCTTGCGCAGCCGACATAATCTCAGGAACTGTTCCTTGCTTTGTGATACCAACATGGTTGTGGCCTGTCTGTTCGTGTGCCAACGCTCCGAACCTGGCGAGCTCGTCCGGCCATCCCAACTTTTCATTGATCTCGCCTATTCGTGCGCACCCCTCGTTGGGTTGAATCTGACCATTGAGGATATCCCTGGCGATCAGCCGCGCGCAAGCAAGGTCTATTACCTCTTCACGGGGGTATCGGAAGCCCAACTCCGAAACGGCTCTTCTCAGCAGACCGGACGCTTCGTCCGATTCGGCTTCCGTAAGTCCTGCGAGACGGATCAAAGAGTCGGTCTCAGTATTCCGGACAAGCAGACTCGCCGCCCAGTTCGTCAAATCTCTGAGACTGGTCAGTTTCGTTTCAAACCCAGCTATGATATCAAGAAGCTCCTCTGGTTCAATCATGGTTCTTATTCAATCACCCAACCATTGACGGTCTCGTACAAAAGGCCCTTGGCCCCTGTTTCCTCTCTTGATCCATGTGCATGCAGTTGTCAGCAGTTGTCATAGGCTCTGCCAATAACCGAGCTTGTTGCCGATCGGCACTTCTGACAGTTTGATTTTGTGCTCTGCAACATCCGGTCCGGAAGGCTCAAAGCTGACCAACTTCCCATTCTCGAAATTGAAGTGGAAGCCCGTGTAATCCCTTTGCTCCGATCTAGGAATCCGCAAATCCGGCCGGATGGACACGTATCCGGAACTTTCGTCCGTCTGGTGATAGGCGCTGCTGTCCAGGCCGAACCCGTGAAGGAAGCTGCTCAGGTCTGTACCAACCGGCGTGATCATGGATATTTGGCACAACAACTCGTACTCGAACATGCGCGACCGGTGGTACTCGTTTCGCCATTTGAATTTGACGCACATGAGCGATACGTAACCCGAGAAAATCAACAACAGCACGATTGCGATGATTTGAACCGCTACGAACTTTCCTCTCATCATTGTGCTCTCCAAACCGCGCGCGAATGACCTTGGCTGCACATGGCAGCGTCTCCTAATTGTCCTAAATGGGGGGAGTTGCCATGTATTCTACTTGCCCCGGAGTCCAGCAATTCGTTCAACCATCTAATCTATTCTAGGAACAGGAACGCAATCAGTGCTGCAACAATGGCGATAATGCAACCGAGAACGGCCCCCGCCAGGTCCCGCCGGAATTCGCCTGGATTGTCCGCTTTGTACGTCACCTTGTGCTTTCCCATGACTTTCCCGTAGATGAGAGCATTCGCAACATTGGCAAAAGCCAACAGCACAAACAACCCGACAACGATGTGTCCGGGATGAATACCAAGGAGGCGCGTTTTCGGCGCCCCACCCAGAATGGCGAAGTATGCAAACAACAGGGCAATCGAAAGACCGATCACCACTAGCATGCGGTCGATACGCGTAATGCGTCTGTGCTGTTCGGATGAGGCCGGACTTTCGGATGGAACTCCAACTGAACTTCGTTTGTCGTTGTCCGGGTGGTCTGCCTTTGTCTCCGATCTCCGGAAAAGCGTGCGAATCGATGTTCTTGCAGACGAGGATTTCTCCTTGGGACTCCCGCCTTGTTTCTCCCGCCTGTAAACGGAGACTGTCCTTACTGCCAACGCGATCCACAAGATTGGCACGAGGATTATCCAGCAGTAGCCGAACGCGCGTTGCCAGACCTCTGGCAGATACCCCGCAACCGTGGGTTCCAACAGCGCCTCGGGGGTCCTCCAATGCCTCAGGTACACGACCAGGATTGCGACCATCGTGATGCAATAGAAGGCCAATTCCGCAACAAGACACATGCGCGAACGCTTCTCGTCATTCCCGGTCATCTGAGCCATCGCCTAGCAGAGTCCGATTGCCCGAGGTTTCAATACGCGGCAATTCTTGTCCTGCCGTTCTCCTTCTCGTGTCATTCTGAACGTAGTGAAGAATCTCGATCTTCGCGTCAGCCGATTGCCCATAAGGAGACCCTTCGCTTCGCTCAGGGTGACAGTGTTGGTTGATGGTTCGAAAACTTGACTCATTGGTTCGACTCTCGCCTCATAAAGACGGCTGGTCAGATCCCGATATCCCATTCGCCTGTCCAGAAATGGCAATTGTCGCCAATTAAGATTCCCCACGAGAAGTCTCCGGTTCCGGCAGGGGTGGCAGGTTTATGGCCATGAAAAATCCCCCACAACTGCCAAAGAACAGTGAGCCGGCTGCAAGCCAATCTCGGGAGGCTACGGCCAGACCCACAGCTATTCCCAAGGTCAACGCAGACGCAAGCACCACATACCAAGGGAGATGAAAGGCGTGACGACTCCTGTCATCCTGCAACCCGAAAAAAACCTTGTGAACCTTCAGCAGGCGGACGACGCAAAACGTGGTAATGTAGCAAATGCCGGCACTCGTAACGACGAGCCAAAAGTGCCGAACCGCCAAAGAGAATGTCACACTGTAAAACCATCCTGCAAAAGCGACTTTAACAAGCATGATGGACAAAGGCGGGTCCCGCCTATGACCGAGTGCCCCAGGCGTGGCGCGCTTTCTCAACTCCTTGCGCCTTTGGAGCCAAAGCGACACCCCCGTCCAAGCACCGATCACCCACGCACTCGCCATCAAAAGGACGACAAAGATGGCTCCCCAAAACTGCATCGGATCGCCCTCACTCCTCACTCAAGCTCACAGATTGAAATGGATTAACATGGGGACAGTTGCTATTGATTTCTGCCAACAGGTGCCTCACTTTCCACCGCCGCATACTTCACTTCCACTCCGGCGTGTGTATCGATTTTATCCGCTTGCCCTTGACATAAGAACCGCCGTAACCGTCGGTCACTCCTGCCACTACGAATCTCTATGAATGTCGAGGACGAGTAGGTTTTCTCGATAAGCCCAGAACTCGAAGTATCACGCTGCCAAAGAACATGCCGAAAACGGCGCCGGAGACCGCACCGATGCTAATCACAATGAGAAGAATGGCAATGCCCCACTCCTCCTGCAATACTCCATTGATCAAGAAGAACGCGCCCGATAGAGTGCCCAAAAGGATTGCTCCTGTAGCTGCACCATATTTGAACGCTCTGATTAGCTTGGTATCTTCATCAGCCTCCCTGATGACTGATGCCCGGATTGCAGACTCATCGCCCTCCTTCTCCTCCATGAGCACGTTTCGCATCACGAACAACCCGCACGTGCAGCACACAATACCTTCAGGAAGCTGTTGCGATCCGTTGGACCTTGCCGGCCCTACGGCGGTGATGAGTATGCTGTGAATCCCGTCGGACAGAGTCAGCAGAGGCGGGAACGCTGTCCATGTGGCTTCATGGGTACTTTGACCGCACGAAGAACATGGAGGCCCGGAAGCAGGAGATTCACCTTCGCTACATACCATGTCTGCGACAGGGAACGCGAGTGCCGCACACTTCGCACAGACGCTACTCTCAAGCTGCCGCTTGGTCTCCGGAAAGGATACGTTTACACTCTCTGCATGCAGTTCCGGCAAAGGGCCTTGCCAGACGCCCTTAACCATCTCATCGCCACAGACTGAACATGTGATTAACATGGGGACAGTTACCATTTATTCCTGCGAACAGTTGACAGCATGGTCAGAATTGCCCTCCGTCGAACGGTTCACGCATCAGCGGCCTACGGACCCTCCCACACCAGTTCTATGAGAAATACACCCGGGTTTGGATTCTATTCGCAGCCCCTCCGAAAGCATGCTCGAGTTTGCTGACATAGCCCGCGTGCGTCTTTGCCCCCAACTCGGTCGCCTCCTGCTGGTCCTATGGCTCAACATGGATGGTCTCCCACTCACCTACCTGCATCATACTACTATATCCGGCAAGCTTCAACAACTTTGTCACGTCAACTCTGCCTGCGATGAATGGTGGCTGCCTCCATTCAATACTTGGTTGCAGGACCCGTATGTGGGAGACCGCCTGCCCCGCGACTCATTTGGCAATCACTACCGCGGCAGCGGTTGCACACAACTAGCCACGGGTTGCGGTATGCCGCTACCCGTGGTGACGATGCATCACCAAACTCAGCTACCCCGTAGGGGTTGCACATCTCAACCGCGGCCGCGTTCTGCGAGTCCTTTCTTCAACCCCTAACGGGGTTGGTTATTGACCGCCTTGTGTCCACGGGTAGCGCCGCTTGCGCGACCCAACCCGAGGCTATTCGTGTTCAACCGCTTGCGCGGTAGGAACAGAGTCGATTACGAGGACGGGCACGAGCACGGCGGCGGGGGGAAGAGGCGAGAGGAATTGAGAGATTGGATCATTGAGAGATTGAGTGATTTGGGGATTGAATGATTGGGGGCCGCGTCAGCAGCCGGTCCCTCATAAGGAACGCCCCACCAGCAACTGAAAACTGACAACCAGCAACTATTGATTGCTGCATAGACAATGTCCGGCCGGGAATTCTCGCAATGACTGGGCCTTTCGCCATCGCGAGCGGGATGAAACAGAAGGGGGGCAAAGCGCAGAATGCGAGATTGCCACGCCACCTGAAGGTGGCTCGCTATGACGGGTTTGTGGTGTGTTGACAGGGCATTAGTTATGCCGTTCCCAATAGCAACTGCCCCCGTACAATAACCTCTCGCGAACATCACCAATTGTGGCGAAATGCGCTCTGTTGTCGCACGGTCTGCGAAGCCTTCGGATTGACATGAGCGGTCGAACCGGATAGAATATCGTCCCACGGAGCGGTATGGAGTAAGAACCGGATGGAACAGGAAGAACGTATAGCAAGTGCCCAGGCACTGATGAAGTCGTGCAGGTTGTGTCCGCGCGAGTGCGGTGTCGACCGGTACGGCGGCGAGAAGGGGTTCTGCAAAATGGGTTCGGTACCCTTTGTCGCGAGCCACGGGCCTCATTTCGGCGAAGAACCGCCTCTCGTCGGCACGGGCGGTTCGGGCACGATCTTTCTGTCCGGCTGCAATCTCGGCTGTCTTTTCTGCCAGAACGCAGACATCAGCCACGGCCGGGAGGGCGTCCGGATGGGCGTGCGCGAACTGGTGAAAGTAATGCTGGCGCTCCAGGACAGCGGGTGCCACAACATAAACTTCGTCACGCCGACACATTTCATGCCGCCGCTGCTCGAGGCGGTGCTCGCGGCGCGGGACGCGGGGCTGACGGTGCCGATAGTGTGGAACTGCGGCGGGTACGAGACGCTTGAGGCAATTCAGGTTCTCGACGGGATCGTGGATATATACATGCCCGACATAAAGTATGCGAGCGAAAACGTGGCCATCGAGCTCTCGACGGCGACCGGGTACTGGACCGCAGTCAAGGATGCTGTGAAGGAGATGCATTATCAGGTCGGAGACCTTGAGATAGATGACAACGGTGTGGCGACTCGGGGCCTGCTGGTACGGCATCTGGTGATGCCGAACGGGCTGGCCGGCACGCGGCAGGTGTCGAGGTTTCTTGCCAAAGAGGTCTCGCCGAACACCTACACGAACATCATGGACCAGTACAGACCGTGCTACAACGCATCGACACACCCGAAGATCAATCGTGCGACAACGAGCGCGGAGTATGACGAGGCCGTGCAGATAGCTCGTGATGAAGGGCTCTGGCGCGGGTTCTAGGTACCGCAGAGGAGGGCAGCATGGACAACGGTGAGTTCGCTTACTTCGAAGGCAGGATAGTCCCCACGGAAGATGCAAACATCAATATCATGACGCATGCGTTCAATTACGGGACCGGCGTCTTCGAAGGCATTCGCGCGTACTGGAACGATGACAACAAACAGCTCAACATCTTTCGGCTCGACGAACACATTGACCGAATGATGCGCAGCTTCCGCGTGCTGTGTATCGATCCGGGCCTGTCCTTTGACGAGATACGCGAGATACTGGTCGATGTGACGAGGAAGAACGGGTTCAAAGACGACGTCTACATCCGGCCCATAGGGTACAAAAGCTCGTACGAGCTCGGGCCGAAAGTGCACGGGTTGGACGACGAGTTCGCTGTCTACGTTATTCGTCTGGGCGACTACGTTGACATCTCGAAAGGGTTGGGCGTGACGGTGTCGTCATGGCGCCGGCTCAGAGACAATGCGATCCCCGTCCGGTGCAAGATAAACGGCAGCTACGTTAACAGCGCGCTCGCAGCGACCGAAGCGAAGGAGTCGGGGTTCGACGAGGCGATATTCTTGTGCGAGGACGGCACGGTCTCCGAGGGCAGCGCTATGAACGTCTTTCTCGTCCAAGACGGGAACCTGGTGACGCCGCCGTGCACGGCGGACATACTTGTCGGCATAACGCGCAACACGGTCATGCAGATCGCCAGGGAGAAGCTCGGCATCGAGACGGCGTCCCGACCCGTTGGCCGGACCGAACTGTACACCTCCGACGAGGTGTTCTTCTGCGGGACGGGCGCGCAGGTGGCGCCCGTCACGCAGGTCGACCGCCGGCCGGTGGGCGACGGCAACCCGGGCGAGGTGACGCTCGCGATTCAGAAGCTGTATTTCGACGTTGCGCAAGGCAGGATAGCGGAGTATCGTCACTGGCTGACGCCCGTGTACGAATCGTAGCCGGATGGGAAGTGGTGTGCCGGTTGTCGGGACACCGCTTCCACAACAGAGAACGTCAGGGGCAGGTCGGGTGGATGATAAAGGCGCCAGCGACGTAGTGTGGCGCGTTGCAGGCGCGCTCGTGTCAACGCTGATCGTTGCGGCGGGATTTCTCTCCTACGAAGTGTTCGCGTGGATCCGGCGTGCAGCAGTCGTAACCGTCTACCCTCCAGCGCTCATCAACAACCCGTACGGATTTGCTGCGGCACTGCTGCTCACCGTCGGCGGGTTCGCGCGGTATCGCTGCATCAATGCGGGAGCCGAGCGGCGCATAGTAAACGACAGGACCATCGCATTCGGTGTGCTGAGCATGGTGGCGTTCTTCCCGCTGCCGGTACAGTATCTTGCCGACGGCCTCCCTTACGGGGCAAGACGGCTCTATCTGGGATACGTGCTTAAATCGCTCGCGTTCCTGCACTTGTACTGGACGTTCTTCAGGTATCATGCACTCGAGGACGACCGTGCCTTCATTGACATGTGGCGTATGCCGTGGTCGTATTTGCGCGGGATCAGAGAAGGGCGGAAAGACGGCGCCGCGGTTCCAGCCCCGGACGAGACTCCTGCGGAAGAGACCCCCCAGCCGGAAGATACCTGAGCGGAGGCAGGCTACTCGGTCTCTTCGACGAGCTTCTTGACGATTGAGCCGGTGGGACAGATATCCGCGCACTCGCCGCACGAGTCGCAGTTGGTATCGTTGAGCGAGCGCCCGAAGATTGGCTGGACAACAGCTCCGAACCCTCGTCCCGCAAACCCCAGCGCATCAATGTGTTTGATCTCCGAACAGAGCCGCACGCAGAGACCGCACATAACGCACTTGTTCGGGTCGAGCTTGAGTGTTGCGTGCGAGTCGTCAACCTTGTAGTGCCGCCTCGCCCCATCCAGGCGGGCCGGAGCGACGTCATACTCTGAGGCGTGGTTGCGCAGCTTGCAGTCCTCCGCCGCTTCGCATATGCACTGGAGACATCGCTCAGCTTCCTTAATGGCCGCCTCCTGCGTGAGTCCAAGACACATTTCGTCGAAGTTCGTGACTCGCTTCTCCGGGGGAACCGTAGGCATTGGCGCTCTGGGGGCTTTCTCGATATCCTCGTAGTCCGCCTTGTCGATGTTCTCCAGATCACCCTTAACGTGGTTGTACACATAGGGTTGCCCGTCCAGCGGCTCGCTGTTCAGAAACCGGTCGATGGCGATGGCGGCTTTACGGCCCCCGGCGATCGCTTCGATGGCCGTCGCGGCACCCGTTACCAGGTCGCCCGCAGCGAACACGCGCTCGTCCCCGGTCCGCATCGTTGCGTCGTCCACCTGGACCGTGCCGCGTCTCGATACTTCGACGGCTGTCCCATCGTCGAGAAACGAGGCGTCCGGTCCCTGGCCGATTGCAGCAATGACGGTGTCGACGTCGACAAACTTTTCGGAGCCGGGTATGGGCACGGGCCGCCTCCGGCCGCTCTCGTCCGCTTCGCCCAGCTCCATTTCGACGTATTCCATCTTCTCGAGAGTGCCGTTGCTGCCGATAAGCTTTGTTGGCGCTGCCAGGAAATGGAACGCAACATTCTCCTCTTCGGCCTCCTCGATCTCGATATCGTTGGCGGGCATTTCGGCGCGCGACCGGCGGTACAGTATCGTCACTTCCGGGGCGCCCAACCTGAGCGCGGTGCGTGCCGCATCGATCGCCGTGTTGCCGCCCCCTATTACGCACACCTTCGGCCCCACCTTGACATCCTTGCCCAGCACGACGTCGCGCAGAAAATGAATCCCATGTATCACGCCGCCGAGATCCTCGCCCTCGACGCGCATAGAACGGCTGTCCCAGGCACCGGCCGCAAGCAGCACCGCGTCAAACCCGTCATCGAGCAACCCCTCGACGGAAATATCTTCGCCGAGCTTGACGCCGGTTTCCGCCTTCACCCCGAGATCGAGGATGCCCTGTATCTCTTTGTCCAGCACAGCGTTAGGAAGCCGGTACTCGGGGATGCCGTAGCGCAACATGCCGCCCAAAGCAGGCATTGCGTCGAATATGGTCGGCTCGTGCCCCATCTGGACCAGGTAGTAGGCCGCGCTGAGACCCGCAGGTCCGCCGCCTATGATGGCAACCTTCTTGCCGGTGGACGGCGCGAGTTCCGGCGTGTAGGGCACGTTGCACGCTATATCGTAGTCAGCAGCGAACCGTTTGAGATTGTTAATGCCGATGGGTTCGTCAACATTGTTGCGCCGGCACTGCGTCTCGCAGGTGTGAGGACATACCCTGCCGATGATTAGCGGCAGCGGGTTGCGTTCCTTTATGAGCGCGACGGCTTCCTGGAACCTGCCGTTCTTGATGTGGTCGATATAACCGGGTATGTCGATCCCGGCGGGACACGTGATAGTGCAAGGGGCGACACAGTCGCCGTAGTGGTCGGACAGGAGCAGTTCGAGACAGAGCCTGCGTGTAGCGCGAATATCGTCGCTGTTGGTCGTGACGACCATGCCGTCAGCGACTCTCGTGCTGCACGACGGCACAAACCCGCGTGCGCCTTCAACATCGACGATGCACAGCCAGCACGACCCGTAGGGTTCGAGCTTGTCGTCGCTGCACAGTGTCGGTATCTCGATACCGTGTTCTCGTGCTACCTCAAGTATTGTCGCACCCTCTTGGGCCTTGACTTCGCGGCCATCGAGGGTTATCGTGACTTCCTTCACTACGTTTCACTCCGCCGGGTTAGGTGACTACTATCGCATCAAACTTGCACGTCTCGATGCACATTCCGCATCGAACACAGACTTCTGGATCTATCGCGTGCGGCTGTTTCTTCTCGCCGCTAATCGCCTCGACAGGGCACGCACGCCTGCACGCGCCGCAGCCGGTGCATTTCTCGGTGTCTATCGAGTAGGTGATAAGCTTCTTGCACTTACCGGCCGGACACCGCTTGTCGCGTATGTGCGCTTCGTACTCGTCTCTGAAATACCGGATCGTCGTTAAGACAGGGTTCGGCGCCGTTTGGCCAAGTCCGCAAAGTGACGTAGTCTTGACCTTGCTCGCGAGCTCCTGGAGAAGCTCGATGTCGCCCTCGCGCCCTTCACCCTCGCTTATTCGGGTGAGTATCTCGAGCATGCGGCGCGTGCCGATCCTGCAGAACGTGCACTTGCCGCATGACTCGTTCTGAGTGAAGTTGAGGAAGAACTTGGCGATGTCCACCATGCACGTCGTGTCGTCCATCACGACCATGCCACCGGACCCCATTATCGCGCCGGTCTGGGTAACAGCATCGTAGTCAACGACGGTATCGAACAGGTTTGCGGGTATGCAGCCGCCGGACGGTCCGCCCATCTGGACAGCCTTCATCTCGCGGCCGGTTGATGTGCCGCCGCCTATATCGTACAGGACTTCGCGCAGCGTGATGCCCATCGGCACCTCGACCAGGCCGCCCCGCTTGATCTTGCCCGCGAGCGCGAACACCTTCGAACCTTTGCTCTTCTCGGTGCCCTTTGCAGCAAACTTCTCGGCTCCGTTCGAGATGATCCAGGCGATGTTCGCGAGCGTTTCGACGTTGTTGATGTTGGTCGGCTTCTGCCACAGACCCGATATTGCAGGGTACGGCGGCCGCAGCGACGGCATCCCGCGCCGGCCCTCTATCGATCCGATGAGCGCGGTTTCTTCTCCACAGACAAACGCGCCCGCGCCTTCCTTTATCTTTATGTCAAGCGAGAAATCGCTACCGAGTATCTTCTCGCCTATGAATCCTTTTTCCGCGGCCTGCGAGAGGGCTCGATTCAGGCGTTGTATCGCCAGCGGGTACTCTGCCCGAACGTACATGTAGGCGTGGCTGGCACCGATGGCGTACGCCGCGATGAGCATACCCTCGAGCACGCTGTGCGGATCGCCTTCGAGCACGCTCCGGTCCATGAACGCGCCCGGGTCGCCTTCGTCCGCGTTGCAGATGAGGTATTTCGGATCCCCCTTCGCGTTCTTGGCGAAAAACCACTTTCTGCCGGTCGGGAAGCCGGCGCCGCCCCGACCACGCAACCCCGACTTCAGCACTTCTTCGATCACGTCTTCGGACGTCATCGAGCTCAACACTTTGCGTAGCGCCTCGTACCCGCCGGCCTCGATGTAATCATCGATCGAATCCGGGTCTATGCGCCCGCAGTTGCGCAGCACTATGCGTTCCTGCTTGGCGAAGAACTCCCGTTCACCGGCCTCCGTCTCATAATCCACAAGCCACTCGGTAACGGGAGTGCCGCCCATGACGTGCTCATCGAAGATGCGTTCGGCCTTCTCGGGCGTCACGTCGCAGTATGTCAGCCGCTCGCCGGACTCCGTCTCGACGTCCACGAGCACCTCGCGATAGCACATACCGACGCAGCCCGTCGGCTTCAGCTCGACGCCGGCTCCGTTGCCCGACATCTTGTCCTTGAATACGTCGTAGACGGCCCGGGCCCCGGCAGCGACACCGCAGCTCCCGAGCCCTACACTAATGCGTTTGACGTTCTGCTGTGTGCCCAACGTGAACTACTTCTCCTGTGTAC
>CAZGCA010000075.1:0-11687 GCA_964524145.1 uncultured bacterium | reverse complement strand
GCGGATCTTGCTGCCGGTCAAACGGCCATAGACGGTTTCATTGATCATCACAACCGGGGACAGGCTGCAACACCCGAGGCAGGCCACGTTCTCGAGCGTAAACTTGCGGTCGGCGGTCGTGCCGCCTTCCTCGACCCCGAGCTCGTCGTGAATCACTTCGCTGATACGTTCGGCGCCGCCGACGTGGCACGCTGTTCCATGACATACTTTGATGATGTTCTCGCCGACAGGCTCGAGCCGAAACTGCGTGTAGAACGTGGCAACACCGTATAGCTGGCGCGCCGTTATATCTGTGATCTCGCTGACGCGCCGGAGAACCTCCTCCGGCAGATAGCCGTACGCGGCCTGAGCATCCTGCAGGATGGGTATCGTCGCGTCGGGCAGTTTCCCGCGCTTCGCAACAATATCATCGAGCCGCTTCAGGTCAAGCATTTCCTCGGCCACAACACCACTCACCTCTGCCACAATGTACCTTTCCCGATACTCGACCCGCTCGTGTCTCCCCCGATGAGAATATCGGCACCTACTTTATAGCATGAAACGGGAGGCATTTTCAAGAAAAATCTTCTCCCATGTCTAGACGCTCCAAAGACGAGGGCATTTCTCACGAGTCTCGACGTCCGTTGCTTTCGGGAATCACAGACATCATATCGGATTTCGGGTGCCGAATCGGTTATAATGGAGGTGCAGACGGCTCAAAGGGCGGCTGCAGGTTCTGCAGGGTTTGCCGGTGCGAGAGGCGAACCGCACCTGTACGTTACTGGAGGAACGGAGGGTGCCACGTCAGGTCGAGTGTTTCCCGGAAAGGTGTTGACGCATGGTAGAACATTCTGAATCCCGAGTCCGCGTCCATATCGCGTTGGCAGTCGTCGTGCTCATATCGATTTCCATCGCTGGCATGTGGCTGTTCCGGAACGGCATCATCCGCCGCGACGCCGAGCAACGACTTGCCTCCGCAGAGAAGATGTTCCAGATACAGTTGCGCAAGGACGCGGACCTCATGAGCGCCGTGATTGGCGTTCTCCGGCAGAACGAGCGGGTGCGGGCAGCCTGGCTCGCTTCGGATCGCAAGGAGTTGCTTGAACAGACGGCGCCTTTGCTCGACACGCTTCGTTCCGAGCACGGGATTGTGCATCTGTCGTTTCATGATACCGACAGAAAGAACTTGCTCCGTGTGCACAGGCCGGACGAGTACGGCGACCCCATCAACCGGTCCAGCATGCTCGGTTCGGTGAAAAGCGGCCAGCCGGCGTACGGTCTGGAATTCGACCAACGGGACGGGCTCACTCTCAACCTCGTCTGTCCCTGGCAGGTTGACGGCCGGATCAGAGGATACGTCGAGCTGGCAAAAGCGATCGACCCCATCATAGCAGCGGTTCACGAAGCGCTCGGCGCAGAGCTGTTCATCGCCATCGACAAGAAGCTTCTTGCCCGCACGAATGAGAAAGAACCGCTTGGCACTTTGGGTCGGGGCGGCGGGAAAGGGTCCGCGCCGCAAGCGGTTGTTACCGGCGGCACGGACGATAGACTCTTCTCTCACGTTGCAGGATGGCTGGCAACGCGTCGCCCGGATGAAGCTCGCTCGTTGGAAACTGTCCGTTTCGGCAAACGGTATGCTGTTGGTGCATTCACGCTGAGCGACGCCGGTTTGCGCCGCTTGGGCGAGATCGTCGTCTTGCACGACGCGACCCTGCAACAGACGTATGTGACCCGGTTCGCCTTGCAGCTCATTACGGTCTGTTTTTTCGTCGGAGTTGCAGCGTTCCTGCTCCTGCACGAATCACTTGGGCGGACCGAACGGCAGCACGCGGCAGTGCACCAAAGGGCGCTACAAAAACATGACGAACTCGAGCGGCGAAACGAGAAGACGGAATCACAGGTGAGCGCGTTGCGGGCCTCGAGCGAATCGCTCCAGGCGCAGCTTGAAAACTCGAAGGCTGCCGAGAGGGATGCGAAAGCGTTCGCCCGACAAATCGAACGATTGCTCGGCATCACGAGGACGAGTCTTGCGATTGTCGATTCGGACAGCAGCCTGATCTATGTCGACCCGGCCACTGAGAAAGCGTACGGCAGCCCGGAAGGCCTGAAGTGTCACAAGTACTTCATGGGACGGGCGAGACAGTGCGTCGAGTGCGGCGTTGGAGAAGCGCTCGAGACAAAGAGGAGAGTTGTCAAGGAACAGGTTCTGCCGAACGAGAATGACCAACCTGTACAGATAGTCTTTGTGCCGTTCCGGAACGATAAAGGGGAATGGGTTGTAGCGGAGGCGCGAATGAACGTAGCCGGGCAAGACCGCGGCTCATCGGGTCAGCTCAAAAGCGAGAAACGACTCCGGGCCACACTCGAGAAGAGCGAGGGGATGCTCAAGGCCATCCTCAACTCGACCGCAGACGGTATCCTGGCGGTCAACGAAAAGGGGCGGATCACGCACGCCAGCGCTCGGTTCGCCGAGATGTGGCAGATCCCGGAAGAGCTTGCCGAAGGCGGCGAGAAGAACAAGATGCTCGACTACATTCTCGGGCAGTTGGACGAGCCGGAAGCGTTTCTTGTACATATGCGCGACCTGTTCCGCAAGCTGTACCAGACGCCCGAGACCGAGGTGGACACGATATCGTTCCGGGACGGGCGCGTCTTCGAGCGCGTCTCGTCGCCCATAATGAGAGAGGGGCAGGTCGCCGGTCGTGTGTGGAGTTTCAGGGATGTCACCGAACAGAAACGCGCCGAGGAGGAACGGATAAAGAGGGAACGGATGCAGGGAGTTCTCGAGATGGCCGGCGCAGCCTGCCACGAGTTTAACCAGCCGCTCCAGGCTATACTCGGATACTGCGACCTGATGATGATGCGCGCGGACAAGGATGATCCGGCCTACAAGGATGTCGAAGCCATTCACAAGAACGTCGAAAGAGTCGGGATGCTCACCCGCAAGCTGCAGCATATCACCCGGTACGAAACACAAGAGTATCTCGGCGGCAGAACGATCATCGATATTGACAAGGCGTCAGATTCGGCCTAAGCAGTACCCGAACCTCCGCCCCCCCGGTCACAGAAGAAGCATCAGCAGCACGATAAGGAGGGGAAGCCCAAGAAACCAGACCAAAAGAGTAGCTCCTGATCCTTTGACAAACGGTTCCCTCTTTTCCTCGCTTTGCTCTTCGACTTCTCGCGTCCCGCCACTCGTCGCCTCTCGATGGCCCGCTCGCCGCGGGCTCCGGCCCGGTACCATCCTCGACGTTGATAACGTTGCCTGCCACGTCATGATTATACTACACGGGCGGCACGTCCGTCACCTTATTCCAGGGTGAACGAACGCTTCCCAAGCCTGCGCAGCAGGCGACGGAATATAGCCCGGGGTAGAGCGAAGCGGTACCCCGGGTAACCAGCGCAAAAAACCCCAAGCCCCGAACGGGGGCGACGGAACCGAGTGTTCGTAGTTCCGGCTTCAGCCGGTCCGGGTATACGGCCCCCTCCGTTTTCCGCCTGAAGACGCGGAACTCCAAGGAACGAGACTAAAGACCGGCGGACCATGGTATAATGGTGCCCGTTTGGAAGTGGTGCGTGTCGGCTGCCGGTATTCGGTAGCCAATGGCGAACAGGGAGACACCGATGCCGCAATCAGGGAGCAAGGACGGGTTTCGTCCGCCGGATCCACCCTGGTGGGGAAAAGCGCATCGTCTTCTCCTCTACTTGTCTTTCTGGGCGCTGGCCAAAGTGCGGTTGCGGCTGTATGTCCGGGGTTTCGATCACCTTCGCAACTTGCCCGGAACCATCGTGCTGTCGACACACAAGTGTCATTGGGATGCGGTCGCGATACTGTCGACGCTCCTGGTCAGAAGCGGATTCCGAGGTCCGCTCGGCCGCGTCTCGGTTGTCGGCACCGAAGTCCTGTTTGAGCCGGGAGTGCTCGCCGGACTGGCCGTGCGACGTCCGCAATGGCTGAACCGGTTGGTCTATCGGGTGAATCTGCGGCCCGTCATGCATGGTATGCGCTGGTATCCCATCGCATGGGCGGGTCGCCGGCTCCTCCGGTCGCACCTCACCGATGTCGTCGAACTTCTCGGCGACCTTCCGTTGAAAGAGGTGTTCCTCGACCCCGCGGATGCCGGGTTCCCTTCCGTACCGCCAGACACGCCGGTCGGCTCGGTGATCCAGTGGGCCTACCGGGACGCGCTCTATCGCGTGGAACCCTTCTCGGTGTTCCGCCCGGAGGTCGAGGAGGTTCTCCGGCAGAGGCATCGCGCCCGCATTGCCGACAGTTTGGCGTTCTCTGCGTCGCTGCTGGACCACGGCGAAGCCATCGCCATCTCGCCCGAAGGCGGCCGGTCAAGAGACGGCTACATTCGGGACATCAAATCGGGACCGCTTCAGATCCTGCAACAGACACAACGAGAGGCGGCCGTGCTTCCGCTCAACGTGACGTACGACTTGATGACGACCGGTCGCATCCGGGCCTTTCTCGCGTTCGGCCCTCCTTTGCATGGTGTTCGAGACATGGACCGGGACCGTTACGAGACAGAAGTGATCCGGGCCCTGGCAACCTTGGGCACCGTCACACTCGGGCAGGTCGCTTCACGCGCCATTCGGCGTCACGCGAAGAACGAAAGATACGAGATACCCGAAGCCGAACTCAAAGATGCGGTTATAGCGGATGCGCGAAGCCTGGCGGACCGCGGTCTTGAGGTGGATCCCCTCCTCACAGGAGGCCGGGAGTTCGAGCGCCGCTGGAACCGGTTCGTTGCCTATTGCCGCCGCGAGGGTTTGTTCGAGCGCTGCGATGGGATCCTGCGGTTCGACCGCGCAAAAGTGCTCGATGAGAGTTTGTCCGGGCGATTCCAAACCCGTCCCTGGGTATTCGCCTGCAACGAGCTGGAGTCGATGCTCGGCGCGTCAGAAGGCCGGTGAACGTACTCGCGCGGTGCGATTCTTCACAAAGCCACGCTGTCAGGCGTAGTGATTTCGGGGGGGACGTCGTATCCCCAGCGATCGAGAGCAAACCGCCAGTGCCGGCCGATTCGGTCGATCTCATCGGGCTGTAGACGGAACACATTCTTCCTGTACGATGATTGGGAGTCGATGTAATCGCGCAGTACCGGCTCGGCCTTCTCGAATCCCGGCAGGCCGAGCTCCGTGTAGATTCGGCGGAGTTGTCCAAGCGGGTCGGATTCCAGGTCCTCGAACCTGACATCCACGATGTTGCCCTGGGGAATGAGCGCGCGGTCTTCGAAGAATCGTTTCATCACACGCTCGTAGCTGTACAGGACAAAAGCCTCCAGTTCGTCTTCATCGTACTTCTGAAACGAAAATATCTGGAGCATCTTGAGGTGCAGATGTTTGGTGGAGGGGTAGACGACGTACGGGTTGCGGTAGATGTGGACGAACTGAGCATAGGGAAACAGATCGAGGAGCACCCGTATCCGGCCGGTGTTGGCGGGGTTCTTCAGCACGAGCCGCCGTCCCTGGGCGTGGTACGTCGTTCGTTTCAGCAGCGCAAGGTAGTGGCGTTTCCATGTCTCGAGCGTTTCATCGGGCAGGTCGTCGAAGAGACCGTAACGGTCGAAGTAGAAACGCATCCGTTTGGGAAAACACCACCAATGGTACAGTGAGTGTGGCGACACGCGCGCAAGAGCGATCTCCTCTTCCTGTGGGGAGTCCAGCGACATGCTCATGTTGTCCATGTAACGCGTGTCGCGCAACCCCCAACGGAACAGAGGGCGCAGGAACCTGGACGCCGTGAGCGAGAAGTTCGGGGCACCGGCTTGGATGGTCGAGAGGAACCCGAAGTTCGGATCGTGAGAAATGAGGTTGTGCAGGTGCGTCGTGCCGGTGCGGACGTGACCGATGATGAAGAGCGGCGGGTGGTCGATCTCGACCGCGTCAAACGCTCTCCCGTAAAGCGCGCGTTCGAGAAGGCGCAGCGGACTGCACATGAGACTGGTGACGGTCACAAAGAGAGCGCGACACAGGTACGGGGCTTCAACGCCGTTCGCACAAAGCAGGCGGAGCCAATTGCGAAACGAGCCGCCCGCAAGCAACTGTTCGGTAGAGCTCAACTTGGATTTGTGTTTCATGGCAGATGCAGGATACTACACGCAGCCTGCCGGTTGTGTCAAGCACTTCTCTTGAGCGGGGAGTCGGTAGTCGGTATGCGGTAGACGGGAGATAAGTGGGAGCCTGGATTGTGCCCTCCCCAACCTCTCCGGCACCCAATAGCTGCACCAACGCGAATGCCTTCATGAAAGCTGTCCTCAGCTTGACACCGGGGTTCGAATAGAGGTATAATGCAAGGTGTTACGGTAACCGAGCTTGAGAGTACGTGGTAGAATGATATGAACGGTTTGAGCGGTATCGCGAAACGGGTTGCACGTCCGGGCGGGGTCGTCCTGGCGATAGTCCTGCTGGCAGCGGCCAGCAGCGGTGCGGACGAGGTTGTCCTGAAAGGCGACATCAAGCTGCGCAACGTGGAAGTTGTCGATCAGACATGGCAGGGGTACACGATACGGTTGAGTCCGCGAGTGCAACTTGCGTTTCTCCGCGAGGAAGTGGTGAGTGCCGGGTCCGCGGTGGGGAGCAGGTCGAGCCGGTCGCCGACAGGTCCGGCGAGACCCGCACAGCCGATGTCGGCCGCTCTTGCGGAGAAGCTGCAACAGTCGGTGGACGTCTCATTCCTTGGTTCCGGTGAGATCAAGCTGGACGACATCGTCACGATGCTCACGCAAGTGGGGGGTATACGGATAGTCATAGACGAGGACGTGCTGCAATCACCCGCCTTGACTCAGGATACACGGTTCTCCTTGAGCAAGGAAAACGTGCAGTTGATAGACCTCATCGAGGAACTGACCAAACAGAAAGGTCTCTCGTATAAAGTCGAGCAGGATGTCGTACATATCACGCTGCCACCTGCCGGTACGACGCCGTAACGTTGCTCGGTCCGACCCTTCAGTCTCCCCGGGCCAGCTCCTGCTGATTCCCGACCCACCGCCCGCTCCCGATCACGTTCCACGCAAGTTTGACTACACAGCGGCCATGCACCGGCTCATCAAGGATATTGCCGAGAAATGCCCTGAGTTCCATCACATAGACCCGTCGCGAGTGCTGGCCGGGATCACCATCGCGAGAAAACGCGGCCGGTACGGGCTGCACGCGCAGATCATGCAGACACGGAGCCGCGACAAGCGGCTCGACTTAAGCGAGTGGTCCGGGCTCACCCACGACGGACGAGAGATGCTCTACGTGATCGAGTTCTGCCTGCCGAGGTTCCAGAATCTCGGGTATCCCGAAAACCTGGACACGGTGTTCCACGAGCTGTACCACATCTCGCCCGCGTTTGACGGCGACATACGCCGGTTTGCGGGCAGAAACAGAGTCCACAGCTCCTCGAAGAAGTACGACGCGCTGATGGCACAGTTCCGCCGGGACTATCTGAGCAAGGTCCCTGCAACAGGCCCGCAGGCGTTTCTCAAATACAGTTTTCTCGAACTCAGCCGGCGGTATGGCGACGTCGTGGGGCTGCGTGTCCGGGGCAGGCGGCGAAGGAGCGTCGGCCGGACTGCAGACCGCCGGTCCGGATAAGAGGGCGGGTATTCCGCGATGCGTTCACAGGCGTTTGTGTACCACGGACCGGGCGACGTGCGGCTCGAAACGCGCGATGTGCCTTGCGGCGACACGGACCTCCTCGTGAAGGTCCGCGCATCCGCGCGTTGCGGTACCGACGTCACCATATTCAACAAAGGCCATTACAAAGTCGACTCTCACGCGCCGGTCGTGCTCGGCCATGAGCTCGTGGGCGAGATCGTCGAGGTGGGCCGGAACGTCGCCGAGCTGCGCGACGGCATCGGGTACAAAGAGGGGGAGACGCTCTCGGAGGAGTACCTGGACTTCCGGCCGGGCGAACGTGTGACCGTACAGTCCCGCATCGCACGGTACCGTGACGGGCTGATGCTGATCCAGGACCCGATAACCATCCTGAGCTTCTATATCGACGGCGGGAACGCGAAGTACATGCGCATACCCGAAGAACTCATCCGGACGGGCTCGGCGCTGCGTGTGCCGGACAACGTATCGGACGAAGCCGGCGCGCTCGTCGAGCCGGCGGCCTGCGCGCTCGAATCGATATTCTCGACGCCGCATCCCGTTGGCGTCGACCGGGACGGTCGACATATCTACAGCGGCGGGATTCGGCAGGGCGGCCTGACAGCGGTGATAGGCTCCGGCACGGTGAGCATGATCTACGCCCGGCTTGCCAAACTCGAAGGGGCAAGAAAGGTCTACGTGCTCGTGCGGTCCGAAGCGAAGGCACAACTGGTGACACGCGTGCTCGGCGAAGGGTTCGAACCGCTGATGACCGGCGGCATGGACCAGTCGGAGATTGTCGAGCTTGTCGCGCAGAAGACCGATGGGTACCTCTTCGACGACGTTATAGCCGCCTGCGCCGACCCCAACGCGCAACGGTTGATGCTCGAACTCTACACGCACGAAGGATACGCGGTCGGCGCATGTTTCGGCGGCACGCACGAGCTGGTGAACGCCGCCAACATCGACAGCAACCACTACCGTATGGCCAAAACCATCGGCAGTTCGGGATGTTCGACCCGTACCATGGAGACGATACTCCGCTGGCTCGAGGACGGCAGACTTTCGCTCGACGGGTTCAGCTCGCCGCGCATCTGGACGCTCGACGACGATCCTGCCGAGTTTTTCACCACCCGCGAAACCGGTCTCAAACCCATCCTCTACCCGTGGGGACGGTGAGCCAGAAGGACAATCTGTTGACAATCTGCAGGCTTGGTGAGCGCTCCTACCATGTAACCACTGTCATGCCTTCCTCGATGGGGGCAAGTTCTTCTATGACCTCGCAAGTCACCGAATCTTCCGCAGTCTCGATGATTCTTACCCACGCGATCAACTCGGTTATGAGCTCCAAGGACTCCTCGGTTCCCGGGTCAACTATGTCGTCAGCCTCAATAACCTGAAGTATCATGCCTTCTAGAGCACCCGAGGTCTCTCCGATATCGATCTCGATCTTGCCATCGGTCCAGCTCATGACACGGCCCTTCGCACGCGGGTATGCAGCGACGAGTTGCTCCGCAATTCGCTGCACTGCAACTTCGGGATCAAGATCTCTGCTCCATACCGTCTCCGCCGCCGCAACTTGCTTCCTTGTCTCGGTGTCTGCAAGAACTGCCGTAATCAAGAAACCTGCGTCCGTCTCCTGAATCTCACCTGACACTATGAGCTTGCATAGCAGGATCGGGTGCACAAGAACCTCGCCGCCGTCAGAGGACTTCCTTGCTTCCTCTACGATCTCCTCGACAAGCTCCCCCCTTTTGGTTAACACAAAACGCCCGGAATCCGTGAGATTCTTCCCCAGCATCAAAGGAAAAACATCGGTGAGGCCGGTTGGGTCATATTCTGCGTCCGTGCCCAAGTACTTGAAAGGTAAGATTGTGATGCTAACACGTTCGCCCCACAGAGGTGAGTGAAACTCCTTGAGTTCTTCCTCTCTGAAGGCTGCAGCAAGCGCTTCTCGCGGCGGCGTCTTGGAGAGCAAGCCGTAAGCCAATCCTGTTGCGATATTCTCCGCGGCAGCGGTCAAGTCTCGATCCCAGCGAATGCTGTGATAAGCCCGAAGCTGGGCTGTGGCACCGTCGAACAGCCTTGCTTTCGCCTCCACGAGGCTATCGTTTTCCTGCAGTCTAACTAACATGAGAACATCACAGGGAGCCTTGCCTAGGAGCTCTTGGAGGGAAGCCCCGGCATCCCATAGGCCCGCAAAGCCTACAGACCGTATCCTTTGGTCTTCGGGTTGCAACATTGTCAGTTTGAATCTCTGCATGCTTGCAAGCGCCTCTTTGAGGGATCTTCGCAGTGTCAACAAGAAAGCATTGCTCTCTTCGCCTTGCGTTGGCATCATCACGATGACAACGGACTCTACAGGGTGCCTTTTGTCTCTTGACAGCTGCTCTTTGAGGGCAGCGAAATTGTCTTCCAAAGCCTGGGCCTCTCTATCGAAAAACTGCCTACGCCAGTCAATCTCTTTTTGCTGCGCGTCCTCAGCTCGTTCCCGTTCCCGGATCGCCAATGCTCGCTCATGAAGAACGCGTACGTATGAGAAGACACCCACAGCAAGAAGGATGACAGACGCCGCGGCCACAGTACTGAGGATAACCTTATGTTTCCCCACGAACCGGCGAAGGTGTTCGGAGAACTTATATTCATACGCCCGGACCAACGCCCCGGACTGGAATCGCTGAACCTCCTCGGCAAGCTCCTTAGCGGACTGGTACCGTTTCTTCGGTTCTTTCTGCATTGCCCGTTCGCAGATGGCAACGAGCTCGGGCGGCGCTTCGGATTCCAGGCCGAGGATCGGCTCCGGTGGCTCCGCGATCACCTTCTCCATGACCTCGCGGGTCGTCGCGCCCGTAAACGGAGTCTTCCCCGTAACAAGTTCGTACAGAACTGCGCCGAGCGAGTATACGTCGGACCGTTCGTCAACCTGATCCAGTTGCCCTTTGGCCTGTTCGGGCGGCATGTAGACCGGCGTACCTATGGCGTGGCCGTAAACTGTCTGGGCTACTTCCGCTTCGTCTCCCACGCGCATCACTCGAAACGTCTCCTCGATATCCTCCGCGTGAATGTCTCTCCGGTCTCGGGCCTTGGCCAACCCCCAATCAATGATGAACGTCTCGCCAAACTCGCCTACCATGACGTTGCTTGGCTTGATGTCCCGATGGATGACGCCACGGCTGTGGGCATAGGCGACAGCCTGGCACAGGTCCACGAAATGCGGAAGCAGGGCAAGCCGCTCACGAAGCGACGTTGCATCTTTGAGCGCCTTGCTCAGCGTCTGGCCACGAACGAGCTTCATGGTGTAGTAGAGCGTGCCATCCTTGCGGTGGCCCAGTTCGTAAACAGGCACGATGGAGGGATGCTCGAGTTGGCCTGTGATCCGCGCCTCTTGTAAGAACCGCGCCATCATCGGGACGGACAGCCGTACAGGGCTGGGCGCTTCAGGTTCGCCTTCGAAAACCGACGGAGCACTCGGCAGAAGAAGCTCTTTCAGTGCGATATCTCTGCCCAAGTGCTCATCGTGCACAAGGAGCACTTTGCCCATGCCGCCGCGACCATGCTCCCCCACAAGACTGTATCGTCCGGGGGTTTCCTGCACCGCAGGCACCAAGTCGGGATCGACGGGTTCATCCGCGGGTCTGGGCGTGACGACAGTGCGTATGCCGCCGGATTCTGTGAGGACGATCGAGCCGTGGAAGGACTGGTGCACCTGCTCTTCGCCACCGAACGTCTGGAGCGTGGCAGATGCATCGCCGTCATGTGCGCTCACGGCCTCGTCGACAAAGTGCTCGATCAGTTTGCGGTCACGTTCGCTGAGTGCGCCGGCCTCGACAAGTCGGCTAGGAAGATCACGTGAAGGGTCGGTCGCCCATGCCCCCGCGGCCTCCATAATCTGGGACGCCGTCACCTTCTTGAGCTGCGCGGCAAGTACCCCGAAAAGAAGATTGCGATCACGGTCCATAATACGCCTCCCCTTGGCATCAAGTGGTGAGCCCGATCTCACAGTTGCTTATCCGGCAGTATCTACATTTTGCTCGAATCGCGGATAATTGTCAAGAGCCGCGCAAACCAAGGCATTTGCGCTGTGGCTGTTTTGGAGTGCGGTAGCTTGCTACCGCTGTTCT
>CAZGCA010000074.1:0-30289 GCA_964524145.1 uncultured bacterium | reverse complement strand
CGAAACGCACGGTGGCCCGCTCCAGGTCGGCAAGCTGCGGAGCGACTGTCTCGGCCACATCCCAGGCGTCCGAGTATTGTTCGGTGTAGTAGTTGCCGATACGGTCCTTGTCGTCGGCCGGCTTCTTGTCTTTGTCAGAGGACTGTCCCGTGCGTGCCGGTGTCCACGTGCGGCGGTTCGGAAAATGCCATGTAATGAGGAATGTGACCTCCGCGGTGGCGCCCGGCGGGACTTCCGCACCGACGGCAAGCGAACCCATAGGGATCCGGCCCTTTGCGTCGTCGCCTCGCTCGAGAGTACCGTCGTCGCTGAAGTCGTCCCAGAAATCCAGCAGCGAACCGCCCCAGCCCTTGCCAAGCCAGCTTGTGCGGTAGGTCACCGCTGTTCCGGCCGGAGTGGTCAGTGCAATCGTACCCCATCGCTCGTGTCCGGCGTCCACGTTTCCTGGATGCAGGAGTATGCCCTGAACATTGCCGCTCTTGCGGAACTCGTTTGACGCTTGATCCTTTGCGACATAGTTGGGTATGTTGCCGCAGACCGAGGCCTTCAGAACCTCTTCGGTCTTGTTGTGCAAGACGTATCGTAGGATAGCGACAGGCATGCTGCTGGTATCGGTGTCGCACGGAACCATTGGGTTGAACGTGTCGAGGGTGACATCAACGGGCAGATCGGGGTCGGACAGTCGAACCTGGCCCAAGGGGTAGGCGGCGGCGAAAGAGCACTTACGAAACCGCGGCAGCCCGTGGCTTACGGCGGTGCTGCCGAATGCCCCTTCGTATTGCGACGACCCAATGGCCCCCTCAATAGCCCGTGTGACCGCTTGGCCGTTTGGCCCTTCCACGTAAAGGGCGAAAAAAGGCGAAACTCGTTCTCCCAACGTCGGCACAAACCCTTTGGCCGGGCGGTTCATGATTTCCCAGTCCTGCAGGTTGCCTCGTCCCCCCAGCGAAACCGTGCCCGTCCCGATTCCGCCCAAGGGAAGCGCAATACGGACGATATGGTCCTCGTCATAGCGTTTCAGGATCGGCCAGTCCATCCGGTCAATCTCTTCGACCGGTTTCAGTCCAAAGGACGCCGGATGCTCCGATAACGCTGACGCCCTACGTAAACACGGGCTGCACCCCACGAGAAGCGCTACCACCACAATTGACAATGGTGTTTTCACGGTCTTGTCCTCCTCCATTCGTACGAACCCGACGGAACACGTTTCTGAAGCCCCATACGAGATTTCCCGTATGAACCTGCCCGCAACCACCACGGGCCGATTTCCATTGACTCTAGAGCGCATCGAAAAGACCGAAACTCGAACCGGCCCCGACGCCGGGCCAGTGGAGGATGCACGCGTGGATTATGATACTGTAGTTGTGGTGAATGGTAAAGAGGAAATTGCTCCAGAGTCGCGCTCGCCTCTGGATGAGCTTCTGTGTGAGGGGGCGGACTATGTCGAGCGGTATGAGCCGATCACTCTGCACAGCCGTAAATGTGAGATTCAGAGAAATAGCTTGACGCGAGAGTCTGATTCACGCTATAACTTAGCTCAGGCGAGTGTTACCGGTAGCATGGCGAAATCATAGACAAGGGGAATGCGTCAGAAGATGTCAGAGAATAAATTCACTGATGAGTCCGGAACAATTGGCCAGGCCAGCCTCCGTGATATCGCAGAAGTCTGCGGATTATCGAAGATGACTGTATCGCGTGCTCTACGCGGTTCGAGGCGAGTGAGAGCCACGACACGTCGGAAGGTCTTGGAGACTGCACGCAGAATGGGCTATGTTCCCAATCGTTTGGCCGCCAGTTTCGGTCGACAAGGAACCAAAATCGTTGGGTTTGTCGTACCCGAGCTCGACCACAACTTCTACTCTTCGCTAATGATGAGCATCGAACCAATCCTCAATGCCGAAGGGTATCTTCTTTGTCTGTGCTGTTCTTATGACCGCGTGGCCAAGGAGTTGTCCGAAGTCCAGGCGCTTCTCGAATGGCGCGTCGATGGGATCGTCATTGCACCCGTGTCCCTCACCCAGAGCGCAGATGCGATATTCAGAATTCAGGCGATGGGGTGTCCCGTTGTTCTCGTTGACCGACTGGTTCCGGACATTGAAGCCGATGCAGTTACGGTCGATGATAGGGACGGCGCGTTTGCCATTGTCACACACCTCACCGAGGAGGGCTACAGGAACATCGCACACATTGGCGGCCCTGAGAACGTTTGGACTGCCGAGGAACGGCTCCGAGGGTATAAGGAAGCGCTGTCCTCAGCAGGGATTGAACCCCGAGCCGCCAATATTGTTCGTGGCGAGACGACCATCGCCGCGGGTAAGGCAAGCGCGGAGCTCTTGCTTATTCATTCTGACCAGCCGGATGCAATTTTCTGCTACAACGATATGGTGGCCGTCGGTGCATTGATGGCGTTGAACCAACACAGAATCCGGGTGCCGGACGAAGTGGGATTGGCAGGATTTGCCAACGTCCTTTACAACGATGTTATGAGCGTGCCCATAACCACCGCCGGTCAGGACACCAATGAGATCGGACAACAATGTGCAAGACTTCTTCTGGCTAGAATGACAGGCAAGTCGCCCACAGAACCCGTCCATTACGTTAGCAGGACCAAACTCCTTGTGCGCAATTCTTCGCTTCGCACTTCCGTGACACAGACACCCCCAGCTCAGAGTTCCGCAGAGAAACCATTGTCGGCTTCATGTTGAGCGGTGCGGTGCCAGTCGGGCAAGACTGTAAATGGCGGTCGAGAAGTGAAAGCGGTGAGTCAAGTGAGGATTTGCATTTCCCCAAGAGATAGCCTGGGGTCGTTCCAAACAGGGGACTCGACCTCCAACTCGTTATCAACGCTGCGCTGGGAATCGAGATCTAGAACGATATTTCGACGGTTCTGACTTCACCCAGAGCGCCTCATAACGTGTGCCCACGACCTATCCTGACCCGGATAATCGAGAGTGCACAACCCGCCAGAAATCCCCCGATTTCCCGCTGTTTTTGGCACTTACCGTGCACTTACGAAATGACGGTCGTCTTGCTGCAAATCTGTAATCGGCGATGCAACAGGATGTTGCGTGTCTCCTCTAATTGGCAACACGCGCACATACGGACTTTGTGTTTCCCGTTACAGTATAGAAAGCGGCACGTTCCCCGAAGAACACTGTAACGTCCATCCCGTTGCAGGATGGTATCTGGGGAGTGATTAGGGGGGGAGTACCCTACGTCACCGCGTCCTCACTCCGTGCCGCCCGATTCCTGATGGCTTGCTCTTAACCTACCGTCTCGATTATCCCTGCAGATCTTTCGTGTCCACTTGTTAACTACTTCCGTGAGGATAGGGTATCTGCCACTCGTTGTCAATTGCTCGATAGATGGGCATTCTGGCCCTGTTGCCTCAAGTAAAAAAGTATCTGAACCATAGTGGGGATCCCGCCCACCTGCGCCCGGCGGGAACGGGGCAGGGTCTGCTGCGCTTGAGCTGTGTTGCTGTCTTCTCATCCTGTCTTCCTTTTTGTGATGCTCCGACGCCATGGATGGTTTTCACCAGGTTTGTATCTCGTCCTGTTCCCGCTCTTGCCGCCGGGAGCACGTGCTGTCAGTTTGACCAGCTTTTTCTGCAAGGCTTCGATTCGACGCTTGAGCTCGGCTGGATTGAGCGTGGCGTAGTGGCGCTTGAGCCGCCGCTTGGTGGCCGCGTCTATAGCAGATGAGGCCACTACGCGCTGATAGGGTGTTTGCGGCGCGTCGTAGCGACGAGTAACGCGGGAACCATCGCGGATCTTTTCGATAAGCTTCTGCGAGGGCATGAAGAAGTTGACATACTCGCGGACAACCACGTAGAGGTCGTTGAGACACGCGCAGGCGTCGTGGTTCTCGTAACGGCCATAGCCTGCGAATCTGCGTACGATGGTCCAGTTCTTCTGTTCGACGTAACATTGGTCGTTTTTCCGGCCCGCGCGACTGCGCGTGAAGGTGACCTGGTTTTGTTCGCAATAGTTCACTAGGTGGTGATTGATGAACTCCGAGCCATTGTCCGAATCCAGCCCGAGCAGGGGGAAGGGCAGCCGGTTGCGCATCTCCCCGATGGCCTCGAATACCCATACTTGAGCCTTGGTGGGCACGGCGAGCTGTTCAGACCATCCCGTTGCGACGTCGGTGGCGTCCAGTGTCTGGCAATACTCGCCGGCCGTAGAGCCGCCATCGTGTCCCACGAGATCGAGCTCGGTGAAACCGGGTTGCGCATCGTCCCAGTCCGCATATGTACGCACGGGAACCTGATGTTTGAGCAGCGTACCCGGTTTCGTGCCGCCACGGCCTTTGAGTTCATACTTTTTGCGCTCCGAGGCCAGTAGGCGGTCAATACTCGCGGCACTGACGCGCATCAGCTTGGCCTGTACCTCAGCGCTTATCCGTAACTCACCCTTGCGCAACAGACACGGAAGCGTTTGGCCGATGAACACCACCAGGCGCTTGCCGCAGATGTGGTCGGCTATCGCCCACAGCTTCTTAAGTGCTTTAACTACAGCCTCGTCATAATACTTCTCCCGCCCGGGAGAGCTTCTCCTTATCCGGGCACTCGCTTCGACGACAATCCCCGGTTTCACGACGATACGCTTGCCATGGTTACGCAGCAGCCGGGCTGCATACACCCGGTTATACCCCGTCGCCTCAACGAACTGTGTCAGAACCACTCCCTTGTCCTTCTTCGTGCCTCGCCGATACTGTCGCGCCATTGCCTTGGTCAAAGTCTTACGTTCCTGCATCGTCAACCTCATTCCTACCCTCCTTTCGGAGGGTATTATCACCCTCTCGTCCTCACCATTTCAGATACATTCTCCTTCTGAGGCAACGATACCCTTTCGGATACTTTTATTATGAGGCAATTCGGCGCTGGGCAACGTGACCCCTGACGATGTATACTCCGGGAGTAGGGAACCGAATCTATTCTCTGGTCTGAGCACCAGAGTGTGCCAAATGTTCTGAAGACCTACACACATTTGGGACAGATGGACTACTGGCAGGTGGTGAGAGTTGGTAAGTCCTGGAGGGCGTAGCCCGGAAGGACTTACCAACCGGTTCGGCTTCATGGTACAGTGGAGCATCGGAGAGAAATGGAGGTGACCATGAAGCAGGAAGCAGAAGCAAGCCAGTGTGGGGTGATTTGCGCTTAGAACAAAGAAGACAACTTCACGTTGAAAGAGGCAATCGGTCTTCACCCCGGGTGGCGCACTCAGAAAGAGCACACCGCATCGCTGCGGCTCGCGGAATGTCAGGCTTGGCCCGGGCTGCGTCCATGAATCGGCTTGGCAGACTTGCAGGAGAGTAGAGAAGGAGGAGTGGGATGGATAAGGGAAACACAAAACCCGCAGGAACTCTGGTAGACCGCAGGCGGTTCTTGGAGTTTGCAGGAGCTGGCGGCGCGGCGTTGATACTGTCACGGAGCTCGAAAGCCTCCGGCGCAGCCCCACGAGTGAATACCAAGCTGCCCAACTTCGTAATCATCTTCACGGATGACCAGGGCTACAACGATCTCGGATGCTACGGTTCGCCGACCATCAAGACCCCGCACCTGGACAAGATGGCGGCGGAGGGCTTGAAGTTCACCGACTTCTACGTGGCGGCATCCGTCTGCACGCCGTCGCGTGCCGCCCTCATGACCGGGTGTTATCCCCGCCGCGTGAGCCTGCCCCATGTGCTCTTCCCGAACACGAGGATTGGCATCAATCCAGATGAGATCACCATCGCCGAGATTCTGAAAGGACAGGGCTATGCGACGATGTGCATCGGCAAATGGCATCTGGGTCACCTACCGCCGTTTCTCCCGACGCGACACGGCTTCGCCCACTACTTCGGTCTGCCATACAGCAACGACATGCGTCCAGAGACCAATCCGCGCCGATACCCGCCTCTTCCGCTGATACGCGACGAGAACATCATCGAGGAGAATCCCGATCAAAGCCGGCTCACTGAACGGTACACGGACGAAGCAATCAGGTTCATCAGTGAAAACAAGGGCCGTCCATTCTTCCTGTATCTGCCGCACACCATGCCGCACGTACCTCTCTACGTTTCCGAGCGGTTCCGGGGCAAGTCCGCGGGGGGATTGTATGGCGACGTGATCGAATGCATCGACTGGAGCGCGGGGCAGATACTTGACACGTTAGCCCGGCTCGGGCTGGCCGACAACACGCTGGTGGTATTCACCACTGATAACGGCCCGTGGTTGCAGCGCGGCAAACACGGCGGTTCGGCGCTTCCGCTCCGTGCCGGCAAAGGCACCATGTACGAAGGCGGTTTTCGCGTGCCGTGCATCATGCGCTGGCCCGGCAGGATTCCCGCGGGCGCGGTCTGTTCCGAGATGGCGACGACGATGGATCTGCTACCGACCATGGCGAGATTGGCCGGCACAGAACCGCCCAGCGACCGCATCATCGACGGTAAAGACATCTGGCCGCTGATGGCCGGGGCTGCCGGGGCGAGAAGCCCTCACGAGGCGTTTTACTACTACACCGGGAACAATCTCCGGGCTGTGCGAAGCGGAGAGTGGAAGTTGGTATTTGAGGGAACGCGCCGGCGGGAAGTCGCCGCACTCTACAACCTCGAGGCCGACATCGGCGAGACGGAGAACGTGATCGCCGAGCGTCCTGCGGTTGCAGTGCGTTTGCGTGCGCTGGCGGAAAAGATCCGGGACGATATTGGCGATGACCGCACGAAACGTCCGGGCAAGAACTGCCGACCCCAGGGCAGAATCGGCCAACCGTGAATGCGTCAGAGCGGAAAGATGAGAAATGAAGGCGTGGGGAATCGACACGCTGCGCCGCCTCCTACGAAAGAGGCTCTGCCTCACAGCGGGTGCGGTGTTGTGCGCGTTCTATGCTGGGTTACGGTGTGAGGCCGAGGCAGTACCGCGGGCGGCTGCGGGTGGTGTCCCTCCTGGGCTCCTCTTTCAGGACGACTTCTCCTCGTGCACGGTAGGAGCTTTCCCGGATGAGAAATGGAGCACGCACGGTAAGAACAAGCACCTTGTGCGTGATGATGACTTGCGCTCGTTAGTCTCCCAAATATCCATCTGATACGGCAAACTTGCGTGTCAGGCGATTCCCTCCGTGTCGTCGAGGATTTCCTGCGCCTCTCCAGCCTACCGAGTGCCGGGACACCGGTTAGCTGGGGCGCTCGTCGACAACGCGCACGCACTTAAGGCTCGTTGTGGGATCGAAGATGTCCGTCTTCTCTGCAAACTCGACCTCGGCGGACACTTCTGTGGTGTTCTTGACGGTCGAAGCCACCACTCGTTCGGTCCTTGCCGGGTCGACGCCATCGGCCAGAGCGATGCGCACGGTCATCTTGTCGAGAGAATACGGGTCTGTCGGGTCCTCTTTCCGCAGAACGACCTGATACTCCTCGATCCCGTCGACTCCCGCCAATGTGTGCAGGAGTGTCTGGGGGTTGATCAACGTGCCTTTGAGGTTGATGAGGTCGTGTGTGCGCATGGGTTGCCCCGTGATCCTGCCGCCCCGGCGTCCGCAATGCGGACACGGTTCCTCGGAGAAGGAGGCTATGTCGCCGACCACATACCGGAGCAGCACCGTTCCGCGCCTGTCGAGGTGGGTCACTACCACGAGCCCCTCCTCGCCTTCAGGCATCGGCTCTCCGGTCTCCTCGTCGACAATCTCGAAGTAGAACTGATCGGGTGCCGGTATGTGATTACCGCTGAACTCGGTGCACTCTACGCAGGAACCCTGCAGTTCCGTGAAACCGTACCCGTTGTTGATGAAGACCGAGTCGGATGCGCCGACGTTTCTCAGCCGCCGCCGCATGTCGTCGCGCATGCCCGGGGGAGCACCTTCGCCAAGCACCTGGCACTGTCTCACTGCTGAGAGATCGGCGCCAACCTCCTCGGCACGCATTATCATTCGCCGCACGTACGACGCGATACCTACGAGGACCGTGGCACGGTTTCGCTCGACCAGCGAGAGGGCTTCATCCAGACTGCGGTTAACCGGATAGTCAGGGTACGTTGCACCTGTCAGTGTCGCAAACGTCCGCGCACCCACCATGGTGGGGAAATCCTTGGCCCGAAGGTATCCGATGTGCGGTACAACCGAGAGAGGAAAGATGTTCGCCACCGTGTCGCCGGAGGTCAGGCCCGCTATCTGGCTCGTCCCTCGAAGCGCTTCCAGGATGGCAAGGTAGTCGTGGGTCGTGTTGTAGAAGGGACTCGGTCTGCCAAGGGTCGTTCCGGTGGTACATGTTATGTCCCATAATATCCGCTCGTAAGCGGTCACCGGAGCATCGTCCGGGAAGTGGAGGCGGTAGGATTCCGGATCCTTCATGTAATCCGCCTTGTGCGTCAATGGCAGTCTAGCAAGATCGTCAAGCGTCTGGATGTCGCTCGGCGCCAGCACTTCGCGCTCGAACATCGCGCGGTACGCCTTGCTGTAGTTGTAGCACAGCTCAACCTGCCTGCGCAGTCTGCGTTCTCTGACTGCGCACAGCTCTTCCCTGGTCAAATGATAGACGTCGTCAGTTGCCGGAGTGTTCTTACGTCCCATGGTTCAGCCACCTCCTCCATCTGGTTCTCGACGAGGCTCGAGGCACCCGTGAGTGTGCTTCCTCCTCGATGTCAGAGATCGAGCAACTTCGAAAGACCTCATTCACGCCCTTACCGAAGCGGCCCGGATATCCAAACAGTCACAGTACGTGTCGCCCACGAATGTCTGCAGAGAGTAGCATATCAAAGGACATCACCGATTGTCACACCCTTGACGAGACGTATGTTTTTGTGTTTCAAGGCTGGGTGTGATACTGTAGAGAATCGAACGTCCCGTCGTGATGGGTCCCGCCTCTACGGGCGACAACGGAGGAGTGGAACCATGATGAACCTTGTCTGTGTTTGTCTCGACACGTTTCGGGCCGATATTATCGGACCCGGACAGAAGCTAAGCTTCGTTGATACGCCGAACCTTGACGCGTTTGAACGCGAGAGCGTTGACTTCGCGCAAACCTTCGGCGAGGGGCAGCCGACGCTGCAGATTCGCCGAGCACTGTTTACGGGCCGCCGGTCGTTTCCGTGGCGGTACAACTTCGACCGTCGAGGACACTGGCACTACGCCGCGGGCTGGCACAAGATACCGCCTGACCAGGACACGCTGTCCGAGATACTCATCAGCCACGGGTACCTTACCGGCCTCGTCGCCGACACCTATCACATGTTCAGGCCAACGATGAACTACACACGCGGGTTCGCATCCTGGGACTTTATCCGCGGCCAGGAAGTCGATACCTGGCGGTTCGGTTCCGTGGATGAGGTGAAAGACCGCATGTCCCGCCACGTCCGGGACCTGGAGAACCTCGAGGCGAACGCGGGGATGATACAGTACCTGTTCAACACCCGCGACCGCCGGCGCGAGGAAGACTACTTCTGCGGGCGCGTTTTCCGAACGGCCATCGACTGGATCGAGCACAACACGCCAAACCAGCCGTTCTTCCTCTGGGTGGACAGCTTTGACCCGCATGAACCGTGGGATCCGCCTGCAGCGTATGCGGACAGGTATGCACCGGACTACGACGGCAAGGACTTTATCTGGCCGCATCTCGCGGGTCCCGAGATGACTCAGCCGGAGCGGGAACGGGTGAAGGCGCTCTACTTCGGGGAGGTCACGTTCGTGGACAAATGGGTGGGAGCATTTTTCAACCGGATGACGGACCTGGGCCTGATGGACAACACGCTGGTGGTGGTGGTGTCCGACCACGGCACGCAAGTGATGGACCACGGCGGTTTCGGCAAGGGGCCCGAGGCTTTGTATGCATACAACACCGGGATGGTACACCTCATGCGCCACCCCGATGGTCCTCGGGAGAAGAAGGTGGATGCTTTTGTGCAAAGCCACGATGTCATGCCCACAATGCTTTCACTGCTGGGTATTCCTCACGAGGTCGAGGGCACAGACGTCTGGCCTCTTGTGACCGGCGAGACCGATTCGATAAGGGACCACGTTGTGATAGGTTGGGCCGGCTGGGCGGATGGGTTTGCGCAGGGGTACGTATCGGTGCGTGATAAACGGTGGAACTATATAGCTGCACCGCACGTCGATGTTAATGAAGACCCCTCGGGACACAGACTCTTTGACCTCGCTGCTGACCCGGATGAGAAACACGACGTTGTCTCTGAGCATCCACAGGTTGTGGCGAAGCAACGACGTCGTATCGAGACCGTTCTCAACCAGTCGCTACCCGCACAGATGAACGAGCTGGGCGCCATTCGCGTCTACCCTCCGAACATCGAGTATCTCCATCGGCGATTCGAAGTCTTCCGGAGGAAGTAGCGGCGGGCGAATCCATAGGGGGTTGTGTAATGAATATTGTAGTGGTGATGATGGATACGTTTCGTGGGGACTGTCTCGGCTTCCTCGGCGAGCGCCCCGCGAAAACCCCGAACATCGACCGGTTTGCCAGGAAGGCGACAACTTTTGTAAGGTCGTACTGCGCATCATGGCCCACCATACCAAACCGACTTGATCTACTCACGGGCCTCACGGGGGATCCTTTTAACGGATGGACTCCGCTTCCGTGGGATGTTGACACGTTCCCCAAGCGGCTGTGGGATGTGGGATACGCGACACAATTGGTTCACGACACGCCTCACCTGATCAACTTCGGCTACGGCTATGATCGGCCATTCCACGCGTGGCACATGGTGCGCGGTGCCGAGGTGGACCGGTGGAATGCCGGCACCGAAATGGCTGAGATCAACTGCGAGCCCGAGAAACTTGCGCCGTACATCCGTGAGACCTACCTTGCGCAGTACTTGCGCAATCGCAGCCGTTACCGGGGCGAGAAAGACGAGCAGTGTGCGAAGGTCTTCCGGGCAGCAGGAGAGTTTCTCGATCAGCTCAAAGGGCACGAGAAGTTCCTGCTGTGGGTAGACTGTTTCGACCCGCACGAGCCCTGGGATCCGCCGCAACGGTTCATCGAGATGTACGACGCTGAATACCAGGGCGACGATCTGCTGTTCTACCCTGATTTTGACCAAGTCACCGCTGCGGAGATCGAGCGAGTGCGGACTCTTTACATGGCAAAAGCCACTATGGTCGACCATTACCTGGGCAGGTTCCTGCGCAAGGTCAGGCGGCTCGGTCTCGAGAAGGATACCGCTGTGGTGTTGCTCTCGGACCACGGGGCGTACGTCGGTGACCGAGGCTGGACGTACAAACGCCCGCCTCTTTACGAGGAGATTACACGAGTAGTAACCATGGCGTGCCTGCCGGACGGCACGGGAGCGGGCATGAAATCGGACGCGCTGATTCAGCCACACGATATCACCGCGACCCTCCTCGAGCTAGCGGGAGCCGAACCGCTCTCGGGCCTTGCGGGAACGTCGGTGCTTCCGCTGATGCGCGGTGAAGGAGAAGGTCGAGAGATGGTGCTGACCGGGATGCGGCCCGGGGCCTACGGGGCGAGCGAGATCACGGTAACCACGCCCCGATGGACCCTTATCGTGTCGCCAAAGAGTCCTGAGAAGGAACTGTACGACCTGGAGAGAGATCCGCGTCAAACGCGCAACGTTGCCGGGGACCACCCCTCCATCGTGAGGGATCTGCACGGGGCGCTTCTTGAAGAGCTGCGCCGCCGCAACACCCCGCCGGAGGTAGTCGGCTGGTTCGAACGAGGGGAAATCACGAGGACAGTAGCCGGCCCCAGCGAGCTCACAGGTCTTGACCGCTGGATGGACACGACTCGACTGCGGCCCGAAAACTTTCTGCGGGCCACGCCACGGAAACGTGTGTGACGGCTTTCAAATGGAGGGGACTAGGCTCCCCAGCTATTACACTATGCGCTATGACCGAAATCCGAACAACGGGATCGAGATCGTCACCGAAACCCGGACATGTGCGGCCCATCAGACAGTATCGCACGATGAACAACATCTGTCACACCTCACGTTCCCTCTGATATCACGATGAGAAGTCCGAGGAGTCACGGAAATGGAACGAAGAGAGTTTCTGAAGCGAATGGCGGCTGGTGCCGCTTTCGCGGGAGATGAGTTGACGCGTCCCGCTACCCCAGGAGCCAGAGACTCTGGCGGATCCGCCCCGGGCGAAAAACCCAACATCGTCATCATTGTCGCCGACGACCTGGGCTGGAACGATGTCAGCTATCACGGCAGCGACATCGCCACGCCGCACATCGACAGTTTGGCGAAAGATGGGATCGAGCTGAACCGGTTCTACAGTTGTCCGCTCTGTTCGCCGACGCGCGCGGGACTTATGACGGGGCGGTATCCGATACGGTTCGGTATGCAGAGGACCGTCGTCCGGCCGTGGGAGACAGTCGGGCTGCCACCCGAAGAGGAAACCCTCCCGGAAATGCTGGCCGAGGCTGGCTACAAACGGCGGGCGATATTCGGCAAGTGGCACCTGGGGCATTCGGCACGAAGGTACCATCCGCTCGCTCACGGTTTCACACAGTTCTATGGCCACTACAATGGCTTCGTCGATTACTTCAGCCATGTTCGAAACGGCGAGCTGGACTGGCACCGCGGATATGAGCCAAGCCACGATAAGGGATACGCAACCGACCTGGTCGCTGGCGAAGCTGTTCGCTTTATCCGCGACGGGAGCAGCGGTGGGCCCTTCTTTCTCTACGTCCCGTTTTCCGCGCCGCACGCACCAAATCAGGCACCGCAACCCTACCTGGAACGTTACGCCCATCTCGAAAAGCCGCGAGCAGCCCATGCCGCTATGATCACGTGTATGGACGACGGCATCGGCCGTATCCTTCAGGCCCTTGAGGACAAAGGGATTGCCGACGACACGCTGGTCTTGTTCTTCAGCGACAATGGTGGTCATGTGGGGACCGGCGCGAGCAACGATCCGCTCCGCGGACAGAAAGGTCAGCTTCTCGAAGGCGGCATTCGCGTGCCGGCGGCGATACGGTGGCCACGAGGACTCAGGAGCGGCCGGCGGGTGAACACTATAATGGGTTACATTGACGTCTTCCCAACGTTGCAGCGCATCAGCGGCGTAAGCGAATACACGGGCAAAGCGTTGGACGGATTGGACATGCTCGACGTTTTCCGTGGCGAACCCCATGCACCGGCACGGGATTGGTACTCCTATCTCGGTTCGGACGAACAGGAGCAGTTGTCCATTACGACAGCGGACTGGAAGTTGATCCGGCTCGGACCAACCATTCTTCGAGAATCGACCGCCGATAAGGTCTCGATTGGGCTGTTCCGCATCAAGGACGACCCGAATGAGACGAAAGACCTCTCCGAAGCGCATCGGGAAGTCGTCAGAGATCTGTTGGGGCGGCTGAGAACATTCCGTTCGCTTCGCCCCGAAGGAGGGGTCACCCCCTCAGTTCTGCCTCCAGAAGGATGGGAGCCGCCAAAGGAGTGGAGAATCCCGGAAATGTAGACAGCACGGTTTGGGCCAGAAGGGAGTCCGGCGGCGTTGGAAGAATCCTGTTGTTCAGCCGCGGGGGTTACGACGCACCCTTTGGATCATATTTGTCCAAGACCCGAAGCGCTTGCGGTCACCGTGCGTGGTGCGGTATGCTTTCACCATTGGAGGGTCATCTTCGGGTCCTTCTCCACACACGCTTTGACAAGGTCCAGGTGAAACACGAGGGCGAGGCCACCGGTGTTCCTGCCGGAGAACGAACGTGGACTTAGAAACCGTTGAGAAGCTGTTTGCGCAACCGCGCGATTCCCACGAGGAGGTTTGGCCTGACCTGGACATGCTGAGGAGCTTCGTGCAGCTCTCTTTGGAGGGCTGCATCCCGAAACATTTTGCCCTCCATTGGAACGCCTCCTCGTCAACCGACGATGCCGATGCTCTCCGCTATTTCCCGTTTCCCTCGGCACCCGGAATGTCCTACAGTGCACAGATGGGGGGCAGGGTCAACGAATTCTGCCGGCTGGTGTGGGACAATGGCCATCATCTCGATGCGTGCATACACAGCAACGCATCCGCCGAGAAGGTCACCATGAAAACGCGGCAACCCACCGTATACGATTGTCATGCAGGTTTGACGGACATCGCCGTGCCCGTTTGCGCCGGTGATACGTATCTGGGAACGATCTTCACCGGCCAGATCCTGCGCGAGCCGCCGTCAAAACAGAAGTTCAGTGTTATTCTGAAGAAACTGCGCTGCCTCGAGTACCTGGATACGGATCGGTTGTACGATGCCTATATGCAGACACCCGTCGTTTCCGGGCCGGCACTGCAGAAGACGGTGGACACATTGGCCCTCATCGGCGAGTGTATTGCCAGCATGTGGCGCAAAACTGACCGGCTGCTCGAGCAAGAACGGCGTCTCGAGCGAATGCGAGGGTATCAACGCAGGGAGCTTATCGAAAAGCTCGTTATGGCACAGGGACTTGAGCGGTCGGTTCTGGAAGAGGACATGCGAGACGTGGGACTCGAACATCTTCCAACGACAGCAATGGTCGTGCGCATTGACAATCTGGACACCGTCGCTTACGGCGAGCGACAGAGCCGCAGGGAGATCCTCTTCGAGCGGGCGGTCAGTGAGCTGCAAGATGTGATTGAAAAGGTTCCAAACACGCTTGGGACTGCGCTCAACCTGGGCGAGGTGGTCATCCTGACTCGTCCTTCGCCAACGCGGAATCGCTTTCATCGAAAGATGGTCGTGTCGGAGTTTGCCAAGCGCGTCCTTGACGTGTTGTGGCGGACGTCCGGGCTGACCGGCGTCGTGGGAATCGGCACCGAATACGAGTCGATGGAAGAGCTGCGCAGGTCGTATCAAGAAGCGCTCGAGGCTTCGCTCCGTTGGGGTCGCGACGACAACTGCCGGGTTGTCCACATTGAGGATCTGTCCCGTAGGAGCGACCGCCGCGGGTCAAGCGAGGCGTTCTGGCAATTCCAAGAATCTCTGTGCAATTGCTTGAAGCGGTTGGAGCCACACGAGGCGGACAGGATTTTGAGGGAGATGATCGATTGTGTTCGAGCCAGCGGCCACACTACGTCGATCGAACAGCAGCCTTTCATGGTCGATACAATGGAGAGTCTCGTAGCAGTTGCCATTGAGTGCGGATGCGACCGGACACGACTGTTGACGCAGAAGAGCCAGTGGCTGGATGATCTTCTGGGGGTATCATCCAGCGACGATCTCCGGGACTGGATGCGCGGCATAGAGCAGCATTTGTTTAGGGAAGTCGAAGGAGCGCGGCCCGACCGGCTGTCGAAGCTCGTGGCCAAGGCTCAGTCGTTTATCGAGCACAATAGTACGCGGCGCCTATTGCTGGATGAGGTAGCAGCTCACGTCGGACTATCGCCTTCGTACTTCCGACATCAGTTTCGAGAGATCGCTGGCATGAGCTTCAGGGATTTCCAGGTGAAGATGAAGATACGCCAGGGTTGCAGACTCCTGCTTGATCCAAAACCTAGCGTAACCGATGTTGCCCTCAGCCTTGGATACGATAGCGCGTCCAAGTTCGCCAAGATGTTCCGCAAGTACGTCGGTGTGAGCCCACGTGAGTACCGCGATGACCCACAACGGTACCGAGAAACGTTGCCCTAGCGATCAGTTGCTTGGCTCCTTTCATTCAGCTTCTCCATTCCTGTGACAAATGAAGTGTCGGCACGGCAAAAGAAAGCCGCACGGGGCTTCTTTTCGACCGGACCGGGCTCGTATTGCCCCTGGTTCTGTGGTTTACTTGTTAGGGTAGGGGCGTGTCAACTGGAGTTCAACTTTACAAGGCACCGTGGTGCGAGGAGGTGGTGCAAGAAGCATGCGTAAGGTGACACATTTGATAAACAGGGCCAGGGCAGTGTGTAGGCTACAGCGAACATGGAAAGGAGACAGATGGTCATGAAGAATCTTCACAAAGCTAGGATAGGGTTCACGCTGATCGAGTTGCTGGTGGTGATAGCCATCATTGGCATTCTCGCAGCGATCTTACTGCCGGCACTGGCTCGTGCTCGGGAGGCCGCGCGCCGGGCGTCGTGCGCCAATAACCTGAAGCAGTGGGGGCTCGTGTACAAGATGTACGCCAATGAGTGGAACGGCCGATTCCCTCAGAAAACTCATCTTCAGATTGTCTCGACTCCGGAGCCGTATGCCATCTATCCGGAGTATCTGACGGACCTTGACCTGTACTACTGTCCCTCGGACACCTCGTTTGAGAAGGGGCTGGTCCAGGAAGAGGTCGAGGCACGGCTTGCACAGACAAAACCGTCCCCGCCTCCCCCTCCAAGGGATCTGCTGCCGGGCATAGACGATATCGCCTGGGAATTGGACTGCCGCAGTTACGAGTACATCTCCTGGGCCACCTCCAACGACACGGAGGGCGTGACGGCGCTGCAGTGTATGATAGCGACATACCTGGCGAACGGCGCGCCGGGCAACGCTGTGCACCACTGGATCAACTATGACATTGACTACTCCGATATTACGGCGTCGTTCACGGCGGGTGGATGCGCGTCTCCCCCCGGCGGCACGCCGCTGCCCGGCAGCGGCAGCGGCGGCAGCAACAGCATGTACCGGCTTCGGGAGGGAATCGAGCGGTTCATGATTACGGACATCAACAATCCTGCCGCCAGCGCCATAGCGCAGAGCGAGATACCGGTGATGTTCGACGTCGTCAACGTCAACGTGCGCAACTACAACCACGTTCCTGGCGGGAGCAACGTGCTGTACATGGACGGGCACGTCGAGTTTATCAAGTATCCCGGCGAGTATCCCTGCGGGTCGGCATTCGCCGCTGCGAAGTTCGCGGGCGGTGGTGAATGGACCGGTCAGCGCTAGAATGTGAGGGAAGAAGCAGCATTTCGTGCGGCGGCGCACGCGGCGTGCTGAGAAGCGAGCGCCCGGCCAGGGACATGTGAGTTGAGGTTGGTCGCGTGCGCTGTCGCAGTTTCGAGAGGCAATGGTGACAGGAGTGGCCGGACGCCGCGAGAGAAGAAAGGAGGAGTACACTATGCAACACACGAGAGGGTTCACGCTGATCGAGTTGCTGGTGGTGATAGCCATCATCGGCATACTCGCAGCGATTTTACTGCCGGCACTGGCGCGTGCCCGGGAAGCGGCACGTCGTGCGAGTTGCGCAAACAATCTGAAACAGTTCGGCGTCGTTTTGAAGATGTACGCGAACGAGTGGAACGGCCGGTTTCCACAGGGCGCCTGGGCAACGTTGGGCTTCGGAGGCCCCTTCCGCGCGGTAACCCCGTTTTACTTCCACGGCCCTGCCGTGTTTCCTGAATATCTAACCGACTTTCAGCTAGGTCTGTGTCCCTCTGACCCGGGTACGCCGCAGTTGAGAGAGGCGATTGACAGGATATCCCGCGGTCTACCAGTGTACATATGGGGTTCGCCTATACCAGTGACGAAGTTTGAGGACCTGATCTACGGTGCGACCGCGGAATTTACATCGTACGTGTACATGCCGTGGATGCAGACGGCCGATACGGATGGCAACGGTCTGACGATGGCGCTGCTCATGTATTCGGGTGGCAATCCAGCGACGATGTTTACCACGCCTGCCTTAGTGCCGTACCTTGACAGCGACTTGACAATAGAGTCTTCATGGCCGCCCAACCCGCTTAACCCGACGACGCCGCTTACCGGCAGCGGCGGTCAGGGCAACACTCTGTACCGCTTTCGCGAAGGTATCGAGAGATTCTTGATAACCGACATAAACAACCCCGCTGCGTCTGCGCTCGCGCAAAGCTCAGTACCGGTGATGTATGACGTCTTGTCGGATGACGTAAAGACGTTCAACCACGTTCCTGGGGGGTCTAACGTTCTGTACATGGACGGTCACGTCGAGTTTCACAGGTACCCCGGACCGTATCCAATGACGTCATCCATGGCCATAGGGCTCAATGCGGCCAACGCCGGGTTTGACACGCCGGTGTCGTGGTAAGTAGATGGAGATGAGTTAGCTAAGAGCAACGCCTTTCATGGGAGAATCAGTGCGTATGACAGACAAAGCGAAGCGTCCCTGGAAATACCTTGACGGAGACGAAGTAGCCAGAGTGTACGAAAACGTCGAGTTTCCCGATAGTGGCTCGAACGAGTCGCACTGCAAAGGCAACCTGAACGAACCGCGCATCAAGGTAGACTTTCCAGGGTATCCTCTGACATCGCCCATCGACTGGACCAAGTTCCCGACGGTACGCCTGAGTGCCGGCATGCACAGGATCGCGCCGGGGTACGGGTTTCCGGTGCACATGCACGAGAGCGGCGACGAGCTCTATCTGGTGCTGAGCGGGCACGGCACGATCATGATCGATGAGCAAGAGCTGGACGCCGGGCCACATGATGTCTTCTACATGCCCGCCGGCTGCTGGCATAGCGGGTACAATCCGGAAGGTAACTCAGATGAATTTGTGTTGTGGATCGTCCGGGCTCCCATACCCTCGCAGCGAGTAATGGCCATGGGGTACGAGATGACGGAGACCATGTGGAGAAAGCTTGGTTTGTGAAGACCATTGATGCGGTCTTGCGAGTCATGCTGAATCGCGGTTAGGGAGTGAACAGCCATGAGGATGCTCATAAACGGTGACTGGGTTGATGCTGAGGATAAGGGGACAATCGAGGTTGTCAATGCGGCGAACGGGGAACTGATCGAGACTGTCCCGTCCGCGACGCTCTCGGACGTGAACAGGGCGGTCGAGGTGGCGTGTGAAGGCCGAGAGATCATGGCCCGGACAACCGCGCACGAGCGGTTCGAGTTTCTGCGCCGTTCCGCAGAACTGATACGCAAAGACGCTGACGAGCTCGCGGTACTGCTGGCGACGGAAAACGGCAAGCCGATTCGACAGACCCGCGTCGAGATAGAGGTCACGGCGCGACTGCTGGGGGATTTCGGGGAGGAGGCGAAACGCATCCGAGGCGAGACGTTCACGATGGACGAAGTCCCTGGCTGTGAAGGGCAGATCGCGATGACCTTTCACGAGCCGCTGGGCACCGTCGCAGCTATCTGTCCTTTCAACTACCCTGCCGAGCTCTTCGCTCATAAGGCGGGCCCCGCGCTTGCGGCAGGTAACGCGCTCATCACCAAACCGCCAACCGACTGTCCTCTGACACTGCTTCGCATCGGCGAGTTGATGATCGAAGCCGGTGTGCCTCCAAAAGGTTATCAGATGCTGACCGGCCCGGGGTCCGTCGTCGGAATGGAGCTTGCACGCAGTCCCGAGGTCGCCATGATCAGCTTCACGGGCCACACTGATACGGGCAAAGCCATCATGGCGGAGGCGGCGAAGCTTCTCAAACGGGTCTCGTTTGAGCTTGGCGGCAACGACCCGATTCTTGTGTTCGATGACGCCGATATCGATCAGGCTACTGAAGCAGTTGTTGATGGCCGTCTGGGTCGAGGCAACGGACAGATATGTTGCGCTGTGAAACGAATCATAACCCAGGATACGGTCGCGCCGAAGTTTACCGAGATGCTTGTTGAGAAGACGAAACGATTGAAAATGGGCGATCAGTTGCAGGAGGATACCGACGTGGGTCCGCTCACAAGCGAAGAGGCGGCTATTCGGGTGGAGCAGAGCATCAAGAAGACCATCGAAGAGGGCGCCAAATGTCTGGTCGGCGGCACCCGTGTCAACGGCACTTTCATCGAGCCGACCATTCTGGTCGACGTTACGCCTGCAATGACGGTAGCACGCCAGGAGGTTTTCGGACCGGTGGCTCCGATCATGACCTTCGCCACCGAAGAGCAAGCCATTGACATTGCGAACGATACGATATATGGTCTTCAGGCAGGAGTTTTCACTAAGGACGTGACCCGAGCATTCCGGGTCGCGCGCCAACTCGAGGCAGGCGGCGTCGTCGTCAACTGGGGAACGTGCTGGCGACCGGGTAACGTGCCGTTCGGAGGCTACAAGCAGAGCGGCCTGGGACGAGAAGGCGTATACCACACGATCGAGGAGATGACCGAGTTAAAGACGATCATTCTCAACATGGTCGAGCGCTATTCCGACTCGCACCAGGGGTAGCGCGGAAGCCGACGCTTCAGTGCCGCATCGACAGGGCGACGGTAGGACGATGAAAGGAGGTTTAGTGGAAGGCGTAGCCCTGCTGGTGTTTGTCCTGGCTGCTTTCGGGTTAAGAACGGTCCGGGACGATGAAAGTGGTTTCCCCACACACTTCCCTGGTACCAGTGCGAAAGTCTGCCAGCTCACGGGGGATTTCGACAAGGACCGTCAGGAACCCACTCTTAGCCGTACGTTCGAACGATTTGGTGTTGCCGGAACCGATCTGGGCGATCCTGTTGAACACAAAGGCCGTCTCTATTTCCTGTTTGGAGACACGCCTGCCATCGAACTGCGCGACGGCCGTCCCATCATGAACCCACAGGACAGGCGATTCATGCGTGACCCGATCGCATACACCACCAGCACGGACCCCGAAAAGATCGAATTGGTGTTCCTTGTTGACGAAGACGGAAAGTGGCGCCCCGTAACGGTGCCCGGTATCAGGCAACTCGAATTCGAAGTCTCTGCCGGCGGACTCTCGGTTGGCGGCGATATGTACATCGTATTCACCACCGATCACACCAAAGAAAAGACCATGGGTCGGTCCGTCCTCGCAGTTTCCCAAGACGATGGGTACAACTGGCAGTATCTCTATGACCTGTCCACCGAAAAGTTCATCAACGTCGCCATGGCGGAAGTGAAGCCCTCGGAAGTCCAGGAGCTGCCGGAACCAGTGGGCACCGTGCTTATCTGGGGTAGCGGCAACTATCGCAGGAGCAACCCTTATCTGGCGTGCGTGCCTTCCACGAAGATCGAAGACAAATCCGCGCTGCGTTACTTCGCCGGGCTTGACGAATCAGCGAAGCCTGTGTGGAAAGAATCTGAAGACGACGCTACACCTCTCTTTGAGCATCGGCAAATCGGCGAGTTTTCGGTGGCATGGTGCGACCAGTTGCAGTACTGGCTCATGCTGTACAACTCTGGTAAGCCACGCGGCGTCGTGTTCCGGTCTTCCAAGAAACCGTGGGGACCCTGGTCAGAGATTCAGGTAATCTTCAACGGTCTCCGCGACGGTTACGGCAAGTTCATTCATTCGCCACTTGTCCCGGGGCCAACCGGAATAAACCTTTCCGATCCGACTCGCGAAAAAGTGTGGGGTGGCGGTTACGCCCCTTATGTGCTGAAGCGCTACTTCCGTGGCGACTCGCAGCGATGTACGATATACTTCACCCTATCGACCTGGAACCCCTACCAGGTCGTCATTATGCGGGCCGATATCGGCTACCCAGAGAAGAAACCGGAGTGAGAAAACCGCCGCAAGACACGTTGGCGGCCGGTGTTGTCACCGTGTCGCGTGTTCAAGAGCTTGCTGTACAATCTTCGCCGAATCCGTGTGTTGAGATGGTGTATAGTAAGAAGCGATGAATAACGCAACAAGAAATGGAATGAAAATACCTCTATGTCGAAGTCGCTCGTCGGACAGCGGAAGAGGTGCGGAAGCGACCGTCGAGAAACTCCGTATCACGATGTGGGACGTGAGCGCCGCCTTGTCGCCGCCGACGGGTGGGCGTTATGCAGATATCGACAAACGAATTGATGAAGCGATTGAACGCGGATTCAACGCGGTACGGATCGAGGCGTTTCCGATACTGAAATACCCCCCATCAGGAGAGGCATGGAACGTTCTCACATCGTTGCCGCCGATTCCTCTGCAACTCACCGTGCCGTGGACCGCGTACGGTGGGTTTACCGTACGTCCGCACGAGCGCACAGAGTACATACTGGAGTGCTTGAGCAAACGCGGCATGAACGTGATCCTGACAACTTGGGCACCGGAGTTCTTCCCGTTGTTCGAAGAGACTGGAGAATTCCTGCAACGAATTCTCTCTCTGAGCATTGAAGAGCGCATCCACGCGTTGGCCGCCGCGTGGAAGAGACTTCTGCGGGATTATGCCAAGATGGGTCTCCTGGATGCTGTTGCGTATGTCGAGCTACATAACGAAGCGAACGTAGCTTTCATTGAGATGCCGGGGCTCCGGGACAACGAGGAAGAGATGCGTCGCGTCTATCGGACAATGGGGGAGGCAACGCAAGAGATAAGTGACGTGTTTCCCAGCGTCCCCGTCGGGTGCTCGTTTACGGGCGACTGGAACTCGATCCATGATTTCGTGCCTGCCCAGTTCGACGTTCTGGGGTTTCATCCCTGGATCAACGGGTGCCGGCAAGTGCAGGAGACGTTGAAGGAGCGTCGGATTGATGACTATCGCGTGAAGGGTTATGAGCCGCCGCAGGTACCGCCGGAAGATGCATGGAGATACCCACCGTTCCTTTATGAGTTTTACGGCATCGACAAGACAAAGATGAACGAGTTCTATCGAGATATGGCCGAGCGCTGCCGCGACTCAATCAGAGATTACCTCCGCGATACAATCGTCTCTGTGAAACAGCGTGCGGACGACATCGGCGCCCTGAGCGCGCTTTCGGAGGGATACTCTGTACCGTGGATTTATGAGGGTGTCAACTGGGGGTGGATAAAAGAAATCTGTAGCTACGCGATCGAACAGGCGGCCGCGTTGGAATTCTACGCCGTGACGACTTGCAACTTCTCTTCACCTATGTTTAGTTTGTGGGACGACACCGCTTGGCATCAGCGGATGAACCGGACGCTGGGGGGTGAAGTTCCTTTTGGGAAAGAAAAGCAGAGCTGAGGTAGCAGAGGTGGGCGATCGTCTCGAAGAACCGCCGGATTCACAGAAGTGCAGCCCCACCGAGATAGAACCGCTCAAGCCGGTATCGCTATGGCACATGATCAAGTTAGCCTTCGGGCTTATCCCGTTTGGCCACTTCGAGTACATCTCGAACAGCTTCATCAGTCCGCTCGCACGCGACCTGGTGAATAACGCCACACAGGTCGGACTGATTCAAGCCCTCAACCCGATGTTTGGCTTCTTGGTCCAACCGGTGATAGGCTGGTTCGGCGACCATACCTGGACGAGGATGGGCCGCCGAAAACCGTATCTTCTGTTTGCGCTTCCATTCATCCTTGTGGCTCTAATCGTAATGCCGCTGACCCACGGCGTCCACAGCCTGCTGTGGTTTATCCTCGCGGTGGTTGTCTATCAGTTCTTCGTGGACATGTACGCGGTCTCGTGCTCCACCATGATGCCGGAGACCGTACCGGGTCACCAACGCAGCCGACAGGCGTCGGTCGGCGCCGTGATGAATTCACTCCTGATGATATTTGCCCTTACGGTGGTGGGCCGTCTCTACGACAAGAGTCACCTCTACCCATTCGCGCTGGCCGCACTGATCACCACCGTATCCACTGCAGTTCTCGTATTCGGGATCAAGGAGCTCTCCCATGGCAAGGTGAGACGTCCACCCATGCTCTCTTTGCCATTGGACATTTACAGGCACGGGCTGAAGAACCGGAACATCCGTATCATGTTCCTCATCATCCTGTTCGGAAGTTACGGCAATAATTCAGTGGCCGCGTTCTACACGCTGTTCGTGCGCGAGAGCCTCGGCGGTACGGTCGGCCGCGCGGTGTTCATTTCGGCCATCGGAGCCGCTGTGGGTCTGGTGTCTGCGGTACCGCTGGGGCTTCTTGCCGACCGCTTTGGCAAGAAGAATGTGCTGATCTTCAGCAGTATCATGGGCATCACCGCCACGCTTATCGCACTGACGGCGCAATCCTTCAATCAGATGTATTATCACTTCTTCTTTGCGGCGCTGGGACACACAGCCGGGGCGGTTGCCTTCTATCCGCTGATGACGCAGTTCATGCCACGCAACCGAATCGGTACGATCAGCGGTTCCGTCCCCTTCTTCTTTGGAGGTGCGCGTTTTCTTGCTATGTTGACAGCGGGTATGATCATCGATGCGTTCGGAGAGAACTACCGCGTGATTTACTGGATCGCGCTTGCCTGTTCAATCCCGGCATTCATACTGCTTCTGATGGTTGATACGACGAAGGTTGACCAGTCACAGATGGAAGCAGGGAACGCAACCGTAGGAGAGTAGACGTCTTTTCGAACCGCGCGCAGAAGAGAAGACGGTGGTTGAAGGGTGATTTCATGAAGCGGAGGAACTGAAAACGTGGCCCAATCAGGCTCCTGAAGAACCGCCACCGGCGACGGAGATGATAAGGCGAAGAATGAAATGGGTTGAGAACTCATTCTGATCTATACGCAGCGTGGAGACAACACTTTGAAGAAACATCAAACCCGTTCAGATAGCAAGATTGTGCCCGCAAGCCGTACAGCAGACGACAGACAGGTCTCCCGGGAGGATGTTCCCGCCGCAGTTGAACCTCTCGAGCCGGTATCGCTGTGCCATATGATCAAGATCGCCATCGGGCTTGTCACGCAGGGCCACTTCGAGTACATCTCGAACATGTTCATCAGTCCGCTCGCGCGCGATCTGGTCAGTAACGCGACCCAAGTAGGGTTGATTCAAGTGTTCAACCCGTTGTTTGGCGTGCTGGTCCAGCCAATTATCGGATGGCGCGGAGACCATACCTGGACAAAGTTAGGGCGTCGAAAACCCTACTTGCTGTTCGCCATCCCCTGGATACTCACATCGCTGCTCGTGATGCCTCTGACCCATAGCTTGTTGGTGTTCGTAGGGGCTGTCATTATCTATCAGTTCTTTGTCGATATGTACGTCGTATCATCCGGGACGATGATGCCCGAGACCGTCCCCCTCGAACAGCGTAGTCGGCAGCAGGCAATGAGTGTCACCGTAGGCTCATTCGTTACAGTATGCGCTATCTGGTTTGTGGGGCGTCACTATGACAAGAACCACCTTTATCCTTTTGTCTTGGCCGCGGGGATCGCAGTGCTATCTACAGCTATGCTTCTGTTCGGGATTAAGGAATACTACCACGGCCTTAAGAAAAGGCCCCCTCTCTATGTGGCCCCGGTGCACGTTGCCAAGGCTGCGTTGAGCAACCGCAACATTATCATCATGTTCCTCGTCTTGCTGTTCAGCAGCTACGGCAACTACTCGGTGCTGATGTTCTGGCCTCTGTTTATGCGCGACACGCTCGGAGGAACGATCGGTGGTGCGGTGGAAATATCGATTGTAACGCATGTGTTCATGATGATGTTGGCCTTACCTTTCGGCGTTATCGCCGACCGGTTCAGCAAAAAGAACGTGATGATTTTCGGACAGATCGTGGGCATCATGGCACTCCTCGCCGGACTTCTCGCACAGGCCGTCTGGCACATGTATTTCCAGTTGATTCTCGTGGCGATTGCACAAACCGCGTTCCTTGTCACATTCTATCCTCTGCTTACCCAGTTCATGCCTCGCGATAGGATAGGAACGATCACAGGGGCGACTCCTATCGTCTTCTCAGGTGCGCGTGTTTTGGCTGGGTTGACGGCGGGACGTGTCATCGATGCCTTTGGCGAGAACTACCGCGTATCGTGGGCGGTTGCGCTCGCCTGCGCAATTCCGACCTTCTTCTTCATTCTGATGGTCGATCCGGCGTATAGAGCTAATCAGGACAAGGCAGCTTGGGCGGAGTAAAAAGGTATCTCGTTCTACGGTACTGCGGGATTTGTTGAAACAGAAGAAAGGAGCAGAACATGCCGGAACAATTCTACTTCCTTGCAGTTCTGGTTTTGTGTGTTCTTGCAGCACTGACGGACCCCGCGTGGGCCAGCGAACTCCTGGAAGGCGAAGTTGAGAGCGACATCGTGCCGAGTCCGGTCAAATACAACATTCTCCTGCCGGACGACTACGAGTCGGCGGAATATCCGTTCCCGCTGGTGTTGTTCCTCCACGGGGGCACCGGCAACCGTTCGCAGCTCACGATGTTGCGGCCACTCGTCGACGAGCTCTGGGAAGACGGTAGCCTGCCTAAGATGGTTATTGCGACCCCGAGTGTGACCCAGCGTTGCTTCTACATGGACTTCAAAGATGGAGCCGAGAAATGGGAGACGTTCATTGTCGAGCAGTTTCTCAAACACCTGCGCGAGAAGTTCAGGGTGACGAAGGACCCCAAGAAGACCTTCGTATCAGGACTCTCCATGGGCGGACAGGGATCGCTTCGCATTGCCCTGAAGTACTCCGACATGTTCGGTGCGGTTGCAGCCCTGGAACCTGGGGTCATGCCTGTCCTCACGTTTACGGAAGTCCGACCCAAACACCGGTTCTACCGGGCAGATGACGTTCTTGAAAGAGCGTTTGGGACACCTATCGACGAGGTCTATTGGGAGGCAAACAACCCCGCCTCGATCGTCGCCGCAAAGGCCGTCGACATCCTCCAGCAAGCATAGACGTGCAGCGGCGGATAAGACTTAAGCGGCATATCTCGCGAGACGGTTCTCTGCTCCGGCTCTGCGAGGGACTTCCAGAGTTCTAACATTGTCCAATGCGGGGAGCCAGACCGTTCGGGGACTCCTCGGTGGCATACCAATGCCAGAGCGCGAGAGCATGTCCTTGTGCCGTAATGTTAATCCTGTTCGCTTGCTAACCGTAGGCTTCTGGGACTAGTTGCAAGGCATTGATGGCGCAGCCAACACGTGCTAGGCAGCGTTCGTTCCGGCAAAGCATGAAGCACGGCTATCGTATCGAAAAGCGTGCTCGCATTAACGTTGAAGTGGGCATAAACCTACAACGGCTCTCTCGCTCCACTCGAACAATCTAGCAGACGTGATTCCGACGTTGCGAATCCCGACAGAATTCGGGTAACATGGGTCATGATAATGTTAGCTGCTGATGTTCTGGTGGGAACCTTGCGGGCCAGCAGCGCACACCACGCTGACTTCAGCTGTGTCAGGTAGCGGATATCCACGGGCTGGTCGTCTTCGGGGAAACGATGTGGGGGTGTTGGCATCGCTCAAGACCACGAACGAGAATCCGTGGCTCTGAGGTGATTTGAGACTTGTGTCAGGAGGGGCACGATGAGAGACGAGATGAAAACCAAGGAGCGGCTCATTGACGAACTGGTGGCACTGCGTCAACGGGTTGCGGAATATGAAGCGGCAGAATTGGAGTACAAGCATGAGGAGGAAAAGTTGCACTTCATACGGTGCTCGCTCGACCGTGCCGCCGTGGCTGCTGTCTGGATGGGACCCGATGCGAGGCTCTTATACGTAAACGATGCGGCGTGCCGCTCTCTGGGTTACTCGCGAGAAGAGCTGCTCAGCATGACTGTACACGACATAGATCCGAATTTCCCTCCAGCAGCTTGGCCTGCGCACTGGAGGGAGATCAAGGGACGCGGCTCGTTCAGCTTTGAGTCCCGTCATCGTACCAAGAGTGGCAGGACATTCCCCGTGGAAATCACAGCTCACTTTCTGCAATTCAAGGGGAAGGAATACTACTTCGCCCTCGCCCAAGACATCACCGAGCGCAGACTGGCAGAGGCGGCGCTGCGCGAGAGCGAGTCAAGGTTTCGCAATGTGACAGAGAACTCGCTTACGGCTATTGTGATCCATCAACAAGGGAAGCTCGTGTACGTCAATCCACGTGCGGCGGAGTTATTGGGATACGAAAGAGCAGAGCTTGAGGGTTTTGAGTATGCAGACCTCGTCCATCCTGGAGACCGCGCTGAACTTCTCTCATTTGCTCGGGCAAGAGAGAGGGAGGAAGATGTTCCCGCTCGGCACGAATGGCGTTTCCTGACCAAAGAAGGGAAAACCCTCTGGGCGGATGTGCTGGCTGCGCGCACTGTCCATGAGGGACGGCCGGCAGTCTTCGTCAATGCCGTAGACATCACCGAGCATAAACGGACAGACGAAGCTTTGCAGGAAAGCGAGAGAAGGTACCGAGACATCCTCGAGGGCATTGAGGAAGGCTATTTCGAGGTCGACCTTGCGGGGAACTTCACCTTTGTCAATACTTCGTTGTGCAAAACATTTCAACGTTCCCGCGAGGAACTCTTGGGCATGAACAACCGGGAGTACACATCTCCAGAAACCGCCAGAAAAATGTACCGAATCTTCAACAAGATCCACCGGACGGGAGAACCCGCTACGGTCACGGATCATGAAATTATCAGGAGTGACGGAAGCGTAAGAGTGCTCGAGCTGTCTGCTTCGCTGATGATAGATACGTCGGGTCAGCCTACCGGGTTTCGTGGTGTTTCACGTGATGTCACCGACCGCAAGCGGGCCGAAGCAGCACTGAGAGAAAGCGAGGAGAAGTTCCGCACTGTGACGGAAGGCTCCCTCACGGCCATAGTAGTATATCAAGAGGGGAAGCTGGTCTATTTCAATCCGGCCGCGACGGAACTAGTGGGATATGAGGCGGCTGAGATGGAGGGGACTGACATCACGACGTTTGTACGTCCCGAAGACCGTGCTGAGATTATATCCTTGGCTCGTGCAAGGGAAAGGGGAGAAGATGTACCGCCTCGACATGAATGGCAGCTGGTAACCAAGGACGGAAGGATCGTGTGGGTGGAACTGTTGGCGGCACGCACCGTCTATCAAGGGTGTCCTGCCGTCTTCCTCAATGCGGTAGACATCACCGACCGCAAGAGGATGGAAGAGGAGATCATAAGAACGCGAAAACTGGAATCGCTCAGTGTGCTTGCCGGTGGAATTGCACATGATTTCAACAATATGCTTACTAGCATTTTGGGTAACATCTCGTTTGCGAAGCAGCTTGTTGATCCTGATGACAGCAAGCTGCTAAGGAGATTGGTCGAAGCGGAGAAGGCATCCTTAAAGGCAAGGGACCTGACGCAACAATTGCTCACCTTTTCGAGAGGCGGAGCTCCCATCAAGGAGACGGTATCTCTGGTGGAGTTGCTCAAGGGGACAGTCAGTTTCGCCATGAGCGGGTCCAACGTCTTATGCGAATTCTCTATTCTCGACGACATGTGGCCGGTGGATGCTGACCAGGGACAGATCAGCCAAGTCATAGAGAACTTGATCATCAATGCTTGTCAAGCGATGCCCGAAGGGGGCACGATCCGGGTGCGTGCCGAAAACATTACTCTTGGGAGGGGAGACGTTGTCTGCCTGGACGAGGGGAGATATGTGAGGGTGTCGATAACAGACCAGGGAATCGGGATACCCCCCGGACATCTCTCCCGCATATTCGACCCTTACTTTACCACCAAACAGGAAGGAAGAGGACTGGGGCTTGGAACATCCTATTCGATCATCAAGAAGCATGGCGGACACATTGCCGTGGAATCTGAATTGGGGGTAGGAACGACCTTTTATGTCTATCTTCCTGCCTCCGAGAAACCCGTCCTGCCGAGGGAAGATGAGGAGGAAGGTTACCCCGTCGGCGAGGGAAGGATTCTGGTAATGGACGATGAAGAGAGTGTCCGAAGTATTGCAGCTGATATTCTGACGCATATGGGGTACGAGGTGGAGTTTGCAAAAGATGGTGGCGAGGCCATTGAGTCGTACGAGAGAGCGAAAGACGCAGGTCAGCCATTTGACGCGGTAATCATGGACTTGACCGTACCGGGAGGCATGGGAGGCAAGGATGCTATTCAGAAGCTCCTCAAAGCAGACCCCGAAGCCAAGGTGATTGTTTCAAGCGGCTACTCGAAAGACGCCGTGATGTCCCAATATAGAGAGTACGGTTTCAAGAGTGTTATCGCAAAGCCATACAAGATTCAGGAGTTGGGTAGAGTAGTGCGCAACGTTATTGAGGGAACGACCGAGTGAGCGAAAGCGCATACCGCTTGCCGTCGGAGAGTCCCCAACATCTCGGAAGAGCGCATGTTGTCTACCAAGAGGAAAGTCACGAGGTTGAGGATCAGCCAGCTGCTTGGCGCTGCCGTGTGTGTCCTGCGTAAGGGCTGTGCGTTTTGCCATGGTCGTAGTCCTGGGTCTCGGTCTCAAGAGTTGTCTACAACCGCAACCTAAACAAAGACCACCAAGTCAACATCCTCGACTGTTGAGCGTCAGCACATTTGGCACAGATGCGGCCCAGTGCGGAGGTGAGAATTCGTAAGCCCTGGAGGGCGTAGCCCGGAAGGGCTTACGAACCGGTTCGGCTTCATGGTACAGTGAGCAAAAGGAGGTACGCATGAAGCAGGAAGATGCCGTAAGAACAGTAAGCGCCAAGGAAGAAAAAGCTCCTAGCGGTGCCGCTTCACCCGCTCAGAACCATCACGCAACCATCGACACTAGCCAGCAAGGTCGCAGAACTCACGGAGACCTGCCCATTGGTTAGTCCAACGAGGCTCTTTCGTCGATTCCGCGCCGCAAGAGCTCTTAATTGTCTGGAAGGAGAGCAAGAATAGGGGAGGAATTGCGAAAGCCACGATCGAGGGGCCGGCGATTAACGACATCAGCAAGGAGTGCGAGGTGGCTAGAGCATCCTAATGTTGAGCTGCGGTATATCCGCATGATCTGAACCAGCCT
>CAZGCA010000073.1:6632-30428 GCA_964524145.1 uncultured bacterium | reverse complement strand
CGGTCGCGCTCCTTGTATCCATAGGCATCTCCGGCGTTTCGTCACGACCTCCGGTCAGAAAAGCGGGCTAGTACTATTCGAACCTTCCCGAGAGGATGGCGGATCGCAGGGCAGGAACAACGTGGGCAGCAACAACGCAGGCACACAAACATTTCCGGGCAATGCGCACCCACCTTCGCGCGTATGCCGATCGTACATAACAAGAAAAGGGCGGTGCAGGGATACCGCCCTTTTTCTTGCAAAAACTGGGGCGCTGAAATTCTGAGCGCCCGGGGTAGGTCACATGCGAACCGCACCGCCGTAGTAGGTGGCGCATGATTCACATATAGGGTCCGTCTCCACCCAGTCTGGATTGTCCATTTCGATGTCTTCGAGGACGAACTCTTCGAGCTCGATGTGCGAGATCGCACTGACCTCATCTATGGACGCCCCACAGAGTGGACAAGGGATTCTTGCCACGCGAACCTCCTTGGTGGCCTGAGTACCCAGCAGAGACTGCCAAGTACCTCCCCTCGTTGTCAGGCTCGTGCGTATTCCCTCTGCACTGCCCTCCTTCCTTGTCCTACCCGCGGACACGTAGAGCAACCTTGTCCTTTCACGTTGTGCTCAGCTACCAGCACCTCACGAGTACCAAGATGAGGTATACCACAAATTTCCTTTTTTGTCAAGTGTTTTGTCACGCATCCGAAATACGATCAAAGACGTTGGTAGCTAATGGGGATCAAGATGTAGGGTTGACAGGGAGGCACAAGTGTAGATATTGTGGGCAGTACCAGACTGGAGAGTACCCGGGATGCCTGTTCCGGCGCCTCACTCGGGAGGTGTTTGCTTGACGTGTCGCAACGCGCTCGCCGTCACTCGAGTCCGGACACGTGTTTCGATTTTGGATACTCGACTTGATACTCGAACTGGAACTTCTTCTCCTCGCGGGGCTTGAGCGAGAGCTTCCACTCGAGGATGCCATCTTCGTTCTTCTCGGCAGGTTCGATGCTCGCCTCGGTGATGGACACTTTCACGTCCTCATCGTGCGAGACAGGTATCTGGTCCACAATCGTGATGCTGACGTTCTCTTTGCGGTTGTTGTTGACGGTAAACTCGTACCCGCGCGTGACACGCCGTTTGCCCTTGAGTATGCCGCTCTTTCCGCGTACGTCGCGCAGCTCTTCGCGTTCGACCTTGACGGCGGCGTCGACGCCAAATCCGAGTTCGAACTCCTCTTCAGGCGCGACGGCGTCGATGGTGGACGCCCCAACGAAGTTGCCCGAAACAAACGTGTTGACCTTGCCCGGCAGAAGCGGAAGGTCGCTCTCGTTGAGTATCTCGCATTCGAGAAAGACATGCGGGCTCAGCTTCGGCACGGCGATGTGTTTCGGTTCGACCTTGAACTTCGCGGTCGAGACGGCTGTCTTGTGCTCGTTACCGTCGCTGGGTATATCCTCCTTGCCCGGAACCGTAAAGAGCACTGATATCCCTTTCGACTCGACGGCGGCAACGCGCACCTTGGCCTTTTGGTCCAGGTACCCCAACGCCTTCAACTCGTCCATCTCGCCATCGAGAAAGTACTCTCTTGTTGGCGGTGCGGGCGGCGGGGCCGCTTGCCCGGCGACGACCCGACCGGCGGCTCTTGCACGACGCACTTGCGGTGTGGCCAACGCGAGTTGCAACGGGGCGAGTTCGGGTATTCGCGCACCTATCTGCGGTTGCGCAGTTGATAACCTCAGCCCGACGTCGAGCCAATCCTCGCCGGTCTTCTGGACGACGACGGCGTTGTACCCCAGCTCGACCGATTTCTGATTGTCGGCAAGCCTCGCATCGTAGATCGGCCTCCAGAACGCGTCCGGGACGACGTACGTCAGTTCGAGAGCCAGATTCCCCGCCGTCTCCGCGTCGACATCCACGACCGCCGCAATTGACTCGTTCCCTCTGGCGTCTGCAACGTGAGCGAGCTTGTTCCTGAGCGCTTCGAGCTCGCGGTTGATCGCCCGCTCGCGCGTCTCGAGCTCGAGTATCAGCTCGCTGAGAGCGACTCGCTGCGTCCCGACGAAGCCGACGATCTCGGAGGGATCGAGCGTCGTCTCGCTCGAGACCGCGAGCGACTTCGAGAGGTTCGACGCAGAGTACTGCTCGACCGTCGAGATAAATCTCTCCTGTTGCTGGATGACTGTTTTCCTCGCATTGATCTCTTTCATCTCGTCATCGAGCGATTCTATCTTCTCTTCCAGCTCTTTGGCTCGTCCCGCCTGCCGTTCGGGATGCCAGCTTCGATCGATCTCGACGCCCCCGATCGTCACTTTTGCAGTCCCTTCTCCGGACACACGCACCGAGTCCGGCACAAGCGACGCGGGCAACGGCTCGAACCGCACTTCGTGTTCCCCGGGAACAAGCTGGACCGTTGCCGCTCGCGTGACTTCGGCCCGGTCGCCGTATACGGTCGCCCGTGCGACGGTGGAATCGGCCGTTATTTCATGTGCAGCGAACGCGCCTCCAGAAACGAGCCCCAGGACCATAACCAATGTGCCGATACCTGCCTTACGCATAGCTCTCACCTCCCTCACTCAGTCGAGCCCAACCAGTCTTCGGTTCTTGGGATGCTCGACAAGGTATTCGAACTGTAACTCCTTCTCCTCACGCGGTTTGAGTTTGAGTTTCCAACTGAGAACGCCCAGTTCGGTCTGTTCGGTCGGCTTGATGCTCGACTCCTCGAACTTGACCTTTATCTCCTCGTCTTTCGCGACGGGTACTTGATCGAAAAGCGTGAGTCGAACCGATTCGTCGCGATAGTTGGCGATCTTGATCTCGTACCCCCGCGCAATGCTCTTGCGATTCTTAAATATGCCGCTCTTGCCCTTAAGATCCTTCAACTCTGTGCGTTCGACCTTCACGGATTCGTCCGCGCCAAACCCCACCTCGAACTTCTCGGTCGGGGCTACGGCATCCAGCCAGCCCGAGCCGACAAAGTTGCCGCCGACGAATACGTTGGTCTTCCCTGCCAGGAACGGAGTGTCGGTCCGGTTGGTCAGCTTCGCTTTGAGAAACGTGTGCGCGACCATCTTGGGCACGGCGACATGTTCGAGCTTCGCAGTGAACGATTCAATTGCGACCGTCGCTCTGTGCGGATTGCCGTCCGACGGTATCTCCTCGCGGCCCGGCACCTCGAAGAGCACCAGCGGGCCTTTCACCATCATCGCCGCTTGTTCCGGTACGGCGTCAACGAGTCCCAAAAGTGCTACTCCCCCGACCCCGTCTCCCACTGCTCCATACGTAAGCGTCTTAGCGGGGGCAAGAGTCCCGCGCTCGACAGTGGGCCGCGCCCGGGACGGCTCGGCCCTGTACTCAGCAAGATGAATCGGGTTCAGCTCGGGCGCGCTGGCACCGACTTGAGGTTGTGCCGTCGAGAGCGACAGCTTCACGTTCGACCAATCCTCGCCGGTCTTCTGCGTTACCGTACCCGTGTACGTCAGCTCGACCCGTTTCTTGTCGGTGTCCAGCCGGAGGTCGTACAGTGGCAGCCAATATGCCGGTCGCACAACGTAGGTCAGTTCGAGAGTCAGCGAGCCCGACCGCTCGACGTCCACGTCAACGACACCGGAGACCGTTGACCGGCCTTGCATGCCTTGAACCTTGTTCCGCTCGTTTGTTATCGCTTCGATCTCGCGTCCGAGATTTCGCTTCTGCCGGTCGAGTGCCAGCCGGTTCTCGACCAGATCGTCAAGCCCGGTGCTTAGCAGACCAAGCGTCTTCTCCCAGTTGGCGAGCGAAGGTTTCGGCAGTTCGTACTCTTCGGGCAGGTCCTTCAGTGGGGCAACGTGAATGGAATTGAGGAACTTCTGCTGGTGCTGGATCACGTTCAGGCGGCCGTCGATGCGTTTCGACTCGTCCGAGAGCGCCTCGATACGCTCCCGCAGTTCGCGGACGCGCGCGATCTGTTCCTCTGCGTGGAACGCGCGCCGCGCCTCGACACCGCCTATCGTGACCGCGGCAGACCCTTTCCCGGAAACGCGCAGCGTGTCCGCTTGCACGCCTGCCGGCAGAGCGTCGAAGCTCAGCTCGTGCGCGCCGACCGGCACGTCCACGGTCCCCACGCGCGTTACCTCGGCGCGGTCCCGGTAGACGGTCACCCGGTCGATCTTTGACTCGACGGTTATCTCCCCGGCACCAGAGATCCCGACCGCATACACAAAGAAAAGAATCAACAACGGAACCGCTTTACGCATCACACACCTCCTCCGCCGTGCTCGGCGTCCTTTGTCAGCGGATCGCACACGCAATCTTCGACTTACTAGTATAACGTATAACACGGAGATTTCTTAGTGTCCGGTTACACAAGTCCGAGACATACTCTATCACTGCCGGCCGGTCTCTCGGCTTCCGCCACCACCTTTGGCGTCTCTCTTGCGATTTCAGCATCAAGCACGACGCTGCCTAATCGCAGGAATCGCGCTCAGAAACGCTGCAGCAGCAAGACAGGATACCGGTAGTGTCACGGCCAGCAGCCACAAATCAGTCTCTCTAATCGCAAGCACTGTGCTGACAGCTCCGCCGGCCAGGATGATCAAGGAGAGCAAGAAGCCCCACATAACGGCCCATCGGTCCCCGGTGCCGAGCCCCTGCACAGCAGAGTACAACACCAGGACGACCGGAATCGAGAAAAGGCAGATGCCAACAACAGCCAACCCCAGATACTCGTAACTGTGTTCTTCGAGGATAAGGGGCGCAAACGGGACGACCAGAACGAGAAGACCCAAAACGTATTGGAGAACACGCAGCATGAAGAATCCGCCAGGCTTGCCTGAACCAAGCGCAGCAGGAGCGCGTCTCGCCCTGTAAAGATGCCGAAACGCGACTATCATACTTACCAGATAGAGGCCGGTCCAGCAGGCGCCACCGAGGAGTTGTCCGATTTTCGGGCGTACGGTGTCGAAAAGGAACAGGTAAGAGGGGCAGAACACCACGATACCCGCAGCAGTCGCGGCCAAAAGTGTTTTCCAGCTCTTAAAGAAGCCTTCGAGAGTTGGTCCGAGACGGCGCTTCACGAACGACACTGCAAAAAGGGCCAGCCCAATGCAGATCGGCACTACGAAGATCCAGCCGTCGTGCTCTCCCATGAGCTGGTAGCCGCGATACTCGACGAAGTCCGACGAATCGCAGCCTTTCACGCTCAGGAACGGGAGGAGAAACGCGAAGACACCCAACAGGTAGGCTGCTCGCCACGCGCGAGCCTTGGCTGTGGGCCGTTGTTCCGGGACGTTCCGTACTCCAGAGTCATTCATGGGGGAGGCTCCTCCCTCTCGCATCGCACCCTATACGATCCTGGCAGACTATTGAGCCTGGCTTAGCATACACCTCGCGGTCTCCGGCGTCAACGCATAGGACGCAGGTCACTGAGTATAACGCACAACGAGACATATTGGTTTACAGCGTTCGGCACCGTTCACCACGGTCGGAACGGGTTTGTGCAGTTTACGTGTGTATGTTACCATAGTCTGTCGCCGGGTCCGGCGACAATGAATAGCATTGGAGAAACTCCATAGGGACGTTGGCATCGCGCGTTGACCGCGTGAATGGAGGTAATCGAAGGATGGCTGAGAAGATGATCAAGGCAGCGGTACTTCACAAGGTTGGCGACCTTCGCGTCGAAGAGGTACCGATGCCCGAGATAACGAACGACAACGACGTTCTCGTAAAGATCGGTACTGTCGGCGTGTGCGGGTCGGACGTTCACTACTACACACACGGACGGATCGGGGACTTTGTTGTCGAGGCACCGTTGATTCTCGGGCACGAGTCCGCGGGCGTCGTCGAGGAAGTAGGTTCCGGCGTCACCGACCTGAAACCCGGCGATAGAGTGGCGATCGAACCCGGGGTGCCCTGCGGGATGTGCCGGTATTGCCGTGACGGCAGGTACAACCTCTGCCCGGACGTCGTTTTTCTCGGAACGCCTCCCGTCCACGGCGCTTACGTCGAGTACCTCGTGCATCCAGCAGAGTTCACGTACAAGCTGGCCGATAACGTTACGCTTGCCGAAGGCGCCATGATAGAGCCGCTCTCGGTCGGTCTTCAGGGAGTCAAGATGTCGGGCATTCGGGCCGGGGACACGATAGCCATCCTCGGCGGCGGCCCGATAGGTCTGGCAACACTGCAATCGGCACGCGCGTGCGGCGCGGGTGTCTCGATAATCACGGACCTTTACGACTTCAGGCTTGACCTTGCAGGCAAGCTTGGCGCCACCCATACCATCAACGCGAAGAGCGACGACGTTGAGGCGGCGATCATGGACCTGACGAACGGTATCGGCGCGGACGTCGTGTTTGAGACGGCAGGCACCGGCAGGACGATGGCGCAGACGGTAGACGTCGTGCGGACGGGCGGCACGATCGTGCTTATTGGTCTGGGCGGTGACGACATGGTTCCGTTGAACCTGATCAGGCTGATCATCAACGAGGTCGCCATCAAAACCGTCAGCCGGTACGCAAACACGTATCCACCCGGTATAGCGCTCGCCTCGCAAGGGAAGGTCGACCTCAAGAGCATGATCACCGGCGAGTTTCCGCTTGCCGAGGTCGAGACGGCGTTGCGACAGTCGATCGACAACCCGGAATCAACGATCAAGACGATGGTCAACGTTTCCTCATGAAAGCCGCGGTACTGTACGGGGTCAAAGACCTGCGGGTCGCCGAGGTGGACAAACCTCGAATCGGCCCGGCCCAGGCGCTTATTCGTGTCGAGTCGGTCGGGATATGCGGTTCCGATGTCCACTTTTACCGCGACGGCCGGATAGGCGAGGTAGTTGCTCGGGGGCCGCAGGTGCTCGGCCACGAGTTCGCGGGCGTCGTGGAAGAGGTTGGCCCGGACGTGACCACTATCGAACCCGGCATGCGCGTAGCGGTCGAGCCGAGCTTCTCGTGCGGCGAGTGCGAGTTCTGCAACACCGGCAGGTACAACGTGTGCCCGAACCAGATATTCTGCGGGATGCCGCCGGGACCCGGCGCGCTGGCGGAGTACATAGCGGTACCGGCCCGGTTCTGTTTTCCCGTACCGGATTCCGTCTCGCCGCTCGAAGCGGCGATGATCGAGCCGCTGGCGGTCGGCGTACACGCGGTCGAGCTCAGCGGGCTTCGGCCCGGAGACACCGTCGCGGTGCTCGGCCAAGGCCCGATAGGCATTCTCACCACGCAGGTCGCCCGGACCTGCGGCGCAGGCAGGATGTTCGCTACCGAGATCATACCCGAACGGATCGAGGCTGCCAAACGGCACGGTGCGGACGTAGCGATCGACGCCGGGACGACCGATCCGGTGCAGGCGATACTCGACGCGACAGACGGACGCGGGGTCGACATAACGTTCGAAGCGGCGGGCGCGGTCGAGACGCCGCAACAGGCGCTCGACATAACCGCGCCCGGCGGCAGGATAGTCCTGATAGGGATATGTCCCGCGGAGGTTGTGCCGCTCAACCTGACCGCTGCGCGGCGCAAAGAGTTCGTGATGAAATGGTGTCGCCGGTTCTGCCACGATTTTCCGCGCAGCATAGTGCTTGTCGAGAGGCGCGCCGTGGACGTCGCGTCGCTGGTGACACACAGGTTTCCGCTCGACAAGGTCGTTGAAGCGTTTGAACTGCTGCTCGACTATCGGGACGGGGTCATGAAGGCATCCGTGGATTTCTAGTAGAATCTTCCGCCTCGACCCGACAAGTCCGGAGCCGTCATGCAGTGGATACGCTGCACTTCCCGTCACGAACGGAGTCAGGAGTATGTTGACTCCGAACCGTTTCTTGCCTGCGTCGTGATCGAAGTGGTATAGTACGGTAGGTCAGAGACAGCATCTTGGCAAAGTGCGCCTGGAGCAGAGGAACAGAATCGATGAACAGCACATCGCCCAAGGTCGAGCTGACGGTCTTCACGATCGGACATTCAAACCACCCGCTGGACACGGTCCTCGGCCTTCTGGCTCGTCACCGCATTGATGTGGTCGTGGATGTGCGTTCGAGTCCCTACGCAAGTTACTCCTCCCATTTCAACAGGGAAGCGTTGCAGCACTCGCTCGCGGGGCAGGGAACGGAGTATCTGTTCCTTGGGGACGCTATTGGAGGCCAGCCGGGGAGCGAGGAATTCTACGACGAGAGCGGTCATGTCCTTTACGACCGGCTGGCAAGGTCGGCCGGGTTTCAAGACGGTATCAGCCGGCTGCTGAAAGGCGTCGAATCCCATCGCGTGGCGCTGCTTTGCAGCGAAGAGGACCCAACGGATTGCCACCGGCGACAACTCGTTGGCCGTGTTCTCCGTGAGCGAGGGGTGAGAGTGCTCCATATTCGCGGTGACGGTCGGATTCAGACCGAGCAAGAGGTTGCTCAGGAGGAGGAATACCGAAGAACCCAGGGGCAAATGGAGTTCTTTGACGATCCGGAGGCACGTGAATGGAAGTCTACACGATCGGTTTCACCAAGAAAAGTGCCGAGGAGTTTTTCGGACTTCTGAGGCAAGCGGGGATCAAACGCCTCATCGACGTCCGGCTGAGCAACACGTCCCAGTTGAGCGGGTTTGCCAAGCGAGACGATCTTCGATACTTTCTCAGTGAGCTTTGTGGGGCCGAATACCTTCACGAGCCGATTCTGTCTCCGACAAAAGATATCCTGGATGCCTACAGCAAGAAGACAATCTCCTGGGACGAGTACCAAACACGCTTCCTCGCTCTTCTGGACGAGCGTGATGCAGAAAAGATCGTTGACAAACGAGACTTCGATGTGCCCACTGTGTTGCTTTGCAGCGAGCCGGAGGCGGACCACTGTCACCGTCGGCTGGTGGCAGAGTACCTCCGCGCGAAATGGGGTGACGTGAGGATCGTTCATCTGTGAGCCGTGGGACAGTCACGATCATCGTCAATCACCTGACCAGGATGAAGCAGGGCTACTTCTGCGTGGCTGGTGTTGACGTCACAACGCACGAGCATGTGCGGCCGGTTCCGCGGAAGGGGAGCTTGTCCACTAAGCTGCTTTCGCGCAACGGGGGACCCTTTGATATGGCGATGATGGTGCGGCTCGACAACGTCAAGTCGATAGCGCGAAGACCGGAGGTGGAAGATCATCTATTCAACCCGACCAGTGCGCGCGCCCTCGATGCTGTCGAGCCGGGCGGGTTCTGGGAGTTGCTGAAGAAGTTGGCGAAGCCGGGGCTGTCAGAGTTGTTCGGCCCGGATCTTGTCCCGCGGGGTACGAGGGCCTGCGTCGTTGACGTGGGTAAAGGACAAGCATCGCTTGGATGCCTCATTCCTGAATCGCCGCCTATTCTGTTTCTGAGGCATCAATATGGGAAAGACAGGATACGGATGAGGGTTACGGACGGCCAGTTCGATCTCAATCTGAGCGTAACCGACATCCGGCTCTACAAAGACGACCATGCTACCCCAAACAAGGAGATCGTGAGGCGCACCGACCGACAACTGGCATCCCGGAACGAAGCCATCATATCCGTAGGTCTCACACGGCCATTTGCACCATCCAGTGAGAGCGATGTCGAGCCCGTTCACTGGCTCCAGGTCAACAACATTCACCTGAGAGAGGATCCGGCGTGGCGGTTGGGCTGATACGGGTGCTCTCGATACGCCTTGTGCCGGATCGATAGAGAGGGGGTTAAGTCGCGAGCCGGTCGAGTATCGCGGCGCGCATGATGGCGGCGTCTGCGTCGACGCCGAGCCAAATCCTCTCCTGCTCGACGGCCTGGTTGACGAGCATCGTATCGCCGGTGATGGTTCTGGCGCCCGCTTGCCCGGCTTCTCGGAGCAGCTTGGTCTCGATAGGGTTGTAGACTATGTCGAATACGGCGGAATCCGGCGGTATCATGTCGGCGGTCACGAGCGTTTGATCGACTTCCGGGTGCAACCCGACGGACGTGGTGTTGATAATCACGTCGGCGTCGGCAAGCTCGCCACGCAACGACTCGCGCTCGATTCCCATCGGTATTACCTGCGCCTGGGCCGAACCCGATGAGACTATGTCCTCGGCGAGCTTCTCGGCTTTCGGCACCGTCCTGTTCGCTATGACGATCCGTGCCGCGCCGTCGAGCGCCATCTGGAACGCTACCGCGCGGGTGGCACCGCCGGCCCCCAGGATAACTATCCTGCGACCCGCAACCTCGACACCGGCGTCGCGCAACGATTTGGCAGCGCCTTCCGCGTCGGTGTTGTATCCGCCCACGGAACCGTCTTCGCGGAAGTGCACTGTGTTGACTGCACCAACGAGCTGGGCTTTCCGGTCGAGGTCCGTGCAGTAGTCCATCACCGGAACCTTGTACGGCAGGATGACGGCGAGCCCGCAGACAGAGAGCGCTCGCATACCGCGCATCGCGTCGTCGAAATCGGACTGCGCCGCGCTCAGCCCGATAAAGACACAGTCCAGCCCGAGCGCCGCGAACGACGCGTTGTGCATCGCGGGCGACATCGAATGTGTCACCGACTCGCCAAAGACGGCGAAGACTTTCGTGGTACCGCTTATCGAGCCCTTTTCGGCATCCATATCGACTGTCCTGTGCGAACTCTTCCGCTCCCCGAAAATCCCACAGCCTGCACGACGAATGCGCCTGTGATGCAACGTGATGCACGCGCCCACACTACGTGGCGTAAGTGCTTATCTCATGTTCTATGAATGATGTATGACGCAGTAAGCTGCATCCGGCTGCGACTCATTCTAGGAGATCGGCGCGCATGGTGTCAACCATCACAAACCCGGACGTCCCCCGAAAGACTGTCGACTCAATGTTGTTGTTAAGCACCTATGCTGGCTATAATAGTGTCATGCCGATATGCCGGGTGTTTGACGCGGAGAGGAGAGAGGGAGCTTGCTGGTGAATTCGATAGAGACGGAACGGGATCTCGTTTGCGCGATAATACCGGCGTACAACGCCGAATCGACGCTTGCACAGGTCATCGAAGACGTGCGGGCGCAGGTTCCGGATATCATAGTCGTCGACGACGGGTCGGACGACGATACCGCGAAGGTGGCGACCGAGGCCGGTGGTGTCCACGTTCTCAGGCACGAGATTAACCGCGGCAAGGGAGACGCGTTGAAGACGGGATTCGCGTGTGCTGCCGAAAACGGGTTCAGGACAGCGATAACGCTCGATGCCGACGGACAGACCGATCCGGCACAGATCCCGCGCATGCTCGAAGCGTACAACAATGAGCGTGCCGACGTAGTCGTCGGGTCGCGGCTCGAACAGTTTGAGGGTATCCGTTGGTACCGCCAACTCTCGAACGCGACGTCTTCGTTCCTCGTCTCGAAGCTCGCCGGCTGCCGTATCGAAGACACACAATCAGGCTACCGGATCATAGACGTGAATGTATGGCAAAACATTCCGCCGAGAGCGAGCCGGTACGAGGCCGAGAGCGAGTTTCTCGTCGACGCCTGCCGCAGAGGGTACAAGGTTATGTCTGTACGGATCTCGACGCCCCGCGTGGACGGCGTCTCGACAACCCATTTCAGCAACCTGCGCGATACTCTGCGGTTCGTGAGGCTGTTCGTAAAGATAGCGTTCCGCCGCAAGTAAGCGCAGTACCCACAAGCACTAGTCACCCAACCTTTGTCCGGAAGGCAAGAAGCGCTGACTAGAGTGGTTGACCACCATGTCTTTCATTACGGATAGCGTTCGTGGCTTGGACGTCTCGTCCAAGAATCAAGACCTTGGGCAAGATGCCCAAGCCACGACAGCTTGCGTTGACCGGTGCGTTTTCGGTCTGCTAGAATGTGACCGATGTGCCATTAGTCGAGGCGATCCGTGCGGGCGAAAAGAATGCTGATACAACAAGGAATAGACACGGTTTGAGTAGAGACGAGTCGCGGTTGCGCGCGAAGGTTGAACGGGCAGGCCAGTCCCACGTCTTTCGGTGGTGGGACGATCTATCGAGCGGCCAAAGGGACCGGTTGTTATCGCAGATAGACCGGATAGACTTCGAGCGTCTCGCACGTGTGTACGACGAGGTGGTGAGAAACGAGATGCCGCAACCGGATATCTCTGCGGTCGAGCCTCCCGACGCCATACCAATACCCGCAACTGGCCAACAACGTGACGCGGCGCGGGAAGCTCGGGCCGTGGGCGAAGATCTGCTCAGAGCGGGCAAGATAGCCACATTTGTGGTTGCCGGCGGGCAAGGCACGCGGCTCGGATACGAGGCGCCGAAAGGAACGTTCCCCGTCGGGCCGGTTACCGGGAAGAGCCTGTTTCAGTTTCACGCGGAGAAGATAGCGGCCATGGGTGCGCGGTACGGCATGCCTCTGCCATGGTATATCATGACCAGCGACACAAACCGTGGGGAGACCGAGCGGTTCTTCGAGGAGCACGAGTTTTTCGGGCTTCGTCGCAATGATGTCTTCTTCTTCGTCCAGGAGATGATTCCTGCGGTTGATGAAGACGGCAAGGTGTTGCTGGACGAGAAGGCTCATGTATTCGAGAATCCGAACGGTCACGGCGGGTCGCTCAACGCGCTGTGCAACAGCGGCGCGGTCGAGGACATGAAACGGCGCGGTATCGAGCATTTCTTCTACCATCAGGTGGACAACGTGCAGATCCGTATCGCCGATCCGACGTTCATGGGATATCACGCCGCGGCAAACGCCGAGATGTCGTCGAAATGCGCCTGGAAAAATACCGACTACGAGAAGGTCGGTATCACAGTCAAGCTCGACGGGCACCTGCGGGTGGTCGAGTACACGGAGGTTACGCCCGAGATCGCCGAGTCAAGGAATCCCGACGGATCGTACAAGTACGGCGTGGGTAACATCGCCATCCACGCGTTTTCGGTGGACTTCGTCGAACGTGTCGGCAGCATGCGCGACCCGCTACCGTTTCATGTGGCGCACAAGAAGGTCCCACACGTCAACGAGGCGGGGGAAAAGGCGGTTCCGGAGACAGAGAACGGGTACAAGTTCGAGACGTTCGTCTTCGATGCGTTCCAATACGCTGCACGGTCCATCGTGATGCTTGTTGACCGCGCCGGTGAATACGCCCCGGTCAAAAGCCTCACGGGACCGAACGCCGTCGAGAATGCAAGACGGGCCATGACCGATACGTCAGGATCGTGGTTGGAAGCCGCGGGTATAGACGTCCATCGCGGACCCGACGGGCACGTCCAGGGGAAGATAGAAATATCGCCCCTTTACGCGCTCGATGAACAAGAGTTGCTTGATAAGGTCGACCGAGACATGGTGTTCGAGGGCGAATTATCGCTCTGAAAGAAGGTGGAACTGAGATGAAACGTTTCGTAATTACCGTTGTGTTGGGTTGTGTGCTGCTCGGCTGTGTGGGTTGCGCAACACCGCTCTTCAACACTCACATGAAGGCCGGCGAAAAGGCTGGCGACGGGCTAAAATACTATCGCACCAACTTCCCGCGCGAAACCGGCGAATCATACCCCGGTGCGAGAGACGCCAGCGAACAGGCACCGAAACAAGAAGAAGAAGAAAAGTAGTTGCCGGTTTTGGCTGCCCCGGCAGTACCGCTCGCACCAAGCTCGGATGAGACTCTCGATGCTACGTACCTATGGCGGCTCGCGCAGGAGTAGGGACAAATGATATACGCACTTAGTGCAATAGCAGGAATAGCGATCGGCGGCGTGGTGGTGTGGCTGGCAGCAGTCAGACGGCACAAGACCACCTACGGTGCGCAGATAGCCGATGCTGAAGGGAGGGCAAAGACGGCAGAGGACTGTATCGTCGAACTCCGGGCCCAAGCGGCTGAGTCCGAACGGCGGGCAAGTACCGTCGAGGGCAGCATCGTCGAACTCCGGGCGCAAGTCGAGAAAGCCGGCGAGGATTTCGAGAAGCTGCGCACCACGTTGGACGATGAGCGCGAAGCGAAGGTCCGCGCGGAGACGGAGCTCAAGGAAACTACTCAGCGCTTGGCCGAAGAGAAGAAGCTCTTGGAGGATGCGAGAAACAAGCTCTCGGACGCGTTCAAGGCGCTGTCGGACGATGCACTGAAAAGCAATAACGAGGCGTTTCTGACTTTGGCCAAGAAGTCACTGGAGACGGTTCTTGCAGAAGCGAAGGGTGACCTTGGCCAACGCCAGGAGGCCATACAGGGTCTTGTCAAACCGCTCAGTGAGACTCTCAAGCAATACGAGGAACATGTCAGGGCACTCGAAACCAGCCGGGAGAAGGCGTATACGAGTCTCGAAGAGCAGATAAAGGGCCTTTCCGCGACCCACCAGCAACTGCAAAAGGAAACCGGCAGCCTCGCCACGGCGTTAAGGACGCCGCAGGTCCGTGGTCGATGGGGGGAGATGACATTGAGAAGAGCTGTTGAGCTGGCGGGTATGTCAGAGCACTGCGATTTCACCGAACAAGCGGGCGTAGCGACTGAGGAAGGCCGCCTTATTCCCGACCTCATCGTTCAGCTGCCCGCCGGACGGCAGATTGTCGTCGATGCGAAGGCCCCGCTGGACGCCTATCTTGATGCGGTGTCCGCGGAGACCGGGGAGCAACGGGATGAACTCATGAAACGGCACGCTCGACAACTGCGGACTCGCATGAACGATCTTGCCGGTAAAGCATACTGGCAACAGTTTGAGACGGCACCGGAACTGGTGGTGATGTTTATACCGGGAGAGTCGTTCTTCGCTGCTGCGGTAGACTCTGACCGCGGTCTTATTGAAGACGGTATGAAGAAGAGCGTGGTTATTGCGACGCCGACCACACTGCTCGCGCTGTTGCACGCAATCGCTTATGGCTGGCGACAGGAGCAGATTGCCCAAAACGCGCAAAGGATCAGCGAGCTCGGCAAGGATTTGTACGAACGGATGAGAGTACTGGCCGATCACTTGAAAGACATCGGCAGAGGGTTGGAGAAGGCTACTGCCTCATACAACAAAGCTGTCGGGTCAATGGAGGCCAGAGTATTGCCCGCAGCACGCCGGTTCAAAGAGCTGGGAGCGGTTTCGGGAAACGATATTCCCCTGGTCGAACCCATCGAGACGACCCCCCGGCTGGTCAACGCGCCTGAGTCGGCAAAGGAAGAGGGAAAATAGTTGCTCTGCTCCATGGATTCACCGGCACCGATTTCGCAGGCTTTTTTGCCAGCGAACGCGGACTGTGGTATGATTATATCGGAAGTGGACTTGTGCGGCGTAAGCGTATAGAGCAACGATGAGCTACGATATAAGCCCTATATTCGACAGATGGGATTATGAACCCGGCGAGGTATCTGCAAGGAAGATCCTCGGCCTTGACGGAACAGAGAAGCTGCAGATGCGGATCGAGCTCGGCGTGCTGCAGATGGAACTGACCGGCCGGCCCGACGGTAAGCGTCCTCACGGAAGCGAGTCGTTGCTCGACCACTACTCCTTCCTACTTGAGGATTATGTGCGGCGATACACCACCGACAAAGGGTTCAAACTCTTGTCGCGAGAGTGCCAGGCGTTACGCGACGAGGGATTGCAGTATTACCACCGCTACCTCGCCCTGTTCCACCTGCAAGAGTTCGACGCAGTCGCTCGCGACACACAGCACAACCTGGACCTCTTCGACCTTGTGAAGAAGTACGCGGCAGAGGAAACCGATAAGCTCTCGCTCGAGCACTTCCGCCCATACGTCATCATGATGCAGACACGCGCACGTGCGGCCGCGCTGCTGCACAAACGGTGCTACGACGATGCGCTACAGGAAGCCAACGAGGGGCTCGGCAGGATCAGAACCTTCTTCGACGGCTTCGAGCGCGAGGATCTCTTCGAAACATGCGTCGAAACAAAGGTGTTGCGGCGACTGGTCGAGGAGATTGACGCAACAAGGCCTAAAGGTCCCAAAGAGGCGCTCGAGGAAGATCTGCGCGCAGCCGTGGCAGCCGAAAACTTCGAGGAGGCCGCCGCGTTGCGAGACAAGATTAAAGGGTTCGAGCGACAAACGTAGCGTTCCGTCGACCCTAAGCCAACCTGCTCGACTCCCTTCGGGTTATGCCCGAGACCAACCCTGCTCTCTTGTCAATATCTCTACATGCGCGTTTCAGCGCGGCATGATGTAGAGCCACAGTTGCGCTTACACACTCTCGGCTGAACCCATCTCGGTCACCTCGGGTTCGAGCCCCGCCTTGGCGAGCAGTGCGTACAGGACAAAGCCTATCACAAACGCGATAACCGGTGCCGGTGAGATAAAACCGAACTTGTCGCCGTTTATCATCGGGAGGATCGCAACGACGAATCCCACGGCCCACGCGATGTAACCCGCCCAGTTGATACCCTTTCGCGGGCCTGCCCATTTACGTCCGCTCAACAGGTAATCGGCGGCCATCGAGCCGCAAATCGGTCCGAACGAAGCTCCGATGATTGAGAAGACCCCCATCAGATTGAGCGCCACGCCTGTCGCGGCCAGCACAATGGCAACGATTGCGCCTACGAGCACCATGGCAGTCTTGTTGGTCTTCGGGAACATCGTTCCGATGCTGTTGCCTGCGATGAATGAGCAGAAGCACGCCGGCGCAAAGCTTGCCACAGCGAAGAGAACGAACATGATCTTGGACAGGAAACCACCTTGTGCACGGATAACAGCATCGAAGATGTAGCTTTTGAGCTCGGGGTTGGCCCCGTGCGCACCGGCGATCGCCACCAGAGGCAGGCCGCCGGCTACGACGATTGCCAGCGCAATACCGACAAGTCCGCCAAGCTGAATGTCTCTCGAGTTGCGGTTGCCCATTCCAAAGTCCACACCGGCTGCGCCGGCTGTTGCGAAGAAGCCAACAACCATCCCTATCATCGTCAGAAAGCCCACCATAGGCTTGGCGTTCTCGGCCACCTGGAAGTCGCCCGCGCTGCCAACGTTCGTCAGGAAGACGATCACGATCATTACGAGCGGGACAATAGGCAGAAACGTCGATACCTTGCCCACATACTGAATGCCTTTGATAGCCACGAACACGGCCACCAGAGCCCAGACGATCGCCACTATCGTGAAGGCGACGCCCCCGCTGAAGGCGCCGGTTGCAGGATCCACCGCCGGCGGTTTGCCCGCCGCCTGGAGAATGAAATCGGTCGAGACGGCCGTATTCACCGCGAGCCATCCAAACTGGAGCAGCCCCATCAACAGGCCCGGCACAAGGAACCCGCCCAGCGTCCCGTAAGTCGAGGACCCTACCACGTACAGTGGATACCCCGTCTTCATACCGAACAGCCCGGGTACGAGGTAGAAGAGGAAATGACAAACCAGTGCCGCAATGACGAGCCCCAACAGGCTCAACCCCAATCCAGCCTGAGACAATGTGTTGTCAGCGATCGCCATGTAGAACACGACCCAGAGAAAAATACCCGCATACGCAGGGGCCGTGTTCTTGTACCATGGCGCCCGGTTTTCGGCAGGATTCGCCGTCGCCAACTTCAGATAACTCGGCATTGTGCCATTACTCATTGTTTCTCCTCCTCTTTGTTCAGATCCGGCCTCCATCGCCCATCATCACGGTTGTCCCCTCTACGTATACCTCTGCCGTGACGTCCCATACGCGGGATTGTAAGGCAAAACTCTATCCGTGTCAAACGTTTCCCAGACAGGAATGGGACGCGATGCGGGGCGCCATTCCCAAAAAGACATTCCGTCGGCCACGAGCATCTCTCCTCCGGCGTCCATTCATAAGATGGGACTCGGGAGACGCCTGGCTTACTCCTCTACGAAGACCTCGACACCCATCTCGCGGGAGCCCACGAACAATGCGTAGACTCGCCCCTCCTCGTCGACCACGGCTGACGTCTCCCGGTGATCCGGCGAGGAGAAACTCCAACCCGTGATGAGATCCCCGTTGTTGTTGTATTTCATGATGCTGACCTTCTTGCCGTCGTCGGTCTGGAGCGCCCCTTGGTATCCGCCCAGCGTGCGCACCATCACGTAGACGTTGCCCCACTTGTCCCCGGTCACGTTATGGAAATAGACCGGTCCATCGGGCGGGTCCCCATGGCCGAACGCGAGAAGAAAGTCCCCTTCGGCGTTGAACTTCTGGGTGGGACCGTAGTAGCCGGTCACAAACACGTCGCTGTTCCTGTCGACACACACCCCGTGCGGTGAGTTGAACTCGCCGGGATTCAACCCCTCCGTGCCCCAGCTATAGAGAAACTCGCCCGAGTTGTCGTAGACGTTGATGCGCATGTTGTCGACGTCGACAGTGTAAAGACGCTGGTCCGGGCCGAAATCCATTCCGTGGCAGCGAAGGATCATGCCCGGCTGCATGCCTTTATCGGCGAATATCTGGAGAAACTCTCCCTCCGGACTGAACACCTGTATGCGCGGCCGGTCACCTTTGCTGTCGCTGACGAAGATGCGTCCCGCGCGATCCGACATCACGATCCGCGGTTCAGTAAACTGGCCGGGTTCGCTGCCACTGCCCAGCCCGATCTGACCCAGATAGTCGCCTTGGGCTGTATATCGGTGAACCGTGTTCCCGCTCTGGTCGGCAATGAGGATGTTACCGTCCTTGTCGAGACCGATCCCGTGCGGGTCTTGGAGATGGGCCGTTTTGCCGGTGGCCTCCGCCACTGGTTCCGACCAGATGTGCAGTTGCCGATACTTGGGAGGAGAATCTCCAATGATCACCGTAGCCCAGAGGTAGCGGTTCGCCGCCTCAGGTACTTCCGCGCAGACGTGGACTTCGCGCGGTGAGGGCACGGTCGAGGGTGCATGGTACAATCCGGTTTGATCGATGGTGCCCACTTCACCGTTCCCGTTGGGAACGTCATTGACTCCCCAGCTCACGTGCTGCGGGGCCTGCGCCGCCATGAGCCGCGTCGCCGCAATGACTACCTTAAACTGCTGCTCCTCGCCGGGCTGCAGGTACACCAGGGAAGGCGAGATCGTCGCGCGGTGATGCTTCGAAGCCGGCTGGGCGAATGCCGCGTGACTCATCAGAACAACCGCCAACACACCCCAACAACTCTTCAAGACGCGGTTCTTGCAGGTATCGGCTCTCATTTACTTACCCTCCCTTCTCTCGGATAGCTCTTTCAGGTCGGTCCGTCAGCCGCCGGCCTTACTCGGCTTCACGCGGTCACGCCGCTCTTTCAGCTCGCGCCAAGTGGTGAGGATGATACCTTCTTCCTCGATAACCTTCTTAATGTCGGGACTGATCATCGCATAGTAGTCGCCGTACAGGAGTTCGCGGTTGTTGGTGATCACGCCAATCACGTCGTCAGGTTTCGTGCAGTGGATGATCATCTCCGTGATACCCGGTTTGAGGTTACGGATAGCTTTGCTGTAGAGGTCAACCTTCTCGGTGGTCTTCCACCCATAGCTTGCCGTGTGGATGTGGTCGATAACCGGCAGGCCCGCGTCCCAGACTCGGTCGACCATGTCGCCCAGCAGCTTTGCCCTTTCGCCGGCCCTGCCTCTTAGCATTCTGGGAGAGACGATAAGGATGGGTATCTGTTTCTCGATTCCCACCTTCGCGTAACGCTCGAAGAACGACGGGTTCGCCATCAGTGTGCCCATGTGCGAGTCGAGGTGTGTGATGGGAAGGCCCATCGTTTCCGCACGATCGACCTGGGCTCGGATCTCCGTCTCGATCTCGTCTGGTGTCGCGTTCTCCACGACCAGCTGGACGTTATCCCACAAGCACCCCTGCTCGTCCGCCAGTCCCGGCGCCGCTTTCTTCCCGGCCACAGGTCCCCAGCGGTACCCGTCCCATTCCGAGGTTAAGGTCAGGTGGATTCCCATGTCCGTATCCGGATGCTTCTTCACGTACTCTGCAAATTCGCTGATCCACGAGCACGGCATCATGGCGCTCACCGACGTGACCAGCCCGTACTCGAGGGCCTCGATAGCTCCCATGTTGGACGCATGCGACATACCGCCATCGTCGCAGTGGATGATGAGCACACGGTCTTCGGGACCCCAGCCAAGCCGCTCAGCGTAAGTCTCGTCCGCTGCCGCGTTGAACACAACACCCCACACCAAAGCAAAAACCATTACAGACACTGCGTGTTTCATCGTTTACTCCTTTCTCCACAGACTTCGCGCACACACTGTGCGCCTACTCAGTCAGTTCTCCCAGAAGCGCCGCCGCCGTTTCGGTCATACGCCTCCCGGCAGAGGAGCCAACACGCGTTACTGATGCTTCGTAGCCGCCCGTTTCCATAGCACGCGGGGTGACGATGTAGCCAATGTAGCCGTTGGCAAACCCGACGAGGATCATCTCTTTTCCGAGAATCTGCCTGATACGAGCGCGCATCTCCAACGCGTACTCGACGAAGAGCTCGCCGGGAACGGCGACAATGATGAGATCACCCACCTGCAACACCTGCACCTCCGCCTCATACGTCTCCGGATGTTTGAGCGTACCCCTTTTCAGGGCCTTTGCCTGTCGAAGAGTGGCGGAAAGCAGCTGGTTTCTCTTGCGGAATTGCCGCTGGATCTCGGTATGTGCATCTCGCTTTTCCGCCTGTTCCAATGACGCCCGGCCATAATCGACGGATTCCTGGGCTTCTGCAACGGTCGGAAGAGCTCTCGGCGCCAGATTCAACACTCTCGAAGCAGCGGCCAGAGATACCGTTTCCTCGCCGCGTATGAACTCGGCCGTCTTGATCACTTCGCCTGCCAGCAACCGCCCGACCCGATCGATCTCCAGGAAGGGATCGCCGCTTCGGTGTACAGTCACGTCGCCGCAGGCTCCCTGCGTGAAGATGGCGACACCGCCCATCAGCTTCTCGATCGCCCGGCACGCCGCGCCCGGATATTCTCCGGACAGCAACAGGTTGTCCGACCCGAGGATCACGGGATGGCCGGTGAAATTGAACAGGATGGCGATGATCTTGCGACCTTCCAACTCTTCGACGCGCAGAACGCCGACCTGCGGGTCGATAACGTCTTCGTTCTCCTGCTGGCGGTTGCGGGTGGCGCCGTTCAGCACACCCGTCCGAAACCCGATGCGGGCCGGTACCCGTTTCTCATAGGCCTCGATGGCAGCCTCGGCGAATTGTTCGACGAGAAAGTCCCTGAGAGGGAGCTTTGTTTCCCCTCGTCGTTCGAGCTGGTAGTAGGATGGTGCGGAATGATTGTGCGCGGACGATACCACTATGTTTGCAGCGGGAATTTGGGTTGCCTTCTCGATTTCTGTTCGCACACTCTGCACCATTGCGGCATCGATCGCCATGAGATCCGAGCCGATCAAGGCCAGAGGCGCAGTTCCATCGTCCAGAACCAGCGCACGCACGAATATGTCGTCGTGAACGCCGGTGAAGGTCGCTGTTCGGTCGCTGAAACCGCCCATGTGTGTGGGAAAAGGAGGCGCAACGCTTCGTTTGGACGCGCCCGCAAGAAGTTCACCATCAGCAGTGTTGCAGGGGCTTATCAAGAACGATGCTACAATGCTTAACACGATGACCGCAGCAACTCTCACACGGTTTCTTCTCATTCCAATCTCCCGGCTACTGAGCGTTCAGTATAGCTGTACGCCTTCAGAACACGTTTCACACGCTGGTGCCCGAGTCGACCTCTCCACCCGGGTTGATACCCCTGGGTCCTGCCAACGGTTCAACGTTAAGCCTTCTCCTTGCTTCCACCAGATCCTATCTCCATAAGTATATGTCATTGGCCGCCACAATTGACAATCCGCTATTCCCCGTTCGCCGCGCGCCTCCCGAGTTCTTCTGCAAAAGCCTTCATCCAGGCCGAGCATTCTTTCTTGTAGCGGCAGCAGAAGAGATTACCGGAAATCACGAGCGGTTGGTCGAGGTATTTGGCCCCGACGACCTCGACGTCAAAACGACATCGCGGAATTGTCGTCACTTCCACCCCGCGAATGACGTCCGCCGTTGCCAGAATTTCGATCCCGTGGCAGATCGATGCCACCGGTTTCTTCTTCTCGAAGAAGTCCCGCGTGATACGGATCAGGTCCGGGTCGTAGCGCAGGAACTCCGGCGCCCGTCCGCCCGGCAGCACGAGCGCGATATAATCATCCGGGTTTACGTCGCGGAACGCGATATCGGATTCGAGATGGTAGCCCGGCGATTCCACCGTAATGTCCCAGTCAGGATGGCGTTCATGCTGGACCAAATGATAGGTGCGTTTCTCCGGTGCTGCGATCACCACCTCATAGTCCTCTCCCAGGCGATGGTACGGAACCATCGTGTCAATCACTTCACCGCCGTCTCCGATCACCAAGAGCACTTTTCCCATCTTCACCCTCCTCTACCCGGTGTCGCGACAAGGCGGCAAATCGAGATGCTTCGCGTTGTTCAGAATAACCTCCTGCGACGTGTTACGAGTACGCTTTGAAAACGGCCGCGTTGTCCAGTTCGCCCCAGCCGGCGTCCACTACCTCCTGGATCAGACGGGCGTTGACCTCCGAGAGCGGGACGCGCGCGCCCGCCTCTTCCGCGTACTCGAGAATAAGCCGCACATCTTTCAGATGCTGCGCCAGACGCGCAACGACCGGCTCGTAGACGCCCGAAACCATCTTTGGTCCCTTCGTGTCCATCACCACCGAGTACGTTTCACCTTCTTTGAGAAGCTCGATCATAACCCCGAGATCGAATCCGTCCTTGGCTGCCAGCCCGAGGGCTTCCGCCAGCACGAGGCGGTTGAGTCCAAACACAAGATTGACAATGAGCTTTGCCCGGTTGCCCTGGCCGGGTGTACCGAAATAGTACTGGGTTTTCGAAAACGCAGCGAGAATATCGCTGTAGTCGGCGTTCTCTTTCGTGTCCCCTACCAGCGCCAGTGCGCGCCCCTCGGCTACCACGTGGCTGGAACCCGACAGACACACGTCGATCAGCCGGACGTCTTGCTCGGCCAGCCGCGCGTGGTCCTCGAGTATGTCCTCCGGCCGCGCAGTCGTTGTATCGAGGATCAAGGTGCCGGGTTGAAGAACGTCGGCGACGGCCTGATTGCCCCAGAGCAAATCGCGCCGGTTCTCGGAAGTCATCAGGCTCAAAATGACCGTCTCTACTCTTTCGGCGACCCGGCGTGCGTCCGAGAGAACCTCGACACCCGACTCCCGAGCGCTCTTGCAGGCCGCTTCAGCGATGTCGTATCCGCAAACCTCATACCCGGCGGACAGAAGCCGCTTCGCAATAGCCCTGCCAACAAGACCGAGACCGATGACACCCAAACGCATTCGCTGGCCTTCCTCTGCTGCGGTCGCTGTGTCGGGCGACGCGTTGTTCTTGCACTCTCACCCGTCGCATCGAGATGGATTCTTCTTTGCCAAAGTATACCTCATCCGGCGCCATATTGGACAGCGTTTCGCAGAATCGGGTTCGCGGTGGCGATGGAGAGTCTCCCAACTCGGGAGCAGGCGAAATGTCTTGAAATCGGCGAGGAGCTGTCAAGGTGCCGGAAATCAGACAGTTCATCAGTGATACCTCACAGTAGACGCTCCGTGTCGGTCAGGCTTGTATGGTTGCGGAACGCGTTCCGCGCGTTTCGATAGCGACTGCGCACAAGGGTCTCTTGTACAACGGTTTTGGGGTTCTCTCCTAACACATCAAGTACCACCAACCGACACCACATGGGAACTCTCCTCTTCAACAGGAATGTGGCAGCAGGTACTGGCATGTAATTTGATAACCTTGGCCCGCGTGTGGTAGAATTGTCTAAAGAGTTTTTGGCGGTTGTGGCACACAATCGCAAAGCAGAGGGAAGGAAGTCCAAGAACTTAGGAGGAAAACGATGGGAACGTACCGTCTGGCAGTGGCTGTACCGGTGTTTGTTGCGATGTTCTTAGTAGTAGGCGTTGGCTCAGCGCAGGCGATTGCGTTCGATCCGGGCCCGCCATCGATACCTGTACCCAATACCGGGGAGTGCACAGCAGGTCACGGGTACTGGAAAACCCATTCGGAGTACGGCCC
>CAZGCA010000073.1:0-6532 GCA_964524145.1 uncultured bacterium | reverse complement strand
ACAGCAGGTCACGGGTACTGGAAAACCCATTCGGAGTACGGCCCGGCACCTTACGACGCGACATGGGGCGCACTACCCGACGGGGCCGATACCGAGTTCTTCTTGAGCGGACAAGATTATTATGAGGTGTTATGGACCCCGCCGAGGGGTGGCAACGCCTACTACATTGTTGCCCGGGCGTATATCGCGGCAGAACTGAACATGCTCAGCGGTGCCCCTATGTCCGATGACACGGTGGCCGCATGGGATGAGGCAACCACTCTGTTCGAGACGTACACTCCCGAAGAAGTAGGCGCTCTCAAGGGCCACGCACGAGAGCCGTGGACGTCGTTGGCTTCGATTCTTAGCGCCTATAACGGCGGGCTCATCGGCCCGGGCCACTGTACGGACATTTATGATGTGGATGTTGACATGATCATGAACAAGGTCATGGCTGGCGCCGGCAGCGCAGACGCAGTGGACGTTCAACTCGTGGTAAACGCTGCGCTCGCGCTACCTTGTTTGTACGCAACTGACCTGAACATCGACAAAGCGACCAACGCTATCGATGTCCAGGTTGTCATAAACGACGCGTTGGGGATCGAATACTCAGGACCATAAGGCACCGCGTCAATCCGTCCCGACCGGCGAGAGCACGGATTCCGTGCTCTCGCCGGTCGGTCAATGTACGGTCAAATCGATTCTCCGTCGAACCGCGAAAGCCTGCTGTGCAACGAGGTTGAGGCGTTCTGCTACCTAATCAGCTGTCCGCCTCAAAAGCATACGGTCCATCAGGGTGAGTTTCCGGAATAGTCCCTGGATCTGTTCTACGGTGACTTGCTGAGTCGGGGCGAAATCGGGGCTGCCCACGTAGCGAAGCAGGCTGTGGAGCATTTGACGGGCGACGGGCCGCTCGTCCAGGCGTTCCCGGAGATCGATGCTGCAAAGAAGTAGACTCCCTGACTCGACACGGGCCTCGAAGACGTAGGCGAGCCGCCGGTTGGTGACCCAGTCGTCGATGACTTGAATGATCGGCCGCAGGTCGGGCGGCATGTTGTCTATGATCATTGCCCTGGCGTGTGCTGCGATCTCCCACCACTGCCAGTTGCTGTGGAACTGGGTGGGAAACCCGGCCAGCGCGGGATGTGCGGGGTCGCATAGAATCCCCAGCGTGTGCGGCGCTTGCCTGCGGGTCCAGGCCGTGTTCCAGAAGATCGACGAGAATCCGGCAGGAACGTCGCTCGACACGGTTCTTAACCTGAGCATCAAGATCACCTTCCCGCCGTTTCGCAGCGTGTCCAGTGCGTTTTCATCCAACTCTTCGCTGATGAGAACGTCCCCCGGCGGCGTGATGTCGAGCAAGGAGGGATAGACCCAAATGTCCCAACTGTTCTCATACGGCGTGTTCGCGAGCGCAACGGTCACCACCAGGCGTGCCGGCGCGTCTACATCGGCCAACGGGAAGCCGAGTTCGCCAAGGCCGGTGAGCTCGCCTGCCGGAATCGTTCTCGGCGATAGGGTTGCCGAAGCGACAACCGCGGCGGAATCGACGTTCTCGACGCGCCAGACGGTGACCGCGTCCGATATCGGCGCGGGACCGTAGTGGGCGATCTCGATCGTTGCGGAGAAAGTCTCGTCGGTCGTCCATACGACTTTTGGCATCCGCAGCAAGGGAACGGTCTCGCTGCAAAAACGATGGAACTCTTCGGGTGTCACGTAGCCCTTCGATTCCCAGAAGGGGTCCAACATTCCGACGAGAGCGGTGCCCTGGCCGGGGAAATCGTGTATGTCGAGCAACTGGAACCCGCCGAAGCCGGACGTCCGCAGTGCCGCTTCGATCTCTTCTTTATACAACAATGTCTGGAGTTTCCCCGACGCCATCAGGAAGTCTTCGGCCTGGTCGAGCATGTGGTTTTCGCGGAGCGTGTCGCGAAATATCTCGAAGTTCCTGGCACGGAGCACGCCGGTATATTTGTCTATCTCCTTGAAGTTGGGATAGACGCACCATTGGCCGATTTCGTGGCTGATCACGGGAACCGGATAGTCCGCTATGTCTTTGCTGTAGTCGACCTCGGTCGAGAGCGGCCCCGCGTTGAAACGGCCCTCTAGCTCCGCGCCCCATTGCTGTGCACGGGGACCGGGGGTCGAGTGGTAGTCGTTTTCCGGAATTATCGGCCAACCTGCCGCACTGGTGTAGAGCCGGCGCGGGTCTTTTGCCTTCCAGTACTCGACGAGTTTCGCCAGAAACCGTCTGTGCTTGCGCCCTCCCGGTTCGTTTCCGTAGGCCAACATGGCAAAAGAGGGGTGGTTTCCGTAAGCCTTCAGGATTCGGTCGCCTTCAGCGTAAATGAAGGCGTCGATGGGCTTGCCATCGCCAACAGTAGCCCATGCCGGACACTCGACCTGAAACGTGAATCCCAGCCGGTCGGCGGCCTGGAACGCCGCTTCGGGCGGGCACCACGAGTGGAAACGCAGGTGGTTGAGGCCGTGCGCCTTGGCGACACCCATATTGCGCAGCCATTCCCCTGCGTCCATGGGGGGATAGCCGGTGCGCGGGAATATGCAGCATTCGAGGGTACCGCGCACGAAGCGCGTCTGGCCGTTGATGGCCACTTGTGTGCCGTTCGTCCCCATCTCCCGCATCCCGAACTGTACGGAACGGCGATCTCGGGATTTCTCGGTCTCTACCGAGACGGCGAGTTCGTACACGTTCGGTGAGAACTCGTCCCAGAGAAGCACGTTCTCGCCCATCTCGTAGACCACGTCAACATCCGTTCCCGCCGGAGCGACGTCGCACGCCACCGTCCTTTCGGGCGTCTCGTGTGGGTTGTCACTATGAACGGTTCGTGCCGCGACCGTGATCCGGGCGCTGGCCTCGTGGCCGGTGGCATTGCCCAGCGTGACAATCACGCGTGCGCGGCGGTTCCCCACGTCCGGATAGACCTGGATATCTTCAATCCAGATTGGGTCGGTGGCGGACAACTCAATTCGCCCGGTAATGCCGTTCCAGTTGCTCTGTGTATGGTCGGAAACGCTGTGGGCATTCTCGCCGACGTCGATCTTCACGGTGTTGTCCACGCGGATGGTGAGGCAGTGCGTGCCCGGGGACATCGCCCCCGTCAGGTCGTACTCGTGGGGTGTGGACAGACTGTTCCGCATGCCCATCTGCGTGCCGTCCACCCAGACCTGCGTCTCCCAGTGGCAGCGCTCGAGGGACAGCAGAACCCGTTTCCCGGCCCACCTGTCGGGGATAGTCACATCGCGCTGATACCACGCGGCACCCACATAGTGCTTCACGGGCGTCAGCCAGAACGGTACCTTGACCGATCCCGGCTCGCGATAGTTCGCGTACGCATCGTCCGTGAACCAGGAACGGTCTATGATGCCGCCCGTCCACTGCGTGTCGACGGAGACGTCGTCACCAAACCCGTTCTCGGCGGTCGAGCCCGGCAGGTCGATTCGCTCGTGTAACTCCGTCTCGAACCATGTGTCCGCTATGCCGGCATCGTCACGGTCCAACTGGAACCGCCACGTTCCCGCCAGGGACACGACGGTATCGGGTTCCTCGACGGCCGTGCCGGCGAGCGCCGTGCCGGCAAGCAACACCACGCAAGAGACCCCCAGAAGTCGCATGCATTTCCTAACGGCACCCGGATGATTTGGCATGATTCTCCCTCCGCAAGAAAGATCCCTACACGGCTGTTGGCATTGTCATAGTCGCTTCACACCCCACGGGGCTGACTCTTTCGTGCGGACTCTATCACGCTTGCCTGTATCCGGTCAACGGCCACGCTCCCACAAGACATTTGCGCTGTGGCTGTTTTGGAGTGCGGTAGCTTGCTACCGCTGTTCTGTTGGACAGCTTGCTGTCCAATAAGCCGGACTCAAGCAAGCTTGGTCCTGAGAAAAGCGCAAGCAAGCTTGCGCACTCCACATCCGTTGGGGCACAATCCAGAAACCTATCACCAGCAACCAGCAACTGACTACTCCTTTCCGGCGTGACGGGCCCCTTTCTCGATAGGGCCAAACGCAGATTGACAGCCCATGGTAACAGGTGTATATTGACAATCGGGAGCATACGCTGGAGGAACGGCACCGACTCAACGGAATCGCTAAAGGGCCGAGACGGTCGGTTGATGCGCTCTGACTTGGCTTCGTGGTGCGTGTTATGCAAACAGAATCGACAGATATAGGTTCTATCTGGAAACCATATAAGCCGAGGTTCGCATTTGTGATGGAGACGACATGAACAAACTTTGTATCTTTGTCGGCATGACGGTGTTAGGCTGGATTGGTTGGTGGATCGGAGCGAGAATTGGATTCATGACTGCGTTCATTCTTAGCGGCATCGGCAGCATTCTGGGTGTCTATGTCGGCTGGCGTATCAACCGAGATTATCTGAACTGACGGCTGCATGAATAATCGCAAGCCATCGGCAACCGCTGCCAGAAAAGGAAAAGGAGAGATGTTTCTCGAAGCGCTTCTCTATGGGATTCTGGACCACGAGACTCATCATCGAGGAGCAATGGTGGTTTACCTGAGCATATTGAGGGATAAGGGATTCTAACCAGCGGATCGAGCCGGACGCTTCGCGCCGCTCATCCGCGAACCGTTAGATGTCTCAAACACCAAGAAAGGGGCAGTGAGTTATGTTTGAATTCCTGAAGTCCTTGTTCAAACAGCCGAAGCCAGCGGGGCCTCCTATACAACTGAAGTCCTTCACGACTTCTGACCAGACTATCGATCAAGACCTCACAACGGAGGAAGACGGTTGGTATCTGGGCTCCAGAGAGGACCAGACTATCCGTCTTTTTGAGGTGAACGGTCCAGACGTGGAGCAATGTATGCTGACATATCGTGCCAAGCTCAAAACTCAAGACTTCACAGGCAGGGCTTATCTCGAGATGTGGTGCCGCCTGCCGGGCCGGGGAGAGTTCTTCTCTAAGGGTCTTCAGCATCCTGTTTCAGGAACAAGTGACTGGGCATCGTGCGAAATCCCCTTTTACCTTAAGAAGGGGCAAAAGCCTGATCTGATAAAGCTGAATATCGTCGCCGAAGGCAAAGGTGAGTTATGGGCGAAAGAGATAGAATTGCTTCAAACCCCGCTGAAATGAGGAAGAGCGACCCAAACCAGAGTATCTAACCAGCGCATCCAGCGGACCGCTGGCCGCTGATGCGCGGAACGTTCTACGAAAGGAACATCATGAGTGCCGCGATCCGTTGGGGAATTATAGGAACAGGCTTCATTGCACACCAGTTTGCGCGGGGGTTGGCCGCGCTTAACGACGCCAGGTTGGTTGCCGTGGCCTCGCGCACGAAAGAGTCGGCCGACAAGTTTGCCGAAGAGTTCGGTGTAACGCACCGCCATGTTGGCGTGAAACAACTTGCCGCGAACGAGGATGTCGACGTTGTTTATGTTGCAACCCCGCATCCGATGCACAAGGACTACACGCTCGGATGCCTGGATGGCGGTAAGGCTGTGCTCTGCGAAAAACCGTTCGGCATAAATGCATCGGAAGCCACCGAGATGGTCGAGCACGCCAGAGAAAGGGGCTTGTTTCTGATGGAGGCCATGTGGACCCTTTGCTTCCCCGCCATGGCCAAGGTGCGCGAACTCGTCTACTCCGGCGCCATCGGCGACATCCGGCAGGTCCATTCGAACTTCAGTTTCCGCTGCGAATGGGATCCGGATGGCATACTACTCAATACGGGCTTCGGCGGAGGTGCCCTGCTCGATGTCGGAGTCTACACTATTGCACTGGCACAGATGGTCTATCAACGAGAACCTACGCGTATAAGTGGCATGGCGCACATTGGCGAGACGGGTGTTGATGAACAATCTTCCGTGACACTCGGGTACGACAATGGTGCCTTGGCTGTACTTACGTCTGCGATTCGCACAGAGACCACCCAAGACGCTGCCATTTACGGTACTGACGGGTATATCAAGATACCTCACATGTTCTGGCGGCCAGACCGAATCATTGTGAAAACGTCGCAGGATGAAGAGAGGGAATTCAAGTTCGACCCTGTGGGCAACGGGTACAACTACGAGGCCGCGGAAGTTATGAGATGTTTGCGCAACGGCAGTCTCGAAAGCCGTATTTTGCCATTGAACACGAGTGTAGCCGTCATGAGAACCATGGACACTATTCGCGAGCAATGGGGCCTTGTGTACCCGATGGAAAAAGGGGAATAACCTGGTACTGCGCGTTGGGGTATTGCCCGACAGTTATGGGGCGGCCCCTTTCGTGCGGACTCTATCACCATTTTCCGTCGTTCCCGCGCAGGTGGGAATCCAGACCCCACTTCTCTCCCGTCTACAGTCTACCGACTACCGTCTACTGCTTTTATCCTCCAGACACCTGCGCTCGCAATCGAACCCGCTATTGGCGTACCATTCGACGCAACCACGCGAATCCCTTTGGGACAGCACGCATACGGTGAACAAAACATTTCACCCCGGCACACTGGCAGAATTTGTCAAGGGAGCTTTCTGAGCCATTTGCGTTGTGGCAGTTCTCTGGAGTGCGGTAGCTTGCTACCGCTGTTC
>CAZGCA010000072.1:0-31078 GCA_964524145.1 uncultured bacterium | reverse complement strand
CGGAACGCATCGCGCTGAAGCCCGCGATGACGGTGATCGGCGACGGCGGGCCCGGTGAGACACTTATCACCGGGCTCGGGGTGGATCTGCCGGTGTTGGTCCTGGCACCTGACACCGTGGTGCGCGGGCTTGCGGTGGGCGACGCGGGAACGGCGGCAGCCATCGAAGTGCCCGAAGACACGGAGTGCGAAGTGACAAACTGCGTGCTGTTCTCGAGCGGGATCGCCCTGTACGCTTCGGCGGGAGCATCAGTCGGGTTTGTCAACAACACGCTGGTATTCAACGAGTTCGGTGTGGTGGGCGCAGCCATGGCGTCCATCCAGGGCGTGAACAACATTTTCGCGTACAACGGGGTAGGTATCTCGGTGGATCTGTGGCCTGAATCGACGGGCACGTACAACGATTTCTATGAGAACGATATCGACTTGGAAGGAGCGGCGGCGGCTGTAACGGACATGACCGAAGACCCCCTGTTCCTCGACGTGCTGTCGCTGAACCTGCGGCTGGCGCCCGGCTCGCCGTTGCGCGACGCGGGCAATCCCGCACCCGAGTATAACGATCCGGACGGTTCGCGCAACGATCTCGGCATGGAAGGGGGCCCGCACGGGATAGCTGCGGACAACAATTGATAAGACACGCGTGTTACAGGGATGCGCTCCCGGCTCCGGCGCCAGGAGAGAGATCTATCGTTTCTTGCGGTGAGCCCGTGCTCCAAGGACTGCAACCGCTGCCATGATCACAACTGCAAAGAGGCTTAGCGCCAACCCTTTGTAGAATGTGCCTCCCGAGTACATGAACCGTACTTCGTGCTCCCCTTTCCCCACCTGCACCATTCGGAACAGGTAGTTCGCCCGGTGGATCTCCGCACGCGTCCCGTCCACTTCTGCTCGCCAGCCCGGATAGAACAGGTCCGTCAACACGACAAAACCCGCCGTTGGCGCCTCCACACGCAAACGTACCTCGTGACTCCCGTATTGCTCTACCCCCACAAACCCCTGTTGCTCACCAGTTTGTGTCTCAGCCCCGCTTTCGCTATGCGACTCCAACAGCAAGCGGTCTTCAATGAGCGCGTACCGTCTCGCGTCAAACTCTGGTGATGCCAGCGTTTGGAGCATCTCTTCCTCGTCGGTCACCAACTGCACGTCCGGCACGAAGTACGCTCGAGGCATCGCGTTCCGGTTCTCGTATATTGATGCGCCAGCATCCTCGAAGGCAAGCTTGAGCGCCAACGCGTCATTTCCCTCACCCCCGGCAGCCAGCTTCTCCCACGCGTTCGAGAGCGAGCGATCCTCGCTGGTTGGGACCATTACATGTTTCACGCCAACAAGGTTCAGCAGCTTCAACGCCGACTTGCCCGGCACAGGTTGCGGGCGCTGGATCATCCGCAGGGGTGCCACCTTCCCTGCATTAAGATACGCGATGTAACGGGAAACACGCTGGCTCTCCAACGCATCGTAGTCGCCGAATATGTAGACCTTCCTCAAGCCGCCGAGCTTGAAGTCGCGCGGCCAGCGCCTGCCGGTAACGATGATCGCGCGCGACAGCTCCTGGTGTTGCTTGAGGTATTCAAACGCGCCGGCACGCTCCTCATAGACGGTCTCGTCGAGTCTCAGCGAAAACAGCCTGTGCTGAAACCATGTGGAAGCCTGCCACATCAGCAGCACAGCAGCCGCCACGCTCAACAGACGCCACGGCACCCGCCGGTGGCCAAGCAACTTCATGCACACTGCCACCGCGATCGCCGCGCACACCACCGTGCCCCAGAGTCGGTCCCGGAGGACGTCAGCGGGTATCAGGCTCACGCACAACGCCAGCACTATCGCGTATACAGCAACCGCACCCACACGTAAGGGCGTTCTCCACTTGCGCTCGCTGCCTTCGCCGTTCGGTCCGACTGTCAGCAGATCCAATCCCATCCCTGCAAGAACCGCTACCCCGAACGAGTACAGCAGCAAGATCCGCCGGGGGTATGTGAATATGTTTCCCGTCGGCAACCGGGTGTAGAGATCATGGAGCCACGTGCCGGGACCCATCGATAGCAGAACGGATACCACCACCATCGCCCCAAAGAAAGCGGACTCCCCCCGCTTCCTGTGCAACAGACCCGCCAGGCCCGCCACCAAGCACGGCCACGTGATCAGCCAGGGCAGCGGCAGCCGCCGCAAATGGTGCGGTACAACGCGCTCCGGTACCAACATCATCGATACGTAATCTATTGTGTTACTTGCACCTAGAGATTGCCCCTGGGTGTATGCCTCTCCTAGGTCGAGCCTCAGGCTTTCGCCTGCGAGCTCTTTCAGCGGCACGAGTTCCACGGATGCCGTCAACGCACCCAACAACAGCCCTCCGGTGCACAGACCCACAAGACGCGCCGTGGTCTTCCACTGCCGTTTCTCCCGGAACTTCGCCACGCCCAATAGAAGCATATATCCGCCGAGAGCGTAATACATATAAAGCGAGAACTGCGGAAACCCCGCCAGTAGTTGTACTGCACACGTTGCCGCCAGGCCCAGAGCCCATCCATATGACTCATCTCTGAACAGCCGCGCAACGCAGACAAACCCCAGCGGCAACCATACTATCGCGCCTCCGTGGACGGGAGTCCACGTTGCGTACTCCCACACAACCCCTCCAAACGAAAAGCAGAAACCGGCCGCCAACGATGGGAGAAACGCCAATCTCATGGTCCGGCAGAACCAGAACGTAAAGAGCCCGGCCGCTACGAGATGCAGCGCGGTCAACACCTGGAGCGCCACGCGCATAATCGGCAGGAGAAAACACAGCCACGACGGTGGATAAAACCAACCCAATGGATACGCCAGAAACGGTTTCCCCAGGACCTGATAAGGATTCCACAGCGGAAGCTCTCCCGCGCTGAGTGACGCAAACTGGTACTTCATCATCGGCACATAGCCGACATACAAGTCGAACAATTGGTGGTTGAGGAACCTCCCCGCGTTGAGCCTCAACAACCAGAAGCAAAGCACCACGCAGGTAAGCACTGCTGTCGCCAGCACCCATTCATAGCGACCGAGACGCTTGTTTCCGGGCCCGTCTCGTGCAGGATGTCCTTCGCCTGCCGTGATCTTCGGGCTATCGGTCACCCCGATCCCTGCTTTCTCTGTCTGCTCACTCTTCTCGCGACAACCAGAAACACCACTACTATCGCGACTGCGCATGCGCTTAGCGCCACCCCAACGTAGAATGTGCTTCCTGGGTACACAAACCGTATGTAGTGCTCCCCTCTTCCCACTCGGACCATTCGGAACAGGTAGTTTGCCCGATGGATCTCTGCACGCGTCCCGTCAACCTCCGCTCGCCAGCCTGTATAGAACAGGTCCGTCAACACGACAAACCCCGCCGTTGGCGCCTTGACTCGCAAAAGCACCTCACGGTTCGCGTGCTTCTCTACCTCCACAACCTCTTGCTGATCAATAGCTTGTGCGTCTGCCGCGCCGTCGCTCTGCGGTACGAGCAGCGAGCGGTCTTCGACAAGCGCGCATCGCCTCGCGTCGAACTCGGGTGATGCCAGCGTCTGCAACATATCTTCCTCGTCGGTCACCAACTGCACTTCCGGCACGAAGTACGCTCTAGGCATCGCGTTGCGGTTCTCGTATATCGTCACATCGGCATCCTCGAACACAAGCTTCAGCGCCAACGCGTCACTTCCCTCGCCCCCGGCAGCGAGCTTCTCCCACGCACTCGCCAGCGAGTCCCCTTCACTGGCCGGCACAACCACGTGTTTCACCCCGACAAGGTTCAACAGCCTCAGCGGCGACATCCCGGGAACGGGGCGCGGACCCTGGACTCTTTGCAGCTCCACCATCTTCCCCGAGTTTAGATACCACAAGTAGCGTGATACTCGCCCCGCCTGCAGTGCATCGTAATCGCCAAACACATACACCCCATTCAGTCCGCCGAGCTTTTGAGCAAAGCCGGGAACCAGGGGTCTCTCGGTAACGATCGTGGCGCGCGATAATCCTTGGCGTTGCTTGAGGTACTCGAATGTGCTTGCGCTCTCTTCATACACGGTCTCGTCCACTCTCGACGAGAATACGGGGCGAAACCAAACGCCCAACTGCCACGTGACCAGAAGCGCGCACACCACGCTGAGCGCACGCCATGGCAGCCGCCACCCGGCAAGCAACCTCACGGAGACGGCAGCCGCAACCGCCGCACACACAACCGTTCCCCAGACGCGTTCCCGAAACTCCGTCCCGGGAATCTGGGTCGCGCACAGTGCCAGGACTATCGCGTACGCCGCGACCACACCCACTCGCACGACCATTCTGCGCCCGCGCTTGCGGTCGGCACCGTTTGGTCCGGCGGCAAGCATGTCCAGTCCCATCCCTACCAGGACCGCGATACCAAACGAGTAGAGAAGCGAGAACCGTTCTGCTTTCGAGAAGATGTTTCCCGTCGGCAATCGAGTGAACCAATCATAAAGCGTCGTGCCGGGTCCCCTCGCCAGGAGCAGTGACGTTACCACCAGCACTCCAAAAAAGGCGGCATCGCGCCGCTTCCGGTGAAACAGGCCCGCCAGTCCTGCTACGAGGGACGGCCACGCCACCGCCCAGTGAACACCGGCTTGCAGCGGAGAGACCAGGACGCGCCGTGCGAACGCTCCTATCCCCTGAACCATTCCAGATTGATGTGCGTAGCGCCAGTGTCCTCTCCCTCCCAGCGTTTGTCTGAGACTTTCGCCCGCGAGTTCCCTCAATGGTACGAGCTGCACAGATGCCGCCAGCGTTCCCAGCACCAACGCTCCCACGCACAGACCCACGAGCCGTGCCGCGGGCCGCCAGTCCTGCTTCTCCCGGTACTTCGACGCAGCCAGCACAAGCGTGTATCCGCCCAATGCGTAGTACATGTACAGTGAGAACTGCGAGAACCCCGCCAGGATCTGCACTGTGCATGTTGCCGCCAGCGCGACAGCCCACCCGTAAGTCTCGTCTCTGAAAAGTCTTACGAGGCAGACGAATGCCAGAGGCACCCATACTGTTGCCCCGGCGTGGATCGGCGTCCACGACGCGTAGTGCAAGATGAGACCGCAAAACATAAACGAGAAGCCGGCTGCCAACGATGGAACGAACGCCAGCTTGAGCGTCCGGCAGAACCAGTACAAGAATATGCCCGCCGCTGCAAGATGCAACACCGCCAACACCTGCAGCGCTGCCCCTAACGGCAACACAAGATACAGCCAACACGGCGGGTAGAACGCCCCCATCGGATAGGCCAGAAACGGTTTCCCCAAGTCTTGATACTGGTTCCACAGCAGCAGCTCTCCCCCGCGAACCGACTTCGCCAGATACTTGAGCGCCGGCACGTACGCGCAATACATATCCGCTTGCCAGATCCCGGGCGTTTTTGCCACGACGTTTTCCGGGCTGAGCCGCAACAGCCAGAAGCAGACTGCCACGCAGACGATCAGTGCGAGCGCTGCCAGCAATTCATATGGCCCCGAGAATTTGTTTTCAGGACCGTCAGGTGCCATCATCGGGCTGTCAGCCACTCCGATCCCTTCTTCCGGGATACTGCCCTAGCGACCACCACATACACCACCATTATCATGACCGCGCATACGCTCAGCACCAACCCTTTGTAGAATGTGCCTCCCGAGTACACAAACCGTACTTCGTGCTCCCCCTTCCCCACTCGCACCATTCGGAACAGGTAGTTCGCCCGGTGGATCTCCGCATCCGTCCCGTCCACCTCCGCTCGCCAGCCCGGGTAGAACAGGTCCGTCAACACGACAAACCCCGCCGTCGGCGCCTCTACATGCAAACGTACCTCGTGACTCCCGTATTGCTCTACCCTCACAAACCCTTGTTGCTCAGCAGTATGTGTTTCAGCCCCGCTTTCGCTATGCGACTCCAACAGCAAGCGGTCTTCAATGAGCGCGTACCGTCTCGCGTCAAACTCTGGTGATGCCAGCGTTTGGAGCATCTCTTCCTCGTCGGTCACCAACTGCACGTCCGGCACGAAGTACGCTCGAGGCATCGCGTTCCGGTTCTCGTATATTGATGCGCCAGCATCCTCGAAGGCAAGCTTGAGCGCCAACGCGTCATTTCCCTCACCCCCGGCAGCCAGCTTCTCCCACGCGTTCGAGAGCGAGCGATCCTCGCTGGTTGGGACCATTACATGTTTCACGCCAACAAGGTTCAGCAGCTTCAACGCCGACTTGCCCGGCACAGGTTGCGGGCGCTGGATCATCCGCAGGGGTACCTCCTTCCCTGCATTAAGATACGAGATGTAACGGGAAACACGCCGGTTCTCCAACGCATCGTAGTCGCCGAATATGTAGACTCCCCTCACGGCGCCCAGCTTGTGGGCAAATCCAGAAACGAAGGGCTTCTCCGTCACGATAATCGCCCGCGACAGCCCCTGACAAATCTTCAGGTACTCAAATGCGCTCTCGCTTTCCTCATACACTGTCTCGTCCAGTTTCTGCGAGACGATCGTCCAGTTAAACCAAGTAGTTACTTGCCACGCGAACAACACCGCACACCCGGTGCTCAGCACACGCCACGGCAGACGCCATCGCGTCAGCAACCTCACGCAGACCGCTGCGGCGATCACCGCACACACCACGGTGCCGAGAACGTGCCTCTTGAACTCCGTCCCGGGAATCAGATGCACGCACAGCGCAAGCACTGCCGCGTAGAGTGCAACCTTACCCACCTGTATCGCCTGTCCCCACCTACGCCTGTCGCCTGCACCGCGGCCCTCCGTTGCCAGCAGGTCCAATCCCATCCCAGCCAGCACCGCTACCGCGAACGAGTACAACAACGAAAAGCGTGAGGAAAAGGAGAAGATGTTTCCCGTCGGCAGTCGACTAAACAAATCATAGACGTATGATCCTCGCCCGGCACCCAATAGCACTGACACCGCAGCTAGTCCTCCAAAGAAGATCGCCTCGCGACGCCTTCTGTGAAAAACGCCACCCAAACTTGCGACCACCGACGGCCATGCAAGCTCCCAGAGAAGCGCCGCGCGCCACGGTGAGGTCAGGATCTTCCCTACGAATCTTCCAACACTGCCTGTCTCATAGTGAGCCCTGTAGCTGCTCCCCGCCGCGAGTCTTAGACTCTCTCCTGCGAGTTCGCCCGTCGGTACCAGCTGTATAGATGCCGCAAGCGCTCCCAGCATCAACGCTCCAACGCACAACCCCAAAAGACGCGCCGAGAGCCTCCAATCCTTCCTCTCGCGGTACTTCGACAACGCCAGCACAAGTGCGTACCACACCAACCCATAATACATGTACAGTGAGAACTGCGGAAACCCCGCCAGGATCTGTACCGCACAAGTCAACGTCAACCCAACAGCCCAACCGTACGTCTCGTCCCTGAACAGCCTCGCAACGCACACAAACCCTAGTGGCACCCACACTGTCGCTCCTGCGTGGATCGGCGACCATGAAGCGCTTTGCAGCATAAACCCGCAGAACAGGAACGAGAACCCCCCCGCCAGCGATGAGACGAACGTCAGTTTAAGTGTCCGGCAGAACCAGTACGTGAAGAATCCCGCCGCCACCAGATGCAACACCGCCAAGATTTGCAGTGCCATCGGCATCGGCAGCACAAAGAACAGCCACGCCGGCGCGTAGAAATAGCCCATGGGATACGCCAGAAACGGTTTGCCAAATACCTGATAGGGGTTCCACAACGGAAGCTCCCCCGCCTGCACCCGTTCCGTGAAACACTTCATATTCGGCGCGTACCCACAATACAAGTCCAACCGCCCGCGCTCACGCACATCGATATTAAATCGCGACACCCAGAAGCTCGTTGCCACGCATGCAATCACTACCAACGCCAGCACCCACTCATAGCGCACAGCAGTCCTGTTGCCCGATCGACCCGGCGCCGGGCCTTCCCTTCGCGTCGTCGTCATTGGGCGATCACCCGTTCCAATCCCTCGGTTCCGAGAAAAGCCCCACACAGAAGCCCGCGTTCCACTGCACAACCGTGACCGCGAACAACAGCGCGAGAAGCAGCGCTTCCGAAGTCCGCGTGGTCGCGAGCCGGAATACGGCCACTATCATCACCCCGGCCAACAGCAGCCCGGCGCCAAGCACCTCGATCCCGAGCAGCCTCCACACTGCCAGCGCGCCGACCAATACTGCTGCCAACCCCAGCGGTTCGTAGCTCAGCCTGCGATAGAACCCGCGCTTCCGTGTCAGGTACCCTCCGGACCACCGGCCGTAGTTTCTCATCATCCGCGAGAACCCGCCCAGCGTGGCCGGGCGGTAATGATACACCCGCGCCGACGGAACAAACAGGATCTTGTGCCCCTGCGACCCGACCCGCAAGTCGAGTTCGACGTCTTCTCCCGGCCACAATCCCGGCAGAAACCCGCCTGCCTTCTCAAACACCTCGCGCCGGTACATCACGTTGCAGCACGGGTTGTGGTCCACCTCGGCCACAGCGCGGTGACGACGGGTATATCCGCCAACAAACCCCACTGTCGCCAAGAACTTCTGTACCGAACGGCCGAACCTCGTTTCATCGTCCGGGCTGAGCTGCGTTCCGCCGACGGCCCCTACTCCCGGTCCGAACGCCTCGAGTAACTGCCGCACCCAGTCCCGGGCCACCGTGCAGTCTGCGTCCGTGAAGCACACGTAGTCCGCCGCAGTGTGCCCGACACCTATGTTTCGCGCCACGGACGGTCCAACGTTCTTGTCGGTCTCGAAAACCGCTATCCGCTCCGCATACCGTGCCAGTATCTCGCCCGTTGCGTCCGAGGAGTCGTCGTTAACGACCACTACCTCGAGCTTCTCGCTCGGGTAATCCATATCCAATACCGACTCGATGCACTTCGAGAGTGTTCGTTCGGCATTGTGCGCCGCGATCACCACCGCGACAGTCGGTTCTGACATCTTACCCCGTCTTCCTCACCACCAACACAATGGGATAGTGCGCACGCAGGAATCGCACCCCGAACGCAACGACGTGCGCCACTCCCATGCGGTGCAGAACGCGGACGAGACGACTAATCGGGCCAATCTGGTTTCCCCAAACCCCCAGGTCCGCGCCCATAAGCCGCTCTCGCCACAGATCGTATCCGTAGGTAATCACTTCCGTGTTCTGTTGCTCTCCAAGCGTCTTCGCCAGCTTTCGCACCGTGATGAAATGCAACGTATCCACGTACGAGGCGTCCCTCCCAAACAACCTTACCCACACCTTCGCAAGCCATTTCGGCTGGTATGGCAGCCAAAACAACTGGTAGTGTCCTTCCCAGATTGATCCGTAGTTCGGCAAGAGAAAGTGGGCGAAGCCGCCGGTTTTCAGCACTCGAACACACTCTCCCAACACCCCGGGCACGTCCTGCACATGCTCGAGCACGTACGAGGAGCACACAACGTCAAACACCTCGTCTCCGAACGGCAACGCCTCCCCAACTGCCCCCGCCACTGTGCCGCCGGACTCGTAAGCGGTCACCACACGCGCAGCGGTTTGCACCGACGCCGCGTCCGGCTCGATACCGTACGCCAGCACCCCGGCCTGCCGGGCCGCCGCAAGAAACATCCCGTTCCCGCACCCCACTTCCAAGACTCGCTTCCCGCGCAACGTCCCGCTGTGCGACTCGACCGAATCGAGCGTTTCGCGGGCCTTGTCCTCAGAGAACATGGCCAGGCACATCGCCTCCGGGTCCGGCATCACGCCGGCAAAGCTTTTCTTCATGTGATCCCGATACGTATCGACAATCTCTTGTGCGAGCTTCACGGGCTACCGCCCTCTTTCTTGGTCCTCGCCGTGACGAGCATCACACCGCCCCACCGAGTACTCTCGCGACTCGTTAACAAGAGCAACAAGTACAGGAACGGAAACAGCAGGTACGAGACCAACCCGGGCACGCGGAACGACCAGTACACGGTGTCCCACGGGTCCGCGTACCGCACGCGCTCCACCTCGTATCCTGCGGACGCCAGCATCTCTCGCAACGCGGTCTCCTCGTACCCCTTCCTGACGTGACCGAACCCTCGCTCCCGCTCCTCGACGACGCGCCGGCCCAACGTCGGCACCGCCAGCACCAGAAACGCTCCGGGCCGAGAGACCGAAGCGAAGACATTCAGCAGCTTCTGGTCCTCCTCGACGTGTTCGAGCAGGTCGAGAGCCACGACACCGTCGAAATGGCCGGCGTATTCGACGCCGATATCCAGCAGGTCCTTGTTCTCAAACGTCACCGTGTAACCGGACGAATCGGCCAGCTCGGCGGCCTTGCACGTCCACTCCGGATCGACGTCAACGCCCGTCACCGAAGCCTCGTGGTCCCGCGCCAGCAGCAACGAGAACCAGCCCATCCCGCACCCTGCGTCCAGCACGCGCGCGTTGCGCAGCGTCGTTCCCTCGAGCGCCGCGAGCGCGGCACGGTGTCGCCATCGGTCTGACAAGTACGGAAACCCAAACACGCGCAGGTACGGCCGCAACAGGAACGCGGGCAGCCCGCTCTTTCGTCGTGAATGGTACGTGTAAAGATCTATGTAGGCCCGGCTCACGAGCGCAAGCGTTCCTCGTCGCGCCGAGCGGATCCTTGATCGAGCTTCGCGCGCACCTGCTTTTCGGCGTCTTTTCTATTCCGGAAATCCCGCGACAACATCATCAGGAGCCCCAGCACAGCCAATTGCGTCCCGCATACCATCCAGAACAACGCTATTACAAACAGCGCCCACTGTAGCGGATGCGCCAACCGCCCCGCGCCCAACAAGACCACCGCCGCGAGCACCAACCCCACAACCAGCATCACGCTTCCCACTACGCGGAACGCACTGAATACGGACTGCCGAATCAGATGGCGGCCGATGAGGCCTGAGAAGACTCGAGACGGCGACAACAGCGTCACGAGGTAGCTCGAAAAGATGCCCAGCGATACCAGGCTGAGCGCGATCGAAAAGACCGCCACCGCTCCGGTAAGCAGGAACGGCACCGAAACGCCGCTCTGTATCATCGAGGCCAGCACAAGACCTGCGGCCACAGCGCAGCAGACCAGCCCTATCGATCCAAACACCACGAGCGGATTGTAGGTGAGGCTGATCCCGATGATGGTGCGAAGAAACGAGATGCCGTCGCGCACAACGCTGAGCTTCGACGCGCCCGCCCGTTCCGAGTACGGCATCGGCACCTCGACCATCTTCACCGATTCCTCGAAACTGGCTATGCTCGTCATCGCCGGCGTGAAGTGGAGCCCGTCCGGCAGCGTCATTAGCATCGGCAGCAGTTCCCTGCGTAACACGCGCATCCCGCTCGCCGAGTCAGTGATCTGGCGGTGCGACAACACGCTGAGCAGTGTCGCGAACAGGCGGTTCCCCAGCTGGCGCACCTTCGGCATCTTCGACTCCGGACCCAACCGCGATCCGACCGCAATATCGGCGTCCTGCGCGAGAAGCTCCCGGCACAGCCCAGCAAGCATCCGCGGCGAGCACGATTCGTCGGCATCCAGGAACGCCAGCAGTTCCCCGCTCGCCCGCTCGAACCCGGTCTTCAGCGCACGACCGTAGCCCATGTTCTTCTCGTGGTTCACCAAGGTTGCGTCCGGATACGAACGCACGATCTCCTGCGTCCGGTCGGTGGACCCGTCGTTGACCACGATCACTTCAACGTCGTCGAGGCCCGCTTCGTTTTTGATGTGCTCCGCATCCCGGAGACATCCCTCGAGCACTCCTCCCACCGCCTCTTCCTCGTTGAATGCCGGTAGCACTATCGAGAGCTTCATCGCCGTTCCTGCTCCTCAGCGCTCTGCAAATCCGAGGCCACCACGCCGGCGCAGTCGCGTCCACTCGCGTAACTGCCCTCCATCACCACGTACTCGAATCTTCCCGTCCGGCCTGCCAGGTACAGCCTGCCCACGCCTGAGCGGTATCCCAGCTTCCTCCTAACATCTTCGGTCTCAATATCATAGACGGGGTACGCGCAGGGCGCCCGGAACGAGTCCACCCCCAGTATCTCGGATTTGGACAGGCCATACACCTCGTTCAAGTGTGGAAGCACACGTTCCGTCAAGGCATCGTTTGTGTCCGCCCACAACGAATCTTCAGTCTCGCACGGTATCTCGATGGACAACATCGTCCGGTCCTGCGGTGCCACATGCCGTGCCCCGTTCTTTGGCTCCGCCACCCGGTAGAACGGGAACCTCTTCTCGGGAAACCACGTCCACAACCTGTCGGATACCCGGTCGCGCGATATCTGCAAGAACAGCATCACAAGAGCGCGGTAGCGAAGCATCCCAAATTCGCCCAGTTCACTGCCCGTCGCACAAGCCAGTTCAGGCAGAGGAATTGTACTCACAAACGCATCCGCCTCCACGCTCTGCCCTCCCACGTCGGCAGCACGCGCTTCTCCACCATCAACGTGCAAACGCGTCAGCTTCGCGCCCACATGTACGCCTCCAGTTACGGATTCCGCCAGCTTCTCGCACAGTTGCACGGCTCCGCGACGGGGATACACCAGCGTGCGGCTGCCGGTCGCCGGGTCGATATGCCAGGCCTTGCGCGCCAGCTTCATCCATATGCCGCGCAACGCGATACGAGCGTCGAGCTTCGGCAGACGCCACGCCACTTCCGACGATATGCGTTCGCCGGGCAACCCTATCCACTTCTCGATTAGCGGCACGACAACTGTCCGCGCCGCACGTTCACCGTAGTGTTCCCGCGCAAACGCCTCGAGCGACCGCGCCGGTTCTTTCCGGGTCCGCCTCGCCAAGTTCCGAGCGTACGTCCCGGTGAGCGAAAGGAACAATCCCGCATCCTTTGCCAATCCCAGCGGAAACGAAACCTGCTTCCCCTTCAGGCACACCGCCTCATTGAACCGGACTTCCTCGCACTCGCCTGCAATACCCACTTCCTCGGCAAGGTCTTGATGAAAGTAGTGTGGGCCCAAATCATACAGGTAACCGCCTTTGCGAAACGTCCGTGCCAGCCCCCCTATCACCTCGTCCTTCTCGTATACTGACACCTCGAATCCCGACTCCGACAGGTGTCTCGCGGCGCTCAGCCCTGCTACACCCGCTCCGAATACAACGATTCGCTTTGCAGCCATAAACACACGCTCAGAGACCCTGCCGGTACCCCACAACCCGCCACGAAACCGCGAGAACTCCTCGGGCCGTATCCTATCACGACGGGGGACCAAGATCAACGTTCCGGGCGATAGTCGGCCTCCGAAAGGCGGGCTAAAGACGCGCTTTCTCAGATACCGCTGGACTTATGCGCACGAGCAGATTGGAGGCAATCAATCCAAGCCGCATGGCAGCGGGCTATTCGAGGAGGTAGGACTGACCGGCGACGGTGCTAAACTCGATCAACCTTTTGCCGGGCCGCGCGACTTTGACTCCGCCACCGTTGACCTGGACTTCAACCTTCTCCGGAACGCGAACACGGCAGGTTTCACCGAGGTTCGAACGGATAGTGGCCGAGTCGAGCCTCCCGCCTTTCCACGCCAAGTCGACTTCAAACCCGCCCCGGGCACGCAACCCTTTCACGTGCCCCGTCGCCCACGCGCCCGGCAGAGCAGGCAGCAGACTGAGTTCGCCCGCATGGCTCTGCACCAGCATCTCGGCGACGGCGGCCGTGGCGCCGAAGTTGCCGTCGATCTGGAACGGCGGATGGGCGTCGAACATGTTCGGGTAGGTCCGCTCGGGCGTGAGCAGGAGCGAGAGCATCTTGAACGCGTGGTCGCCGTCCTCGAACCGCGCCCAGAAGTTGATCTTCCACGCCATGGACCAGCCGGTACCGCCGTCGCCCCGAAAGATGAGCGACTGTCGTGCTGCGTCAAACAGTTCCGGCGTGCCGCGCGGGGTGATCTGGTTGCCCGGGTGAAGCCCGAACAGATGCGACACGTGCCGGTGCTGGTCTCTGCGGTTGTCCCAGTCGTCGAGCCATTCCTGCAACTGGCCGTGCCGACCGATCTGCATCGGCGCCAGACGTTCGCGGGTCCGGCGAAGCTCGCCCCGGAACTCTTCGTCAACGCCCAGTATCCCTGCCGCGTCGATGCAGTTGCTGAACAGGTCGCGCAGGATCTGCATGTCCATCGTCGGTCCGGCACAGATGCTGGTGCCGCGCCGGTGCGAGTTTTCCGGCGAGATCGATGGGCACGTTACAAGCCACTTGTGTTTCGGTTCCTCGACAAGCACGTCGAGAAAGAACTCGGCGGCACCTTTCATCGTCGGATACACCTTCGCCAGGTACTCTTTGTCGCCGCCGAAGAGGTAATGCTCCCACAGGTGTTTGCAGAGCCAGGCCCCGCCGGTGGGCCACATTCCCCATTGCGGCCCGTCGATAGGTGCCGTCGCCCGCCAGAGGTCCGTGTTGTGGTGGCACACCCAACCCCGGGCACCATAGTTGACTCTAGCGGTCCGGCTTCCGGGTTCGACCAGCTCGGTAACCATCCGCAGCAGCGGCTCGTGACATTCGGCAAGGTTGCACACCTCGGCCGGCCAGTAGTTCATCTCGGTGTTGATATTGATGGTGTACTTGCTCTCCCACGGCGGGTTGGTGCTCTCGTTCCATACGCCCTGCAAGTTCGCCGGCTGGGTGCCGGGCCGCGAACTCGAGATGAGCAAGTATCGACCGAACTGGAAGTACAGCGCTGCCAACTGCGGATCGTTGCCGTCTTTGAAGGCCTTGATCCGCTCGTCCGTCGGCAGACTCATAGTCTCGCTCGTGCCTACATCGAGTTCGACACGACGGAACATGTTCTGGTACTCGGCAACGTGATCTGCGCGCACTTGTTCAAACGTTTTGCCAGCGGCGTTAGCGATATCCCTTTGGGCCCGCGCCTCCGGATCGCCGCTGACGTCGTTGTAGCTGTTATAACTGGTGGCGGCGGCTATGAACAGCGTTGCCGAATCCGCGCCGTTCACTGCCACGCTCTCGCCGCCGACAGTCGTCTCGCTGCCTTCGGCCAGCACACGCACGCGGGCCTGGAACTTCAGCTTGCCCTCGATACCCTGGGCTTCCCCGTTGACGCCGCGCATGACCAAGGTGTCGGGCGCGACGCTCTCGACGGTCGAGTTCTGCGGGCTCGACATCGTTGCCGTGAACGATATGCTGCCCGGTGTGTCGGCGGTCAGCCGAATGACGATCACCTGGTCGACCGCACTCGAGAAGATCTCGCGCATGAACCTGACGCCGTCGACGGTGTAGGTCACGCGAGCAATTGCGGTATCCAGGTCCAGTTCCCGCCGGTAATCCGAGACATCGTTGTGGCCCGGGAAGCCCAGCAACACGTCGCCGACGGGTTGGTAGGGCATCTGTCGCAGCGGCCGGGCCATCATCTTCTCTCCGATCAAGGCGTCGGCATCGCGGTACTTGCCGTCGAAGATAAGCTGCCTCACTTTCGGCAGTGTTTCGAGTGCTTCCGGATTGCTCGGGTCGTACGGGCCGCCGGAATAGAGCGTATCCTCGTTCAGTTGCAGCCGCTCGTTCTCCGTGCCGCCGAACACCATCGCAGCGAGACGCCCGTTGCCGATAGGTATCGCCTCAACCCATTTCTCGGCCGGCGCACGGTACCACAACGTCATTGCTTTGTCCGGAGCGGCAGCCTTGCCGGCCAACACCGCGCTCACGTCCGTCCCAGCGACCGATTCCGCTTGAGCAACGACACTTCCCATTACAACAACCACCGACGCCACGATAATTCCAAGCACTCTTCTATCCTCTCGATTCTTAAACATGACGCGATTCCTTCCAACTGTTTTCGATTCACCTCAGCCATCACCACTACCTGACGGATACGCCGCCGCACCGGGCTCTCGCTCACCGGACTTCTTCCCGGTTCTGAAGAACTTCAGGACAAACAACAAGTAGAACAGCTTCACCAATGCAGTTCCGCCGCCAAAAGCCCACCCCAAGTATGCATCCGCGACGTCCTCTGGAGCAGAATGGACGGCGCTGCTCAACATGCGGTAGGACACCAACGCGATCGCCAAGCACCATGCGTGCATCCTGAGCTTATACAGGCCTCTGGCGATGTACAAATAGACTGCGGCAAAGAACAGCATGAAGAGAACCGCGCGAGCGCCCGTCAGTTCGGTCCGGAAAGATGTTGCCTCCCCGAGCGCGGCAATGCTGGCATGGCTCAGTGCATCGAGCAAATACCAGAAGCTCAAGCCAAGCACAGGAAGAGGACATGCGTCGGTCCAGCACGGGTCCGGGTCGTAGTGCAGGAACGTTCTCTTGACGGAAGGACGCGAGTAGAAGAATGCCAATGTCCCCGGAATGAGTGCGAGGATCACGGGCGTCGGCAATAAACTCAGGAAAACCATGGGCATGGTTACAGTTGTCGAAGCCCCCGTTTCCGTCGAGGATACCGCCGCGCCTATGCCAAACACAACCAGCGCGAGCGTCGTTATCGCCCGCGTAAGCAACCATACGCACGAGGCTACAAGCATCACATCTCGCGCCCAACGCCGCAGATTGAACGAGCCGATGCCGCACCGAATCAGTATGATGCCAAAGAGCACGTACGCTGTGGCACTTGAGACGAAGGTGGCGGGGAATCCGTCAGAGGATCCCTCGTCCTCGCGTCCAATGCTGCCCGCTAGCAAGATCGTCGCTAAGAGCGCAATGAGAATTACCAGAACGCCCAGCATGGCTTGGGCCGGTCCGACGAACTTGATCCACTCGGACCTATCTGAAAACGCTGCCGGAGCGGTGTTCTGATCCTCTTCTGTTTCCATGTTCCCCTCCTCAATCCCCATGTGCGAATCCTATGTCAAGACTGCCCCGGCCGGAATGGGTAACACGATCCATGTGAACCGCATCCAAGAACAAGTCGACAAGTCGCGTCTCGAACACTGTCAGAAGCCAATTACCTTGCCAGGTTTTCTATGTGATTCTCGATTTGGACCGCTAACTCAGCCAATGCTTCTGAGCGCGCTCGCTTAATAGCACTAGATTCCCTGATGAAAACAGCGGGTCTTGTAATGCTGCTCTTGGCTTCAGCTTCAACGGACAGATAAAGATACCCGTTTCTCACATCCCAGAGGGCCGCATGAGACAGAAACAGCGCATCGATTACATCGCCCGGAACAAAGAAACCCGTTACCAGCAATATGTACAGCGGCCCCAAAATATTGTTATACCTGTCGATATCTACGGTACCGCTGACAACCAGAACGGCATCAACACCATGTTGTGCGGCGGCATAGCGTACCGCTTTCGTGTCCTTACCAGCTACTACGGAGCTGCTTATGTATACGACTTCGGAGACGATACCCTTCTCCTTAAGCTCCTCCCCTAATCCGAGAATACTGTCTTTATCCTCCTGTTGCCAGCTCCAGTCGGGGCGGCGCCAATAGTCCCGGGGTCGCTCCGGGTTCTTGAAGCAAAGCCCAAGTCTGAATGGCATGCCCAGTTGCGGCTTCAGCTCAATAGCCTTTCTGATGTCTTCATCAGTCACCAACGTTTGTTGGCTCAAATCCTTGGCGAGTTTGCCCCGGTCAAAACCTCTTGAAGTGGCACAGCCAGCCATGGCTACTGCAAACGCAACGACTACAAGTCTCTTGATCACGTTGGCCTCCTTTCTCCACAAACCGCGAACAGCTACCATCCATTTCTGTCGTGTTACTGTTCTGTGTCTTGACTAGACTCGTCTGTGTTTCCAGCCGCAGACCGTCTTGCGTCTCTCCGGGTGATCACAAAGAGCACCGGAGACAACAACATGCTCAAGAACACCATGAAAAGGGCAACGTCCGTGGCCTCGCCAACCCAGAAGAGCACAAGAGCAGGAACCAGAGGACACGCAGCCACCAACTGCCCGTATATGTATAGCCGTTTTGGAGGAATCTGGAATCGTCTTCGCTGCTTTTCCTCTCTCTCCAGATCTTCTGCCCAGGCCTTTGCCGGCGGGTTGTCTTTGCCGCTCGCGGCACTCGCAGCCTCGACTAAAGGGCGAAAGTAACGGCGGTACACATGGGGACCCCGGCAGCCAGGAGGGCACAAATCAATCCGTGTCCCCTCATCGAATTCCAAGGTTGTTACCCGCTTCAGTCCCACCATGGGCCGGTGGGTGCGCACCAGGTCCGACCACCGCCCTTCTTGGCGCTTTCCCGACGGCATCACTTTAGCTATTCCTTGCGGGGTGATGGTGAAAGCCGCGCGCAACCATTCTTCCTTCACCACGATCTGGCAGCCGACCCACACAGCGCCCGCAAGAAACACCGCAGATCCAAAGCCCATGAGAGCCGATAATATCAAGGGACCATCTACTGTGGCCGACATGATGATGCCGACCACACCGAGAGCAATGCACATGGCATCCAGTAGACAGATTTCCAATCTTTGCTTAGGCGAAAGGACAACCGTATGCTTGTCGCCCATGCTCCCACCTTCTATCAAGGGACCGAGTCACCTCCTAGTCTACTCGGAGAACTCGCACCAGTGCTCCCCAGCCATGGCCCATATGGCCGCCGAGTTATCGAGGATTGCCGCTTGGGCACTCCCAATGTCATTCCCGCCAACAGATGGTGACGGCCTCCATTTCCCCCACGGGAACAAGACGCCGACGTGTCTACGTCTGCCCAGCTACCACGCTCTCGTCTCCCGTCCGGCACGCGGATCTTACCCAGAACTTAGTCACCGTAGACTATGGCCAATACAATCAGAAGCACGAAGTTGGCCACTGTCGCGCCAAGGGTTGCCACAACGTAGAGTAGGCCTCTGCGAATGGCATCCTTGTATCTGAGAATCTCTTCGTCTTCGCAGTCCAGCGAACTATAGAGATACGGGAGTCCACGAAGAAGATTCGCCCCTCCCGGACCGAACGGACCCACGGTCGTCAGCTCCCTCCATCGGGCGTACTTATTCTTCTTGAGATATCGGGACAGCTTTATGTTAAACACACAGACATAGCTGAAGGCGATAACCAGCATTGCAATGAAGATGAAAAGAGAGGCTACTATAGCTTGCATCGCCGCCGGCATGCTATCACTCCTCCGCGTCCACGCATGGATCCTCCGTCATGGCCGTCCCCGACCTGAATGGACAACGCGATCCATGTGAACCGCATTTCCTCGCGCGGCGAGTGGAGAACCACTCGCCGCGCGGACTTGGTTTGTTGTCGCTATCGCGACTGGTTCATATAGACCAGCCCCCAGCTGCAGGCGTTGGCAATACCTTTTGTGTCGTAGTATTCGTTCGGATCGTCCTCCCATTGCGGGTCAATGGTGCCGGTGGCGTAGAACTGGCCCGCAGCGGTGAGAAACCGGTCGTGTCCGGTATGTTTGTAGACGTACGCGAGCGCATCGGCCATGACGAGCGCCCAGTTGTTGACGTCGCGCCAGTTTACCCAGTCGTCGGGATCGTCGGGGCCTGCGGGGTCGTCGAAGATGTAGTCATACCAGTGGACAGCCCGGCCGCTGCCGGCGGGATACTCCTGCATCACATGGTCGATCACGAAATCGCCGTAGGTCTCGAGCGCCGTCGCAACATTCAGGTCGTCGGTCATACCGTATTCTTGGAAGAAGTCGAGGAACCGTCCCAGCGTCCACAGCACCTGGTTGAACATGAACATCCGTTCGTACGCGCCGGGGTGGGCCGTGCCGTACGCGTCAGGATAGGTCGCCCACGAGTTTTCGGTCATGTTCGCGGTATGACCCACGATCATTCGCAGTTCGTCGAGCCACCGGGAATCGCCCGTCGTGCGATACCCTTCGATGTAGGCGAAAATCAGGTTGGCCCGTTCGCGTTGGAGCACGGGGTCGTCAACGCCGATGGGCGGCCCGAAATTGCTGAACTGCGACATGCTCAGCATACCCTCGAGTCCTTCGAGCGCCGTGTCGCGGAACCGCGTCTCGCCGGTCAGGTGGTATCCGAACAACAGGGCCGGAACTCCGAAGAACAAGTCGACGGAGGGGCTGTTCATGTTCCTGTTTGGATCAATGTTTCCCGGCTGATCGTGCTCGCTGTGACCGAAATACGCACCGTGCACCCAGTGCTGGCTCCCTTCGTCGGGGATGTGGAGATAATCGATATCAGCCATGTGCCACGCACCGGGCCGCGCCAAATCGAACCACTGCAAGTCAGCGGATCGGCAGAACTGGGCGAACATTCCGTTGAGAAACCAGTACTTCAAGTTCATCTGGCCGGCCTGGCTGGGCCCGAACGCCTCGTAATCGAGGGGCAGGTCGCCGTAGTCCTGCCAGCCGTAGAAGTTGTAGTGCTCGATGGCCGCCGTCATCGTGAGATGCTCGAACTGGGGTTCGGACACCTCGGGGTTCGGCTCAAATGCGAGCCGCACGTAATGCTCGTAAAGCGGCCACTCCGTAACGTCGGCTACGGGCACTTCGCCGAGCGCGCCGCTGCCGGTGTACCAGGGAGGCGGCGCTACGCCAATAAGAGGATCGTTGAACGCCATGGCCGTGTTCTCGGCAGCGTCAGCGGTTGTCGCGTCCAGCCCGAAATCGAAGAGCACGCTGTGGGTCTTCTCTTCGCCGATACGGAAGTTGTGGTTGAACTGCGCGCCGTTCGGGAACAGGTTGACGGTCACGGTCCCGTCGGGCGACGCGGAGATCGACTTCGGGAAGTTCTGCCAGAAGTCGCGCACGGCAGCCGTCAGGCGTGGTTCGGTGGCCCCGCTGCGAAAGGCCGTCATCCACCCGAGCGCCTGCGACCCCGTGACGGGCGAGGCCAGATCGTCGCCCGTGATCTGATACCCTTGCATCGTGCAGTATGACTGGAGGCGCGGATTCGCCGAGGCTTCCTCGCCCGGCCATCCAACCATGCCCACGTAGCTGTTCCACTGATCCGTACCGCTCGAGTCCTGGTAAAGCCGAACCTGTCCTGTCGGCGAGGATACGTCCACGTCATCCTCGGTAAGGATATGCAGCGCGGTACCGGTGTTCCTGAGCCGCAGATTGAGTTCGAGTTCGCCGATGTACACGCTGTTTGCAGAGCCCTGGTTGTGAGCGTTGGTCGGCTGCCCTTCTCCACCTTCAGCAATAACGGGCTGGTTGTTCTCGACCGTGAAATCGACTCGCACGGCTGAAGACCCGGCAACGAAATGGAGGCGCGCGGTGAAATCGAGCAATGCGCGAGCCGACTCGTCCAGAATGCTTCCCTCGATCTTGACCACAGCGCAGAGCGGGCCTGACCGCTCGACGGTCGCGGCGGTCGTGCGAGCCGTGAAATCGGGCGTGCCCCCCGCAACGATATCCAATGCGCCGGCGGGATCGTAGTTGATGGCCTGCGTCGCAGACAGCGATTCGAGCAGCGTTTGCCCGCCGACCGTCACCTGGCTAAACAGGTTGAAATCTCCGTCCGTGTTCAGTTCAAACAGAGCAGCGCCCGTTTCGACAGTCATCGTGTCCGCGGTTGGATTGGCGATGACAATCGGTGCTGACGACACCGGACCGGGGCCGGAGTTGTCCAATACTACCGTCTGTGTGTCGCTGCCCGAGATCGACTCGAGATATCCAACCAGAACCCACTTGACCGGCGCGGACGTGTCGCCCGGATGACTTCCCCAGCGTGCCAGCGCCTCAAACTGTGCCGGAATGGGCGTGTCGGTTTCATCGAGCAGCCTCAGGCTCGAGGCGTCGGTGACGTTCCATGTTTTGGGCAACGGCACGCCGAAACTGATGTACTCGCCCGTCCTGTCCGCACCCGCGCGCTCCTGGACGGTCAACGTCACGGAACCCTCGCCGCCGCCCGGAGTGTCGCTCGGATCGAGCGGGTCAGTTCCTGCGTCAACTTCCGTTCCGTCCGAAGCGCCGTCATCGTCGGTGTCGGTGTCGTTGGGATCGGTGCCGTGCGTGTTGACTTCGTCGCCGTCGTCGAGCCCGTCATCATCGGTGTCGTCATCGAGCGGATCGGTGTTGTTCTCGTACTCTTGCAGGTTCGTGAGATCGTCATCGTCGTCATGGTCGTCTGCGCCGTGGCTCAGATCGCCGAACTGCGCCGTCTCCCACGCGTCGGGCAGACCATCATCGTCGGTGTCGTCGTCGACCGCGCCGCCCGTGAACGCATCCCACGCATCGTCGAGGAAGTTCTCCGTACCGCCGGCGAATACCGTGGTCGAATACGCGTTGGCATCCCCATTCGGGTGCGAGTCGCCGTCCTCGCCGCCGTACTCGGCGCGCAGCCGGTTGGGGTGCGTTGCGTGATCGTCGGGATAGGCCAGGATATCGAACCAATCGAACACGGCGACATTGTTCAATCCCGTGGTTGTCACATAGTTGGTCAGCCAGTCGTTCTTCAGCCAGTTGTTGAATTGCCGGGCGCGATGCGCAGCGTCATCGTCCGTGTCGTCCCAGGGCAGGTAATGGAGCGGCGGCGCCGTCACAGCGATGAAGAGCGTGTCCGGGTTCGCCGCGAAAATGTCCCTCAGCGGCTCGTACGTATAGCCCCCATGCTCGTATGTGTTGCCGGGACCGACCGGATGACGGTACACGGCAAAGTAATTCGCCAGTGCCCTCGTATCGCTGAACGGATCGCCCGGTTCGGTACCCTCCGCGTCGACGTGGCTGTTGGGGAAGCAACTCTTGAACATGATAATCCTGTTGACGCCGTCCTCGCAATCATGTTCCTTTACGCTGCCGAGGTAATCGTTGAACCACGCAACCCAGTGCCACATATCGGTCAGGTCGCCGGGGACATCGGCCAACGAGTCCGGCCGTCCCGAATCGGGGTCGAGGTCCGTGCCATAGGTGATATCGTTCCGTTCGTCGATGTACTCCTTGGCGAGCAAGGTGCTGTCCAGGCTGCTGTTCAGCCAGTTCTCTCCGCACGAATGGTGGATGAAGACGAGGTCGTCGTCCTCATCGCCGCCCCCCGGAGTGTCCGCGGGATCGAGAGGATCGGTGCCTGCATCGACCTCCGCTCCATCCGAAGCGCCGTCGTCATCGGTGTCGTCGTCATTCGGATCGGTGCCGTGCGTGTTGACTTCCTCTTCGTCGTCGAGCCCGTCGTCATCGCTATCGTCGTCGTTAGGATCGGTCCCGTACGTATTCACTTCCTCGCCATCGTCCAGTCCGTCGTCGTCGCTGTCGTCGTCGTTAGGATCGGTACCATTCTGGTACTCTTCCAGGTTCGTGAGATCGTCGTCGTCGTCATGGTCATCGCCGTCGTGGCTCAGATCGCCGAACTGTGCTATCTCCCAATCGTCCGCCAGACCGTCTTCGTCGCTATCGCCTCCTACGGTGCCCGGATCGGTCCCGGCAACAACCTCCTCGAAATCACCGGCACCATCGCCGTCGGTGTCGGTGCTTGCCGGGTTGGTTCCCAGAGCGCCTTCAGCAGTGTCGCAAAGCCCGTCGCCGTCGCTGTCGATTTCGATACCCAACGCCGCGTTGATAACGAGCTGCACGTCTATTGCATTAACTGGATTGACGCCGCCGGACATATCAATATCGCCGGCTTCGGGTGGCGCAGCGAACGCACTCGGGCAAAAGACGACCGACGCAAGACAACAGGCTGCCAACATGAGATGTTTCAGGAGTTTCATGAGTCGCTCCTCCTTCCAAATCAGAGCTTCGTTCTCCACCAGCCTCTAGCTGTGACAGAATCATATCGAGTGCAGTAAAACATGTCAACCATGATGCTCGCAGCGATTTCTTGATCAGGCCGCGAGTAAGGACGGGATTCGAGCAGGACGAGGATCGTGCCCAAGGCTGGACCCACAGGCGACACGGCGGGAACTTGAAGAGGTTTCTAAAGAGATCGCGTGGGCCCGCAATTACGTCGCCGGCCCACGGAGTTCGCTAGTTAGTTGAGTTGCTCGCCGATCTTGGTCTTCTTGACCTTCCACTGCCAGGGCGGTTTCCTGCCGTCGATCGGGTTGGAGATATCTTTCCACATGTTCCTGAGCCCGTCGGGTACGGGCGACATGCTTGGGAGCTCCTCGAACCTGTCGCGCTGGTACGGTGTGAGGTCGGGCGCGTCTCCCGGAACAACGTGCACCGTCAGGAAAACAAGCAACTCGGTGCGGCTGTCCTTCAAAGTCGCTTCCCGGAAGAAGAATCCGACGAGCGGTATGCTGCCAAGCATCGGAAACCGCGAACTGTCAGACGTCACGCTGATGCTGCGCAACCCGGCAAGGTATATTGTCTGGCCGTTGTTTATCAGCAGGGTGGTTCTTGCGGTGCGCGAGTCCTCGATCGGCACGCCTTCCGAGAACCCCGATATCGAGCTTTCTCTTGCGTCAAGCTCGACGATTATCGACTGATCGCTTGTGATCTGCGGCGTGACGTCCAGCGTGACACCGATGTTCTTGAACTCGATGTTTGACACGGGAGGTCCCTGGGTGGTCTGCGTGAGCTGCTGGAACGGGTACTCGGACACGATCTCTATCGAAGCCTTCTGGTTGTTGAGCACGAGCGTTGACGGGTTGGCAACTAGCTTCGCATCGCGGTTCTGAAGCTCGCCCGCAATGGCCGCGGTCAGGTCGAGATCATCGGTGAGTACCCCAAACGTCAGCACACCCGCGTCGAGTGACTCCGACCCGACAGAGTCTCCCAGACCGGTGCTGTTCCAAGTGAAGCTCTGCAGGTCGTTGGTCATATCTCTTGCGTTGGAAAGCCAGTTGATCCCGTACGCTGAATCATCCTGGAGCACATGGTCCACCATCATGACCTCGAGAAACGCCTGTGGTTCCCGCTGGTCGAGTGTGGGAATGAGCTCGTCTATCGTCTGGAGGTTTTCGGGAACGTCCGTCACGAGTACCTGATTGGATCTTGCATCGGCGACGACGCTCCCGTTTTCTGTGAGAACGCCCTCGATTATCTTGGCCACCTCGTTGGCCTTTGCGTAGCTGAGCGGATAGATGCCGGTAACGACCAGCACGACGGGGGCGCTGACGTCCAGCTCCTTGACGATATCCTCGATCCGATCCATGTTTTCCGGCTCATCGGTCACGATCACGACGTTGGCATCTTTGTTGGAAATGACCTTGCCGTGCGGTGTTGTGAGTGACTTAAGTGTTAACTCCATACTGTCTGCGGTTTGATATTCGAGCTTGAAGGTTCTGGTCTCCATCTCGGCCAGTATCTCGACCGCGGCCATTGCCTCCGGTATGACCCGGTAGATGTTCCCGTCTCTAACGAGCGCGTAGCCGTTATCTTTCAGCACGAGGCGCATCGCGTCCAATACGGGCACATCCCTGAGCCTGCACGTCACGGTGCCGCGCACGTCCTTGCCGGCAAGCACGTTGATACCGGCCATCCTGGACCACACATCAATCACGGCGTTAATCTCTGCGTCGCGAAACGTTACGGTGACTGTCTGTTCCTCGGGCGGAACGGGGGGCGCTGGGGCCGGGGCAATAGCGGGCGGAGCGACGGCCTCGGCTGCCTTGGCGACCTCCACCTCGATAGTCTCCGGTTGCTCGGCCTCAGGCTCTGCTTCTTCGGGCTCCTCCTCGACAGGTTCGGCTTCTTCTTCCTCGATCGGGGCTTCAGCTACAACCACCGGCTGGAGCACTACCTGGTCGCGAACGGCTTCTGTTGCCGCGGTAAGCGACGCCTTTAACACCTCGATGAAGGAAGGCCGCTCCTCACCCGGGGCGGCCGGGAGTTTCTCGACCTCTGTGGGCGCCACAGCAACCTTCGTGAGGTCCTCGATCTCTGCGGCCGCCTCGCTGGCCGCCAGTTCTGCCACCTCGCGCGCCGCTTGCTCTGCAGCGAGCTTTGCCTCGGCCTCGGCAATCGCCTTTTCGGCCTCCGCTGTGGCGGCCTCTTTGGCTTTCTGCTCAGCCGTCTCTCTCGCAGCCTGCTCGGCGGCAAGTTGTTCCTCGAGCTTGGCGATCTGCAGTTTCTTCTCTTGGTCGTCCACTTCGGCTTTGGTCGCGAGCTGTTCGGTCTTCGCCTCCAACTCGGCTTCGACAATGGCGCGCGCCTCGGCTTCCTTCAATGCCGTCATCCGAAGCTCGTCCTGGGCTTTCTTTGCCAGGTCTTCCTCTTCTTTTCTCTTTCTGGCGAGTTGGAGTTCGGCCTCGGCAATAGCCTTTTCGGCCTCTGCCGTGGCGGCCTTTGTCTGTTCCTCCATGCTCGCAACGGCCTCTCTGGCCTTTTGCTCTGCCGTCTCTCGCGCCGCTCGCTCGGACGCGAGTTGTTCCTCTAGATTGGCGATCAGTAGCTTTTTCTCCTGCGCGTCGGCATCTGCATCGGCGGCAAGTTGTGTGAGCTCCTTCTTGAAAGCGGCTTCGGCTACGGCACGGGCTTCAGCCTCCTCTTTGGCTTTGTCTTGCGCTTCCTGCAGCGACGCCATCTGGTCGCTGATAGTCTGGGCCGACTCTTTCTCTCTCGACGCAAGCTCCTGTGCAAGCTTCGCCTCGACGTCTTTACGGGCAACCCTTTGCGTTTCCAACTCGCCGCTCAGCGCTGCAAGCTCGTTCTGGGCTCCTGCAAGAGCCTGCTTCTGTCGATCGAGCTCCGCGCGAACTTCCGCCTCCCGGCCCTCGATCTGCTTGGCCAGGGATGCGCGCATCCTCTCTTTTTCGGCCCTTGCAGCCTCGACGTTTGCCTCCATCTCTTTGAGCGCTTGCTCGCGATCATCGATTGTACGTTGGGCTTCTTCCTCCTTGGCCATCATTCCGGCTTGCAATGCGCTTGCTCGCGCTGTTTCCTCATCGAGCTTCGCGCTTAGCTCTTCCTTGAGTCCGGCCAATGCCCCCTGCTGCTGCTTGAATTTCTCTTCGATGTCGCCGGCCTTCGTTTCGGCTTCAGCACGCTTTTCCGCTTCCTGTTCGAAATTCGTCTGCGCTTCGTCGAGCGATTGCTGCTGCTTGGCTATTGCCTGGTTGTACTCCGTAGTCAGCGCATCCAGTTTGGCTTTAAGGTCTACCTCGGCGGTTTCTCGTCTCTGTATCTGTGCTCGAAGCTCATCCTGCGCTTTCGTCAGCAGCACTCGCTGCTCCGACAGGGCCCCATCCGCTTCCTGTTGTGCTCGGGCAAGCGCCTCGGCTCGCTGTTTCTCGGCAGCTTCTCGAGCCGCCACCTCCGCCTTGAGCTTCTCTTCGGCCGCGGCAAGCTCACGTTCTCGAAACTTCAGCTTTTCGGTAAGCTCTGCCACGCTGGGCGACGGTGGAACCGTTTCGGGCCGCTCGGCCCCGTCGTCTGGGACGCGGACGATGATCCTTCCGTCGTCCTGTGTAACCCGCATCTTGACAATCTCTGAAAGGTCGAACACGACGCGCGATACGAACTGTGGATCGAGTTGGTATAAGCTCGTGCGTACATGCTCCAGCACCGGCGACTGCTCAACCTGGTAGTCCTCGCCGGAATGAAAGTTGATGGTGTTGTAAATATCAACGATGAATCTGTTCGCGGAGCGGTCGAGGAAACACTCGTAAACCGGGTTGTTTGTCGTGAGAATTGTGATAACGGATTCTGTCCCTTTTCGCTCGGTTTGTATCTCAAGCAGAGCTTCAGCTTCTGCTGCGGCTTCGTACAGAGGCGAAGTTTCGGTGGGACGGCCCAGCTTCCGGAGGGACTCCCGTATGACTTCCGCCTTGCGGGCCTCGATCTCGTCCGCACTGTTGGCTGTTCCTGTCACCATGAATAAAAGGGCGGTGGCAACCGTAACCGCCACAACCAGCCTGGCACGTTTCAGTCGTTTCTCGAACATCATGGTATCACTCCCCATGAACTCTCACTCTGAATGTCTCGGCGCCCTGTTTCAGGAGGACGCTATCCCGGGAAATCTCAACTACTTCAGCGCCACTCGGCAGACTATAGCCGGCTCCGACGACCTGGTTATCAACCACTGCAAGCGGAGATGTCTCGCTCCATACAATACCCGACACAGTATACTGTCGGGTCATTGACGCCAAACCTGAAGGGGTTTCTGGCGGCACCGGCCCGCCTTCGGGAGCCTCCTCCGTTCCGGCCATGGGCTCAAGCACGGGTGCCATAGGGTTTCTCAGCGCTTCGAAATCAAAGAAAACCTGCTCTTGCTGCAATGCCGCAAGCACTTGTTCCTCATCGAACGTTTCAGCCTCGGCCAGGTTCTCATCGGCCTTGGCAACATCACCCGTCGAAGCCGCTGCATCCGTAGTGGTGCCGGGCGCAGGCGGGGGAGCTCCTGTGGGGCCGTAAGGTTTTGTCACTCGCCAGTATAAAAAGCCGACCGCTGCAGGGAGCAGTACCGCCGCGAGGATGATTTTCGTTCTAGGATTCATTCTTGCTCAACCTTCTTAGCGGGCGTGGACGTCGCCGATTTTTCGCCTACGAAAAGGTACGTCGATAGCGTGAACCGCGCCTCGCAGACACCGCCTTCTTCCTCACCTATATTCATATTGGAAACCTTCACGAAGCGGTCACCCATCTCCAGAATGTTGATAACCTTGCCCAGCGACGCGAACGGGCCCGAGACGACGAACTTGTAGGGTATTGCAATCTCGGTCTGCGTCTCCCCTTCGGGCTGCTTGTCTATCTTCTCGACAACCACACCGGCATCCTCTGCCGCTCGCCAGAACCACCGGTACAACTGAGGTATCTCGCGACGCGTCGGCAATCTTTCCTCGAACTTATACACCATGTCCGACACTCGTTTGACCTCGGCTTCGAGCAACGGACGGTTCGACGCTATCTCCTTGGCCGTCCTCAGTTCCTCACGCGTCGCGGCTATCTGCTCGTCAATATCTTCGGCTCGACTGTCCAGCGGCAGCTTGACTCCCACAAAGAAAACCACAACGAGAACGACGATAATCACCGCGATAGTACCGGCTATTATCAGGTCCTGCCGTGTTACTTTTCCTGTGAAGAGAACCGACACGTTCTGTATCCCTGTCTTCAGACGCTACCGCTGGGCACCGCTTCGATAGTACACGTGATCTCGAACTGCTTGACCTTCACGCCCTCGGCGAATTCCTCATCGCTCACAAGCTGAGGTTCCGGGTCGGTGAACATCTCCGCGAACTTCGGGCTGCTCTCAAGGTTGCGCACAAACACGCCGACTAGATCGACTCCCTTTTCGGTCCGCGAGAACGCGTAACCGGATATCTTGAGCGTGCGGATGGTGACCTGCCTGCGAATAGTCGGCGGTTGTCCCTTTTCACCCTTTTGCGGGTTCGGCATGTCGATCTTCTTTGTGCGGGTTTCTTCTTCGATCTCCGAAACCCATACGTTGTCCGGCACGAGCGTTGCCAGCGTGTAGATCTGCTCCGACCACAAAATCCTGTCCTGCATTATCCGGCCGACGGCTTTTCTCTTCAGCGACAGGTTCGCCTTGTCCCGCCGGAGGTTGTCGACCCTCTCGACGGCGTCGGCCAGCTCTTCAAGCTCACCTTCCACCTGTTCGAGCGTCTCCTCGCGAGCGGACACCTTGTTCATTCCTGCAAGAAGGCTGGCAAGACACACGAACACGCCCAGCACCAGCAGGACTGCCACTCCGAGGTATGGCAACGGGCTTCGGGTTATCGGCCGGCGCTCAGGCGGTATCAAGTTAATGTTGATCATAGTTCTGCGGCGCCCCTCCCTGCGAGGCCCACCGCCACGACAAACTGGGCCGGAGACTCCTCGAGTACAGCGACATCCGCTCCTGCTTCAAAGGCCACGCTTCCGCCCACGGGGTTTGCTATTTCCACGTCGGATACGCCCAGCTCTTCGACAAACGACTGCCGAAGGAGCGAAAAGGGGGCGACTCCGCCGCTCAACACTACTCTATCGACGCCACTCTGGTACAACTGGTGTTCGTAGTAGTCGAACGATCGTCTCACCTCGCCCAACAGCCGGCTTATCGGAGCGCGAGCCGCTACGTCAAGCGAGGGCGGTGGCGCTTTCGGCGGGGACGGCAGATCGGGCGGAGACCCTGGCCCGGGTGCCCCGCCAAGGGGTGCTGAAGGTTGAGGCTCGGCCGGTTCGGCTGGTGGCTCGCCCTCGACAAGCACCAACTCGGCTTGTTCTCTGTCAACCTTGTACGATTTCTGGATGGCGTCAACCAAATCCCGGCCACCCCAAGAAACGTCCCTGACGAAGTTGCTCACCCCGTTCTTGCAGAAATGGATATTGGTCGCCGACGCGCCTACGTTGATGAGTGCGACGGTTTCGTTGTGGCGAAACGTTCCGGTCATTTCCATCGCGTCCGCCAGAGCAAGCGAATCGACGGCGATCACATGCGGCCTGATCCCGGACTGTTCGAGAAGGCTCAGCCGGGCGTCAATTATTTCGTTCTTGGCTGCAACGAGCAAGACCTTCACCATCTCCTCGCCGTTCTCGGGAGCGTCCTCAAGCGGAGCGGAGTCCATCGAGACTTCTTCCATGTTGTAAGGAATACTCTGTGCAGCCTCCAGCTCAACGGCTCCTTTGAGCTCATCAGGCGGCATTTTGGGGAGTCGCGGGTAACGGATCACAACCGATTGGCCGGAAAGCCCGCACACTAGGTATGCGTTGGAAAGCTTGAACGTCGCCGTTGCTTCCGAAACGGCTGTTGTGAGCGCGACTGTCGGGTCAACTGCGTAGCGCGATTGGTCTATCGTGGCGCGAACCGCAGCGTGGACAGCGAAGCCCGGCCCGGATCTGGATATCTCGACAACTTTGACGGAATGCGAGCCTATGTCGATGCCCACAGCCCGCTTGGGTTTCGAAAACAAGCCTAGCATGTCAAACAGGCGCTACAAAGCACACCATCCGCTACCGCTGTTTAAAGACGCTTCTTCGAAGCGCCGATGCACATGAGACTTCGGCCGGGGCATACTGCCTACCCTCAGCGTTACTAAATATAGCATAATTTCGCCAAATTGTCAACAGAAAAATCAACGCATCGGCTGACTCAGCCGTTCTCGCTCTGATATTGGAAGTGCTTGTGTAAGGTTGAGATAGAGAGTTTTGCAGGTGTCACCATACGCCCGTGAAAGCTTTTTGTCTTCCCTGTGATTCTCTTGACAAAAAGCCTGTGCACCCGTAGGCGTGGCAGATGGGAACGTGTAAGTGCTTGGAATCACAGCTCCTAACGAAGCGAGGCCCGCAAAAAGCCTTAACGTGCCGCCGCAGATGAACCCATCGCATCGTGCGTGGCTCGTTCTACCCAGAGGTCTTTTCTGCGAAGAATAAATATTGACAACAGAATCAACGGCTTAGGGGCTTGAGCCCATCCGATGACTGTGTACCCACGACGGCGTCTTACGTCGACCAGAAATCCTTCGTGGGG
>CAZGCA010000071.1:0-31127 GCA_964524145.1 uncultured bacterium | reverse complement strand
GTTTGTTGGCGGTATTTTGCTGGACAACGGTAGCGGAGTCGCAGGAAATGACTATTCAGAAGGTAGCGGAAGGGTATGTCGTCGGGCGAGGTGATACGGAGTGGGTGCGGTTCGATACGCCGCGTCTGGGCGACGCGCTTGCCCCGGAGGTGCGCGTGGACGACGCGGGCGACGGGTGGCAGCGCGTTCGGATGACATGGCAGGTGGCTGAACCTCTTCAACAGGACGAGCTGGCGATCACATTCTCTCTTGGCTTCACGCCGGATCTGTGGTGGGCGCCTCACCTGTCGCCGGACGAGGGGTTTTGCGTAGCGCAGCACGTGTTTCGTTCGCCGGCGCTGATAGCGGCGCGCGGGCCCGACCTCGTGGTGATCGTGCCAGAGCTAGAGATCGTCGGCGCGCGCGAGGACAATCCGTGGTTCATGGACTACGACGCGCCGGCGCGGAAAGTGTGGTTGGGCATGACACGGACGTCGATTCCCTCGCACGTTCTTTACAAGAAGGAACCGGGCATGGCGTTCAGTCCCGGCGCGGTCGAGCTGGGGTTCTACATCTCCGTCTATCGCGACGACGACACGCCGGTCAACCCGTGGTCGCGGGTGTCGCGGTTCTTCTGGGAACGTTACGCGCGGCCGCTCTATGCGAAAGGCGACCCGATTCGCGTGCCGATGGACACGTATGTCGAGCACACCTACAGCTGGGCGTTCAATACGTGGAAAGACGCGGTCTGGCAGGAGTTCGAGCTGAACGGCAAACGCGTCGGCGGACCGGCGTTCATCGTCAACGTGACCGAATCGCCCAACTATGACGGCGATTACGATCTCCGCGAGTTCCTGTCGATATGGAACCAGGCGTGGTTCTCGACGTTGCGGGCCGCCTCGGGCATGTACCGGTTCGCAAGACGGACAAAGAACGAGGATCTCCTCGAGAAGGCCAACATGGTGAAAGAGCTTAGTCTGTCCGCGCCGATGGACAACGGGTTGTTCCCGTCGGTATACCGCACGGAGATGAAGCGCATCAGGGTCGGGGACAAGAGGGTGCACCGGTCCAAAGGGTGGGAGACCGGGTATTGGTCAAACTCGAACCGTGTTCCGTACCTGAAAAGCGGCGTGACCGACGAGTGGTACCACGTGCTCGACGCGAGCTGGACGTGCTTGCTCATGTTGCGATGGCACGAAGAGCTCGAGCAGGATGCGAGGCTGGTGGACTACGCCAGGACCTACGCCGACCGTCTGCTCACGCTCCAGGACGAGCGCGGGTTCTTTCCCGCATGGCTCCACCCGGAGACGCAGAAGCCCTGGGAGAAGTATCGCGACACGCCCGAAACAAGCATGAGCGTGACGTTCCTGCTCAAGCTGGCCGGGATCACCGGCGAGAAGAAGTATCGCGAGGCCGCGATCAAGGCGATGGACGCCGTGCTCCTCGAGATCGTGCCTGCGGGACGATGGGAAGATTTCGAGACCTACTTCTCGTGCTGCCGGTGGGGGTATCCGGAGTACCTGAACAAACGCATCCCGCGAAACGCCATGTACAAACAGTGCAACTTCTCGACCTTCTGGACTGCCGAAGCGTTGCTGGAAACGTACCGGGCGACGGGAGACGAGCGTTACCTGGACTGGGGCCGCCGCACGCTCGACGAGCTGAGCATGACCCAGCAGGTCTGGCAGCCGCCGTTCATCTACGTGCCGGCGTTGGGCGGGTTCGGCGTGATGAACTGCGACGGCGAGTGGAACGATTCGCGCCAGTGCCTCTTTGCCGAGCTGTTCATGGAGTTTTACAAGGAGACGGGCGATCCGCACCTGTTCGAACGCGGTGTGAGCGCTGCAAAATCGGGCTTCATCATGATGTACTGCCCCGAGAACCCGCGGCAGAAAGCGCTGTGGGAGAAGGTGTGGAACCATTTCGGGCCGGAAGACTACGGGTTCATGATGGAGAACTACGGCCACGGCGGCGCCACGTCGAAAGAGGGCGAAGGCGTGGGGTCGTTCACCATCTTCACGTGGGGTAACGGCGCTGCGAGCGAGGCCAGGAACCGTATACGCGACCATTGGGGCGACGTGTACATCGACCGGCCGCGCAACCACGCGTTCGGCATCGACAGCATCGCCGTGAAACAGACCGACACCGGGTTCCTGCTCGAGGATCTCGCCGACACGCCGCGCGACGTGCGCGTCACGTTCGAGGATGGCACGTCAAAGACAGTCTCGCTCGATGGCGAGGTTGCGGTGAAATAGAACTGCCTTGGGCGCGAAGCGGTCTACCGAGTCTTCGAAATAGACGGAAGAAGGGCCTGCGACGTCGAATGTCGCAGGCCCCTCGTTACATCTCGTCCGACGATTCAGACAACGACCTAGTGTCTCACGTTCCTTGGTGCCCTACGTGCTCACTACATTCCGGAGCGGATCACAACATGCCAAACAGGTTGGCAAGGCGACTCGTGCACGGGAAACCTGATTTGTAACCGACCCACTCGACATGCCCGTCGAGATAAAGGACATTGATACCGCCGGGTATATGGTTGAAGGTTGGCATGCCACCGCTTGGGGCCGCGAACTCGTCGACCATAATCGGGATTTCGCTCTGTGCCATGGCGCTCGCAGCGGGGTTGTTAATGTCGGTGATGAAGAATCGCTCGATACCTTCGCGCAGCCGGTAGAATGTTTCGCCACTAACGTCCAGATCGGTGTCCATGACGGATACCCTCCATGGTGCCCCCATGAATTCGCCCACCCCATACAGATAACTGTACAACGCTACCGCATCGTCGTCGTTCGTCGTCACCCACGCCGTGTATATGTAACTCACGTCGAAGAAGCAACCCCCGTCAATCGGCTGGTCCTCGTCCTCGAGGTGATGAAACCAACCCTGGTCCCGCAAGTTGGTTTTCGCGTCGGCGTCCGACGGACAGATCATGATCTGAAGGTCCGTCATGTACTCCGGATAGACCGCCTGCCCGTTGAAGACAGTCCAGTATACGTCGCGCTCCGTCGTCTCCTCAGGGTATTGGCACGTCCATAGTCCACACTGGGGAAACCGGCCGTTCCACTCGTTGGAGTACATCTTGAAGATAATCCCGAACTGTTTCAGGTTGTTCTGACACGATGAACGTCTGGCCGCTTCGCGCGCTCGCGCAAGCGCCGGCAACAGGATCGCCGCCAGAATCCCGATGATCGCGATTACCACCAACAGCTCTATCAGGGTAAATCCTTTCTTGACTTTCATTGTCTCTGCTACCTCCTTCTGGCAAGAACTGGCCGCACGACTGTGGTTTCACAAGGTTTGGCGGGTTTCACACACTCAGGCCAGGCACCACCTCCTCGAAAGACCTCATGTCATCTAGTCCTACGACCCCCACAACAGCCGCACTTCCGATAGCAAAGATACTACTTCCCCCGAAAGGTGTCAAGCCCCAATCCGGAGACGGCACAAGGACATCCCGGAACTTGACCTGTGATAGTGTCGGGGGATAGAGTATGCGTGGACTGCAAACATAAGGAGGTGTCCTGGTTGTGAGAAAGCGTCTAGCGGGCCGGGCAAGAAGCGGTGCGCGGGTTCGTTCCGGGTTGGATGTTCTCGTCGAACGCGGTTTCGATTCTCTCCGCGGGAAGCGGCTTGGCGTACTGTGCCATGCCGCCTCGGTAGACCGTAGCGGCACGCACCTGCTCGATATCCTGTCGTCGCGCAGAGACCTTCGGGTCGAATGCCTCCTTGCGGCGGAGCACGGGATGGACGCGAGCCTGCCTGCCGGTGTAGATGTCCCGCCATCACGTCGCAAAGACCTTCTTGTACATAGCCTGTACGGTTCGACACGGCCGCCGTGGCCAAAGATACTTGCTACCGTTGACACAATCCTTGTAGACCTTCAGGACGTTGGCGTGCGGGTCTATACGTACGCGTCGACCATGCACGAGTGCATCGAAGCCGCCGCAAAGTACGGGAAGCAGGTTGTGGTGCTCGACAGGCCGAACCCGATAACCGGCGTCCGGCTGTCCGGGCCTGTTAGCGGGGTAGCCCTGCGACACGGAATGACGATGGGGGAGCTGGCGCGCCTGTTCGTTGCGGAACACGATCTGCCGTCGTCGTGTGTGAGCGTCGTCGCGCTGGAAGGTTGGACTCGCGAGATGTGGTTTGACGAAACGGGCTTGCCGTGGGTTCCTCCCTCGCCGAACATGCCAAGCCTCGATACTGCGATAGTCTACCCGGGATTCTGCCTGTTCGAAGGAACAAACGTCAGCGAGGGGCGCGGTACGTTCATGCCGTTCGAGCAGGTTGGCGCGCCGTGGCTCGACAACCGCGCGGCCATCGAGCGGCTCGACCGGGTTCGACCGCCGGGTTGCACGTTCCAGCCCGTGGTGTTCACCCCGCACTCGATCCCGCACGCGGCAAAGAGCCCGGCGTACAGAGAACGCGTGTGCCGCGGGTTGCGGATCTGTGTGAGCGACAGGGACACGTTCGCCCCGGTTCTAACGGCCTTGTGGACGCTTAAAGTCATCAAAGAACTCGAGCCGGGCAAGTTCCGGTGGCGAAGGCAGCAGTTCGACGATCTTCTCGGCACGCCGGAGGTGCGCAAAGCGATAGATGCGGGGGATTCGCCCCCGACGATTGCCGGCCGTTGGCAAACGGCCCTCCCGGAGTTCGAGGACTATCGCACGGGATTCCTGTTGTATTAAGGTACAGGCTCGCCTACTTCGCTCAGATCCCCGGAGAGTAGATCTCGCACACCCTCGACACCATAAACCTTGCTTACGTTCCGGATGAATCGTATGATAATGTGGCGTCGACCACCGCGGTCGGTAAGCGTCGAAGGATCTGGCCGTTGAGAGAAGGAGATGTTATGAAGCACGTTCTTTGCTTTCCGGCGTTGGGATGTTTGTTACTTGGAATCGCCGCGACGTCGGTTCCGGCTCGAGCCGATGCTGAGAGTGGGGGAGATGCGACACCTCAAAACGTCTATGTCTACAAAGCCATCGGCGAACGCGAACTCGAGATCCATCTGGGTTATCCTCCGGACTGGCAACCTTCCGACAAACGCCCGGCAATCGTGTTCTTCTTTGGCGGGGGATGGACTCAGGGAACGGTTCGTCAGTTCGAGAAGCAGGCCGAGTATTTCGCCGGTCGTGGACTGGTCGCCGCGCGCGCTGATTATCGGGTTCGAAGCCGGGACGATGTCACGCCGGACAAGTGCGTCGAAGACGCCCGCAGTGCCGTACGCTGGCTGCGCGAGAACGCCGGCCGGTTGGGCATCGACCCGCAACGCCTCATCGTATCGGGCGGATCGGCCGGCGGACATCTTGCCGCATGTGCCGCCATCGCGAAAAGCGTCGAAGCGGATGGAGACAACCTCTCCATTTCCACCATACCGCAGGCCATGGTTCTGTTCAATCCGGTTCTGGATTTCACCCACGCGCTTCTGATCGACCGGCTCGATGGCAACCAGGAACTGGCACGCAAGATCTCTCCAACCGTGCATCTTCACAAAGACTTCCCGCCGGCGCTGATTATGTTCGGCGCGGAAGACAGGCTGAAACCCCAGGGCGACGAGTATCGCGCGAAGGCCGAGTCGCTGGGCGCTCGGGCCGAAGAGTACACACAGGAAGGTCTGGGCCACGGCTTCTTCAACGCCTCGCCGTGGATGGAGCATACACTGATCGCCGCCGACAGGTTCCTTGCATCGCTCGGATTCATCGAGGGCGAGCCGACGATCCGGGAGCCGACCGATGAAGAGCTGGACAAAGGCCGGAAGCTCGGCCGTAAGCGGGGCGAGAGACAGAAACGGCGGAAGCGGGACTGACCCGAATAAACGGAGGTGAACAAGTGAGATCGAAATTCAACCGTCGCGAGTTTCTGACAGCCGTTGGTGTCGGCACAACATCGTTGGCGATACCGTCATGCGCTACCGTCTCCGCGCAGGCTGCCACCGACGGCACAAAACCGAACATCATCGTTATAATCACCGACGAACACAACGCCGGCGTTCTCGGGTGTTACGGGAACGATATCGTCCGGACACCCAACCTCGACGGATTGGCCCGGCGGGGCTTGACCTTCGAGAGCTGCTATTGCAACTCGCCGTTGTGCGTTCCCTCCCGGCTGTCATTCACGTCGGGCAAGTACGTTTCTCGAGTAGGCGCGTGGAGCAACAGTTGCTGGTTGCCGAGCGCAGATTACCCCTCTCTGCCGCGCATCCTGAATGCAGCCGGTTACGAGTCATACCTCTGCGGCAAGATGCACTACGACCGCACTCGCCGTTACGGCTTCGAGGAGATCGGCGGCAACATGAACACCCATGTGAAGACGGGCCGTGGTGCACGCCGGAAGGCCGACGATCTTGTTCCCCAACAAGGAATCTCGAAACGGTTCGATGAGTTCCATCCCGGCGACCACTCCAGAATACTCGATCACGACCGCGACGTGACCGCAGGGACGGTGAAGTTTCTGAAGGACCGCAAGTCGGACGGCAAACCGTTTTTCCTGTTGGCAGGATATCTCGCTCCGCACTTTCCTCTTATCGTTCCGGAACGGTGTTGGGAGCCGTACAAGGGTCGAGTCCCGATGCCCGTGATACCGGACGGACACCTCGAATCCCAGGTTCTGAACCATCAGCATCTCCGCATCGCGTTCAACGTCGAGGATGCGCCGGACGAGATCGTCCGAAAAGGCCGCGAGCTTTACTACGGGCTCACGCAGTGGGTTGACGAAGAGATCGGCAAGGTGCTGAACGTGTTGGCGGAGAGCGACGTCGCCGACAACACGGTCGTGATCTATACCACGGACCACGGCGAGAACATGGGCGAGCACGGTCTCTGGTGGAAGAACTGCGTGTACGAACATGCCGCGCGCGTGCCTCTCATAGTGAGCTGGCCTGCCAGGTGGGGGGGCGGGCAGCGGCGTACCGAAGCCTGCTCGCTGGTGGACGTCGTGCAGACCATCGCCGAGCTTGGTGGTGCGAAGACTCCCGGCGACTGGGACGGCGACTCGATGGTCCAGTGGATGGACAGTCCCGATGCCAGGTGGAAAGACATCGCGGTCAGCGAGTACTACGGGCACAACATTGCCTCCGGGTTCGCGATGATCCGCAGTGGCAACTACAAGTACGTCTACCACACGCCGCCGGAGGGCAGACAGTCGCCCGAGCGGGAGCTCTACGACCTCGAAGCCGACCCGGGCGAGTTCAACAACCTCGCCGGCCAGGAAGAACATCAGGACCTGGTCCGCGAGCTGCACGCTGCTCTGGTCAACGAACTCGGCGAACACCCGGACACGATCGAACAGCGGTGCCGTGCCGATTACGCACGCGGATACTCCCGCAGAGACAACAGGAAACGGAGGGGCTGACGCAGCTAATTACCAACAGGAATAGCATTCACGTTTGAACGGAACAGCATAGAGGACGAACGATGGTCACACTCAGGGAGAGATTCCTCGGTTGTATTGCCGGCACGTGGGCAGGGTCTGCCATGGGCGCGGCGGTGGAAGGGTGGACCCCGGAACGTATCCGGGAGACGCACGGGTTTCTGGACAAGCTGCTTCCGTATCGACACTATGCGGACTACACGGACTGGGAGCGGCCGCCCGGCACCACGGAAGACGGTATCGAGCGGCAGCGGCTCATAGCGACCGCGATCATCGAGAAGAAGGATCGAATTCTCGCCAACGACCTGGTTGAGATCTGGCTGCGCGATCTTGATCCCGACAAGATGGTGTACAAGCAGGAACGGTTCGACCTGTCGCTGCTCGAGCTGGCGCGGGCCGGTGTCCCACCCTGTGATCTCGGTACGCTCTGGCCGTTCCAGACGCCGGTGACGGTGGCGCGCGCATCGCATCCGCTGGGGCTCATCAATGCAGGCGACCCGCAGGGCGCTGCCGACGATACGTTCGAGGTCGGCAAGGTTTACTTCCGGGAAACGGCGTTTGGACTCCGTTGGGCCGCGCTCTACAACGCCGCCATCGCCGAAGCGTGCAAGCCCGACGCGACGGTCGACTCGGTGATCGATGTTGCCAGGACGTTTGTCAACTATCGCGCCGAGGCGGGACGGTTGTACTCCTTGTACGACACCATCGAACGGGAAGTGTCCCGTGCGCTGGCGCTTGCCGCGAAGCACGAGGAGTCTGCCGCTATGCGCGACGAGTTCTACGGGCTGTACCGCGGCGGCGACTACTTCACCTACGGCCAGTCCCAGGCGAATGAGGTCGTGTCCAAAGGGTTGGCCATCTTCGCCTTCGCGAAAGGCGATCCGAAGGAGGCTATTCTCACCGCAGTCAATTTCGGTCGCGACACAGACTGCCTTGCCGCAGTGGCCGGCGGTCTGTCGGGTGCGCTCTCCGGTTCGAGCGCTCTTCCGGCGGAATGGAGCGTCCAGGTCAATGACGCGACTCGAAAGGACCCTTACACCAACAGTCGTCGAACCATAGAAGAGACCGTCGACGGGTTGTACGAGGCGTTCCTGGCCCGGCTGGCGCGTGTCAGCGGCTATCTGCAGCTCATGGACAACCCTGCCTTCCTGGCTCGGTGACGCAGACGAGGCCAACTAACGGATGTAGCGCAGCCATCTTGGCTGCCCCAAAGAACTGAGCGGGACGTTCTTTGCAGGCTGGAAGTTGCAGGCTGGAAGTCTGCGCCACAAGCTCTCCCTTGTCTGGAATAGACGTGTTTCGTCATACGTGGAAGACTGGAACCAGATCTTGAAATAGCAGTGCTGTTATGGTAGGCTGCGTTCCGACGAGTCCTGTTACACACAAAACTGAATCCAGGAGACTGCACAAATGCGTCTGAACAGCGCTAGAAGGGGGACACGATGCGCGTTTCACAAGAACTACTGGCAGCCACGGCGGCGGTTGTGCTTCTTTCGTGCGGGTGCGTGGATAGGAGCATCATGACAAAGGACCGCATCTCGCGAGATGAGCAAACGCTATCCGCGGTAACGGTGGAGATCAACGCCGGCCAAACCGGGGAACCGATCTCCAAGTACATCTACGGACAGTTTATCGAACACCTGGGACGCTGCATCTACGGCGGCATCTGGGCCGAGATGCTCGAAGACCGCAAGTTCTTCTACGAAATAACCGGCGAGGGATCCGGGTGGTCTCCGGTTGAGCCCGAGAAGACGCCGGCACAAAGGGAAGGAGTACTACCCTTCGAGATAGTGACAGCTTCTCCATGGCAAATCGTCGGTCCGAAGAACGCAATAGAGATGGTGGGTGAAGGATCGTACGTGGGCGAGCATACGCCCGAGGTGACGTTGGCCGGCGACGGAACGCCTATCGGCATCTATCAGGACCGCCAGGGACTGGTTGACGGGAAGGAATACACGGGACGGATCGTGCTGGCCGGCAGCCCCGACGCGGTGCCCATCGAGGTCAGTCTCGCGTGGGGCGATGGACAAGAAGCCCGCGAGACAGTGATCATCAACGATCTCGGCAGCGAGTTTGCCACAGTGCCGTTGCGGTTCAAGGCGGGCGTCACGACCGATAACGGGTGTCTCGAAATCGTCGGACGAGGCAAGGGCGTGTTCCGAATCGGCACCGTATCGTTGATGCCTGCGGACAACGTCTACGGCATGCGGGCGGATACGCTTGAATTGCTGAAAGAGCTCGACTCACCCGTCTATCGTTGGCCGGGCGGCAACTTTGTCAGCGGCTACGACTGGAAGGACGGTATCGGCGAACGCGATCGGCGGCCGCCACGCAAGAACCCGGCGTGGACGGGGATCGAACACAACGATTTCGGGCTCGACGAGTTTATGGTTTTTTGCCGGGAGCTCGATACCGAACCGTACATCGCAGTAAACAGCGGTCTCGGAGAGGCGCAGTCCGCTGTGGATGAACTCGAGTACGTTAACGGAGGACCGGACACGGCGATGGGGCGGTTGCGCGCTGAAAACGGTCATCAGGAGCCCTACGGGGTGAGATGGTGGGGGATCGGGAACGAGATGTACGGCAACTGGCAGCTTGGGCATATGCCGTTGGAGGAGTATGTCAAGAAACACAACACGTTTGCCGAAGCGATGCGCGCGGCGGACCCCTCGATCACGCTTGTTGGCGTCGGCAGAACGGGGAAATGGAGCGAGACGATGCTCACCCATTGCGCGGACCACATGGACTTTCTCAGCGAACACTTCTACTGCCAAAAAGGGAAAGACGTCGTCCGTCATGTCGAGCAGATTGCCAGGAACGTTCGGCGGAAGGCAGAGAAGCACCGCGGCTACCATCGCTCGATCGAGTCACTTGCAAGCAAAGACATCCGGATCGCCATGGACGAGTGGAACTATTGGTACGGACCGCAGGTCTATGGCGAGATAGGCGTGCGGTACTTCCTCAAGGACGCCTTGGGGGTCGCTGCGGGCATGCACGAGTACGCTCGCAACACCGACGTTATCTTCATGGCAAATTACGCTCAGACGGTAAACGTCATCGGGTGCATCAAGACAACGACGACCGATGCAGCCTTCGCGACCACGGGCCTTGTGCTCAAGCTCTATCGCAACCAGTTCGGTGTCGTACCGGTCGCAGTAACCGGTGTGCCCAAACCGCTGGACGTTGCAGCCGCCTGGACGAAAGACCGAAACGCCTTGACCGTGGGGATTGTCAACCCCACTCGAGAGCCCGTCGAGTTGGCGCTCGACGTGAAAGGCGCTGCGCCGACGGGCAGCGGCCGCCTGTGGACTATCGCAGGCGACGATCCCATGGCGTACAATGAGCCGGGCAAAGAGCCGGAACTTCGAATTGAGGAAACGTCTGTCAGCGGGCTTGGAAGAACCGTCCAGGCGCCGCCGTTAAGCGTTTCGCTCTACTCGCTGGCCGTTCAGTAGTAGGCATGCTTCTGCAATAGCAGCAACCCTACAACAGGATCTCTTCCCGGGACGCGTCGAACCGGGCGGTTTTGCCTTCGCGGAGCGCGAGCATGCCCATTTGTAGAGGCGTTTGCACGCGGTACGCCAGGTCCATCGGGCTGAACGTATCCTGCGTGCCTGATCGGAAGCAGTCGAGAAGATTCTGGAAATGCAGCCGCATGTCCTCGCCGTGTTCGATGTCAAAACGCTGGGGTTTCTTCTTGGAGCCTTCGGCCGGGATAAACACTATCTTGGTCCCCTTCACCGTCAGGCTGCCTTCCCAACCCCGGATGACGGGAATGCGACCTCCCGCGCCTCGGCCATCCGTTGTGTTGTAGTTGTTCCCTTGCGTTCCGAGAACAGCCACGGTTATCTTCTCCGGATAATCGATAAGCATGTTGAACGTGTCAGGCACCTCCCGCTCCTCGTACCGGAACTTGCCGCCCGTCGCCACGGCAGTGCTCGGCATTCCGACGCCGAGCATGGACAGAACCGGCGTGAGCGAATGCGGGAACAGATCGGTGCTGGGACCGCCCGAGTAGTCTTCATACATCCGCCACCGGAAGAACCGGCTCACATCGAACGGGCGCTTCGGTGAGTCGCCGAGAAACGCCTCCCAGTTCAGGTCGGGTCCGGGTTTAGCGTTGGGATCGTCTATCGGCATGCCGCGTTCGCCCCAGTCCCCCACGCGGAAATAGCCGCATTCGGCGTGGATCGGCTGGCCGATCAGTCCGTCCTGAATCAGCTTCTTCATCTGGTGCCACGCCGAGTCGGACATCCCCTGCGAACCGAGCTGGAACGCGACGCCGGACTTCTTCACCTCGGCCGTCAGTTGCTTGGTAAGCTCGAACTGGCGCCAGTGCGTCACGGGCTTCTCGCAGTAGACGGCCTTGCCTGCACGAACGGCGTCCAGCGCCTGGTACCCGTGGGCGTGGTCGGGCGTCGCGACGGAGACAACGTCGACGTTGGGATCGGCGATCAGTTCGCGGTAGTCCATGTACCCCTTAGCCTTGAACTTCTTTGCGGCCTTCTCCATCCGGGGTCGATAGACGTCGCAGACGGCGACGATCTCCACCTCGCCAGCTTTCTTCAGCGAACTCAGAACCCCGAGGTGGTAGTTGCCCCGGCCGCCCGTGCCGATCACGCCGACGCCCAGACGATCGTTCGCGCTCACCTTCCTGCCCGAAGCTCGAAGCTTCGGAACCGCCGCAACGGTTGCCGCCACCGCAGCCGACGCGGCCCGGTTCATAAACTGCCGGCGCGTTTGAGTCACCGTCTTCGGTTGGTGCTTGTTATCAGACATGGTCTTCTCCTCCAGTTCCAATTGCCGATCTTCGAATACCAGTATGCTGCTCCGATTATATCAAAAACGCAACGTTGACTCTCGTTTGCTGTCACGGGGTTTGTTTCTGTTCGGAACCGCCTGCCGTTCCGGGCTGAGGCAACGTGAGCCACCGCCGATAGAGCTTATCGATCGTATCCGTTTCCGTTCGGCCGTCCCAGAGGGCCACGCCGTACTGCAGAACAAGCGGTTTGTCCGGCACCACCTTCAGCGGCTCCCTGTGCAGGTTGAGCGTGGCCGAGAGATACGCGAACGACTTGCCCATGGTGAACCACGTCGCGGGGTGACGCTCGTTGTCCGGATGGTCGAACATGGCGACGGTCACGTCTTTGCCGTTTGCCTTCGCAGTGTAAGCGCACCAGGTAGACCGCACAAGGCGTTCGTCGCCCCTCACGATCTCGCCTTTCTTGCCGTCCGCGTTGCGGAACTCGCCGCCGGCATCCATCGATGTGACGAAGCGCATGCCCAGACCGTGGTAGTGGGCGCCCGTGAGCGTAACGGATTCCTTTCCAGGCGGCGGTTCAAGCGTCGACTTCCAGGTCAGCAACGACGCGCCCAGCTCTCTTATCCGGGGAACGTCGATCGTACGGCGCTCCTTGAGCAGTAGTTCTTGTTTGCGGGGATTAACCCAGTCGACGAGCTGGGTGAACGTGGCCACGTCATGATCGTCCCGTCTGTCCACGTGCAGGTTGCTGAACGCTCGATGCTGTTCCCGGCCCGGGGCTTGCTGTTCTTCCCAGAAGTTTACGCCATCCACCTTGACGGCGTACATCAAAGCATGGTGGTGCACGTGGTCGTGGGGCGAATCGCGCAGGATGTTGACGCCACGTGGGGTGAAGAAACGGTCCGCGTACGGCTTGTACGCCACATCACCGTAGCGGTACCGCAACAGCTGCTTGTCTCCTTCACGAACAGAGACGGCCTTGGGACCCGCCATAATCTCGAGCCGATCCTGGGCCGGTGCGGTGTTCGCTGCGAACGCAAAGAAAGCCATAGCCAACCCCGCCAAACAACAAATACTACTTGGTCCTCGTCTGCCAGTTGTCATCTTCTGTGCCTCCATACCAATAACTCGAGAATCGCGCCCCTTCCCGGCGAGACGCGGCTCACGGACAAACTTGATAGGTGCCGGATAATGGGTAGCTCTTCAGTCTGTTCATACCGTCACAGCCGAGCATTCTTTCGGAGACGTTCGAGTGCCCGCACGGTCGGGTCCGGAATCACGCCGTGTTTGTCGGGCGGTACGTCCAGAAGAAGATTGACCCCTCTTGCCCGGCAGGCCTCGAACTGGTTGAGAAGCGCTTCGTCTGGTCGCGGAACGTCTCCTTCCGTGTAGAACCAGTCCTTCCCGATGGGGTCACACACCTCTCCGGAAAGATAATACTCCTTGCCTTCGATGGTCCGCCACTTCTTGTGGCCGGTTTTCGGCGGGAGCCGTCGCTCGATGGCGACCAGGTCCGACGGCCATGCGTAGTCGACGGGATAGGTTTTTCCCGTCGAGATCCCGCTGTTCATCATGATGACCGTGTCGGGCTGCAGTTCCGCGATCCGGTTGTAGAGGAACGTTCTGTATCCTCTTCCGAGCACGCCGGGAATGTCTATCCAAACCTCGGCGATAGGCGCATAACGTGTGAGCAGCTCGGTCACCTGGGCCGTCTGGAACGTCTGGTACAGCGACGTTGTATAGGCACCCAGCTTACCCTTTGGATCGGAGGGCGTCTTGCTCCCAAACCGGTTGTGGTTATCCCACGAGCAGTAGTACAACCCGGGCAGAACGCCGTGCTTCCGGCACGAGGTGACGAATTCCCCTACAACATCCGTCTTGTCGGCGCTGTGGGCAATGGTGTAGCTGGTATGGTCGCTCGGCCAGAGACAGTGACCCGCTACGTGCTTGGCGGTGAGCACCGCGTACTTCATTCCGGCGTCTCGTGCAACGGCGATCCACTGGTCGACATCGAGGCGGTCGGGCGCGTACGTCTCGGCAGGCGCTTTTCCGTCGGGCAGCTCATTCTCGACAAAGGTACTCATTCCGAAGTGGATAAACATTCCGTATTCGAGCGATTCCCATGCTTGAAGCTGCTCGACGCTCAGCCGCTGGCTCCCGCGCGACGCGCTCTCCGCTGGCCGGCGTGCAGCCCCGGGCGCTGCAAGCGACAGGGTCCCAAGCGACGCGCCCGTTGCGCCTTGTCTGAAAAACGACCGGCGAGTCACTGCATCATCATGGATGTTCCGTCGAATCTTCATCTCCACGCTCCTTCTCATCAGATGACAACAACAGATACGCTTCCTGTCCGGCATTTACCATTGTTAGAGCTCGGGAAAGTCCTTGAGTCGGTTGGTTTGATAGTACAGGTTGACAAGTGCACGGTTCACAAACATCTCGCCCGCGCCGACTGCCACTATAGTCTGCCCTCCGGCACCGTAACCACCTTCCGACGCTGCATTGATTGTCGGCAAGTAGCCAAGCTGCTCGTTGCAAAGGCCAAACACAAAGGTGTTGGGAATGGCGCTGCGAGCTTTGAGGTCGAGGCTGTGTTGCACGAAGAACTGTCCCGGCAGGCCTACAATCGCAAGGTCGTCGCCGAGAGTAACCGTGACCAGGTCTCCCTTCATGGGCAGCTCAAACCGGCTCAGGTACGCCTTGGCCAGAGCTTTGCCGTACTGCTTTTCGATGGGCTCGAGGAACTTGGGGTCCGCAATGTCCCAGCGTGGCTCGACGGGTATCACCTCCGTCCTCACCGTAAGGTCGGAGGCGTTCGGTTCGTGCATCTTGACAGCTTTCACGACCCGGATCGTCTCATCAGCCAGGGCCTTGCCCATCTTCTCGACCTCGTCAAACGCACCTTGCTCGGGATCCGATTTGTCCATGAACGGGTTGATATCTCCGCAGGCGCCATTGACGTACAAGCATGTCCCGCCCACGGCCTGTTCAACCAACGGTCTCATGGCTCCCGGAAAGTCGGCGGAGAAGAGCAGGTTCTTGGGCCCGAGGATTACCGGGTGGCACGTGAAGTTGACCATTGTCGCGAGCGGGTCGCCGTCCAACGTGTTGAATTGGACAACACCCAGTCCGTGGTCCACAGGCGTCGTCGACACACGGTCCTCGTTGCGCCAGAACATCGTGACCGATCCGTCGGAATTCACTTTGCGACGATTGTGGCCTTCACGCACCTCACCTTGGCCTGCTCCATAAGATACGGGGGTCAGCGATGCGTTTGCATTCACGACGCTGTCGATGATCTTCTGTGTTGCTTCCTCAAGCCACGGTTTCTCTTTCGAAGGGAAGTCCTTGCTCGGGCCGGGCCCCGAATGAGTATGGCTTGGCAGCAGCATCACCTGGTCGATACCGGTCCTGTTCTTCACTCCTCGCTTCACGGTTCTGATAGTGTCGTTCGGCAAACCGGCGAGGTCGACGGTTACGATTGCCAGCGCGTCGTCAGCGTCACGAAGCACCAGAGTCCGGACATAGAGCGGATCGTGTACGCCTTTCGACACGTTCGCACCCCTGGCGCCGTATCCGGCCATCTCCCCGCCGGTAGGCGGAGTTATGTCGGCGACGGACACGCCTGCCTTCAGTTCGGCCTGGGCTGGCACAAGGAATAAGGTCAGGGCGAGACACAAGAAGCTGAAAACACCGATTCTGGAAACCATGGTTCTCATCTCCTTTCATCTTTCGCACCGGTTTGATGCGGTGCATGACCGCGGCCGCACGGTGCTCGGTACTCTAGCACAGGAGCGATGTGTTTTCAAACCAGGGTTCCGGCACGAGGGTTTGCAGTCGAACACTACAACTGATAGTATAGGCGTTAAGCAAGTCCCGGTGTGAAGCAGAGCAGAGGAATGCACGGCTCTCGAAAGGCGATGATGCGTTTGTGGTTGATAGCTGTAACGGTGTTGCCTCTTATGCCCATGAGTGCGATGGCGAATGAACTCCGCAGCATGCGATACACTCCGCGGACTTCCGAGGCTGCGATCGAGTGGCAGCAGACCGTGCGCGAGGAGTTGTTTAAGCTGCTTCACATGGCCGATCTCGTGGAGTCCCGTGGAAAGATCCGGCTTGAACCACGGATCGTCAAGACACGAGAACACGACGGGGTTGTCTTGCAGAACGTTCGAATCAAAACCACGCACGACCGCTCTATAGGTGTCGTACTGGCGCGACCGATCGAGGTCAAAGGAGTGTTACCGGCTGTCGTGTGTATCCATGGTCACGGCGGCAACCGCTTCACTCCCTTCAATCCGGAAGCCGGCCAGTACAAGCTCTTCGGAACGGAGCTGGTGCGGCGCGGTTTCGTAGTGATCTCGACCGACGTCGGCCAGCACGAAGTCTACGAGGACGGTCGCATGCTGATGGGAGAGCGGCTATGGGATCTGATGCGTTGCGTCGATTATCTCGAATCGTTGCCCGAGGTCGACTCCGACCGGATCGGGTGTGCCGGCCTGTCGCTCGGCGGCGAGATGGCCATGTGGCTTGGTGCTATGGACGAACGCATTGCCGCGACCGTGAGCGCGGGGTTTTTAACCCTCATGGACCAAATGGAGCAGAACCATTGCATGTGCTGGAAGTTCGACGGTCTCCGCCAACTCGTTGACTTTCCCGACATCTACTCGCTCATTGCACCACGACCGCTCCACTGCCAAAACGGCCGGAAGGAACCGCCAACACAGTTCACCGTGGCCCTTGCACAGAAGGCGATGAAGCAAGTCCATCCTATCTACAGGGATTTCGGCGCCGTCGAAAACGCCGTCCTCGAGGTCCACGACGGCGGCCACGAGATCGCCCTCGAACCGCTGCTCGCATTCCTTTCGGACCATCTCGCCAAGCGGCGCGCGGACCGGTAACGCAAGGCTGCGAACACAGGAGAATCGTGGGCGTTGCTTGTACCCTGGAAATCGGCACCGCAGTGGGATATACTCTACACGGTCGCGTTTAGCAAGAGGGAAATCAAACTCGGGAGAAGCAGCCTGTGAACAGTTCTGGGATGACAAACGGTCAATTGAAAACCCGCCGTGTTATTGACGCCCTCGAGCACAGGGAACTCGATCGCGTGCCCATGGGCGAGTTCTTCTGGACGAACTTCGTGCGCCGCGTGAAACAGGAGATGGAGGTCGGCGACGATTTCGATCCGTATCGATACTGGGACCTGGACATGATCGTTCTGGTGCCGAACATGGACCCGCATATCAAAGGCATTCGCGTGCTTGAGGACACGCCGGAGCGTAAGGTGGTCAAGACCGGGTTCGAGGCCACCATCGAGCTCCGCGGCACATATCCGATGCCGTTGTACCGTGATTTTGACATCAAAACCTATGACCAAATGGAGACTCTCGAGTTCGACGATCCCGCAGATGATCGGCGTTACTTCGAAGCTATCGACGACCAGGTCAACTCGGTGGCCGACGCGCTCAATCTCGGCATCCCTTCATTCGAAGACAGGGTGAACGCGTTGGCCGACGATTTCTGCTTGTTCGGCAGCGTCTGCGAACCGCACGAGACGATCTGGCGGATCATGGGTACGGAGAACGTGCTCTTCAAGCTTGGCGAGGATCCCGACCGCATGGCGTCGATCATCGAACGGCTGGGCGATTTTCTTGTCGGTATCGTCGAGGGCCAGATTGCCGCCGCCGCCGGAAAGCTCAGCGGACTCTATATCTGGGGCGATGTTGCTTACGACAAAGGCATGTTCTTCTCGCCCGACTACTGGCGGCGGGCCTACAAACCGCCACTCAAACGTATCTGCGACGCAGCACACGCTGCCGGGCTCAAGACGATCTATCACGGCTGTGGCAACGCATCACCTGTGTTCGAGGACATGATCGAAGCCGGCGTGGACGGGTACAACCCGCTCGAAGCCAAGGCGGGTCTCGACGTTGTCGAGTTGAAACGCCGGTTCGGCAGCCGCTGGGCGTTCAACGGCAACATCGACGTCAGGGTGCTCGCCACCAACGACCGCGACGCCATCCGCCGCGAGGTGCTTACCAAACTCAACGCGGCAAAGGGAGGCGGCTACATCGTGCAGACCGACCATTCCGTGCCCGATAATGTCGCGCCCGACAGCTACGACTACATGGTCCGGCTCGTCCGCGAGTATGGCGGCTATCCGTTGGATTTGGGCGAGTTCGATTCATAGGTCTCCAACTGAATGAGTCCAGACAACGGGTACATGCTTCAGATGCACGGGATCGTGAAGGAGTTCTCCGGCACGCGTGTGCTCGACGACGTTTCTTTCAATGTCCGTCCGGGCGAGGTTCACGCGCTGATCGGCGAGAACGGCGCGGGCAAATCGACGCTGATGAACGTGTTGGCGGGCCGGTTTGACGACTACCGCGGCCGGATCGTTCTTGACGGGCGCGAGCAGAGGATCACCAACCCCCGACAGGCGCGCGACCTCGGCATCGCGGTAATCTACCAGGAGCTGAGCGTGCTGCCCAATCTTACCGTTGCCGAGAACATCATGTTGGGCGACGAGAAGGTCGGCCGCTGGACGCGGAAACTCGACCGGAAGTCCGTCCGCACCGGTGCCAGGGAGATCATCGATTATCTCGGGTTTGACCTTGACCCTGCCGAACCCGTTGAACGGCTGAGCACGGCCAGGCAGTGCATGGTCGAGATCGCCGGCGCGGTGCGCAGGAACGTCAAGCTGCTCGTGTTCGACGAACCCACTGCGTCGTTGGCCAGCGATGATGTCGAAAAGCTGTTCCAGGTTATCAAGGACCTTAAGACCAGAGGGCTCGCTATTGCGTACATCTCTCACCGTCTGGCCGAGCTCCCCAGGATTGCCGACCGCGTCACCGTCCTGCGCGACGGCAAAGTGGCCGGTTTGAGGGACGTTTCCGAGTGCCGGATATCCGATCTCACTCGGTTGATGCTTGGGCGCGAGTTGGGCGAGGTGTTCCCCGAAAAAACAAACCAGCCGGGCAGGACCGTTCTCAAGGTGAACGGCCTCAGCCGGTCGGGCGTGTTTGAAGACATCTCATTTGAACTGCGCGAAGGAGAGATCCTGGGTATCGCTGGCCTGGTCGGATCGGGACGGACCGAGCTCGCGCGGGCCATCTTCGGAGCGGACAAGTCACGCGGCGACTGCGAATTCTTGGGTAGCCCTGTCACAAACCGTTCGCCTCACCTGTGCCGTTCGCTCGGCATAGGCATGGTCCCGGAGAACCGCAAGCGGGAGGGCAACATCGCCGGCAGACCGGTTTCCGAGAACATCACCATCGGCATCCTGGAACGGCTTTCGGGCGTTTTGGGCTTTCTATCGAGACGTCGCATCCTTGACAACGCGCGTCGCATGATCGAACGGATGCGGATAGACCCGCCCCGGCCTGAGATGCCCGTCGATCACCTCAGCGGCGGCAACCAGCAGAAGGTGATCGTCGCCCGCTGGCTGGCGGCGGACCCGAAAGTCATCATCTTCGACGAGCCCACCCAGGGGATCGACGTCGGCACCAAATCGCAGATCTACAGGTTGATCATGGACCTGGCCCGCGAATCCCGCGGGATAGTTCTTATCTCTTCCGAGTTTATCGAGATCGCGAAGCTGGCCGACCGCGTCCTCGTTCTACGGGACGGCCGCCTCGTGCGGGAGATGGCCGCGGCGGAAACCGACGAAGACGCGCTGTTTGCCGAATGTGCCGGAAGGGTGGTATCAGCGTGAGCAACGACCCGGATACACCTGCAGTGGACAAACCGCGGGAGCAGCTGTCTTTTCAGAAGCTGCAGCGGGCCACCATCCTGATACTCCTGGCGGTCTTGTGTGTGTTTGCGTCTCTCAACAGCCCCACGTTCTTCACATGGGCCAATCTGGTGGACAACCTGTTTACAAACGCCGCGGCGCTCGGCGTGATCGCTCTTGGCATGACCTTTGTCATGATCGCAGGCGGTTTCGACCTGTCCGTGGCCTCCACCACAGCCGTCTGCAGTGTGACACTCGTGCTGATCATGGACGTCCTATCGCCGTGGGGAGCTGCGGCGGCGATCCCGGCGGCGCTGGCGGTGACGGCACTGGTCGGGATCGGTCTGGGCACAATCAACGGTGTGCTCATTGCCCGGGTGGGCGTAAACCCGTTTGTCGTGACGTTGAGCACGATGCTGGTCTTCCGCGGCATCGCGCTGATCCTGACCGGCGGCGGGCAGGCCATGCAGGTAGGCGACATCGCTTTGCGCAACCAGTTCAGCTGGTTTTACGACGCGCAGTTTCCGATTCTCGGGCGGACCCTCCAGGTGTCCATGCCCATCGTTATCTTTCTTGTGGTGTTCTGTATCGGTACGTACCTGCTGCGTTATACACGGTTCGGCCATTACTTGTTTGCCATTGGCGGGAACGAGGAGGCTGCCTGGTTGGCCGGCGTGAGTACGCGGCGTATCAAGGCGGCCACCTACATGCTCTGCGGTTTCACCTGCGCCGTTGCAGCAGTTATCTTCGTCGCGATGACGGCAACCGCCCAGGCCGAAAGCCACGTGGGCAAAGAGCTCGACGTGATCGCCAGCGTGATCGTCGGCGGGACCCCGCTCGGCGGCGGCAGCGGCGGCCTGACTGCGACCCTGACCGGCGTGCTGCTGCTGCGCGTGATCGACAACCTCTTGACTCAGTTCAGCGTTGGGGCCGAGTATAGGAAGGTTGTCACCGGACTGATCATCGTGATCGTGGTGACGATTGACGTGCTGGCAAAGAAACGGGCGAAGTGAGAATGATTAACCGCGAAGCTTGAAGGGAAAAGGCGAGATGCTTTCCACAAAGGTGATGAAGATAGGGCGGGCGGTTGCGTGTACGGCGATGCTCGCTGCCGCGGTGGGCTGCGGCGACAGCGGTCCGCGCAAACGCGAGATAGGGTTTCTGATGACGCTCGACCACCCTTACTGGCAGAACATGCGTCTCGGAGCAGAGAACGAGGCGGAGAAGCTCGGTGTCGAGATCACGATCGAAAACGCCAAGGAAGATCCTGTGCTCCAGATCGAGCAGGTCAAGGAGATGATCGCCAAACGCGTCGATCTGGTCTGTCTCGTGCCCATGAAAAGCGAACCGCTGGTCCGCGGCGTCCAGATGCTCAACCGGGCCGGGATTCCCGTGGTCATCGTCAACCGGGAGGTCGCCGAAGGGTGCGAGTACGTCTGTTATACCGGAACCGACACCTACTCAGGTGCCGTGGTTGCCGCCAGGATACTTGCCGAAGCGATGGGAGGGACGGGCGAGATCGTCGAGTTTCACCAGCATCTCGGAACCGGACCGGAGGTGGCTCGCAGCAGGGCCTTGCGCGACGTGCTGAAAGACTATCCCGAGATCAAACCGGTGGCGCGTATCCCGCATAAAGGCGAGCGCGACGTCGTCAAGACCGAGATGCAGACGTTGCTCGAGAAGTACCCCGATCTCGCGGGCGTGTACGCGCACGGCGACAACTTCGCGATCGCGGCGGCACAGGTGTGCCGGAAGGTGGGCCGCTCAAATATCAAGGTAGTCGGTATGGGCGGCAGCCAGGAGATGATCGAGGCGATAAAGGAAGGGCTGGTCACGGGAACCAGCTACCAGCAACCCGAGGAAGAGGGCCGGAGCGGCGTGCGCCTGGCGGTCAGATACCTCAACGGCGAACAGCTCGAAGAGCGGTATCCGATCGAGTGTCCGCCCATAACCCGGGAAAACGCAGACCAGTTTAGAGGACAGTTCTAAACTACGGATGAAGATGTTACATCGAGTGTCGTAGGAGGATTTCATCATGAAACGGTATGGGCAAGTACTCCGCGTCAAGCCCGAGAAGCTGGAAGAGTACGTGGCGTACCACGCGGACGTTTGGCCGGAGATTCTGGACATGATTCGCGAGTGTAACATTCGCAACTACTCGATATTCCACAAGGATGGTTACCTCTTCGCGTATTTCGAGTATGTGGGCGAGGATTTTGACGCGGACGCGGCCAGGATGGCTGCCGACCCGAAGACCCAGGAGTGGTGGGACGTTATGATGCCCATGCAGGAGCCGTTGGAGACGCGTGCCGACGGCGAATGGTGGGCGAACATGCAGGAGGTGTTTCACACCGATTGACCGTGCGACTGGGGTAGGGGAAACCGGTACGAAGGAAAGGAGACTCAGAATCATGAACGCCTTTAATAGACTGTGTGCGGGGTGTGTTCTGATCGTAATGTGCATGCTGGTGGCGGGCTGCGCAACATGTCCCATGGACTGCCGGACCTGTCCGAAATCCAACCTCACACGGTACGGACAGGTGCTTCAAGTGAAGCCGGAATCGTTCGAGGAATACAAGAGGTATCACGCCAACGTCTGGCCGGAGATCCTGGATATGATCCGGCAATGCAACATCCGCAACTACTCGATCTACCATAAGGACAGCTATCTCTTCGCGTACTTCGAGTATGTGGGCGAAGATTTTGATGCCGATATGGCCAAAATGGCGGCCGACCCGAAAACGCAGGAGTGGTGGGACATCATGATGCCTATGCAGGCACCGTTGGAGACGCGTGCCGAAGGCGAGTGGTGGGCGAATATGGAAGAGGTGTTCCATTGCGATTGATCCTCGGGAAGGACGCGAATACCAGGGAGCTGCATTCTGCATGACTTCCAGGGAGAGAGTGCTCGCCGCGTTCGAGCACGTTGAACCGGACCGAGTCCCGGCGTGGTGCGGTGCGTCGGTCGAGTTCTGGGAGAACGCGAAGCGCCGGTTGGAGCTCGACGACGAAGGATTGCGGGTGCGGTTCGGGGACGATTTCCGGCGTGTCTTCGCGCAATACGTCGGGCCGGAGTTCCCGCTATCCGAGGGGGCCACGTATCGCACAGTGTTCGGAATCGAACGGCACGGGATGGGCTACGGACAGCCTATGGATCATCCTCTCGCTCACGCGACTATCAAGGAAGTCCACGAGTATTCCTGGCCCGATCCCGCGTGGATGGATCCGGCGGGCATTCGGCCCGAAACCGAGCAGTACGGGGGCAAATACGCGATCCTGGGGGGCGACTGGTCACCGTTCTGGCACGACGCGATTGACCTTCTCGGCATGGAGAACCTCTGCGTGAAGATGTTCGAAGCGCCGGACCTGATCGATGCCGTGATGCAACACCTGGTGGATTATTACGCTGCCGTGAGCCGGCGGATCTTCGACGCGGCCGGGGACGTGATCGACATCTTCTTCATCGGCAACGACCTGGGAAGCCAGACGGGTCCGCTGCTTGGCGAAGACCTTTTCCAGCGGTTCATTTTGCCGCACCTGAAACGGTTCATCGATTTGGGGCACGGCTATGGACTGAAGGTGATGCTCCACTGTTGCGGCGGGTTTGCTCCGCTCATACCCGCGATGATCGAGGCCGGTCTCGACGGCGTGCACGCGATTCAGCCGAGCTGCCGCGGAATGGACCTCCGAACGCTTAAGGCGGAGTTTGGAGACAAGATCCTTTTCAACGGTTGCATCGATTCACATCACGTGCTGATCAAGGGCGACCCGGAATCCGTGCGCGAGAAGACGCGCGAGGTAATCGATGTCATGAAGCCGGGCGGCGGCTTCGTTGCGGGAGCCAGCCACGATACCATTCTCGAGGAAACGCCCGTCGAGAACGTCGTGGCCATGTTCGACGCCATTCGGGAGTTCGGGACTTCTCCCAGCTGATGCTCTACCGCTACGAATGGAGCCAAGCAGCGTGAGTTCCGTACGATGATTGCGAAGGAGAGTTGTTCGTAACGGGTCCGAACATGTTGGAGGAAACACCGTAGCCACCATCGGCGCCGACCTCGAGCGACTTCAATCACAGGGTGCTGCATTCGGCGCGCGCTTTAGTACGCAGCATGCCAAGGCGATGATGCAGATCGTCACGACCCAGGCAGTCAGCAGGTTCGCAGCGGAAACTTGTTCGGGGGCCTCGCCAGGCGCAAGCTCCAGTTGACCGGCAAGCGGGTCGGAACTCACGATGGCGGCACTGGCTTCTTCCAAACCGGCTAGACCGGGTTCCTCTACAAAGGGGTCCCAACCGTCGGTTGCTCCGGCACTGATGGGGCGGGGCGGAGCGGTGAAGATTGCACCGGCGAGGCTGCTATAGGTGACGGTGAGCGTGGTCGCCGCGCCCGAGGCGCATTTCACGCGGATAGTCGATCCCGGGCGCATGTACGGCACCGCCAGAGGGGTGGTCCCGGCCGTTAGCCAAGACGCACTCGTTGATCCGTCCGGTAAGCGCAACTCCAAATGCCCTACAAGCGGTTGATCACTCGTGATAACCGCGCTGACTTCGGTGCCGGTAACACCGGGTTCGTCAACGAACGGCGCCCACCGTTCCGTTACGAAGGCCGCAAGCGCATGCGGACTTGTGACCAGCGAACCGCCTGCCAAATCCCGATACTCTACGATGAAATTACCCAACGCTGCGCCGCTATTCGTAATGGCAATGAACGATCCCGCGCGGACATAAGGTATGACAAGCGTTATGGAACCGGACCTGCTCTGGAGGGCATAGCCGCTGTTGTTTACGCTTCCCGCAAGTTCGAGTTGGCCTGCCAGGGGTTGGTCGCCCGTTATAATTGCGCTGGCCTCGACGCCCACAAGGCCGGGTTCATCCACGAATGGCGCGAAACGATCGGTGGCGTTAACCGCGAGCGAATGAACACTCGTCGTGATGATGCTGCCGGTCAAGTCACGGTACTCAACCACGTAATTCACCGTTGCGCTCCCAACGTTTCTCACGGCGATGATTGATCCGGTTCGTAGATAAGGTACCACGAGGGATGTCGAGGCCGCGCTGTCGGCCAAGCTATACGCGATGGTTTCGTCAATACGCTCGATTTCCAGTTGGCCCACCAAGGGTGCGGTGGAGGTGATGATCACGCTGCCCTCCGTCTCGGGGCCGAGCATGACCGGAATCGGATTACCTACGGAGTCATTTGATGGTGGACTGCCTGCCGATGGAGCCCAACGCGCCGTGCCGTTGTCGATCAGCAGGAAGGAATCCGATACCGGCGTCCGATCGTTGCCTGCGAGGTCGCGGTATTCAACCGTGACGGGCACGATGGTGGTTCCCACATTCTTGACAGAAATGAAGGAGTCCGCGTCAAAGTACGAGACGACAAGGGAACTGGATCCGTTTCCATTCGCCAAGGCGAAGACGGTCCGGCCGCCCAGACCGGGAAGCGCTGCCCCTCCTAATCCAGATGTATCCGGTTTAGGCGCGGTCCGGTCCTCGGCCGGTTCCGACTCTGAGCTGTCCCAAGAAGTGACCGACTTCTGGGCACTGAGGGCTAACTCGGGGCGGTCAGGGAGCTCGATATCGGCACCGGCCGTAACGGCCAACGTAAGTGCAAACAGCTCTGCAAGAACAATTCTGCCCGGTATGGTTTTCACGATATGGAATCCTTTCGTCGATAGCTTATGCCTCACGTTACGAAGCCCCTCTTGCGTTGTTGATATCCCTGCGACGAGTTGTCCGACCCGGATTCGACGGGAAGGTCTTTCCACTTGGCGACGTTGTCGACTATCCAGAAGATGCCCTGAATCACTTTGCGCTTGTCGGCCGGAGGCAGCCCCAAGGGCTTCACGGCGGGTCCGGGATGCGCTCCGCCAGCCAATCGAGTTGAGAATCAGTTAGTGTTAGCATACGAATATTAGACGCAAATGCTCGCAAGAGTCAAGTTTTCGGATCTTACTCTTAGCCGCGCATGGTTGCGGCACTCGTCCGAGGCGCGACCGCCGCCTAAGGATTCTTCGATTCGAGCCAGAGTTGGTATATACGCTTCTCGTGAGCATCCTCAGAGGCAGCGTAGGATTGAACGACGGTCTTAAGCCCGTCGCGCAGTTTGGCCGCTGTGTCCACGTACGACTTCTCTGCAGCGGGTTGTGACGTTTCGGGCAAGGGATCGATCGTGCCTTCCGACAACATGCGCCGGCGTGTGGCAATGACCGCATCAGAGTCCAGTGCCAGTCTGGCATGCCGCGCTTCGTAACACTCGCCAAGTCCTGACTCGACGAGCCGGTCGTGAAACGAGCGCAGTCGCTTGGACGCGGCGTCAGACGGGGCCGCAACCGAAACACTTCTCACCTGGAAGGGCCCGAGCCGGTCGAACCTTCCGTCGCCTAGAGCTATCTGGACGTGCGCCGTGCCGGGTGTGTCATCGTAGGGAAGAAAGACTGATTTCGCGTCGAACCTCGACCACGCACTGCCGTTGACCCACACCGAGGTGATCGGTCCTGCGCCTGCGGTCGAGAGATACAACTTCTTCGCGCCGAACCGTATCGGAAAACGTTGCTCGAGCCGAGTGACTCCCGGAGGAATGTGGGGCACGAGCGTAAGACCATCGGCTTGGTAGAGGTATTCGAACAGCCCGCGTACCAGCGCCGCCGACGGCCCGAAGGTGTCATAGCAGAGGTTGACCGGCTGCTTGGGTTGGTAGACCTTGCTGCCGAACGCGACGAGCGGGTTGTCCATGCGGAACTCTCGAGCGAACGTGAGCATGTGCTGCATCGAGCGGCGCGCGTCCTCGTACTGCCCGAGCCGGTAGTACCCCATGACCATCCGTGCCTCACACGTCGACCAGTGGCCGCCGTTGACCCAGGTGCCGTGCCTCCAGAGCCACGATTTCCCGGGATCGTACATGTCGTCCAGGCCGGGTTCGTTGGCAATGATAATGTCATGTCGTCGCAGGCCTGGGATGGACGCTATCTTCCGGTAGATCTTCTCCGCTTGTACGTCGTCCACAACCCTGAAAGCGATGGCGTCATGGTTGGGAGACGCCTCGAAGTACCCGTGCTTCTCCGCCCCGTAGACGCCATGGCGCGTGCCGTCCGGGTCGAGAGACTTGATGAGATAGCCCTCCTCGGTCGTCACGTTTGGTAACCCCTTGCGGGCCAGGTCGCGGCGGGTCGTGTAGAGGGCGGCTTTGTCGGTGTTCCCCGCAAGCTTCTCGAGCTCGATCAGCCGGTCGAGCGCGGCGATGTAGGTGATCGACAGTCCCGTCAAGTACGCCTTGTCGTAGCTGCCGTCCGGACGTTTCCAGCCGGCGTAGCTCGGCGCCAGCAGGTTTCCTGCCGGGCCCGCGAGGAAGAGGTTGTTCTTCGGGTCGCGCCGCGTCTCGATGAAGTTGGCGCAGCGTTCGAGCTTGGGCAGGTAGCTCGAGACAGCCTCGGTGTCGCGGCTGATGAGCAGGAGTTCCGACTGCATCAACAGACCTGCGGCGGTAAACTCCATGCCCCAATCGTGGATGTCGATGCGACCGTCACCCTGCTTGTAGACGACCCAGCCGGGCGATGCGGCGTCGCAGAGGCAGCCGTCGGGCGCAACCCAGTCGTGAGCGCCAGCCCGTTTGCCGTCGCCCATCTGGTCGAACCACAGGTCGTGCGAGTTCTGAAGAAAGGTCAGGTACGGTTCCTGGTAGAACGGCAACCCGCAGTAGGTGGTACCGTAGCTGTTCTGGATCCACCACGCACCCCAGGTCGGCCCTTCAACAAGCCCGTTCCAATCGGGCTTGTAGAGCATCGGCAGGTTCTGAAACTCGGGGTCGGGGTCGAACATCCGCCGGGCGATGTCCAACAGTTGCAGGTACTCGATATCGCCTTCCCCGGAGAAGAACCGGCCTTCAAATGGTCCTGCGGTTGCACTCTTGTTTGTCATAGCGCATCCAATCAAGAGTACGGCGGTCAACCCACAGGCTGTTATGGTTTTGTGGGAAGGCAACGACAGGTTTCCGCATGTACCAGCTCTTCCGCTTCTCATAGTCACCCCACCTATTTTGCCATGCCCGAGCCCTTGCCGGGATGCCGGATTGTTGCGGCGGCATGCCGTGCCTTTGTTGTACTCTGCAGGATTATACACCAGTGCGGCTATTGAACGCATCACACCTCGTGCTGTTGATTTGGGATGGAACGGGGACTATCATTAGACGCGTTACCTCGGACAGTACCGGTTCTAAGCTTCGGCGAAAGGGGGCGGGAAGGTTCAGAATGACAAAATAGGGACAGGTGCTGTCCTGAAGACACGTGATGACTTATGACACTACGTATGAAGGGAGAGAAAACAATGAGCAGGAGAATCGATCGCAGGCAGTTTATCGTCGGGTCGGCAGGACTGGCGGCGAGCGTGCCGCTTGTAGCCGGAGCCCTTGAGGACACCATCGGTGCCATCCCGCGCTGGGAACAGACTTCCGGCAAGAAAGTCCGCATAGGCGTCGTGGGCGGCGGGTTTGGAAGTGCATTCCATTGGCACGAGCATCCCAACTGCATTGTCGAGGCGGTGAGCGACTTGATCCCCGGACGCCGGGACCATCTCATGAAGACCTACAACTGCAGCAAATCTTATGAGTCGCTCGAGAAACTGGTCCTGGACCCGAAGGTCGACGCGGTGGCCGTCTTTACGGGCGCGCCCGATCACGCCCGTCACGTGATTCTGTGCATGGAGCACGGCAAACACGTCATAAGCGCGTGCCCGGCGTGCATCACGCTCGAGGAAGCGGCCAGGATGAAAGAGACGAAAGAACGCACCGGTCTCAAGTACATGAACGCCGAAACGAGCTACTACCGTTGGGAAACCATCACTGCCCGGCGGCTCGTGCAGGAAGGCAAGCTGGGCGAACTGGTCTACACCGAGGGCGAATACTATCACCCCAGAATCGGCCGGGCGAACGATTCGCTCTCGATACGAGACGGCAAGCGTACGTGGCGTTACGGCTACCCGCCAATGCTCTATCCGACCCATTCGACAGCCTTTCTCGTGGGCGTAAGCCGCGAACGCCTCGTCAAGGTGTCCTGTATCGGCACGGGAGACGACAACGAGCCGTCGCTGAAAGACAACGCCTACGACAACCCGTTCTTGAACGGCATGGGCATGTTTCTGACGGATAAGGACCATCCGTTTCGGTGCAACGTTGCCTGGGACGTCCGGGCCCACGGCGAACGCGCGCAATGGTTCGGCACAAAAGGCACAATGTACATGGCCGGGAGCGCCGGCCAGCGTTTCGTGGTCCAGCTCGAAGACGAAACGATCCGCAAACTGCCCGATTACTGGCAGATGGTGCCGCCGAGAATGCGCCGCGACAGCGGGCACGGGAAGTCCCATCCGTTCATCACACACGAGTTCGTGATGTCGTGTGTCGAAGACCGCGAGCCGGCGACCGATCTTTACGAATCGCTCGCGTTCTGCGTGCCGGGCATTGTTGCCCATCAGTCAGCTCTGCGGGGCGGTGAGCAGCTCGATATTCCCCAGTTCGACCCGGCCTGAATCGCAGCGGTGTCGCCCCACTGGTTCTGACCGGTGTTTGTCCGGTCTCGTTGACCCTCAGATCCGTCAACGGGTCCCGAGCAGGGGAATCGCGAGGACACCCTGCACTGACCCGGCTACCAGCAGGCAAATCAAGAGCAGCAACCCCGCGTACACGGCCCCTTCGAATATTCGTCGACCACGCCGGTTCGGTGGCAAGGCCAGGTAAACGCCGAACAGGAACCCCGGGATGACGATGGCGAGTGCAATCCCTCCGAGGGTGCCGCTGAACAGTCTGCCGAACCTGAGCGCCGATAGGGTGAGGTGCGGCAGAGTTGTCCCCAAGTGCGCGTAAACCCGTGTCTGTGGCGACAGAAAGAACCTGCACAATAGTAGAAAGAAAATCCACGAAGCACCGAACGTGGCAGCGAACCTCCAAGGGAATCTCCCCTCCTGTGTGGCAGGCGCTCTCTCTTTCTCGTTCCACGGAAGGGCAAAGTATATCGTCACGTAGACAAGAATCGCGGCTCCTCCCGTGAGAAGAAACAGCAGAGCGAAGTTCAATCGCACCCGCCACGGATCGATCCCGAAGTGCTCGGCGATCCCCGCGCACACGCCCCCAAGCTGTCGCTTCTTCCAGGACTTGCGCAGGCGTCCACGCTCGCGCCGGCGACGCGCCGCCTCTTCCGCTGCCGTGGCATCCATAGCCTCGCGCAGAGTCTCATGCTCTTCTTGCGAGATCTTGCCCTCTTCGAGAAGCCCGTCCAGTTGTTCAGCTGAGGTTACATTAGGCTCAGGCATGGGTTGCCTCCCTTCTCACGGACGCTCTCATCCGCGCGTTCCTACAGTCAGATGTTCGCGATCCAAAGATAACGGCGAACGTTCCGGTACCATTCAGCCCGCCTCGATCTTCCCGATCAACGCTGCCGCTTTCGAGGCGGAGATCGTTCCTGCAGCGACCTGTTCCAGGATGAGTCTCTTCTCTTTCTCTCCCTCACGCAGCCGTCGATAGTGCTCGATCAGACGGTCGAGCCGCGTGCGGATCGCTGCGTACCCCATACCCGTCTTGCGGGCCAGCGCCTTGATGCTGAAACCGGCCAGCAGATAGTCCTCAAGCAGCAACTGCTCTTCGTCGCCCAGCATCTGGAACAAGGACTGGCGGAACCGGCCATGCACCTCAACACCACAAACAGGGCATTCCATGGCCACCGGTCGCATGGCGGCCTCGCAGTATGGACATGAGTTCCCAAGAGATTTCTTACCCATCACACCATAATAATACTCGAATATTCTCCGTTTGTCAAGAAAAAAATTCGGGTGCTGGCTCCTACGCCCTAACTATGTTTGAGTCGCCAAGATCCGGCCATCGGGCTAAGGACAGTCAAGAAACGATCTAAGCCATTGTTTCCCAAATGGTTCCGGCAAAAGGGTCGGGCGTGCTTGAGCAGTTCAGAACCGGACAGGACGAGAAGATCAGAGATCCCGTAACCCCGCACGGATGTCCTGTTTCTTGGCCCGGTTCCTGTCCACAGGTGTTCAACGCGAACGGTTCTTATGCGCACTCCTCCTTAATCGTTCAGCCAATGGCTGAGTGGACGAGAATCCCAGCAGCCGGGAGTCGCCGGAAGGTTCTCGCAGAGTCCCGCAGGGACCAACGACAATAGCCCAGGAATTTATTCCTGGGATCAAGTGCATACCCTTACATATGGAGTCCCGGAGGGACGGCTGAAAGACTTTGACCTCAAGAAATGGGTTCAGCCGTCCCTGATATGGAATGACCGTGTCAA
>CAZGCA010000070.1:0-31818 GCA_964524145.1 uncultured bacterium | reverse complement strand
ATGCAGCAATTGTACATCAATAACTCCCGCATGTCAACCTTAATATGCTCTAGCAGAGAAATAGCACGCTCTTGCTGGAGTACCTGTGACAAGAAGCACCTCTCACCACCGAATGCACCCCGTGGCTTACTGGAATTGATCAACTCTGTCTAGCACGCCCGCGATTAATTATGAGCAACCTTCGCACATACGGTGTGCCTGCCATAAAGCGCTGGGCAAGCTCGCCCCTGAAGATGTATACTTTGGCGGATAGGGAGGTGATGCAGCGGACAGAGAGTTCAGAACTGAAGCGTCAGCACGACGTAACGCGAGCACGTTGGGGCGAAAGACCGACTCCGAATTCAGGCCCTGATGTGTTCCTATTGTCCACGCAAGACTAGTGATGTCGGTATGGGAGCAGTGTGCTCAGTTGCGCGGATCGCGCGATAGGTGTGCTATTCGAGGGGAGATTGATTATTTCTACCATGGAGAATAACCGCAGACCTGCAGCAGCCCGGAGAACCCGGCTCAAGAAGACGGCACTTTTCTGTGTCGGCGCGATAGTCGTTGGTGCGGCGTTCCTCTGGACGGGTTGGCCGCAAGACACGCTCTGTTCCTACTTGCTCAGCCGCGCTCTGGGTGCAAGAGCCCGCGTTGACGGGGTGTCTTTGCTTAGCGTGGGGAGACTTCGCATCGATGAGGCTCAAATCTATGATGTCGATGAGAAAGAAGTCGTCCCGACGTTTCGCGCCCGGAACATTGATCTGCGCTATGCACCCTTCGACAAGGGCAACACACAATTCGGCCCGCGCTACATTCCCACCCTGCGGGCCGAGTCTGTTGCAGGGAACGTGCGCTACCTCGGTCCTGACAACACGAACTGCAGCTTCCTTCTCAATATGCTGGATGCAACCGATAGTGGAACGGACGCAATGTCGTTCATTCCTCAAACATTACACGTTGACGACGCCGAGATCGATGTCACGTCGCGGATAGGTACTCAAGGCATTCGCGGCGTTTCCCTGGATGGAGACTTCCTTTCACCGGACCGATTAAAGCTGGAGATTCAAGGTCAATCGGTAAACGTATATCTCGAACCGGGTACTGAGGAGGACATGGCTGTAACACAGTCGGGTTCCGTCGAGTTGACACTTGAACGGGACACCGACACGCTTCTCGTTCACAACGCAGCGATCGACTTGCCTGGTCTTGTTGAGCTGAGAGGAACCGGCCGCGCAAGGTTCTTGCATGATGCAACGGTGCTTGATGCAGACGTACGGAAGCTGCTACTGCATGGTCGCAAGCTATCTCAGATCGCGGGAACCTTCCTGCCACAGCATACCCGGTTCGACACTGTCAGCGTTCACGGGGCACATATCCAGGGCGCGAGCGTGGGCAAGGACTGGAGCACGGGCAGAAGCCGGTTAAGCGGAACGGTGGAAGGGCTTGTGATAGGTGAACACGACGGGGACGAGTATTTCAAAGGCAACCTGGGCTTCAATGCAGAAGGAGAAGGCAGGGAAGCAAGCTTGGAAATCGCCTTTGACAATGATCAAAAACTCATGGTCATGCTGCATGATGACCCTTTGGAGGTACGCATCGCTATCGACCAATGGTCAATGGAACACCTGGAGAACGTCCTTCCTGAGAAGTTCCAAAGCGCACTGCACTTCATGCCATCACTGAAAGCTCTCTCGGGGACAGCGGCACTTACGGGCGCGTGGCCGGCGTATGCAGCCGACATAACTCTTCAGCCTGTTATGAACGGTGCTGCATCTCTCCCATCTCCCATAGTGCTGAAGATCAAAGGGAGTGGCACGCTCTCAGGAACTGACGGTCCGTTGTTCGATGGCAATTCTACCCTCAGCCTTGGAGCCGAGAAGCTGGAGATGGCGCTCCGCTTCGAGGCCCCATCGCTCACGCACCTCTATCCCCTCGACGTCGCAGGAAAACTATTGCTATCTCCCGGTGGCTCGGGTGGAGTCGTCGACTTTGATCTGTACGCTGACGAAAACCCACCGAGAAGCAACATGCGGCTTGCGCTGGCGAGTGTTGATCCATCGCATTTGACCGTGCTCTTCGGACGGGGAAGTGTGCCAGGCGGCCTCGAGACCCGCATTGCGGGGACAGTCAACATGAACAGCGTTCGTACCACCAGTCTGGCTCTTGATCTCCACACGCAAGAGTTTCGCGCATCTGGACTGAAGAAACTCGACGGGTTGACAATCTCTGCGACCGGTGCCGCACAGATTAGTGAGGAAAGGGACTCACTCACCGATGGTTCGCTGGATTTACGGGTGCCCGACGTCGGCTACCTCAGAGTATCGGGGTTTTCTGCCACCTTGCCGAGGCGGACGTCTTCGGCGACTGTAGACGGAACGCTTGACCTCGGCCACGTGGCAGAACTCTTGGAGATTGACAGTCTATCCGGTGAGATGTCAATCCGTGGCAGTGCGAAAACCGATAAGGCCCAATTGACCGTGTCGCCGTCATTTCTCGTATCGGATCTGACCTACAAGGGCCTCGGATTTTCCGATCATCCCATCGAACTCGGCGGCACGGTGGAACTCGACACGGAAACACGCGACGCACGCATTCTGGGCGTTGAGGCGCGCATTGGCGGGCACACAACGTGGCGCGCTCGCGAGTTGGTCTGGGCGGGTGACCGGACTGAACTAAGCGGGCCGTTCACTCTAGCAACGGATCTTACACCGTTGGTTCAACTGGGCGTTCTCAAGCATGTCTCGGGTGGAAGCACACTCACCGGTACACTTGCCGTGGGGAATGCCGGTGCAACTGTGAACGGAAAGCTCAGCGGCAAAGCGGATGAACTTGCTCTTCCCAATGATATCATGGTTCTGTTGGGAGCCTCACTGGAGGGACTTATCGACTACTCAGACCACGTTTCGGGCAGGGGCGAGCTGTACGTTGACACGTGCCTTGTGGCAGGAGCCACGCTTCGTAAGTTCACCTGCCCACTCGAGTTTAGAGAAACGAGACTCGTAGCAAGAGGCGCAAAGGCTGAACTCTTTGGTGGTCGACTGCAGCTTGACTCTGAGGTTGGCCTGCTCGGAGGAGAACTGGACAGCGAACTCGATGGGCGCTTCGTAGATATTAACCTGGGCGCTTTCACCGAGGAGTTTAACGTGCCTGGTGTTGTCATGACCGGTGTGGCCAACGGGAGAATCACGGCACGGCTCGATGCCGAAGGGCTCCATGAATTGAGAGTAGCGATTCGATGTGATCGCGACCTGACCCTGAGCCGAGGGATGGTCAAACGCTTGATCCTCTCGGGACAGGTGGAAGGTTTTACGGGCGCAAAGCAGCTGAGCCAAGTCATGGCCAGGGTGCTGGGAGACCAGGAACAACGACCCTTTGACAAAGCAGAGCTGACCTTGGCGACGGAAGGAGAGAGCATTGAAGGTAGCGTGTTGCTCAAGAGCGAGACCCTCAACCTGACGATAGACCTCAATGTGGATCCGGAGACATTGGTCCAGCTCTTGCAGTTGCGGCAGCAGGAGCAAATCGAGAAGATAGATCGAGTCCGGCTTCAGAGTGTACAATAATCCAAGGCGACGGAAGGCTTCGAACCCAGCCGTCTGGCAGTTGTGTCGTGTGCAACATCTATGACGTCTCATCGAGAAGGAAAGGAGGTGCCCCTATGACAAAGCTTTCAGTGGTGCTTGCGATGGTCGGAGTGTGTACGCTGGTCGTAGTGGGGTGTGTTATTAGGACTGAGCACACCATCGATGCGCATGTTGTTGTCGATATTCGCCACAGCATCGAGGAACAGGCCGACGATGTCTTGGACTTCATTGAAGGGAGAAGTGATACCCTCCCGAAGGGTGAGGAGAACAATGATACCAGCTGGCTCCGCATTCCTCTGGAATTCTTCTCTCCCGTTCGCACGGCATATGCGGCAGAACTCAAATCCAGTTCCCCAACTGTGACGGAGATTGCGAAACGTCTGCGAGAACGATTTGAGAAGCTCGAGCTGTTGAGAAAGGGCGGATGCCTCGGAGAGAACAACAACGGATACGTCGAGCTGCGCCCGTGCGACCTGCTGAAAGACCGTGAGGCCAAGCATGATGCCCAGCAACTGGTCGCGTCCGAAAACGGTGATCGCAAAGCGCTGTATATGGAAATCGCGAGGCTGAATAAGGAAGACAGTGTGACTCTCTCCCTGGTCGAGCGAGTCTATGCCGAACGCCGCCTTGAACGGGCCAGAGAAGGTCAGGTGTTCCAGCTGCCCCCCGAAGGTGAAGAATTCGAGAAGTTTAACGCTTCACCCAAAGGCAAGAGGTTGGGAGACGCCTGTGTGCCCGGCGCGTGGGTAGAAATCAAATAGCGAGAAGGCGACGGTTCCGACCTCACTAAGAGCGCCTCATCGTGTGTTGCCGAGGCCTATCCTGATCCGGATAATCGGGGGTGCATAACCCGCCAGGAATACCCCGATTTCCCGCTACTCTTGGCACTTAGGGTGCACTTACGAAATGACTGCCCTGCTGCGACAAATCTGTAATCGACAGTGCAACAGTAGATTGCGTGTCTCCTCTAATTGGCAACACTCGCACATACGGTCAAGCGGTGGTCCGTTATTAGACCACTCACAGGTTTCCTCTCACCCTGATATCTCTTATGTGTGTTTTCGTGCCATAGTTGGCAAATCACTTGCGTTTGCCATCGCATCAAACACTATCCAAACTCGTGGACGAAGAAGTTCTCGCGCATAAGCGAGCGGCGCCGCGTGTCGCTCAGCTCTGGCGGTGGTTTCGGGACCTCGACGGGCTCAACCATGCGATAGGCATCGAGTACCCACTGTGGGGAACCGAGCCCGTCGAGCATATCAACCAGCGCTTGGCGCATCTCGGCCGCACGTGCTCTCTCAGACTCTATGATATTCTCTTTCTGGCCGGGATCGTTGCCCAGATCATAGAGCTCCTCGGTCTGCTGGCTGGGGTTGGGCATGTACGTCCACTGCCCGTCCGTGACCCCCAGCCTCTTGGGCCCGACATAGAGCCCGTTACCCCCAACGTTGACCGGCGACCCACCGGTTAACGCGATATTCCTGACCGCATCAGACTCCCCTCTCATCACGGGCACGAGCGACTTCCCTTGCAGGTTCTCAGGTCCGTCCAATCCCGCCACATCAAGCAGCGTCGGCATAAGGTCGGGCGGCTGAACCAGCGCGGCGGACCGTGTGCCGGGCCGGGCCAATCCAGGCACCCGCATCATCCATACGATACTGCTTTCTTCCTCGTAAACCGCATTGCCCTTCATTATCCCCCCATGCGCTCCAAGGCAGGTTCCGTGGTCAGAGGTCAGCACAACGCACGTCTCGTCGCCAATCCCAAGCTCTTCAAGTTTGTCGAGAACCTTCCCCAGCCACGTATCAACCATGGTCACCATACCGGCGTAGCGCGCGCAAATCTGTTTAAGCTCTCTCTCGGTTATTGCGGGTGGTGGAAAGAAGTTTGTCGGCACCTCGCCATCGAAACCCGCGTCGTAAAGGTCGATGTAGCGTTGCGGCGGGTCCCACGGTTCGTGCGGGTCAAAACAGTCGACCCACAGGAAGAAGTTCTCGTGTCCGTGATTGTTCTCGAGCCATTCCGCCGCGGCGGTCATCACCTGCGGCGAGAACCACTCCTCTTCATCGGTCCCGCGCCCGCGTATGTTGCGCAAGTACTGTGCGTGAAACGTTTCGAGCATGTCGCGCCGGAATTTTTCCGGGCTGCACTCGAGCTTCAGCTCGCCGCAGTCCGTCTTGTGTCGGTCGACCTCGTTGCCGCGGATCATCCGCCACGCGTGGAACGGGCGGTCAAATCCGTAGCCGTAGTTGATAAGATGCGGTGTGTCGCAGATGAGCTGGCAGATGTGTCCGTTATCACGCAGCACCTCCGGCAACGTGAGCGCCTGCCAGGACAACGGAGCCCATCCGTGGAGCGGTTCGCCGTACCGTCCTGTGAAGAGGTCGGTCCGGTTTGGGATGGTTGGCCACGATCCGCAGTACGCTTTCTCGAAGACGAGCGATTGGGAGGCAAACCGGTCGAAATTCGGCGTCTTAACCCAATCATTTCCGTAGCAGCCCAAATGGTCAGGTCTCAGAGTATCAAACACCATCACTATACACTTCATACATCCTTCTCCTCTGGGTTGGGATTATCGTTCGTGTCGCGCATCCACCGGTCGAGCCGGTCGCGCAGCGTCTCGAGTGTCTCTCGGTGATCCGGATTTGCGGCAAGATTCTGGTTTTCCAACGGGTCCGCCTTCAGGTCAAACAGTTCTTCTTTCGGACGTGGCGGTTCGGGAAGCGGCGTCTTCAGATGTTCCAGCCCAACAATGTCCTTTGACATAAACTCCTTTAGCACTGCAGGGAACTCGTCAGGAATGTAGAGAGGCACCTCAGGCGTGAAGTTTCTGATGTAGTGCCACCGGTCGGTTATAACGCATCGCGCCGGATTGTGGTACACATGGTAGTTTGTCTCGCAAAAGACCTCCTGCCGACCCCCTGCTTCCGGGTTCTCAATCACGTCTACGAGGCTGACCCCTTGAAGTCTCTCGGGCACGGGTTCACCGATGAGTTCGAGCAGGGTTGGGTAAACGTCCACCGTCGAAGCCAGCGCGTTCACGACGGTTCCGGCAGGCAGCCGCGCAGGATATCTGAGGATCAGAGGCGCGTGGACTCCCCAATCGTACAGCGTCATCTTGGCTTTAGCGTAAGGCGGACCGTTGTCGCTCGACAAGACGACAATAGTATTCTCGGCTAGACCGTTCTCGTCGAGCGCGTTCAGAACCCTGCCTATCTCACGGTCCTGGTTGCTGATAGCGCTATAATACGAGGCGATATCTTTCCGCAACTCCGGATCGTCGTTGAAGTAGGGAGGCAGAGGCACCTCGTCCGGGTCGTATTTGAAGTCCGGGCTGGTACGGAACTTCCGGTGAGTATGTTCGGGAGCGTAATAGAAGAAGAACGGCCTGTTCCTGTTTGTCGCGAAAAACTCCTCCGAGTTCGGGTTGACCTCGTCAAACCCCCATTCAGTCGGTGGCTCGACCGACACATGCCACTTGCCGCGGATCGCCGTCGCATATCCCAGTTCCTTAAGTTGCTGGGGAAGGATAGTCTCCGTGTGCTTCAGACTGTGCCGGTGTGTTCGCTTCTCCCAGTTTTCGTTCCATCCCGGAAAACGCTGCTTCAACACCGGCAAGTGCCATTGAATAAGCGAGATCACGCCGTTGGTGTGCGGATAGCGGCCCGTGAGCAGGCTCGACCGGCTGGCGCTGCAGCTCGGTGTGGTCACAAACGCTCGTGTGAAGCGCACTCCTTCGTTGGCGAGGCGGTCCGTGTGCGGCGTCTTGACGACAGAATTGCCGTAGCAGCCCGCATCGTTCCACCCCTGGTCGTCAAGGAAAATTAGCACTATATTTGGCAAAACCTTCTCCCGCGAGACACCATAGCCACGACCGACCGCGGACGCGATACTGGCTGAAGCCAGCCCACCGCCCATCATTAGGAAATGCCTGCGGCTCGTCGGGAACCCTCCCGCGCTGCCAGGGTCGCGTGGTTCACGATTACTGTTTATCAAACACAGACTCCTCATCAGACAGTCAACGCTTCCACAACTGCTTCTTTACGGAATCTCGGTTGCTGCCGTCCCTCTGACATACCTCTCAAACCATTCGAATATGGCCGTTTTGCCTTCATCACCGCCTTCCGTGTGGGTGGCCCAGCGGTCCCGGTCGGTCGGTTCCCTGTCGGTAGGCAGCGCCGTGTGGTCAATCGCTTTCCACTGCAGTCGTTCAGGGTGGTCCTTGTAGAAGGGGGCGATACGCTCGTAAAGACTGTGAGCACCATCGGGCGGCACGACCGCGTCATTCTTGTTATGGACAAACAAAAGCGCCGTCGGGTAGAACTTCTCGGGTGCAGCCAGTGCTTCAGCTTTCTGGATCTCCTTGAGGAAGGCTTCGTTGGTGCCGGAGCCGCTGGTTCCTTCCATCGACCGCCACTCTTCAATCCGCCGTGAGAAGTTGAACGGCGCGGCAACCGCAACGTATGCCTTAATCCGCTTCTCGGTGGCGGCGGTGAAGATGGTTTCTGCGCCACCCATCGATCCGCCAACCAAACCGATACGGTCCGGATCGACGTCGTCATGCTCGAGTAGGTAGTCCACCACCTTGGGCATGTCCTTTGCCGTCTGGAAAACGGCGCGGAACAACGCCTTATGCGAACCTTCCTCGAGGAGCCTCGCGAAAGCGGGTGTCCAACGATTTCCCTTTCCGTACGCGTCGACTGCAACAACGAGATAGCCGCGGTCGGTGAAGGTTTTCGTACCCCAGGCAGTGCGCATCTTGTTGCCGCCCCAGCCGTGAAGCGAGATAATTGTGGCTTTTCTGATACCTTCGAACTTCCGGTCCTGAATGAGCAGGATCGGAATCTGGTTGTCGACGAACACCTCCTTAACAAGAATCTCCGGGTGGTCTTTGAGAAACTGAGCGTAGGTTGCTCTTATCCAGCCGATGTTCCCAATCTCCGGCTCATCGTAAAGGAAGGGCTGTTTGCGGCCCATGGGGATCAGCGTGGCCAGCTTGTCTTCGCCTTTGAGATGCTTTGCGAGCCACTCGAGGATACTTACCCACATCTCGTGGGTGACTTTGTGCGAGGCGGCGATCTGCACCGGCGTCGGGGCAACGCCCGGATCAACGCGACTCTCCTCGTCTGCGAACTCCTCGTAGCTCAACAGATCGGCCTTCCCTTTGTAGAACGGCAGCGCTTTCTCATACAGTCTCTTCGAGTTGTCGGGCGGTACTACCAGGTCGGTTGTGTTCTGTACGAAACGTATCGCGCTCGGGTACAGCCGTTCGGGATGATAGAATGCGTCGATCTCCTTGATCTCCGCTTCCATCGAGACATCGATAGGAACCTTGGAAGTAAAGACAACACTTCGTTCGAAGAAATCGATCACGTTGCAGCTTCCCACAACTGGGACGAACGCCGCGATGCGCTTCTCCATCGTGGCCGCGACTATCGTCGTAAATCCGCCAAACGAGCCGCCGCCGAGACCTATCTTGTCCGGGATGACATCGTCGCGCGTGAGCAGGTAGTCGACGACCTCCGAAACGTCCCTGGCGGTTGTGCGCATGGCCGTGAAGAACGCCTTGGGCTGGTTCGCGTCAACAAGGTCGCGAAACTCGGGGTCCCACCGCGCGCCGACGCCCGGTGGGTCAACCGTGACGACAAGGTAGCCTTCACGCGCGAACGTCACGATGTCGCCTATTGCGCCGCGACCGCCTCCCCAACCGGTGAGCCATATCAGCGCCGGCTTCTTCAGATCGTAAATGGCGCGCTCGTACGTGATGCAGACGGGGATGCGCCCGTCTCCGATAGTCCGTTCCTCGATCTCGACTGCCGAGAAGTGTGTGCGTACTCTATCGAGGTATTGGTGAAAGGCGTCCGGATCGTACGGTTTCGTGAAATCCGCTGCCTGCGCGATTCCGCACAGGAGAATAATCGCCAATACCATGCCGGAAACACGACGGCGAATCTTCGAGCCCATGATGTGTGTCATCCGTCTTTTCCTTTCACGGCACCGTTACTCCCGTCGCTGGTATCTTCTCAAGCAGGAACCTCTCAAGCCATTCGTACCCATGGACGAACCCTTCCGGCGGCAGGCCGTGCTTGGGTTCGGGCAACTCGAGCAGCTCGAACTTCAACCGTTCGGGATACCGAGCGTACAGAGGTTTAATCTTCTCGTACAGTTCCTGCGCTCTCTTGTACGGAATAACCGGATCGGTCTTGTTGTTGATGATCGCGAGCGCTATCGGTGGAATGTTATTGTACGCGTAGGCTGCGTCAAACCTTTCGATCCTTTCCCTGAGACCGGGAACGGCCTCGATCATCTCCGCGACCGGTTTGCCCGGAGTGAGTACATCCCAGACCTGGGCGAGGTTGCATGTGGCCATCCACGCCACAACGGCCTTGAGCCGCGGTTCCGTGCAGGCTGCCATCAACCCCGTGATCCCGCCTCCCGAGCCGCCCATCACCCCGACCCGGCTCTCATCGGCATCCGCCCGCGCTTCCAGGCAGTCGATTATCCGTGAAATGTCCTCCGCGGTCTCCCGCCACCCGCGGAAGTTGGCCGCGAACAGATTCTCCTCGACAAGTTTCGCATACTCCGGCTTGTAGCGTTCCCCTCCCCACCACCCGTCGATCATCATCACCAAGAAGCCGTTGCCTGCAAGCCGGTACACACCATCGTCAAGATTGGGCTGAAGCCACATATCCTTCTTCGACGTCGGCCATTCCGTCGGTGGGTGAAATGTCCCGCCGCCGTGAATGCAGATGACGACTGGTTTCTTCTTCGTAGCGAACTCGTCGGCATAGAGCACGTACGTCGGTATCTTCCGCTCAGTGATATACTCCTTCTTCAGAACGAACCCATCCCTAGCTGTCGGTATAGACTGCGCGGGCTTCCGCGCCAACTTCGCGTCGGCATCCTCTGCTGCCGTAGCGTCAGTCAGCCATATCGTCTGTCCGAGCAGTACGCACAGAAAGATCGCCGCACATGCCATATTCGATCTTGTCATTGTCTCTCCTTTCTGGATTCGAGCCAAGACATGTATAGTGCCGCCAGTTTATCGGGCCGAACCGCGACGAACTCGTCGCCGAGCTTCTCCAAAATACTCTCGATCATCGTCGGTGAAATGCGCCAGTTGAAGCAGAAAACGTTGGCGAACGCGGGACGTGTGTTGCCAATCCTTTGCCTCAGCTCGCTGACGATTGTCTGCGGGTCAGATTGCCAAGCTCTCGAGGGTGCAATCGCGTGGAACACGGGCACACCTGCTTTGGTGACGAACTTCGACGTTTCATAATCGTAACCGTAGGGTTTGTGCCCGTAGCCGGGCAGAATCGCCCTCAGCCAGGGAAGCTGAACCGCATACGCTTCGATAAGCGCGTTGATCCTGTTGAGCTGTCCCGGCTCGTCGTCGTTGGCGGGGTCGAAGATGATCCAGAGCATATCTTGACCCATATGCTGCATGTACTCTCCCGACATCTGGATGAATTGCCGGTAGATTGGCTCCCATTCACGAAAAGCTCGCCCATATTGGTCGGGATACATATATCCCACCCCAAACGCGGTAATGAATGAACCCGTGTCCGATAGCATGCTGTAATACCAATCCATTTTGTCCGGAATGATATCGTACGCTCCCGCACCCAACGTCCAACCGATAGGCACCGTTCCACGAGCCGGGTCATTGAAGTAGTCTCGAAAGAAATCGTGCCATGTGTTCATGTTATCGCCGTCAGACATGGTGAAACAGACATACACCTTGGACGGATCGATCTGTCGGGCATCTTTCAACGGTGGCTGCCTGTACGTGCCCTGCCTGGTTCCCGAGTGCAAGCTGAAGTTCAGCGAATGGTTACACGCTACCAGGAACTTGCCGTACCAGCTGAACAGCCGGACAGCGTCAATCTCTCCTATTCCAGTGCTTTGCGATTCCCATCCTATAATTGGAATGTTGACAGGTGTGCGTGATAGCAGGTCTTCGGCAAACTCAAGCTCGTTCCGAGGATTCGCTTCCGGAAGTTTGCCCCCTGAACGACCGGAAACATAGAACGGGAATATCTTGAAGGCCACTATGTAATCGCGAGGCGCATACATTTGCAGAGGATAACAACATGCGAGAATGTGGTGGTTCATTTCGTCCCAGTACGTTCGGTACGCCCACCGGTACGCGTCCGCGTTGCACGACCACCGTCCGCGCAAGTCGTGGCGGATATCCCATAGCACCTGCGATGCAAAGTCCGGGTGAACCACCACCAAGTTCTCGACCGAGGCTATGGCGGTCGCAACATTGATCGTTGCGTTGACGCGCGGGTCGATGACGACCGCTCCGTCGGCGTGTTCCCGAAACTTCTGGAACAACTGCACGGGGTCAAGCACTTCGATCAACTGTTTAACGTCACCACGTATCTTCAACCACTCAGCCCAGGGATCGTTGGCGTCTCGTTGAATGTATATACGCGGCTGCGATCGGTTCACCAGTCCCTGAAGCGAAGTGAGCGTGAGCAACAGTCCCGCACCGTGCCGCCTCATGATCTCGTCGGCACGCACCACGTGCAACGTCGCCGCGGGAAGGGGCGATCTCGGAAAGACGGTACCGAAGGGTCGTGGCTCTTCGACTGGTTCGAGTTCGCCGGTTTTAGAGGGCCGGAGAGGAGATTCCAGCTCCGTTTTCGCGGCGACGCGCTGCGATCCGGTGTTGGCTCGGTGCTCTCTTAGCCGTGGCCACAAGACGGAACTCTCCCAGATGCGCACCCGTTTCACCAGTGGACGTGTGCCGGGAAGAGCAACAATCTGGGGTATACCGCCGTTAACCCCATCGACTTGCCAGGCAAGCAGCGACTGACCGTCACAGAAGAAATCACAACCGTCCTCCCGAACGGACAGGAGGTAGTCATGCTCGGTATAGACGCTGCGCGCGGGTGTCGATGCTCTCATGCGTACAGACCGGCTCTCAAACGGGTTTGCATCGCCTCCGAGTACGAAATACTCCACGCCCAGAGGATCCACCGCAACTCCCCAGGCGCTGCCGGCCTGCGGGTCTTTCACCGCAACGCACAGGGACCGTCCGTGAGTCTCGCTCGCGCGCCATTCGAGCACGAAAGAACCTCGCGCATCAACTTTGGGCTCCAGAAACACTGGAGACGTTTCGGCACTGATCTGTAGTCCGATGGGGCAGGAAATACCCACAACATGCACAAGATGCCTATTCTTACCGTCCGTGCGCCAGTTTCCATCCGGAAAGCTCCCTACCGTGTACGACGAAAGGTCGTCCTGAAAGAGCAACCCGGGAGGCACATCACCCGGACCAGCCTTCGTCGCCGCACTCGCCTCCAACCACAACCCAGCACAGAACGCACACAACACCGCGCCCGCTGGTAGGCAGAGCTTCTTTCGTAGAATGCGACGCCCGTGAATTATCACCTCTTTCAACGTGAAGTCTTCCTTGCCGTAACGCTCATAGATTACTTGAGGTACTCCGCTTCGACGCCCCACAAGTCTATGCGTGTCATTGGATTCTCCGGGGCGGGCGCGTTCTGATAGATGTTGAGTTGCATCTCGCGAGTGCTCCCATTGATATAGTCACCAAGGCTGTCGTAAAGCGGCAGCACACGGTCGATATCCTGCCCGTCGCAGAACGCTCCTTCGAACAGACACACCATTTCACCGGTCTTTTGGTTCCTGATGTTGAGGGCGCACGCCCCTTTCGCCGCGTTCCACGTGTTTTGTCCGTGGAACTTCGGGACCAACTTGACGATCTTCTTGACGTCTATCGAGTCAGGAATACGCACTGTTACAGTGACGTCAAGAACACACCCTTCATTTGTGGATTCGGACTCGATCACCAGCCGTTTGCCGTCGTCATGTGCGAGCGAGGCGCGATCTCCGAAGCGGATGTCCCCCGAAGTCACGGTCACGGCGGCCGGAGCGAGCAATTCGGTGAGCACACCCACCTTCGCAACGTCTTGAGCTGGTTTGACTGGCGCTGAATAGTTGCTCGTTTCGTCGATTGCGAACGCGGTGTAGTAGTGATATGTGCCGTTCTCAAGATCGCTGTCAACACACCTCGCCCCGGTCCCCGAGTAAACGACCTCGCCATAGGCGGGATCGTTCGGGAACGCCGTATAGTCTATCGCGAACGGAGGCACTTGCGGGTCTGTTGACTTGTTCCGAACAACCTTTGTCAAGAGATACCCGTTATCGGAAGGATTTGTCCAGGTAAGCACGGTGTGGCCGTCACCGCTATCTGTCGCCCGAAAACCTGTCACATAGGACGGCGCCATATCCGCAGGCGTGGCTGCGCACTGAGCCGTGCTGACAGCCTTGCTGTAGCCCGATGCATCTCGGGCGAATATCGAGTAATAGTAGCTCGTCCCGTTCTTGACATTGGTGTCCACAAAAGCTGTTCCCGTCCCTTCGAAAACGGTATCCCCGTCTGTCGGGCTGGTCGGGAATGATCCCGCTTTCCGCTTCACCAGCACGGACTGTATCCCCTCGGGGTTCGTCCAACTGAGTTCCACCTTCCCTTCGCCCGCAACAGCATCGGCATCCTGCACGTTCGAGCTGTCGTATACGCGCAAAATGTACTGGTAGTTCTCCAAGGTCTTCTCGGTCAGGTTTTCGTCCGACATCTTCAACGTCACGTACCCTGTGTGCGGTTCAATCACAACGGTGTCAGGCAAAGGATCGGCGCTCTTCGTCCAGTCGAAGTAGTTGAACGAACCGCGCTCGACCGCCATGCGTCCCCATGGCCGCGTATCAACTCGCAGTCCCGCAGAGTATCCGACCCCAACGAACAAGAAATCGCTCGGCCCAATGCGCAAAAGGAACCCTCGGTTGTCGTCTATAACGTTGCTCAGTCTAATGGTAACATCGCCAACAACCGCCGTCCCCGCACCGTCCGATATCGTGACCGGCTCGATCTCGTCCGGCGGATCGTAGTCCGGCACGAACGTCACCATGTCCGCTGTCCCCTGCAGCTCAGGCAGCCAAGATCCTGCGGCCTTAACCGCCCTCAGCGAGTTCATGTGGCGGTATGCCTCCTCAGTCCATTCCATCTCACCCCAGTAATCGATCAGACTGCCCTGGAGCGGCCACAGCGGTTTGGGTTGGCCTCGCCCATAAAGCTGCCAGACCGTTACTCCGGCAATGTTATACGCCCGGCCGAGCGACCCGCCCCAGAATTCTCCATTCGGCTTGCCGTCGTGCGTGCCGAAGATGGTCCGCCACGTGGCATTAAACGCGCTCGATTCCGAGACGTAGCAAGTGTTTCCCAGGATATTGAGATAATGGTAAAAGGGCGGCGCTTGCCTTTGTGCGACGGGGTCTTTCCTGCCCCAGTAGAGGTTTGTGCTCAAAACGTCAATGCACGAGTCCGGCCGACCAAAGAATGCCGCCGGATCCTTGCCCGGCGAGCCGACACCGTCCCGACCCAGAATGGGCACGGAGGCCGTAAGCGTAGGGATGGCATCTTTGATGATGCGGGCGTAACCTTCAAGGGCCTCTCTCATGACGTAACACGAGAATTCCTGACCCGTCTCAGGCGTATCGGGTTTGCCGCGTGCGGTCCGCCAATCGTAATACAGCCCGGGTCCATCACCGTCGCCGCAAATGGGACAGTGGCAATGGTTATTGCTGATTGTATCCTCCCGCAGGGGTTGTATGGCCGGCTCGCCGTTGTTGGGGAATATGGCGACAACGCCGTGGACGTCATAATGGCGTATGAAAGCCGCCATCTGCTCGTAGATAATCTTGCTGCGCCGCTGAAAGTCAGGATCGTTAAAACATTGTGCGTACGTTTCCGTGCCGTCCGCAAGACGGACCCGCGCATAAGTGCTGGTATCCTCCTGGACATATTCGGGCGCAAACGATCTACTCTTCGATATGGTATTTACCTTTACTTCAAGACGCATGTCGTTGGCGGCGGCGAGATCGATCATCCTGGCAAGTTCAGTGAAATCCCAGCAGTCCTTCGTCTGCTCGAATGCATCCCAGGAAATGTAAAACTGCAGCGTGTTGAAACCGAATGTTTTGCAGTGGTCAACGTAGTTGTCAAACGGTTCATCCGGCCAGCGGCCGAGCAGCGCTCTCCCGGCATTCCCCTGAACATAGCTCTCGAGCACAAGCAGCGTCATCGGCTTGCCGTTGACGAGCCTGCCGTCGGCAAAACTCGATTTCGCGTGCGGCATACCATTCACGACGAATGTTCTGTGCCCCGGGGTAATTGTCTGCAAGGTGACAGTTGCACCAGCCTGCGCTCCAACGATCAGCAAGACCAGACACGTTACCACGTTCCAGATTGTCTGCGGTTGTTTCAACGTTCGTGCCTCAAGAAAACGTCCCTAACTTCCCGCAGGTACATACTTGCCGAGAACGTCGAAAGCTTCAACAAGGTAGCCGTCAGCGGTTGGGTAGTCCCGGGCGCCAAACGCCTCGTTGGCCTGGTTCAAAAGCTGCCTGACGCGCTGGTACTCGTCGTCAGGTACAAGCGCTCGTTTGTCCGGGTCACCCCTCAACTCATGGAGCGCTATCATCAACGCCTCGGCCTTTCTGTGCGCTTCATGGAACTCCTGCGGAAACAACGGTACGCGCTCAGCGGCCGGAGGCAGCGCAGGAAACGCCGCGTGCGGCTCGCGCTGGTACCAGTACGCGACGCTCGAATAGTCGTTTTCGAAGTTGTTGGCGTGTCCGTGCTCGATGGTGACCTTGACCGATTTCCGGAATCGCACAGGGTCGTGGATGTACCACCGGTACATGGAGTTCTTACCCAAGAACTTCTTCCCGTCGCGGTTCTCGACGAGATGGAACCCGGTGTAGGGTCCCGCGTACTCTGCGTCCGGACAGGCGCCGCCCCCGAACACCTCCTCGGTACCGGTTCCGTGCAGGGATGGCGGCCACTTCTCCCCGTCCACGAATATCATGTCGTCACCCTCACCGTACCATCCGCCGGCGACATTGTCCACGTTGAGAAGAATGCCTGCCAACTGTCCCCATCCCTCGGCTTCGAGAAGGACATAGTTATCCGACCCGTCGAGGTTGACACCTTCCCAAAGGGTCATGTTGGTTTTGTCGGGATCTGCCGACGTCGTGAGGTTCTCCCTGCGCCACTGGGCGTGAAACCGGCCTACTTCTTCGCCGGGCGGCGAGTCGTGCTCTTCGTACTCAATATGGTACCAGAACGCACCGTGCGATCCGCCGAGCGGGCGGCGGCTCTGGTTTTCCAGTTCGATGCGAGCACCATCAGCAAACGGCATGGGGAAGTAACAATTGAACCCGCTGTTCCGGTTGATGCCGGCGCCGAGGTTTACAGTCATCATCAGCGAGGTAAAACGGCGAACCATGCAGTTGCCGACACAGAAGAAGTCGCCCAGAGGCACCTCGACGCTGGGCATCTGCTCACCGTCCCAGAACATGCGGAGCACCGTTTCGCGAAAGTCGAGGATGTCCGGGTTGATCATTGTGAAGTAGAAATGGGTGATGCGGCCGGGACCGTCCACGTCCGCGAGGACGCGCGTTTCTCCGGGGCCGACGCTGATCCAATCGATGTTCCTGCCGGAGCGGTCCCAGCTCGACGCGCGTTTCGTCCTGGCAGTTGTGAGTCTCGTGATGTCTGGCGCGAGTGGTGCCAAAGTCATAGTCAATGTCTCCTTCTGGGTCTATCGTTGCTTGAACCGTTTGTATAGGTAGATGCCGTCGCGAGCGTGCTTCTTGTTCTGATGTTCTATCGTGAGTTGTCTCGCACGTGGCCGAAAGGAAAGACTCAGCACAAGATGGTCCTCATATTCCGGACCTACAATTCGCAGAGTCAGCAGACCTTTGGCGGACTTGACGTCTTCCAAGGCGTGGTTCATCGTCTTGCTGCGGCTCGGCACGAGAAGCGAGACGAAGTGTGTCTGTTTAGCGACCCGCCGCACCAACACCATCGGGATGTTCGGCGGCGTGTATCGGTCGTCGCGCGGGCCTTCGGCAAAGATGACGTGCGTATTCGACTCGCCCAACATGGACAGCCAGAACCGGACGTTGCCCTGTTTCCAATGGCAGCTCCATCGTTTGTCGGTTTCCATGGCGCGGACGTTGCCCATCATCGAGTAAGGCCCGTCGGCGGCGCCGAACTCAAGAGGTTCAACGTCATCGGCGGTCCGTGTCTGTCCGCTCTCGTCGAAAGAGCGGAGAACATAGTCGTACACGTGTGTCTCGTTGCTCGCCACCGAGAACACGTCCAGGAAGTAACCGTCGGTCATCAATAGAGTGCGTCTCTGTGTGACGCCGGGATAGAGGGTGCCGAAGTCTGCCGCCGAGACGATGCCGAATTGCCTGTTCTTCTCGTACAACACAAGCTTGAGCTGCTTCTTAATCGACTGTTGGTCCTGCTCGTCCACGACGACGGTGTTGTGTGCGGCGGTGCGAACGTTCCAGTCTTTTCGCACGAGCGACAGGAAGTTCAGTCCTTTCTCGGTCGACTTGGCACCGACGTCCGGGACAAGCAGCTTTCCCTTTCCGAACAGAATAATCCCGAGCTTGTCGGCATGGCTGTGTTGTCGGCTCCTGTCGAAATTCATGACGGCAACCAGCGAGTCGGATCCCCAGTACTCTCTTGACTCGATTTGTCTGAGAACCGCGTACCCGTGCGCTTCAAAGAGTTCTGATCTGGCGGACGGAGATCTTCCGGACACTCGCTCCCGACTCCACAGAAGTGCACAGAGAAGCGCGCTAACCTCACCTTTCGAACCGATCTTCGGGTGGACGTTGTCCAGCCTCGATTGCGAGAGGACCCACCCGTAAACAGGCTTTCTCAGGAAGCGCCACGCGTCAATGACAGCCCCGTGCCCCTTGAGGCTGTATATGTATCCGTAAGTGTCGCCAATCGACGGCACGGACAGATCTGGAAACGCAAGCCGTACGGGTCCATTGAAGAGCATCGCGAGGGTGTTCCCACGCCGACTCTCTGCTGTGAAAAGGTCCGGCTTCATCTTTCTGTTGCGAAAGGCGGCGGCGAGATAAGTCAACGCTGCCAGAGCCACAAAATGGTAGCCTGTTGTCCCCTCCTGCCACAAGCCGCGGTCGAGAATTCCTCGATCAACCAGGTCGAAGAAACCCGCCTTGCCTTCGAGCGCCCAACGGATGAACCGGCGATTGCCCAAGTACGCACCAATCACGCCGACGGTTCCGTGATGGAACGCCATATGGTTGCTGTACACGTTTGTTGACGCGAAGTTCGGCAGAAACCTCTCGCTGTCATACACGATCTCGTTCCCAAGCCGCTCCAGGAAACTGTCGACCTCGTTTTGCTCGTCGGGAGAGAACGCACCCCGCAGCAGATCGACCGACATCAGGTAGTTGATCCCGAATACACTGTTGCCGAGGGCCGTCCCCATGTTCTTCCGTTCTTCAAGAAACACACCACACCGGGCGAACTCGATAAGGATATCAATCGCGCGGCGTCCGTACTTCGCGTTGCCCGTCACCGCGTAACAGGCAGCACGGACCAGAGCGGTGTTTAGTCCGACAATCGTTTGGTTGAGAGACTCCTGTTGCCGGAGCACGAACACCCGGTGTTCGTCGAAGCCGCGGATCTTGGCATCGGGCGGGGCGTTCCGCTTCGATTGAGGCACGACAAACTGTTCGTCTATCGTCTCGTCGGCAAGGCGACGGATATGTCCGAACGCCCTTCTCACCTGGGAAATCCGTCGGACACTTTCCTGCAACGCCCTGATGTCGCCATCGTTGAAGAGAAGGGGCTCAGTTCTCTTCGTCATTGGCGTTTCTCCCTGTCGGAATGGGCAGCACGATGCACGATGGGTGTTTTGAATCCATGTATAGTGTGTTGTGGGCGACAACCCGTTCTTCATCGGCCCGGAACGCGTGACCTGTATTTGGGTTGGGATCGAATCGCGGATCGTTGCTGCTCGTCACGAGAACACGTATCCGATGGCCTTTGTTGAAGACAATAGATGTGCTCCACAGGTCGACATTGAATTCGCAGACCGTGCCCGGCTCGAGGAAATCTTCTCTCGCCATCGAGACGCGATGCCGGGCGCGGAGCGCGCCGTCCAGAATGAGAATGGACCGGCCGTCAGGATACACGTCTGTGAGTTTCACCACCCAATCCGTATCTCGAGCGGACGAAGACGCCCACAAACGGCACGTGACTCGTCCGGTAACCTCGACGGGCTCATCGAGCGGCGGCGTGCTGAAAACGAGCACGTCCCGACGGTCCTCGATGAACCGCTGATCCAACGGCGCGCGATAATGGAGAGGCATTACCTCGTGGTCGGGAGCAACCGAAGGAACGGGATTATCCGGATCGTAATCGTAAGACAGCGAACTCGTCGTCTCCTCCAAGACCGCCTGTCGAAGAGTCCCGTCGTCGTGAAGATAGTAACTGGTCTTCTCACAGTTTCCGGGAGGCCAGTCATCCGACGTGCGCCACTCGTTGCCCGGAGCGTCCGCATCGTCCACGTCGCCCATCGTGTAGTATCTCACCGGCGGTTGATTCATGTAATCCGAATGTGCACCCTTCAGCCAATAATCGAACCAGCTCAGGTAGTCCGCGAAGTACTCCTCGTTCGAATAGAGTGCATTCTCGGGAAAAGACAAGTCGCCTGCTCGGTTCACGAACGGCCCGTGCAGCCATGGGCCCATCAGCAGCTTCTGGTTGCCGCGCGCACCCTCCCCGCCGTGGTAGTGGAGGCCGGAGAACGCGTCCAGCGTACCCTGCGCGAACACATCGAACCATCCGCCTATGTGGACGGTGGGCGTGGTGATCAGCGGGTGTCGCTTCCGGATGTTCATCCGGTCCCAGAACAGGTCGTAGCTGGGATGCAATTGATAGGCCTGTACCACGGCAGGCCCCATGAATGCCACGAACTGGTCGAGCATTGCCTTGCGGTACACGCCGCCATGGTAGACCATGTGTTCGTACAAATTGCATGGCGCCTGCTTCACCCACTGGCAGACGAGATGCGGCGGCACGCTGCCGGCCATCATATACTGAATAATACCGCGCCCGGAGTGTCCCGCGGTACCAACCTTGCCGTTGCTCCATGGTTGGGCGGCAACCCACTCGACGGTGTCGTAGCCGTCCTGGTGTTCGCCCCACCCGTCGTCTAGGAACAAACGGTTCACTCCCTCCGAACCGGCTATTCCGCGCGTGCTCTGCCCGACGAAGGCGTACCCTTTCCCTGTTGCTATGCGTGCCAGCGCCGCGTAGCTGTCAAGTACGGTGTTTGCCCGGGCCAGTATACCCGGCCAGGCCCCATCGCCCGGTGGAAGGTATATCTGCGTCTCAAGGCGGATGCCATCCCGCATCGGAACCATCACCGACTCTGCCGCGCTCGCCTGCTCTGTCTCCTCGGCGAACTCTGGGCTCACAACAAGCGACATGAGGCCTATCCCCAGGACAACCCCATACGTGAACCTCATCAATCAGTTCCTTTCTTCAAACCCTTCAGCCAAGACAGGCGGGGACGAAAGAAAACATCTGTCGGCATACTCGACCTCGACGTAGTAGGTCATCCGCCTATGATCTTCGGCGGAAATTCTCACGGTTGCTGAACGGTGGCCGCCTTCCCCCTTCATCAGCACCTTCTTGAACGTCTTCGCTCCGTCCGTGCTGAAAACGAGCAACGTTCTGGTCGAACCCGGGTCAATGCGCGCGGTGAATAGACATCGGCCGCCCTCGGCTTTCATCTCAACAGCCGGACTCGCCGGCAGGGGTTCCTTATCGAAGAGCCAACTATCGATCCATGCCTTGGTATTCAGCCTCGCCCGCAACATCTTCTTTTCGGCGTTCTCGCCGAACTCCGTCTCCGCCGCTGAATCGGGGACGTAGCTGCCGTGACCCCAATCGAACACCGCCTCAAAACGTTTCTCGCCGGGAAAAGCCTGGAAGGTGCCCGACGCCTCCGCATAGGGGAATACTGGGTCCTGAGCTCCGACGACCAGGAACGTCGCGCCATGCTGGGTGAGTGCATAATCCAGCGGGTTGAACCGCAACGTGCTCGCCACCAGCAAAGGCATCGGGAGCGTCGATTTGAGGTGTTGCAACCCTTCGGGGGAGAAACCGGCGGCGATCATGGGGATAGCCATGCGAATCCTTTCGTCCACGCCGTTGGCAATGATGGACGCCATGCCCCCGCGTGACGCTCCCGTGATGCCGATTCGATTCGGGTTCACCTCCGCAAGTGTCTGAAGGTAGGTCACTCCTCGCATGGCTGCGTTCGCAAGAACGTAGAAATAGGATTTCTCGTAGTCCTTCTCGTGGTCGGTGATCTCAGTGAAACCCTCGGGCCACACGGCTCTGCTCTGACCCTCGGGTAGATGGACGCCGAGCGACACCACGCCGTACTCGCGGGCGTAGTGAAGCGAGTTGTTCTTGTGCGAAGGCCCTCCCCAAAGCGCCCTTATGCTCACCATGGCCGGCAGGGGCTTGTTCGCTCCCAGCGGAATCGTCAGGTACGCCAGCGCTCGAACGGGTTTGCCGTCAGTCACCTGGGACGTGTAGAGAACCTCCCGTTCGAGATACTCCTTGCCGTCACCCTCCGAACGCGTCTCCGAGACCACCTCGACGTCCAGCGGCATGCTCTTAATGGTGTCGATGTCCCACACGCTTCGTATCGATGACCCACCCCGTGATGTGGCCCCTTCAACTGACCGGTCAGGCGTGATGCCGAGAACACGTTCGATGGTCGGCCAGAACATATCTGCAAACCTGGCGTGGCCGGCGTTGTTAGGATGGACTCCGTCGAATGAGAAGTGTCTGTCAACTTCGTCATCTTCCATGGACCCGTCAAACATCTCGCCAATATCGGCCAGCTCCGCGTTATACTTCGCTCCAAGCTCCTTGAAGATTGCATTGAATGCGTCTATGCGTTCTGATGTTATGTCTGCTTTTCGTTCCTCAAGTTTCGGAATGCCCAGCGAGAACGCAGGCGCACTGTAGAAATCGGGCATAAGCGTTATCACGACTTTGGAATCTGTCTTTTCCGTCAGTTCACGCAGCACAACGTCCGTGTTCTCCCGCACCGTCTCCGCAGGCACGCCGTATTGCAGATCGTTCAAACCCGCCGTGAAGGTTATAAGGTCCGGATAACACTCTATCGCTTCAGGCAGTTGGACGTCGCGGGCGTGTTGCGTTGTCTTGCCTCCCACAGCCAGGTTGCGTACACGGGCCTCCGGGTAGATGCTACGCAATCGGTCCGCTACGATGTACACCCAGCCTTTGCTCGGGGGACTTGCTCCGCCACCTTGCGAAAGGCTTGCACCCATCGACACGTACACAAACTGTTCCTTCGAGTAGGGCGGCGGCTGATACGAATTCAAGACCTCTGTGATCGGTCCCAACCTTTCCATAAGCTTCGTTCTGTCCTGAAGTCGGTTGTATTCGTCAAACGCTTCGGCCATCTTGGCGTCGACTTCCATAGCATCCATCCCCTCGCCCAGCTTCTCGAAGTACAGCCCCTTGAACCGCTTAAACTCCTCGTCGTTAAGCAGCGGGATGGTCATGAGCCGAACCATGATGTTTTCTCGTGAGAACGTTTGGCTGCAGAACTCGAGTTTCTCCAGCGCCTGAGCCGGTTCCGCACATAGAGCCGGCGACAGCATCGCGAATGACAGGCTAAGAACGACAGAGCACAGCGCCACCTTCATAACGTTGAACCATGAGTAGTCTCTCGTCATCTTCAGATCTCCTGTGCTACTTGAACGTCGGCAGTGGAATACCCCGGATTATGATCCTCTGGCAGAAGATAAACACGAGCAACGTCGGAATGGCGGCAAGCACGAGTCCCGACATCATGAGAGGTCCGGTTCCCCATCGGACGCCAAACTGATGCAACCACACCATCAGCGTCCACATGCTCTCCTTCTGACAAACCACGAACGCCCACATGAATGTTCCGTATGCGAGCCCGAACGCGTGCAGCGCGATCACGGCAAATATCGGCTTGTTGAGCGGCACGGCGACGTGCCAGAACTGCCGCAGCGGCCCGGCTCCCTCGAGCGTGCAATACTCGAAAAGCTCCTGGGGCAACCCGTCGAAAAAGTTCTTCAGGATGAAGATCGTGTACCCGTTCGCGGCAGCGGGCAGAATGATAGCCCAGTACGTGTTGAGAAGGTGCAGCTCTTTGAGCAACAGAAAGTTCGGGATCATTCCCACCGCGGCAGGAAACGCCATCGTACCCACAAGAAACAACAAGGCCTGGCGCTCAAACGGTAAGTTCATTTTTGACAGAGCGAACGCGGCAAGCGGGTTGACGGTGAGCTGGACCAGCACGAGGCTGAGTACCAGTATGAACGTATTGAGAAACGCGCGACCGTGCAGCAACATGTACTCTGTCACGATTCGATAGCTTCTCGTGGCGTAGTCCCAGCGGAGATGCCACTTGTTTTCCCGCACCTCGTACGCCGTCGTCTGAAGGTAAGGAGGCGTCACTTCGGCAAACTTCGTGTAGCTCGTTTCATACGTGCCGTTGAGCTCTTGTATCGAGCCAAACCTGCGTTCGAGAAACGCGCGATACATTCCCTCAGTCGTTTCGAGCTGAAACCCGTCGGGCGGGGCGGCGAACCGGACAAACCGAGCCCAATCATACGCAGGCCGCGAGTTCTCGCTTGCGTGAACCCACGGGTACGTCGAGGCAAACGGTATCTCCTCGAACGAGATCGCCTCAGCACCATACGCCTCGTTGTATCGGTCGATGGTGCCGTACTTGTCGCGGAGAAACTCATGGTATCCCGCCTCGCCTTTGTCGAGCTTCAGGAACCGCAACGGCCATGTTGTCCGCACAAACTCCTCCCAATTGGCGGCAACGATAGGGTGCTCCGGCAGTGTTTCGGGCAGACGAATCTGCCAGAAATCCCCGTAGCTCGTACCATAGCTTTCGTTGAGCGCGTGGATATCCCGGTATTTCTTTTCCTGCAGGAAGGTATGGTATATCTCCTCCCCGGACACAACCTGTGTCTCCACCGGCGACAGCGTTTCGCGGAACCCGTTCCACTCGCGCATCTTCACCGTATCCTCCGGCATCCACACGCGGGCAACGTATTCTTCGCGCAGGTACGGCGGCGACACCTCACCGAAAAACTCGTTCGTCTCGCCGTACACCACGTTGAGCTTGTCGATATCATTGTCGTATCTGTCGCGCAGGAACGCGTGGTACTTATCGAGAACGGGGCCGCCGAAGAGAGGCGTCCATTGAATGAAGAGAGGCATCGTGCACCGCAGCGGCAGCGATTCCTTAAACTCATACCAGTCATGAATCCATCGAGTTGTACCTTCTTTCGCGAGCATCTCGTCGATCTGAAACTCGGGTGTTGGCGTGGTCAGCGGCACGTTAAACTTCTGCATAATGGGTTCGAAAAACCGTTCGAGCTTTCTCTGAAACTGGATGGTTCCTTTCAACAGCGAGTACTTCATCATGAGCCTGTTCTCGCTCACGAGGTACTCTGGTACGAGCACAAAGTCCGCGAAATCGATATGGCTCGTGAGAGAGGAAGATACCATCATCAGGAACGGGTATATCATCGTCACCGAGCCCAACAGCAGGACGGCGTAGATCGACCCGACGAGAAGCCGCCCTCTTAACGACCTTCTACCGACTTGTGACAGTAAAGGCATACTCGTATCTCACTCTTGCCCTAGCCCGCACGCGAAAACTGGACCTTGCTCAGAATCCGGATGTTCCATACCGTAAAACCTATGAGCATGGCTCCCATCACCCAACCCATCGCAGTCGCGTAACCGTATTTCATGTAGACGAACGCGTCATAGAATATCTCGAGCGCAAGCGTGCGCGTCGCGTTCATGGGACCGCCTTCCGTCATTATCAGGATGTTCTGCGCCGCGCGGAACCCGCCGATGAACGCACCGATGAAGTTGATCATGATAAGGGGAGACAGGAACGGTATGGCAACGTAACGCAGCTTGCGAAAGAAGCCCGCGCCATCGACCTCCGCAGCCTGGTAATGGGCGTCTGGAATCGATCGCAGTGCAGCAATGTAGATTATGCTGCCGGGCCCGGCATGCGCCCATATCCCCGGAATGATTATGCAGAACATCGCCAATCGCGGGTCCAGAAACCATTTCAGATAGTCTATTTGGAACAACGGCCGTCCCAACCCGATGGCGTTGCCCAGGAACTCGCCGGCTGGGTTCACCGTGCCGAGCAGAATCTGGTTGAGCCAGCCTGTATCGGCGGGCAGGAAGATCATGGACTTCCACAACATCAGCATCACCACCGGGGAAACCACCGCGGGCAGGTAATAGATGGTGCGAAACGCGTACTTGCCGCGCGGCACCTCCGAGAGCAGAATGGCGACCATGATCGGAACCAGGAATCCCAGCCCTATGCTCAAGCCGACGAATTTCACCGTTGTGAGAAGCACTCTCCAAAAAGACGGTTGCGAAAAGATGTCGATGAAGTTCTTCAACCCGACGAACTCGCTCTCGCCGAACAAACGGTAATCGAAAAACGCTATCTTCAGTCCTCTCACCATCGGCACGTACGACCACACAATTATGAGTGCCGCGGCAGGTAACAGCAGGAGCAAACCGGTAACCATCGTCGTGCGGTGCCTGGCAAAGGTGTACCGGCCGGGCCGTGCGGGCGAAGAAGTCTTGACAATCGTCGCCATGTACTTCCTGACGGCATATATGCTGCCGGCAATACCTCCAACCAATACGGTGCACGCCATCACAATGAACAATCGGCGTTTGGCGGGGTCTTGTTCACCCAGAATGATTGAGTTTGCCCGTTCGGCGCACCGTTTCAGCTCGGCCTCCGGGTCGACGTTTGGCCCGGCAAGGAGCACCTTCTCGATGGGCGCACGGAGCTCGGACGTGCTGATCACTTCGTACCCGGGCACGTGCGGCTCGAGCCGGGCCACCTTTTCGACCTTTTCGTACATGGCCCGCCATTCGGGATCCAGATCCTCGTAGTAATCCTCGTACCCGAACATCTTCAGGTCATCAGGATGCAAGATGTGCGGTTGTCCGAGACGGACAAACGTCTCGGTACGCACCCGCGCGGCTTCCTCGCTGCACATGAACTCGATGAACTCCCATGCGGCTCGCCGCTGTGCCTCATCCTTTATCTGGCTGTTGATGGCAAGAAAACGGGCTTTCATGATACCCGCTGAACCCGCTGGACCCGCCGGCAACGGGGCTATGCCGATCTCACGCATGCCGAGGCCCGCCGCCGCCTCAAACTTGGTGTAATCGAGCGGATTGGCTATGTCCATCGCCACGAATCCGCGACGCAGCGATTGTTCGGGTTGTAGGGTCTGATCGCACACGTATACGACACCTTTATACCGCACATCGTCCCGTTCCCAGGGCGTCCAACGCAATCGCTGGTAGAACTTCAACGCTTCAACGCCGCCCGGCGAATCGAACCCAACGCGCCACCCGTCCGGTGTCTCTCGAATCATGTCTCCTCCGGCTTGCCACACGAAAGGTGCGAAGTAGAACGCCGCCGAGTGCCCGACCCTGATCTGCAACCCCCAAACGTCAAACTCTTTCTCCTTCTGCCATCCTTTCGTGAGAGTGGCGCGCTTTTGCGACAGTTTCCTGGCGTATTCGAAAAGCTCGTCCCAGGTTTCCGGCGGTCCCGAGATGCCTGCCTTCTCGAACAGGTCTTTGCGGTAGACAAGCGCGTAGGTCGTGTACGAGTGCGGCAGCGCGTAGACCTTGCCGCCGTACCGCGTAGCGTCCGGCAAGGCGGGCGGCAGTTTCCGGTACGGCTTCCAGTTCGACTCCTGGATAAAGTCGTCCAACGGCATAACGAGATTTTGTTCGACGTAACGCTGAAGCTGGTGGGAATTCAAATAGAAGACGTATGGCGCGTTTCCCGCAGCTATCGCCATCAATATGTGCGAATCGTTCTCCGGGCCGGTCAGTCGAGCGCCCTGTGTCGGAACCGGCTTGATGTGAGGGTGGGTCTCGAGGAACCTGCTGAAAACGCGACGGTTCGACTTCGCAAACGAGTGCCGTGTGTCGTTCCACGGGATGCCGAGCACCTGCACCCCGCGGCTCTCTTGCGATAGAACAAGTTCGACCCTGTCCGGTATCGTGTTCCGGCCCGGCCCGTCACGCTCGGCGGCTTGTGCTTCACCAACAGCCGGGGTTAATGCAGCGACCAACAAGATCAGCCCGCATATGACCACCCCATTCGCTTTGCTCATCTTGTTCGATTGTCTGACGTCTCTCACAGCGCCCCGGTTTAGCACACCAATGCACACTACGCAAGCACCATTGGGATAATGGTATCACGTGAACGATGAGGACTCTACCGTATTGGGGAAACCGGTTGGAACAGAGGATTGCTTAACCCCCTGTTCCAACCTTCCTACTAATACATCTCTCTATCAGCGTTCTGCCGGACCTGCCGACAAACGCGGGCGCCGTCTTACTTACCGAACACGCACGCTCCCTCGCTAACCGGGAACTTACCCGGATACTTGATGAATTCGACGTGACCGTCCATATACAGAACGTTGCAGCCTCCCGGGATGTGGTTGAATCGAGTCCGTTTCGACGGCGCTGGATTGTTGCCTGCCTGCCCGGTCTCCGCTTTGTCCCTCATCACGGGAACCTCCGACTGCGCCATGGCGGAACCAGCGGGGTTGTTGATATCGGTGATCATAAACCGCTCGATACCCTCGCGCAACCGGTACACCGTATTGCCTGCGGGCACGAAGCCTGTAATGGTCAGACTTGGCGGAACGTAGCTGTTGAAAACCGCCGTGCCGCGTGAGCCGGTTCCCATGTTTTCCGAGGCATTTGTGACCCCGGAGGCTCCTATGAAGGCCACGGCGGTAGAATTGATAGTGAGGTCAGAATCCTCCACCCGCATCAAGGCTTCCATCGGCTGCATGAGGGTCGCGGCACCAAACGCGCCGAACCATCCACTGTAGTTGGCATCGCTGACGATCGTCCAGGCATAATAGTCGTAGTGGGCCGGTGGATCAATCCATCCATCAGGGTACTTGTGCTTCATTACCTCGCAGGGGTAGAATGCCTCCGGGTCATATCCATCCTCCGCTCTGGCCGCTACGAACACTTTGGCCGGATCGGTCCCTGCCGGACTCGACGGGCACAGCAGTATGGAAGGATCGGTACAATACTCCGGGTACAGGGCAAACATGTTGGGACCACCGCCAATGCTCAAGTTCGCCACGGTGCTTCCGACTCCCGGCCTGCACGGCGGACCGTACGCCTCGGGCGGGAATCGACCGTTCCATTCGTTGGTATACATCTTCAGGACCACACCCCACTGCTTGAGGTTGTTCGCACAGCTTGCACGCCGCGCTGCTTCTCTCGCTCGAGCGAGCGCCGGCAACAGGATCGCTGCCAGTATACCGATGATCGCTATGACCACCAGAAGCTCGATCAGCGTAAACCCTCTGCTTGTTCGGCTACACAACATTGTTCAAATCCTCCTGTGTCGTTACACGCCAAGCATGCAACATGAAGTTCCTGCGTCTACCTGTTTCCTCCTGCGCCGTTCGTGACCGGTTCTTTCGCTTCGTTGAACACCTCCTTTCTCGGTGTTGCGGTTGATTCCCTCACGACGAGCTTCGATTCAAGCATGATCGTCTGCCGCGGCCCGTTGTTCCCACGGATCCGGGCCAGCAACCGGGCCCCGGCCGCGCGGCCTGCCTCGTAATAGGGCATGGACATGAGTGTCAGCCGCGGTCTTACAAGCCGTGCATATGCCATGTCGTCGATGCCGGTCCCTACCAATGAGATGTCTTCCGGCACTCTCACACCACGCTGCCGGCACGCCTTGACCGCGCCCAGCGCCATCATGTCGGTTGCGGTAAAAACCGCTGTGGGCGGAACCGGCAACTCGAGCAGCCGGCGCATAGCTCTTTCGCCGCCCGCTTCCGTGAAATCGCTGAAATCGCATCGGACTAGATAAGCGTCGCCCACGCTGAGGCCGTGAGCCGCCATCGCCTGCCGGTAACCCGCCACGCGATCATCGCCGGTTAAAATCCCTTCGGTGCCAGCGATCATCGCGATCCTCTCGTGCCCGAGGGAGACCAGGTGCTCGACGGCATCCCTGCCGGCCTTGACCCAGTCGCTTACGACGACCTCGTCCGCGTCGAGCCCGTCGGGAGCCCGCTCCAGGAGCACCATCGGGATACCGGCGGACGCAGTTTCAACCAGCGCCGAGTTGAGCTCGCTCTCTTCTCGCATCGGGACCATCACAATGACGCCCACTACCTTGTTCTGGCGGAACGTCTCGAGCAACGCTATACCCTCTTCCGGTATATCGTAGGAGTTCCCAAACATGAAGTGGTATCCTTCCGGATGGCAGGCATCGAACGCTCCCCGCATCATAAGGCCCGGAACAGCATGGCTGATGTCCCAGCAGAGCATTCCTATCGTGCGGCTCCGCTGCAATCTGAGGTTGCGCGCGGTCGCGTTTGGAACATACCCCAACTGTTTGGAAGCCCGCAGGACAGCCTTACGCGCCTTCGCGCTCGCCGACCCTTTGTTGCGCAGCACCCGCGCCGCGGTGCTCGGAGAGACTCCGGCCTTCTTCGCAACATCATAAATTGTGGACATCTCGTCTCCCGGGTCGCTTCTGTAATACGCGGTGGCATCGATGTCAATAATAGTCTACCATGAGTGGTCCGGAATGTCAAGTAAAAAAGCGGCCGTTCCTGCGTTGTGGGTAGCAGCCTCGCTAAGGTCTCCCCGGTCTCGAGAGAGCGCAAATCACGGCGATGAGCCATAAGATGCCTTTCGTTAGCGTATTATGACACCACTGGGGTGCAAATATTGCAGGCGTGCACACACAAACTCGCATCGCGCAGTGTGTTCCTGCATTCCGCTTGACGCCGCCATCGCCCAGGGGAATATCTGGCACCGATGTCAGCCAACTGCGCCTGAACGTCGAATCTAAACAGTGATTTCCGGTGTGTTGATTGGACAGAGTAACACCAGTGTCATAACCCGGGGGTGTCTGTCCAGCGTTACGCAAAATGAGGGCGCTGTCTCGAATCCCATTGCATGCGGTAGGCGGTCAGTCCTGCTGCCATGCGTTTGCTCCACCTTCTCTGGGATGTCAACTACCTGGAGTCCCAGCATAGCTTTGAGCACTGGATCAAGGTATGGAAGATTATTCACTCGGTGTCTACGTGGCAGCAGAACGTCAACGGTCTTGGTTGATTCGGATCCCGCAGCAAGACTATAATGTCGAGGCAGGAGAGATCATTTCTGTGAACTGGGGCGGTCGAAGTTGCGTTGGAGGTGGGACGAATGAAGCGGGACCAGATGATTGAGGGGATAATGAGGTCTGCGGGGATATCAAAGGCTAACGTGAACCGGTTCTACGACGGTCTCGTGGAGCTGGCGCGGAAACAGCTTCTCACCAACAAGGAGTTTGTTCTACCAGGGCTTGGGGTGCTACGTGTGCGCACACGAGCAGCTCGCGTCGCACGCAATCCGCGTACTGGCGAGAAGGTCAATGTTCCGCGGAAAAAGGTTGTGCGATTCCGCGCTTACAAAGATCTACGGGAACTGCTCAATCCTGGTCTGGCTGTCAAGAAGAGCGGAGTCGAGATCGAACCGCCGCCACAGCAAAGCTGAGTCACTGGTTGCGCAACTTCTGCAAGTTTCGCGGAGAACCCTGTTCCAGATGACTGCCAACGACAATTAGTGAGCGCCGTGCGTGCGGATCCCTTACTTTGCCTCCTACGTTTGTCAATCCAGTTCAACAGATGGGCAGTGTGCGATCAACGACGCCTTGAGCATTAACACAGGCTGCGACTGCGAGATCAACGGTGATGGCACCGTCAACGCCATCGACGTCCAACTGGTCATCAACACCGCATTAGGGATCGCGACCTAGATCGACAACGCGAACGTTCTAAGTTCCACCCAGAGCGCCTTATGGTGTGTGCCCGAGGCCTATCCTAACCCGGATAGTTGTGATGCATAACCCGTCAGAAATGCCCCGATTTCGCGCAGATTTTGGCACTTACCCTGCACTTACGAAACGGATGGTCTTGTGTCGGAGAAGCCTAATGAATGACGCAACAGTTAGTTGTGATGCAGGGATAATCCACAACACGCGCACATACGAGACACGGTTGCCCGCAAGACAAGCACGCTTCTTACCGTACCTTGTTGGGCGTTGAAAGTTCAACTCTGCGGATTCTGGCGCTCAGGGTGCTGGAGGAGCAGTGCTAGCAGGCTTGTACATGCTTAACTACCAATAAGTTGTGGGCCCAGTAGGACTCGAACCTACGACCCGCTGATTATGAGTCA
>CAZGCA010000069.1:0-33007 GCA_964524145.1 uncultured bacterium | reverse complement strand
TTCGGCGCATTGGGTACAATGGGGATGGTGCTTGGATATTCACTTTGTCCAGCGCAGCCGGGATCGAGGCAGGAAAATGGTGCCCGCGAGAGACAATAAACAGAAAAGACGAACGATACTTCTTGCACTCTACAAGGCGTTCGAGAAAACGCCCCAATCGGTGCTGACCCCGCGAGACATTGTGGATGCGACGGGCCTTGCTCGTGGCGAGTTGGGGCCCCTCGTCTGTTATCTCGAGGAGCGGGGGTACGTCGAGTGTATGCGCCGGTTTGGCGAAGGGACCCTCTTTGGCGGGGTGCGCATCTCCCCCGACGGGATAGACGTTGTCGAGGACCCGTTGAAACTGGACTTGTTGTTTCCGGAAACCGCTCGCGAGCCGGATGAACGTGGTCCTGACATAGACGCGCGTATCAAGCGGGCCCTGGACAACCTGTACGCCATCGCCAGCTCCGACCTTGCCGAGATCGATCTCAAAGACTCGGTTGCCGAAGACCTGTCGTCGCTCGAGTGGGAGCTGTCGCGTGCTTCGGACGCGCGCCGCGTGGATAAGATTCTCGCCCTGCTGGAATTCATCGAGGAATGCTTCAACGGGTGCCCGGACGCGGCCTACCACGTCTCGGTCTTGCGCGAGGAAGCAGGCAAACTCTAGGTGGTGGCGGTGTGATGGACGTGAGCCTTTGATTCCGAAGCACGGGGGATACCGTAATCTCAAGACTTTCCAGATCGCGCAAATGGTCTATGACGTGACGGTGCGATTTTGTGACCGTTACGTGGATAAACGCAGCCGGACGCGCGACCAGATGGTGCAGGCGGCCCGATCGGGCGTGCAGAACATCGCCGAGGGGGAGCGTGGCAAGCGGGACTTCGAAGAAGATCGAGCTGAAACTGACCAACGTGGCGAAAGCGAGCCTCGAGGAACTGCGGCTGGATTACGAGGACTTCTTGAGACAGCGGAGGCTGAGGTTGTGGGAGCCCGGCGACCCTCGGCGGAAAGCGCTGGTCGCCCGACGTTGCGCCACGGCGGACGAGGTGGCAGCGTGGGTGCAGGAGATTCATGGACGAGATAGACAAGATGGACAGGGCGGAGGGTCCATGGAGTCCATCCCGTCAATCAAATCGCGCTATGCCGAGATTTCGGCGAATGCAGCGCTCGTCCTGATCGGAGTCACCACTGCCCTGTTGAACCGCCAAGTAGCAGCGCAGGCGAAGTCCTTCGAAACCGAGGGCGGGTTCACAGAGCGCCTTTACCGGACACGGCGGAACAAGAAGTCGCGACGCACAAGTTGACGCCTGAACGCGAGGAAGCAGGCAAACTCTACTAACTAGCTGCTCGATACGGTCCGGTAAGTTTGTCGATGGCCTTTTTTAACCGCTGGTAGTCGGCGTCCGAGATGGTTGCAGCTTGTTCCTCTGAATCCTCGTACCCGGTTTGGCCCCTACGAGTATAGGGCTGGACGTTGTATCCCTGTTCGGCGGCGTGTCTGAGCAGAAACAACACGCTGTCTATACCTTCGCAGGCCTCAAGACACTTGTTGGCGGCATCCTGCGCCTTGGCGGCCTCCTCGTGGTTGCCCTGGACGTAATAGTCGTGGACGGCCTTCAGTATCTCGGGGTTGATGTCGCACCCCTGGCCGATGACCCCAACCGCGTCCAGTTTGAGCGCGTCCAGAAACGCCGTTTCGTTGCCGGCGATGAACGCGAACTCGTCGCTTTTGACGTCTGAGATGCCCTTGAGCTTGTCCAGGTCGGCGGTCGAGTATTTCATGCCGGCGATGTTGGGCATCTTCTGGAGCTCGACGAGGATCTCCGGTCTAATCTCGTACTCGGCCGAGATCCCCGGCGGGTTGTAGATGACTATCGGAACCTCGACGTTGGGTGCCACCTTCTGAAAGTACTCGATTATCGTCTCCCCGACAGGCTTCCCCGGTTGTTTCTTGAGAGCTTCGGGCATAACGATAACCACGGCGGCGGCCCCTTTCTGTGCGGCATACCGGCTCAGTTCGATGGTCTGCGCGGTGTATCGTTCGGGGTCGGGCTTGTTGTCCCTGTCGCGATCCCACTCGCCGGATGTCCCCGGAAGTACCGGAGTGTCGCCGGCAGCCTCAACGACGAGATCGGTCATCAGCTTGGTATCGGCGACGCTGAAGGTATACATCCGGCCCATACCCGATCGAGCGAATATCGACGAGATGCTGGCTCTATCATTTATGTAGCGGACGAACTCCTTGACACCAACCGGATCGATCGATCCGTCAGCGTTGCACGGAGTGAACAACGGCACTATTACGCCTCGCAAGAATTCCGGTATCATACGACCTCCATCCTTCCCGTCCGAACAGCCGCTCAGCTAGCCGCCCGAACTTGTTTTGTACTTGTTCCGCATCTTGATTGTAAAGTACGCGATCACCACAACGCAAACGCGTTCGAACCACGCAATGCCCTCGGGATAGTAGCTGTCTTTCTTCAGCGAAAACAGGCTCATGGCAATGGGACGCGTCATGCCCCCTGTCGGGAGCAACGGCGAGTAGGTTGCCTTTATGAGCCAGTTCAGGATCAACGCCAGTCCATAGATGACGCAATGCAATATGTACCAGTAGACCAGTATTTCGAGCGTCCTGCCAAACAGAGCGAACGTGAACCGCCGGAAGAAGATGATCCCGATCAGAACCGCCACACCAGCGGCGAGAATCACCCCGGGCTTCGTCATCATTCCCGCTCCCACACCGACCGGCTCCCCATCACACCGATGGCGCTGTTCGCGTCAGCTATTCTCCCTTCGGCGCATTGCGTGATGATCGGTCCTTCTCCGGCGTCAGCGTTCGTTATGCTCGCTGACGATCTCGTGAGGATTATAACGCCTTCTTGACCGACAAAGCAAGCAGAGAAGGAGGTTGAGGGTGCAAGATCGAAGGCAGGAGGGACGGTGTTGGTATTACGTGCCGCCGATGATCTTTTCGACGTCTTTCGCGTCGCGGGCAGCAGCAGCGGCCTCTATGTTCTCTTTCTTTATGGCGAGATATATTTCTTTGCGGTGAACGGTAACCTCTCGCGGAGCATCCACGCCAACACGAACCTGGTTCTCCCGAACATCGAGTATCTTGACCTCGATGTTGTCGCCGATCATTATGCTTTCATTTTCTTTCCGCGTGAGAACCAGCATCCGTTGGCTCCTGAACCTCCTCTTCCTTCGGCGGGACTCCGTGCAGATAATAGCGTATAGGGTAATCGCTCTCGTGGAGCACGACTTGCTTGGCGAGCTTCAGCCTTGGGTTGAAGACTATGGGCGCTTTCAGGTTTGTACGCACTTGAGCCGTGTCTTTCGGCACAACCACCAACGTGAGCACCTCGGCCTCTTTTTCATCCTCGAGATGCAAGTCTGCAACGTCGCTTTCGACAATTCGCACTTCATAATCGGGGAGCACCTGCAGGGGGTTCATGACAATGAAGGCGACTTCGGGTTTGTCAACCGACTGGAGCCAGAAGACCGATTCTTTCTCTGCGATCTCGACCCTGAAGAACCGGGTACAGTCCGCGAAGCCCAATATCGGCTGCGTGAACTCTATTACGTCTTTTTCGGCAAGCTCGACGACGCCAAACCGAAGTGTCTCAACCTTCACGAGACGCACACTCCTATCCGCTGAACCTTATCACCAACGATTATACACAGTTAGTCGCCCTACTGCAACAGCAAGGCGCACACAACACTACCGCCGGAGTGGCAGACGGCACGAGTTCCGCCGATCCTGTTCCCTGTGCGCACCAGCGTTAGCCTGACCGCACTCCTACGGTTATAACGGTCAGCCTCCCCTACAAACGAAGCGAAGAAACGCGCAATCTCGATAAACAAGAGGCTTCGTCGTCTCACTGTCGAGTCACCCGTCAGCCATCAGCTTTTCGCACATGTTCCTAGCGCAGGAAATCCAGCAGGGAGGGTTCGATGAGTCTCATGCCGGCCTGAAGCGCGGCTTGGAACGCCACTTCCTGCGCGTTGTATTCCATGATCGTCTCGGCGAAGTCCGCGTCCTCGGTCACTGAAAGCAGATCCCGAAAGTTCAGCCCGTCGTCCCTCAGCCGTTCCTCGACGAGCGAAAGCCGATTGGAATTTGCACCATACACGCCAAGGCTGTTGAGCAGTTGTGTTTCGATATCGTCAAGCTCGCCGAGACGCACGTTTGACAGGCTATCGATATCGCTGATGCGCAGGTCACTGCGTATGTCGATGAGCGTTTGGAACGTGTCCTGCAAATCCTGAAAAACGCTGTCGCCTGTCTGGTTGACCGTCAACGTCAATCCCTCGGAGACAGCCACGTCGAACGTGTCGCTGTTGCCCTGATATGTCACGGCGGTTACCTCGCCGCCCACGATTGTCGGGTCAAACGGCTTGGTCTGCGTTCTGGTTCCCGCAAAGACGAACCTGCGGCCCGATTGCGTGTTGGCTAGGTCTATCACGGCTTCGAGCAACTGGTTGATCTGCAAGGCGAGCCCGTCGCGCTGCTCCTGGGCGAGCGTCCCGTTGGCTCCCTGCAACGTCAGCTCTCGCACGCGCCTGACGTTGTCAATCACCCCTTGGACAGCGTCTTCCGAGATGCGGGAGAACGACTGTGCTTCGCGTACGTTACTCAGAAACTGATCGATGTTGGTGATGCTGGTACGCGTGGCCATGGCCCGGCGTGTACCGACCGGGTCATCAGAGGGCCGGTTGATCTGCTTTCCGGTGGATAACCGTTCCTGGAGCAGAGCGAGCTGTTGTTGTTGCGTTCGCAGGTTTGCCAGGGACTGATCTATCAGCATCCTGGTCGTAACTCTAAAGCCCATTCCTACCTCACATCCTTATGACGGCCTCGAGCATTGCGTCGGTGACAGTTATGAGGCGCGCGGCTGCCTCGAACCCCCGTTGAAACCTGATAAGGTTGGCGGCCTCCTCGTTCAGGTCCACGCCGGAGACCTGCTGTCGGCGGGCGTCCATTTCGCGCACAAACAAGTCTTGGGTCTGGGCTTCGAGTTCCAGACGGTTGGCTACATTGCCGATATTGGAGACGGTGGCGTTCAAGGAATCGCCGAGGCTTGCGCTACCGCCCTCCATGACCAAGCCCTGCTGCAGCCCTGCAAGATTCAGAGCGTTCTCGTTGTTGCCTGTGTCCAGCGGATCGATGCTGAGCGAAGCGGCTATCAGTGTGAGGTCGTTCTCGACAACGGAGTTGATATCGATGTTGGCGGCATTGCTTCCGCTGAAGAACGTGTTCAGCCCGAGGACCTGCAGCACGTTGCTCGAATCGTTCGAGAACGTGAATGAGTACGTCGGATCGGCGGTCATAACGAGACGGCCATTAGATACCGAAGCGGAAATGTCCCCGACCGCATTGAGATTTGCAGCCAGATCGTTGAGGCTGTCATCTGCGCCAGCCCCGTCGAGGTCAACGGTGATGGTTGTCGTCGATACGGCACCGGTGGCATCGATAACGTTGATCTCGAAGCTCCCGTCCACCGGGGTGAAAGCGAGACCGGTGGCCGGGTCGTCGAGGTCGTTCCCTTCGGTCCCGGCCAGTACAAAGTTGTCGCTGGTCAGAGACGTGAACCCGTTCAGCCCGTTGCCCTGGCTATGGATCTTGTTGAACTCCGCGATCAGTGCTTCGGCAAGATCGTTAAGGTCAGTCTCGATGGTCGGCAGGGTATTATCTCTGGCGTTTAACAAGCCGTACAGCTCTCCACTGGTTATTGTCATGTCGTTGCCGCTTCGGGAGTGAACGATCTTGACGAAGTCATTTCGTATTGGATCGAGCGATGGATCTACGACGGCCTCGATCTCGTCGAAAAACACGCCCCTGACGATATCCACCCCGCCGGTCTCGACGGTGACTGCTCCGGCTTTGTCTTCGGTAACCTTAATGGAGGTTATCCGCGAGAGCTGGTCCAGCAAGTACGCTCTTCTGTCTCGGAGGTCGTTTGCCTTTGCCGTGCCGGCCTCGAAGTCAACGATGCGCCGGTTCAGGTCCGCTATCTGTTCGCTCAGATTGTTGATCTGCCCCACTTGATCCTTGATGGCGTTATTAGCGTCCGTGCGGAGATCGTCAAGCCGGTCCGTGACACCCCTGAATGAATCGACAAGCGTTCGTGCGCTTGCGACAACTGCTGCCCGAATGGGTTGGCTCTCGGGATTGGTAGCAAAATCCTGGAGAGAAGTGAAGAACCCGTCGAGAAGGGTCGATAACCCCACCTCGCTGGGTTCAAGGAACGCGTCTTCAACCCTCGCGAGATAGTCTCTCTCGGTCTTCGATTGCCAGAGGTTCGAGTTCTCCGTCCGGTAGAGAACGTCGAGAAATTCGTCGCGCACCTGAATGATATCGCCAACGTCCACCCCGCGACCTATCGCACCGACGTAGCCAAGGTCCACAGGGTCGCGGCCCACAAGGTCCGCGCGCTGTCTCGAATAGCCTTCGGTGTTTACGTTGGAGATGTTCTGGCCCGTTATCCGCATGGCTATCTGGTGTGCCTGCATACCGGATATGCCAATGCCGAGTGCCGCGAACAGACCGCCCATCTCTATACCTTTCTCCAGGTGTTTGACACGGTTCCGTCAAGCCCTCTTGTCAACTGTGCCAACGCGGGTGCGTTTGCTCTTTGCTCCCGAATCGTCGTACACCTCGCTGGCATCGTCTGTTCCGGCAAGCCTCGCCAGCGCCCGGTCGATCATTGCCAGCGAGTAGCTGAGAAGTATCCGGTTGTTCTGGTTGGCCCGCCGAACGCGCATGACCACCTCGTTTAGTTCCACCTGAAAGCCCGCGAATTTCGTCGCGAACGGTTCGTCAACCTCTCTTATAAGCTCTGTCAAAGTGATGTCCCGACGTGAAATGAACCCCTGGGACGCCAGCACCGCCATCAACCGGGTCCTTTGCTCCTCGAGAGTTGCGCCTCTCAAGACAAGCGCCGATTCCCTTTCTACGATACCGCTCAGGGCCTCGAGATCGCCGTCCACGATAATCTGTTTTTGAGTGGTCGACAGTTCAGCCAGCTCGGCATAGAGACCAAGCTGTTTGCAGAAAAGGTCTGCCAGATTGTTTAGCAGTTCGCCCACTATGACACCTCCACAGGGGTACTATCGGTAAGATCCGCCTGTTTCTTTACTCCGGTTGCTGCCAGCTCTTGCAGTATCTGCTGAGCCACGCCGATTGACGACTTCTGAGCGATGTAGTCGGCAAGCCGTTCGTCAAGCATGTCCTCATACATCTCTTGCGCATGCCCCCCGTCAAACAGCTCGGATTTCGGGATGGTCTTGCGGAGTTCCTTCAACAGTTGGTAGATGAACAGCGACTCAAGCTGTTGTGCCGCAAGCTGTTCCGCCTCCGCGTCGCCCGGGTTGGCCTTGATCGCACCCAGGGCGTGCTGAGCAGCCTTCAGTGGGGGTTTGTTAACGTAGAGCGTGTCAGCGGAAAGGTTGAGCGAAATAGGCTGTGTCATTATGCAGTATCTCTCCGACTACATAAGCTCAAGCTCGGCGTGCAACGCGCCGGCTTTCTGGAGCGCCTGGAATATCGAGATCAGGTCCCGCGGCGTCACGCCCAAGTTGTTAAGCGCTTCCGCAATCTCGCTGACGTCGGCTCCGTCGGCGATTTCCAGTTGGGCGGGCCGATCGGCGGCCGTCACCTCGGCCTCGGGCACCACTACAGTCTGTCCCGGGCTAAGCGGTGCGGGCTGTGAGACTAGCGCCCCAACTTTGATCTGGATCGTCAGTCCGCCTTGCGCAATTCCGACCGGCGACAGCGTCACATCGCCGCCGACGACCACCGTGCCGGTGCGCTCGTTAATGACAACCTTGGCGGGAATTCCCGGTTTAGCTTCGAGTTGTTCGACGCTGGCGATGAAACGTACCGGGTCGGTATAGTAACTTTCTGGTATGATGACATTTATGGTGCTCGCGTTCAGGGCCTCGGCCGTGCCATCTCCGAATGCCTCGTTCACCGCGGCAGATATGTTTGATGCCGTGAGGAAGTCCGGTCTTTGAAGCAGAAGATTGAGGCTTTCGCCGTCGGTGATTTGAGCGGGCACTTCTCGTTCAACGAGCGCGCCGCCCGGTATAGTGCCAACGGTGACGTGGTTCTTCCTTAAGCTGGCGCCGGCGGCACCCGCGGCAAATCCGCCCACCGAGACGGGCCCCTGCGCGATTGCATACACGTCGCCGTTTACGTCATAGAGAAGCGTTTCGAGCAGCGTGCCTCCGCCGAGACTCGACGCGTCAAACAGAGAGTTGACGACGACATCTATGCGCGTGCCTTCCCTGGCATACGGCTGCAGTGTCGCCGTGACCATTACGACCGCAACATTCTTGGCGCTCAGGTCCCGTGTCGAGGTGACCTCAACCTGCATGCGCCGCAACAGTCTCTGCTGGGCGCGAAGCGCTGCATTAACTCCGTCGCCCGTGCCTGCCAGGCCCACCACAAGACCGTATCCCTTGAGGATGTTGTCTCTCGCACCCTGGATCGAGGTGATGTCGCCGACACGCGTCAGCCCAAATGCGGGAACCGACGAGAGAACCCATACTGCTACAAGAACAACCGTAACGAAGTTTCGTTTGTTGAGCATCGTAACCGCTCCTCCATCACTAGAACGGATTGAGCCAATCCAGTACCCGTGTCAGCAGGCCGCGCCGCTCGGAGTTCCACAACGGACCCTGGCCTTCGAGGACTATCTCGGCGTCGGCCATCTGGCTTGACAGCACGGTGTTCTGGGGCGTGATGTCGCGCGCCCTCACGACACCTTTCACAGTCATCTTCGTCCGTTCGCGATTGACGATGATGATTTTGCTTCCTTCGACACGCAGGTTACCGCCGTCGAGCACCTCGGTAACGCGCGTGCTCACAACCGTGGTCAGCCTGTTCTCGCGGCGTGTCTGGCCGCCGCCATCGAACTCGTTTTCGAGTGTCAAGTTCCAACTGGGCAATTGCTGCGTCTTCAAAAGGCCGAGCCCGTCCGGTCTCGGGTTTGTGAAGAACGGTGCGCTGGCCTCGGCCTTGAGGTCGCTTTCCTTTTCAGTCTCGGTTGTCGAGCGGGTTCGAGCGTCCGTCGATTCCGAAACCATCACTGTGATCAGGTCGCCAACGGCATATTTCAACTGCTGGTCGGAGAAGAGTGGTCCTGCAAGCTCGGCTTTCCGGGTAAACAGCGAGTCCGCGCGCGCCGCTCCTGCAGATAGACACGCGAATGCGCAGACAATAATCGAAACCGCCAACAGTCTCTTTATCATCGGTTTGTCCTTTCAGGTTCCGCGAGGAACACTCTCACAATGGGATTACCTTCTTCGGACCCGCTATCACGCACGTGAAACGCTCCTTGGATTTTACGTTCTCGACACGTATGATGTCGCCCACGCGGCCGGATTCCAGCGCCTTTACGGTCATAGAGACCCGAAACGCTGGCTTGTTAATCTCGACCAGTACCGGTTTACCTCTCTTAACCACTACGGGCTTGTCCACACTCGCCTCATCCACGACTTTGTCCGAGATGATTGTCCGAACGGCCGATAGCCCCGCCACCTCGTCCATACTCGAGAAGTACCCGTTCCTGGTTGTCTTCGAGATCGGTCGTTTCTCGAGAGTGAGATTATCGCGGGAGAGCAGTTCGCCTCGGACGATGCGCTTCTTCGCGACGACCATCTCCTCGTACGGTTCAACATGTGCTTTGAGGTTCAGGGTTTTGTACTTCTTGCCGTCGACGTAGATCGTGGCCTTGAACACCCCGCTCCCGACAAACTCGTAGGTCGGGTCGTGGGTGATGGCAACGTTAAGCTCACCGGCAGGCAGTATCTCTTTCCCTCGCATGGGATAGAGCTCGACCGACGTATCTTCGGGATCCCAGGGCATCTCGTAGAGAATGTACTCCTCGAGTTGCTCGGCCAGTTGCTCGCTCGTCAGCTCGGCATATGATCGGGTCGCTCTTATGGCGCCGCCTGTGACGTTCATCTTGTCGGTGTCGTAGCCGCGTTGGCGCAGCTTCATCAGTATGTAACTCGGCTCGATGAGCTTGCACGCTCCGGGCGAAGGAGAGGCGGCTATCTCGACGCTCTCGAGTTGCTCGAGCTGAGAGTCGTCGACCTTCGAGATATCTGCTACCTCGCCAAGCTTCACGCGGCTGCCTTCAACAAACGCGGACCTCTTCGTTTGGATCTCTTGTGCCTGAGCAATCGCGGAGAGGAACACCGCGGCAGCAACGCCGCTCACCACGGTCAAGGATCGTTTCCTGTGATTCACCCTACCAACTCTCCCTATCTTACGGTCAACACTACCTGTTACCGTTTCACGCTGTTCGCCAAGCCGAGCATCTCGTCGGCGGTCTGTATAACGTTCGAGTTTGCCTGGTACGCTCTCTGAGCGATGATCAAATGGATGATCTCCTCGACAACCTGAACGTTCGAGTTTTCGAGAAAGCTCTGTTCGATCGTGCCCCCTCCTTCAGCACCGCCCGGCTCGCCGGTTATCGGTGTGCCCGAGGCCGTCGTCTCGAGAAAGAGGTTGCGGCCGAGCCGTGCGTCAAGACCCACCGGGTTGGGAAAGAGAGCGAGCTCTATCGTCCCGAGGTTTTGTGGATCGGGCTGACCGGGTATCACTGAGGACACGGTACCATCAGAACTGATGGTGATCTGCAACGCCTCGTCGGGTATGGTAATGGCGGGTTCGAGCAGGAACCCGTCTGCCGTCACGACCTGGCCGGTAGAGTCCCGCTTGAACGACCCGTCACGTGAGTATGCGGTAGTGCCGTCCGGCAGTGTTATCTGGAAGAACCCGCGCCCCTGGATGACCATGTCGAGCGGGTTGTTTGTCTGGATGAAGTTGCCCTGGGCAAAATCCCGTGATATGGATGCCGGACGGACGCCGTGGCCGACCTGGATGCCGACAGGCATCTCGATTCCGCCGGTTGTCGGCGCGCCGGGGGCGCGAATGGTTTCGTAAAGGAGGTCCTGAAAGTTGACCCGGTTCTTCTTGTAGCCGGTGGTGTTGACGTTGGCCAGGTTGTTGGCAATGGTGTCAACGTTGAGTTGCTGGCCGCGCATGCCGGTTGCCGCGGTGAAAAGCCCTCGCATCATGATCGGTACCCTCCAGATTCGTCCCTATACGCGCCCGACGTCATTCACGGTTCGACCCAGTGTCTGATCGATCGCGCGTATCGCTCTTTGGTTAGCCTGAAACGCCCGAAAGCATACCAACAGGTCTATCATCTCTTTCGCGACGTTCACGTTTGACGTTTCGACAGCGCCGACGGTGAGTTCGGGATTGTCAACCTGTGTCATCTGCCGCTCGGCGTCGGGTGTGGCCCTGAACAGGTTGTCGCCCAGCCGGGTAAACCTGTACGGTCGCGGGAGATCCACTACGTCCAACTGGCCGGCCTGGGTGCCGTCGGCGAATATCGCCCCGCTCTCGGTGATACTGATGTCGCGGCCCCGCAACACGATAGGCGCGTCGCCGGCGCTGAGTACCCGAAACCCGCTGTCCGTCACCAACTCGTTTTTCGAGTTGACCATGAAGTGACCATTTCGGGTGTACGCGACGCCCTGCGGCGTTTCCACGCGGAAAAAGCCATTTCCAACGATCGCGACGTCCAACGGATTCCCTGTCTCTCGGAAGGAGCCTTGAGTGAAGTCGTCAACCGTGCCCGCCAAGCGGACGCCTCCTCCAGGGATTTTATCGATATTCATCGCCTTCGAGCGTGTGGTGGTGTCCAGGAAGGTCTCGTAAAATCCCTGAAAGATAGGCTGACTTCTCTTGTATCCGGTGGTGTCGATGTTGGCGACGTTGTTGGCGATGGCGTCAGCCATGACTTGCATTGTCTGCATGCCGCTGGCCGCCGCGTACAATCCCTTTATCACCTCTCGACCTCCAATCCAGTATATCGGGAGCCGGCTCCCGTCATGATCAAGGTTTGGCCCGGGCTAAAAATGTCTGCGATGGGATCATCGTGCTTGATGGGAGCACTTATCTAGACGATTCAGTCCGGGGCCAAAACCAATAGCAATCTCAACCTCTGTCCTTATTCAGTTGTGCGATGAGTCTTTCTCAATCTCATCGCTGCAATTGAGCAACACCCGTGCCGAACTCGTGCAATGGCTTGACTGACAGGTCGAACGATGGGTTCAAACTGCTGGAGAAGCTCACCTTGCAAATCTACGGCAGATGCCGCAGCGGGATTTATGGGCCTGCGCTGCAAGGATGCCTAACGAGGCAAAAAAGTCTGCCTCCGGGAAAAAACTGCCTCCGAGGGCAGACAACGCACTCTTGGACAATCGAAACGTTCCAGGGAGAAAGACTGGCTTTATCCAGTTGTGATACACAAGGTGGAGTGGCCTGGGCGAACTGATTGAGGGGGGGGTACGTTCGACGAACCGGTTCAGGCGACCACGTTGATGTTTGAACCCGGCGGAGGCCCACCCCTCGCGAACGCGGCGACGGCGGCCCTGTTTGGAACACGGTCGGTGCCACGAACGACCTGTCGTGCCGGCGTGCGACGTTCGTCGTCTATCGAGGGTTCTTCAGTCCGCGGAGTGTTTTCCTCCTCAGCCGGGGCCGTGCCTTCGGCGCCCTGCTCCGCCGACTCGCGAGCTGGTGCGGCAGGTCCGGCATTTTCGTCACGAGCTCCGGCCAGACGCTCGTTCTCGAGCTCGTCCGTAACGCGGGTGATAAGCTCGCCCGGGGGACCCACAATACCCCTGTCGATTCCGTTGACGACGGCGTTGCGGGCCTGGCGCGCTTGGCGGTCGAAGGCGTCCACCGCCGCAGTGTTTAGTGAGATGGTGTCCCGGCCCAACCCGAGGTTTCGAGGCACTTCCCCATCCTCGAAAAACGGTTCGCCACGGTTGTCTTGTTCTTCCGGCGGTCGCTCGCGCGGCGCGGGTGGCATCGCCGCTCCGCCAGGCGGGTTCACCGTCCCCATTGGCATGGCATCTTACTCCTTTAACGCCTTCTACTCAGGCATCCTTGCCTACTGAATTCTACCCGCGCAAGGCCGGTTCTGTCAAGCAGCTATGGGAAGTAGATCACAGTTGACACGAGAACGCGGTGCTGGCAGACGTCTTCGTGGAACCCTTCGATGCCGCGAATGAAATCCCTGTTCACGTCGCACCCGAATCGGAGCTGGTATGCCAGATCGATGTTGACCCGCTGCTTCCACAACAGGCCGCCGCCCAGGGCGAACCCGAAGAAGTCGTCAGGGTGGCGTGTGGAAGGTTCCTGGTCGTAGAACAGGCCGCCGCGGATCGTCCACAATCGGTCGAGGGTCTCATCCGGTTGGTCCGGGATGAAGACGTATTCGGTGCCGAGCCGTACGGTGTGGGTCGGATGGAAGTGACGGCGAGGTTGTTCCGGGTCGTTGAGCGGGCCGGCGTGGATGAGCGAAGTTCGTCTACCCGCAGCATTTTTCATGTAGAAGTCTTTCCAGTCGTCTATGCGGGTGACGTCGAGCGATACTGTCAGACGGTCGTTTGCGCGGTAAGCGGCTCCCAACGCGAACGAGCTCGGGAACCGCACGCGCCGCCTTTCGCGTGTTACCGGTGACACAAACGATTGCGAGGGATATCCTTGGTTGGCGAATTGGGTCCTGATCGTCTGCGCACTGTACTTGACCTTGCCGGTGAACGAGGTATCATACCGTCCGCCGAAACTCCACTTGTCCGTTGGGTTCCATAGCAGCCCTACCGTCACGTTTTCACCGGTGAAGTCCCGGAACTCCTCGTACGTTTCGACCGTCGAGAAGTCCATGATAGGAGCGAACTCGAATACCGCTCTTGTACGAGTGGTCTTTGTCCAACCGTTGTCCGAGAGGAAACTGCCTCGCCAGAGGTTCAGCGCGGCACCGACAGAGAACCTGTCCGTGACCTCCATCGCAAAGGCAGGGGTGATGGCGCTCAACCCGCCTTTCTGTTCAAAGTCCATCCTCGTGTCGAAGACGAAACTCTGCCCCCACGACGTTCTGTCGTCCAGCCGGTATCTCATGTCAAACTCTCGAGAAAAGTCGTACTTGCGCTGGTAGTTAAGCGAGACAGCAGCATTGCGGCCGAGCACCAGGACCGGTATCGGGTAGACAACACTGAGGTAGTTCAGATCGATGCTGTGAATGCTATGCTGCGAGTCGACCTCGGGATGGGCGTTGGCAGCAAACTCGTCGATAACACCGTTGTACGAGCCGACAAATGAGATTTCCGGGCGCTCAAGCTGGATCAACCCCGCAGGATTCCAAGAAGCGGCAGTGGCGTCGTCGGCTATTGCCACAAACGCATCGGCCATCCCCGCCGCACGCGCGCCCGAACCCACCGGGCTGGGCGACGCCGACACCTCCAACTCGTCGGCAGACGCCGAACCACCAAGGCAAAGGCCGAGAACCAGAAAACCGACCAGCTTTGTAGGATGCAACCTACTTAGTGACAACAAAGTGCCCCCTCTCTATGGTATTGCCTCCCAGCGCTTCTTCACTCGTTTCCGCCGTGCTTGCGTTTTCAGCAACCGACCGGATAAGCGCCTCACAGACAATATCTGTGTCCCGCCCCTGACTTTCGTTCGTGATAGGGTTGATGATTTCCTCACCATAGCGATATACAACATATTTCATGGACTGTTTGACGCGGTCTGCTTTGCCCAAAGTAGCAACGAAGGTCTTGGGGTCTTTTACAAGGGAAATGCCGCCCTGGACCCTGGGGAACTCTTGCTCGATAAGCTGGGCGAGCTTCCTGATACGTTGTTCAAGTTCGTCAGTATCGTTGGCGCGTCCGGCCACATCCGCGCTTGCTATTTCGATGCCCGTCTCAGTGCTGAACGCTTGCATGACTATCTCAATGATCTCGGGGTCGCGGCGCGCACGGCCGATGAACATCACGTCAGCAGTTTTGATTTCTCCTTGCACCAGCCTCTTCTTCTTGTCTACAAGAAGCAGGTTGAGCTCCTGTTCGTCGAGAATTAGCCCGAGATCGTCCCGGTCAAGAACCTTCCCGAAACGGTCAAGCTTATCCAGTTCCCTAGAGAACCTGCTTCTCATCACCTCGAGTTCGTCGCCGCGAGCAGGAATATTGCCTTGCCAGACGATCCCTGGGATTGCTATGTTCAGCTTGCTCTCCAGTTCTTCGACCTTCGTCTCGTCCCGTTCGATAGTGACACTCTTCTCTCCGACCAGTCCTTCAACGTCTGTCGCAGAGGCAGAAATCTGATTCTCGCCGACATCAAGAGGGATATTGCGGGTGATGTGCAACGTTTTTCTGCCACGGATAGGCCTAAGAGGGCTCCCTTTGAGTACCGCTTCCCTAATGGGGTTGGGAGCGTAAATATCCAACCTGACGTGGACATTGTCTTTCAAGTATCGCTGGCCGTCACGTAGGTTTTCGAAGTCGATCTCGGGCGTAGCAACGGAGCCGTCCTTCGATGTACTTGTTGACAGAGCCAGGACCTCTCCGCCGAGTATCAGCGCCTGCACGCCGTCGGAGACTTGGGCGACGGCTGGGTTTCTGCTCGCGAAGACGAATTGGGGAGGCAAGCTTGAAAGGACCAGTGTGTCGAGCGGCAACCGTCCACGGGTAATGTTGCCGTAACTGTCTCCACTCTCGTATTGCAGGGGAGGTGTGAGGTCGGCACGGGCCAAATCGACCGAAAACTTGACAAGGCCAGCTTCCTCTGCTGAGAGGGAGGCCGGCTTGCCCGCTATCCGCACGGAAGCCACACCTGCCGGGTCGAAGGCCACGCCCGTGACCGATCCCGGGACCTCCACCGGGGCGTCAAAACTCATCGCAGGACCGTCAACGTCGGACTCGATACGAACAACTCTTGTCGTTCTCTTGCCGGTCAGGTCTTCCGCCACCATTTCTATTTCGTTGTCGCCTGGGAGAAGAGTGATAGCGTGGGAGAACGGGATTTCTTTGGCGGAGACTTCTACCAGGTACGGACTGCCGTCGATCGTTATCCCCTTCACGAAGGTATCGTCACGTACTACTCCGACCAGTTCGGTCTTTATCGCGGCGACCGGCGAGGCGGATTTCGGAGAGATGATCTCTATCTCGGGGGGCGTAGCGTCGGCATTACTGGATTCGATCAGTTTGGCGCGTACTTCGTCGAGGTAGTACGCAGCCCGTGCCGAAGGCTGCTGGCTCCAACTCGTGTCGAGTTCGCTGATAGCCTCGCTCAGACGCTCCTGGTGGTACAGCACGATGCCCAGTTCGCGGTGCGGGAAGTACTCAGGAAGAAAATGAAGACCGTACGTGCGCGGCCAGAACTGGTCTTTGCTGCGGCCACCCAACGCGACCCGCAAGTCCTGCTCAGCGTCCGCCCAGGACTCCTGGTCGAGGAGCCATCGGCCGCGGTCGTAATAGTTCCACCAACGTCCGCGAAAAGGTTCTTTGTACTGAACACCTTCGCGAACCGCCACGCAACTCACTGCCACGATGGCGAGCAGAAAGAACAATCTCCTGTGCTTCAGCACCAGCCTATCCCTCCTTGAACCCTCCTGCCATAGCTCCTATGATTCGGTTTTCTCCTCCTCGACGTACCACCCCTCGGCGGGGATGTGTTCTACACTGAAGCCGTCGAGCCTTACCACTGACGTCTCATCCCAAATTGGCCCTTGCGCGATGACCGACTTGTTGGGTAAACGATACCTGCTTTTCGGCTCGGTTAAAACCTTGAAGCGCATGCCTTCTTGCACGCCAACTGAGCTGCCAATACTTATTTCCGGGCCCTTTTCTCCCGTGTAGAGACGGCCGCGAAGTGGGTACTTTCTTGAAACAGATTCCCAGACAAGGCTGGACAGATCGGAAACGACCTTCTTCGGGTCGAACCCTCGGGGTAGTCCGACTTCTTCCGGCGTGATCTCCGCGGTAGTCTCAACGTCGACGATCTTCGCACTCAAGAAATCGTCTCGAAACAGCGAGCGAAAGCTACACTCGATTATAAACCGAGCCCCCAACACGCGTCCCAACAGCAGTTTCCCCGAACCAGATCCCAACTGTTCCGATAGTTCCTGTTCGGCAAGGATCTCGTCGATGAGCGCGCGGTCGAATTTCGTCATTGGTGTTGTGTTGACCAAGGTTTCTCCAAGCATCGAAGGAAGGTAATCCGCGAAGCCGGATTCCACGGCCATTCGGCTTCTGCCAGGATTGGCCGGTAAGAGGAAGAAGCGTAGCGGCCTGCTCGTCCACAGAACATCTTCGTCCGCCGGCTGGTAGTCTTCTTTGTCCATAAGCTCCTTGATTCTCGCTACCTGATTCCGAATACCCTCCCTACGGTCCTCATCAGCCCGGCTCTTCGCCAACTCAATGTACGCTCCTGCCACCGCAAGTGCCGCCGGAGACGCCGACTTGTCAATATCCTCGAATATCCCTCTCGCGGCTTCATAGTCGCCCAGGTGATAATACGCCTGGCCGAGCGTCTGCCGGTACTTGTCACGTTGCCAGTTGAATTTGAGCTTGCTGCTGTCCACACCTTTCAGCCTCTGAACGGCCGATCCACATTGTCCATCGAAGACATCCATCGCCGCCAGCAACGTCTGGGGATATCCTGTGGGGACAGTTTCCTGGAAGGATTCGAGCACTTGCCGCGCACTTTCAGGGTCTCTCTCGTACGCTACCGCAGCTTGTCCTTCCGCCCGCAGCGCTTCGGCACTCACCTTGCCAAATTCCGCCTCTGCCTCGTCGGTTTTGGCCTGATGGAGCAGCGAGTATGCGAGCCCATAGATGGCGTCGTCCTCCGCAGGGTCTTCCGAAAGTATCTGCCGGTAGCGTTTCTCAGCTTCGTTGAACTCTCCCATATCCAGCTTCTTATTTGCCTCTGCCAGAGCGGGAGGAGCTGGCAGTAGCGGACTATCCTTACCGTCGTTAACCACACTCATCCAAACCCAGCCCAGTACGACCACAATTGCCACCGCTACAACCACGCGACTTACTTTTGCAAGCAGGCCCGAGACCTTCTCCTCGGAACCCGACGTTAGAGGTTCGCCTGCCCGTATCTTGTTCCAATGCTTCCAAAGTTCGTTCGCGAGGTCCTCGGCCGAGTCGTACCTGTCAGCAGGGTCAAACGCGGTAGCTTTGTCCACTACATCCAGGATTGGCTGAGGAAGGTCCGGCTTGCGCGTCCGCAACGGGATGCCCTTACCCTCGCGAACACGGCCCAGAATCTGGTTCTGCCCCTCCCCTTCGATAAACCTCTTGCCCGACAGCAACTCGTAGAGCGTCACACCCAAGGAGTATATGTCGGTTTTCTCGTCGAGATGTTCGTCGCCGCTTGCCTGTTCGGGAGACATGTAGTGAAGCGACCCGCTAATCGCACCCTCCCTGCTCACCTGGCCCGACCCGTAGAAGCGGGCCAGCCCGAAGTCCGCTATCTTCGCACGGCCACGGCCGTCGTCATCAATGAGAATGTTCCCAGGCTTGATGTCCCGGTGGAGAATGCCCTGTTTGTGCGCGTACGCCACGGCTTCGGCACTCTGCGCCATGACCCGCAAGGCGGTCGTTACATCCACCCCGTCTTTTTTCGCCAGGAGCTTCTGGGCACTCGAGTCGACCAATTCCAAAGCAAAGTAGGCGCGGTCCTGATGTTCTCCCCATGCGTGAATTCGGACGATGAAGTCATTCTTGACAAGGGTCCCGAGAGCCTTCGCTTCGCGCTCGAACAACTCCCGATGCTTCTGGTCAAACGGGTCGCGAAGGAATTTCAACGCGATATCGCACCCGAGCTTAACGTCGCGAGCCTTGTATACCGTTGCAAAGCCGCCTTTGCCGAGCACAGAGACAATCTTGTAGTTTCCAATCTGCGCGCCCAACAGAGGGTCTCGCGGACGGGCAGGTGCGCGTATCGTTTCTTGTTCATCTATGCTTGGGCGACCCGCACCAGGAGTCTTTGCGGTATCGTCTGATAACCCTTCTTGCTCGCGATTAGGGTCGGAGGGTGATCCCGGCGGCGTAGCAACGTCATCTCTTTCCATTGCAGGAAACTCCTCCCATTGCCCAGCCGTTTTCCCCGCCAACGTCTGGACTTTGTTCTATACTGCCGGATGAAGCCTCTATGGAAATTTACCGAAAATCATACCAGAAACAGCCGCCATTGTCTAGTCTTTCCATGAAGGTTCTTTGCTGCCACTACCAGGGGCCGAACGCCGCGATCACTCGTCGGCGAATCGTCTCCAATGCTCTTCGATAAGCTTTGGTGCAGCCTCGTCCGTGTGGGCGTAGAGGCGGTAGTGCAGTGCGAGCGTCTTGCCCTTCACGATCTCGTAAGGGGCCTCAAGACAGAACGACGTGCCCATCCAGCCGTCGTCCCGCACGCGGAAGTAGGACGGGAAACGAGGATTGTCTGGATGGTCGAATATCGTGATGCCGTTGCGCGCGGTGGTGCTTACGGGACCGGAGTAGTCAACCCATCGGGCGCGTTTACGGAACACACCGGCTTCGTTGACACCACCTTCCGAGTTGCGAATGGTGCCGCCGCCATCCTTCACGCCCATGGTTTTAGCGACGCGCACGCCAAGAAAACCGAACGGTGTTTTGCCGAGGGTAACGGGATCTGCGGCGGGGGTAAACTCGAGCTTAATATCGAGATAACGTTCGTTGCGTGGGAGAGCCCGCAGGGTCACCGTTCGTCGCTCTTCCAGGAGCGCCTTCCCTTCCTGGTTCTGCCACAGGTTTCGGATCGTTATGGACGCGGCCTCCCTGCCATCTGCGTATCTTTCGATTCGTTGGTGGACAATCCGCGCGCTGCTCTCTTCCCAGAAGTTGACACCGTTTACGTCCTGGTGGGCGATCCATATCGAGCGATGATGGCCGTGGCCTTCGGGATCGTGCGGGTGCGTCAGTCGAGTGAGCCGGCGTCCCGCAGGGCCTATGAGCGGAAACACATACGGTTTGGGAGCCGACGGACCGTAATGACAACGTGCCACCTCAAGCCCGTCGATCTCGAAGCTGACTTGCTTGTCCGGCAGCGGCACCGCCTGCACACGCGGCAGGACCGTTTCCGATGCGGCCTGCCCAGCAGGGAACGCCACCAGCAACAGCAGCGCCAGACATGCACGCCGTTTGGGCAACGCGACAAGAGTCTTGTGTCGAAAGGTCAAGGCATTCTCTGCCATTTCCCGCTATTCGGACGGTGTCATCCGAGAATCTCGCGCAGGCAATCGCGCAGGTAGATGATGTCCTGTTGCGCGGCCGGGCGCGGGTCGCCCTGTCCGCAATACTCGATGCAAACGGGTCCTTCGTAGCCTGAGCCGACAAGTTTCTCCACCACCTTGAAGATGTCGATATCGCCTCCTGAGAGAAGGCAACTGTACGAGTTTTCCGCCAAGGGCAACCGGCAGTTCTTGAAATGGAAGTATCCGATCATGCCATCGAGTATCTCGATTGCGTTTGCGGGGGGTTCGGCTTGCGGTGTGGCGTGCATGTTGCCCGGGTCGGGATTCGCTTCGAGGCGCGGGGAACCGACCATCTCGATGAGCTTCTTGGTCGTCGCCGCCGTATCGTGTATGGTGTTCATATGTATCTCGAAGGTAATAGTGACATCATGCTCGTCACAAACCGGTACCAGCTCGCGCAACGCCTCGGCAGCCTGCTTGTAGTGGTTCTCACTGGCGAGAGCGGAACCATTCGCACCGAAGTCTTGCGGGTTCGGTCCGACAAGCGATCCGACGCTGCCGTTTGCGATGCGTATGCCGTGTTTGCCGGCGGCCCTGATCACTGCGGCGCATGTCTCGATTGCCCGGTTCGTTTGTTCCGGATCGTCCGATATGAAGTTGCCGGGGAGTGGGACAGCGCCGACGGCCATGCCAATCTTACCGGCAAGCTCGCAGGCGCGCTCGATACTCCCGGAGAGGTCGTCAGGGTTCATGTGAGGCCCTGTCAGTTCGATACCGTCGTATCCGTATTCGGCGGCTTTGCGGAGCGCCTTCTCGAAGGGATATGCCCGAAACGTGTAGCCGTGCATGAATATCTTCATCAACCGTCTTTCCTTCCTCGTTCGTAGCTTGGCCGTCTCGGCCAAGTGTCAAAACATTGAGCAGGATGCCCAAGCCACTTGCGACATGAGCGTCATCGAACGACTTTGACCGTGAGACCTTTCCTGGCGACTTTGAACGGCAGTATTCTTGCCCCTGCTCCTGCAAGAGCGCATTGGACGGCCTTTCGGTCTTCCGGCGCCGAATAGGTTACCATGCACCCGCCGCCGCCCGCGCCGCACAGCTTGCTCGCCTCGGCGCCTGCCGAACGTGCCGCAGCCATCAACCGCTCGATCCGTGCCGTGCTGACACCCTTTGCCAGCCGGGCACGGTTACGCCATTCCTGGCCGAGCAGTTTGCCCAGCGCATCCCAATTCTTGTCCACCAGCGCCGTCCGCATCTTGAGCGACGTCTCCTTGATATGGTGCAAATTGGCTCGTGTCCGGCCGCGGCCGTCGATGTAGTTCTTAAGCATCGCCCAGTTGCTGGCGCCGGAGAAATGGGAAACGCCCGTGAACGAGAGCGTGATCCGATCTTCGAGCGCCGAGCAGTCCGCTGCAGTGAACTTCAGATGTTCCACACGGTCGCCGTCGACCTCAAACCATATCGCGTTTATCCCACCGTACATGGCTGGGTAATAGTCCTGTTTACCGGTAGGAATGTTGATCAGTTGAGCTTCAAGGTTGGCCGCATTGTCCACGGTCTTCTGCTTGGCCAGCCTCTTCCCTGACAGTCTGCACAACGCCCCGCTCAAAGCTATGATCAACGAGGACGATGCGCCCAGGCCCGAACCGTGCGGTGCGTCGTTGCGCGTGACCACGTCGAGTCCTCGGGGCGGCCGGTAGAACTTGACCAGTCTCGCGGGAAGGTCAAGCCGTCCGCCAAGCGCCAGGGAATCCACGTCCGGAGCGCTTAGCCGCTCACCGGTGTCTTCGGAATGGATGCGTATCTTGCGGTCGCGTCTCGTGCTCAGCCGGACGTAACTGCCCATGCTCAAAGCACAGTTGACCGTGATGCCGCCGCCAAGCAGCAGGTACAGAGGCCATATGTCAAGAGTGCCGCCGGCGAGGTCCACCCGCGACGGAGTCGTTGCTTCAACTATCATATCTAGGTCTCCTTGCCATCGCGCTCAAACGGATATACGCAACCCGTCGTATGCCACCACAAACCCCGTGCCTTCCATACGCGTCTCGATCTCTTCATGCAGCAACCCGCCGTTATGCGAGAAATGGTTCGCTACGAACACGGTATCCCCCGAGGCGCTTCCCTGACCTGTCAACCGCTCTTTCACGTCAAGGTTTGCAGGGATGCCCATATGGTACTGGCGCCCGTCGTACGGGCCGTTCGTGCAGTCGAGACTCACGACGTCGAGCTGCCAGTCTGCGAGAAACTCCCACGTCTGTTCCGGGTACCAGCCCGTATCGTGACCGTAGAGGAACGTCTTTCCGTCGACCGAAACAATAAAGTTGAGAGCGTCCTCCTCCTGCATGTGATCCGCCTCCAGCGTTGCCACTGTGGCGTCGCCTGCCTGGACGGTCTGGAACGGTTTCAATCGGACGAGGTCGATTCCCGCGTTTTCCGGGTCGTCGAGTGCGGTCTCACACAGTTCCATTACCCTGGAGTTTCCGTATACTGCGAGCTGTTTCCCGGGCGGAACGAAGGCGAACGGCTCTTTGCGCATCTCGAGCGTGTGGGGGTGAAAGTGATCGCCGTGCGAATGGGAGATGAGAATGTGGTTGACTCTGCACAACGCGCCGTCGTCCGCCATGTGATGGCAAAAGGTGTCCGGCGGAAGGTCAATCTTGATATCGTCGTCAATAAGCACGGACAGCCTCGTTCTGCGGTTCTTGCCACCTGCTTCGCGTGCCCGTTTGCACGTGTCGCATTCGCAGAAGTACGCCGGCCAGCCCTCGGACGCGCCCGTGCCGAGGAACGTTATGTCCATCAATGCTGCTTTCCAGTTAAACCCAATTGCTTCCTCTCGTCAACTCAGCTACCTGTAATAGACTAGTGGTTGTCGTCGGAGAAAGTCAAGACATGGTCGCGATTGAGATGTGCATGTGTCGGCACACATGTTTGTAGTTCCGTCTTTAGGCGGTCTCTTGCTAACTTATGCCGCCCACCAAAGCCGCCTAAAGGCGGAACTATGAACGTCGGCCTTTGACAATTGCGCGAGCATTGAATAGAATCCGACTTGGGTTTTGTGGGTTGTGGTCTGATATGAAGGAGGTGGAGATGATGCGAGCTTACGTTCTTTGTGTATTGGCTCTTCTTCTCGTGTTCCAGATGCGCGTGGGAGCCGCGCACGCCTCGGATGTTGCGGTGGGCGAGGATCTCGTTGTCCGTTTTGACGGGGAACCGTTTTTCCCGGTAGGCATATACCATATGCCCACCGGCGACGAGCCGTACCGCGAATTGGCAGAAGCAGGATTCAATCTCGTTCGTGCCGGGGCGTCGAGGGACCAGCTCGACAAAGCCCACGCTGTGGGCCTCAAAGCGTGGGTGCCTATCGGCGGGCATTTGACCTTCGACAAGGAAGTGGACGCCAAACGGGCGAAGCTTGCCGAGGTTGTTGACGGATTGAAAGATCATCCGGCGCTTCTGGCGTGGGAGAGCGTTGACGAGCCAGCGTGGACACACATGAAAGCTGAGCAACGTGTGTCGGCGGCGCATCTCGCGGCCGGGTATCGCGCGTTGAGGGAGCTCGACCCGAACCATCCCGTCTGGCTTAACCATGCGCCGGCGAACCTTGTCGAGACGATGCGCGAGTACAACGCCGCGGCAGACATCATCGCGTGCGATACCTATCCCGTTATCGTGCCGGGCCTGCAACCGATGTACGCGCTGTGGGAGGACGGCTACCAGGGCGACTTGCTCAACGTCCATATCAGCCAGGTCGGCGAGTACGTCGAGAAGATGAAACGGGTTGCCGGACTTGAGAAGCCTGTCTGGATGGTGTTGCAGGGGTTCGCATGGGCGATGTTGGAGAAGGAGGAGAAACGACAGAACGACAAGATACGGTTCCCGACGTACGACGAAACACGGTTCATGGCGTACGACGCGATCGTCCACGGTGCCAAGGGGATACTGTACTGGGGTATGGGGTACACGCCGCAACCGTCCCCGTTCTGGTCGGACCTGAAACGGGTGGTTACAGAGCTCAGCGGGCTGCACGACGTGCTTGCGGCACCGCCCCTTGATTTGGCGATCGGCACACGCTATCACGAGCTCGGGCACTCGGTGGACGCCGGCGTGGCGCTTCTCGCAAAAGCGTTTGAGGGCGACCTCTACCTATTCACGGTGAACGATGACAAGAACCCCGTCAAGGTAACGTTTACCCTGCCGCGGCAACACGACGCCGCGGTGAATGTTCTGTCGGAGGACAGGCAAATCGCCGTGAGCGCAGGCTCGTTTACCGATCAATACAGCCTATTTGGCGTGCATATCTATCACATTCCCGGTGCTGCTGTCCGATAAGATGCCGGAAGGGCGGTAGGCTACTGGTGAAAGTTTCGAAGGAGGAAGAGGTCAACGTGGGTTACAGCAGCACACACAGCATGCCTCGGAAAAAGACAAAGATACTGGAACTGGCCTCGACCGATTTCACTTTCAAGATGCTGATTCCGGGGTTGATCAAAGCCATCAAGGACGCCGACTACGACCTTACCCTCGCCTGTTCAAACGGACCATACGTGCAGCAGTTCCGCGACGAAGGGTACAGGGTCAAAACACTGTATATTTCCCCCGGGTTAAACCCGTTCCATCACGTTATCTCCTTGATTCGCCTGTATGCGTTCATCCGGAAGGAGAAATTCGATATAGTCCACGCTCATACCCCGGTTGCGAGTTTCATATGTAGGCTGGCTGCGAAGCTGGCTCGAGCGCCCTTTGTGGTCAACACGGTGCACGGCCTTTATTTCCATGAGAACACGCATCCTATCGCCAAAAACATAATCGTTTTCCTGGAACGTTTTGTGGGGCGATTCACCGATCTGACGTTTTCTGTCAGTGCTGAGGACGTCGAAAGCGCCGTGCGCGAGCGTATCTGCTCGGCCGACCGTATCATTGCCACAGGAAACGGGGTTGATCTGCAGAGGTTTCGCCTGGATGTTGCCGAAGAGGGCCGTCGCCGGGTGAGAGAAGAGTTTCACATACCGCTTGGCGCGGATGCCGTTGGTATGATCGGGCGCATTGTCAAGGAGAAAGGGTTTGTCGAATTCGTCCAGAGTATGCCGCATGTGCTTCACGCAAGGCCCGAAACAAGATTCTTCATAGTGGGTGACGCGCTCCCCAGCGACTACGACAGTGTCGAAGAGAAGGTTACTGACCTTGTTGACGCGATGGGGCTAAGCGATAACGTGCTGTTTACGGGTCTGAGGACGGACATCCCGGAGTTGCTCTCGGCAATGGACGTCTTCGTTCTGCCTTCTTATCGGGAAGGGATGCCTCTGGTTGTGCTGGAAGCTATGGCTATGGCCAGACCGGTCGTTGCAACGAGCATACGCGGCTGCAGAGAGATCGTTGTGGACGGAGAAACCGGCATTCTGATCCCTCCGTACAATGTCCCGGCGCTGGGAGAGGCGATTGTTCGCCTGCTGAGCGATCGGGAGTTGGCCTGCCGCATGGGGATGGCAGGGAGAAAGAGGGTGGAAGCACGATTCGACCTCGACAGCGTGGTGAGAAAGCAGCTTGACGCTCTGGCACGCCTTGTTTCAGCGTCTTCTTGCGACGGCGCGGAGCAGTCGTAACTGAGATATGAGCCCTGGATCCTCTTCTACTCGCCGTCGTCAGGTGGCTGTCTACGCCCCGCCAGTCCGACCTCGAGGCGTGTCTCGATGAATGTCAACGCACGAATGCCCAGCAACATGCCCATTCCCAGGATCACCATGAGGCTGAACCGGTTACGTATGTCAAGCCGTGAAAGTATGTACGCCACCAGCCCCATGTAAGCGCCGACGTAGTAAAGCAACAGCACGACTTGTCGGTGACTAAGCCCAATGCTCAAGAGTCGATGGTGCACATGGCGTCTATCGCCGCGAAACGGGTGTTGCCCGGCGAACGTGCGGCGCACAAACGACCACACCGCTTCAGACAGCGGCAACCCGATAGCGACCATTGGAACCAGCAACGCTACCGTTGCGTCGGACTTCTGGCCTTTGGCCAACGACAGCACGGCAAACATCGAGCCGAGAAACAGCGATCCAGCGTCGCCCATGAAGATCTTGGCTGGATGGAAGTTGTAAGGTAAGAACCCCAGGTTCATCCCAACCAGGATGGCCGCGAACATGCACGCGTACCAGTTGGGACGAGTGATATTGATTGCCACGAGAGCCGCCGCGGCAATTGCGCTTATGCCCGCGGCCAAGCCGTCAAGACCGTCGATGAGGTTAATCGAGTTTATCATTATGACTACCCAAAGGCCCGTAGCGACTGCAGCCAGAAACGGAGGGAGAACCAATGCCGGCCCAAACGGATTGGTCAGCAGCGTGATTGAGACCCCGCACGCATAGAAGAGCAAGCCTACCAGGAATTCCATCCCAAGACGAATAACCACGGGGCAGCCGCGAATATCGTCTACCACGCCCAACAGCACAATCAACGCTTGTGCAGCACATACCCACAGGTATTGAGGTATCCACCCCTGCGGATAGAGCAGCCTCATGACGCCAAGCGACGCCGCGTACGCGAAGAACAGTGCTACGCCCCCAAGGTAGGGGACCGGTTTGTCATGTAGTTTACGCGAGTCTGGCTTATCGAAGATGCGTAGACGGATAGCAGCGGCCCGCACTACTGGCGTCGCTGCTACCGAGGCAACGAATGCCGCACCTCCCAACACACAAGTGATTACAACCTCTCTCTGCACAAACCTTTCCCTTCACCGCTTCGTATGCGCTCATTTGCGAGCATTGTTGGGCTCGACCCCGCGAATCTTCGCAACTATACCACGCAAATGTGGTGCTTCGCAAGTACGCATCGCAGCAATCGAGTTGACTCTCTGTGTTTCTACAGGCACAATACTATGCATCCGGCGCAGTCTTGGGTACTGGGACAGAGTGCAGGCTGGCTTTCGGTTTCACGCCATCTGGTTATGTGAGAAGCGTGTTTGGAGCGATTGGTTCCTATGGGTGTGATGGGTTTCGGCAGGCTATGCGATAGCGCCGTCTTTGTGGGGATTTGTGTTCTTCTTCTGGCGGTCCCTCTCGCCATAAGCGGCAAGACCACAGAAGGTACCGTACTGGTCAAAGCAGTAGTGGCACAAGTCATTATTCTGCTGATGGGGGCCGTCTTTGTGGTTGGCATTGCACTACGTGGTCGCCTCACGCCGCGCGCAAGCTCTCTTGCACTACCTCTTGTCTTGATGTTGGCGACGTCGGCGCTTTCACTTGTCGGAACCTCGAATACGCGCTCAGCGACGCTGGCGATGTCACAGCTTGTGGCATACGGCGTCTTGATGGTGATCATTGGCAACGCGCTGCAAAGCGTGGCGCAGGTCCGTTGGTTATTTGGCGTCATGGTGACGGCAGGGCTGCTGACGGCTGTTTACGGTCTTTGTCAACACTGGGGATACGATTTTTTGCAGTGGGACGATACCGGTTATGCCACACGTTACGGGGTCTCCTTCTTCGGCAACCAGAACTTCGCGGTTCAGTTCTTGGGTCTGACACTGCCCGTTGCGGTAACACTCGCGCTGGTATCCAGACACCTTGTGGTGCGGACGTTTTCCTTCGTGGGCGTCATGGTGATATTGGCGCACCTGTCAATAAGCCGCGTGAGATCCGGCATGGTTAGTCTGGCAGTCTCGTTGGTGCTGTTCGCCATACTGGCGGCCATCGGGTACGGCCGCCTGCGTTCCCGATCCTCGTCTCGCAAGCAGTGGCGCCCGGTGTATGTGGTCGTTGTTGTGGCCGTGTGTGCGGTATGTTGCGTCGTCTTGATGTATTTGAGCGGGGGCAGCTTGCTCGGGACAACCGTGACCTCCATATTCGATCCTTACGAATCCAACAACCTGTCGCGCCTGGTAACATGGAGCAGCACGAGCGCGATGATAAGGCAACACCCATTGTTGGGGGTCGGGCTGGGCGATTACGGGTTTGACCACGCACCATACTGGAGCTTCGCAGAGCGTGAGGAGTTCATCGCCCAGAACGTCATGCCAATGCATGCTCACAACGAGTATCTCGAGACCGGTGCCGAGAGCGGCCTTCCGGGACTCTGGGCTTTTCTGCTGCTGTTTGCCGTTGCAGCCGTCTCGATATGGCGCTCGCTCCAACGAGCAAGTGACCTGTCCCACTACCTGTTGTTGGTTGGAATCGCGGCCGCACTTTGCGCTGTTGCAGTGTCTGCAGTCTTCACCTTCAACCTCAAAAACCCGGCAACGGCATTGTATTTCTGGACGCTGCTTGGAATCGTGAGCTTCGAGGAAATCTCGTCCCGCCCCGCAAGATCAGAACCTGGTTGCAGGATCAGTCACGTCCGTATCTGGCTGGCCGCGATCGTTGCAGTCTGTCTTATTGCGTGCGTGCCTTTGAATCTCAGAATGCTTCTCGCGGACGTGGCTGCGAGGAAGGGTCAGGTTTTCGCTGAACGCGGCGACTACGAGGAAGCGGAGGAGACTCTTGGAAAGGCTGTTGCGACGGACTCCGCACATCTCGACGCGCTCTTCTCGCTGGGTGTGGTCCGAGGGCTCACGGGTGATCATAAGGGTGCAGTTGAGGCGTATGAGAGATTGTTGTCGAAAGCAGCGTACCACCCCTCGGCACTCTCGAACATCGGGTATGAGTATCTCGAGCTGGATCAGCCGGAACGGGCCGAACACCATTTCCGCGAGTCGCTCTCTCTTGTGCCCGAATACGCCAATGCAACGCGCGGCCTCGCTTTGGCATGCTTCAAACAGGGAGAACTGGAGGAGGCGACGGCTCTGTACGAATCCTTGCGCCTTCTCGTCGGGGAAGATCCCGTGGTGCTCAAGTCCCTGGCACGTTGCTACTCACTCTCAGGAGACTATCAGAAGGCCCGCGAGTGTTTCTCCGACTTGGTAGAGATGGACCCGGACGACGCCGTCACCCGCGAGGCTTACGCCCGTCTCATGCAACAGCTTGGCGACACCGAAGGAGCGGTGAGACAGTTTCGACATGCGTTGAAGATTGACCCGTGTCGTGTGGACGCCTGCAGGGCGTTGGTGACGATCTCTATTGAGAGAGCCGAACACATCGACGCTGCAGTGTCTTGCCTGTCCGAATATGTCGCCTGCCACGGGAAAGACCGTGCGCTTGCCAGCGACCTTGCCGCCCGTCTCGAAGCATCTGTGCGGGAACAGGATGAAGCAACCATCACGAGTGAAACACGGGCTGAACTCGACCGTCTGGTCCGGGCCCTCAAACCGTCGGCCGAAGACGCGGGAACCCCTCCGAACAGAACGGGGGTGCGATGAGCGTGGAACACGTGGCAACAGACAGAACAACTGAAGCCCCTGCCACGGACAACGCGATTCTCCAATATGGTCCGTATGTCGTGGAAGCCATCGCAGCCACAACCGTCTTGCTCGTTCCTTTCGTGTCAACCTCGTTGACCGTCGAGCCTGCATCTCCGGTCCGGTGGATGATACTGCAGCTCGGTATGTTCGGGATGGTCTTTACGTGGTTGGCGATGTTGAACGAACGGGGCAGGTTCGAGCTCCGCATGGGCTCGCTCACTATTCTTCTAGCGTTGTTTATTGCGGTGCAGGGCGCGTCGCTCGCTACGACACCGAATCTCGGCTTAAGCTTTTCTGTATTTCAGCAAAGACTGCTCCTGTTGCTGGGCATGGTGGCTCTGAGTAACACGGTTGTCTCGGGAAGCCAAGGGAAACGGTTGTGTGCGGCCTTCGTTGTTGCGGCGTCGGTGGCTGCCATCGTCGCTATTGTACGGCACGCGGGTTCGCCTGCGGAATCGGCTTCCCTTACACCCGCTCTCACTGTAATTGTATTGCCGCTTGCGATTGGCATGACACTATCGCTGCTGAAGAGTTTCTGGAGGCCGCTCTGTGCTCTTGCGTCTGTGTTGCTCGCTGTGGCGGTTGTATACTGCGCCGCGGGATGGGTTGCAGCAGTATGCGCTGTTGCGTTTGTCGTGGTGGGCGGACTGTTCTTGCGCAAGAGCGTCTGGGAGAAGGCGCGGCGTCAAAAGAGCTTCCGTCTCGCTGGGCTGACAGCTGCGGCCGTTCTGGTGGTCAGCCTAACGGTTCTAGGGTGGTTCTCGGTGGGCCGATACTTGCGTCCATCTTACCTCGTGTCGCTACCGACGACGGCGAGAACGGAGGCTGAGTACCGCGTTGGGCTCGTTAGCACGGCGGCGGCAACCTCTCTGGCCAAGCCGTTATTGGGTTCTGGAGTGGGAAGCTACGAAATCGCAAGCGCTCCCTACTTGTCGGAGGCGGTGCGCGTACACCTTGCCAGAGGGGAAGAACCCGGGAAAGACCTGCCGAACCTCTTCTTGGTAGTGAGCGCCGAATCGGGGCTGCTGGGTGTTGCCGCCTTGTTCTGGCTGATTGTGTCCGGTTGTGTGACAGTGGTGCGGCGCGCTCGGCGGTCTCGCGACAGTCGCACAGCGTGGCTTCAACTGGGGTTGTTTGGCGGCATAGTGGCCTTCGTATGTCGTGGTCTTGCGACGTCGCAGTTCGAGCTGCCAAGTGCGAGTCTGTACTTCTTTCTTGCTTTGGGTCTGCTCGATTCGCGTGCGTTTGCCTTGGGGATTGCCAGACGCCCCTCGTTCGTTCCCGCGCGAACCGCCAGATCCTCCTTCAAATCCAAGACGCGGTACGCTCTTGTATGGATAGCCCTCGCTGCCTCACTGTTAGTGGTGCCCGCGCGGAGCGTGCGATACTTTCTTGCTGACGTGCATCTGAAACGAGGTGTTGTGGCAGCCAACCTCAACTTCTACCAGGAGGCCGCAAAGGAGTTTGATACGGCGATGCAGCTTGGGAGCGGCAATTGGCTGATCCCATTCGAGGCGTCTGTCGCGAGCAACGCGGCGGGCGACTCCGATGCTACGGTACGGGCGCTCGAGGAATGCCTTCGACTTAACCCCAATCAGCCGACCGCCTATGCCAATCTCGGCTCCGTTTACGCCGAGACCGGCGATTACCGTGCGGCCGTCCGGTCATTCAAACGGGCGGTCCAGTTGGTGCCCGAACGTTCGTATGTACTGTATAACCTGGGCGTCTGCTACGTGCATCTCCAGAGATGGGATGAGGCGGTCGCTCACTTCGAGGCTGCCCGGCAGCGCGGCTGCCGCAGGAACGATATGTACCGCAGGCTTGGCATCTCCTACGCAAAGCTTGGCCAACTGGAGAAAGCTCTTGACTATTTCAAGCAGGCGTCCGACCGGCAGCCAGACAATCCAGAGGTGTTCTTCGATTTGGGTGTTGTCCATTTGGATGCCGGCAATGTCGCCAAGGCAAAGCAGGCGTTTAACCTTGCTGGCAAGTTTGCCGCCGACTCGGGCGACCAACGCTTCAGCACGCTGTTGGCCCAAGTCAACTATGAACTCGCCATGCTCGCACTTGAACATGACGGAGACATGATGAGGGCTTCTGCGCACGCATGGGAGTACTGCCGGCTGGCGCCCGCGAACACTGAGGCCCTGGAACTCGTGGACTCCATTGCGGAGTATCTCGATTCGGGCAGATTGTCGAGCGAAGAACGAGAAGGCGCATACGAGGTGCACTACAATGTTGCGTCTTCCTATCAGCTTCTGGGCAATCTCGACAAAGCAGCGAGTCATTATCAAACGGCCTTGGCCGGATTGCCAGAGGACGAAACTGTGCTGAGGTACCAGGCATGTGTTCAGCTTGCCGTCTTGGCTCTGGAACAGGGCCTCGTACCCAGAGCGATGGGGTGGGTCGGTGAAGCGAAAAAGACCGGTGCCGCAACCGCCGACGGGTATCGAGTGGAAGGCGAAATAAATCTCAAAAACGGCGATGACGCTCGCGCCGCTGAACTCTTTCGCAAGGCTCTTGAACTTGACCCAAACGACGAGGCGAGCAAAGCAAGGCTGAAACAGCTTCGCTCCACACTATAGGCTATTTGCGTCGGCTCTTGTCTGTCTTGTTCCCGTTCTACTGATCAAGAAGATTACTCCCCCTCACGTGTTCCCTCCAACAGTTCAAGAATCGCAGCCGTGGCTTCTTCGGGCGGAATAGACCGCATGCATTCAATGTTTCTCTTGCAGCCGCGCTCGTTGCACGGAGAGCAATCGAGCTTTTTCCACAGCACTTTGTACGGCTGGCGATATGGCCCGACCACAACCGGGTCCGTTGGCCCGAAAACCGCCACGACGGGCGTGCCCATCGCCGAGGCAATGTGCATCGGACCGGTGTCTCCGCCGAAGTACACGTCCGCGCGTTTGACCAGCCATGCGTAGTGTTTCAGTGACGGGGTGTTGATGATGATCGAGCCCTCATTCATTAGCGAGCGGATCTCATCCCGGATCCCCTCTTCACCCGTACCGCAGGTCAGTACAACATCCAGCCCTTGACCGACAAGCGTATCGCAGGTTCTTGCGTAGTACTCCGTCGGCCATTGCTTGAGGGGACGGCTCGTCGCGCAGTGAACCACAACGAGCTTGTTGTTTCCTGCCCCTCGCCTCTCGGCCAGCAGCCGGTCGACCTCTTCCTTGTTCCTATCGGGCACGTAGATCGTTGCGTCTGTCTCAGGCGGGTTCCGGGTGACGGCTGCAAGCAAGCACGCGTTCTTCTCGAACCGGCTGATTCTGCGGCCACCCGGCGAGACCCGGCGATTGGTAAACAGGGAGTTAAGCTCTTTCGAGTACGCTCGCGAATAACCTATTCTCTCCGGCGCGCCCGACAGCCATCCAGCCAACCCCGACTTGAAGATGCCGTGGAAGTCAAGAACGCAATCAAATCTCTTGCGTCTTAGTGTTCGTACAAAACTGACGAAGGCAGCCACGTTTCGCAGGGTTCCCGACACGCGCTGACGTATCGAGCCATCGCACACCGGCGCGCGCTCGAAGACGACAAGCTCGTCTATAGCCGGATTGCCCCTCAGCACGTCCACCGACTTCGGTTCAACAGCCC
>CAZGCA010000068.1:0-33056 GCA_964524145.1 uncultured bacterium | reverse complement strand
GGTGTATCGGGGTGCCGCAGAGCAACGCCGATGGCTGAATCATTCGCAAAAACTTGATTTATCGGCTAGTGAACGGGTACCCTCCTCAAAGACTCCCGGGCTCGCGTTCAACTTATTTGTCGAGGAAACGAACATGCTGTTGATTGTCATACTGACGCTGGCGACGGTGGTTGCGGCCTCGTTACACATTCGCGCCGAGTATCGCGGCCCGCAGCACCACGTCTACACCTTCAAACCGCTTACGACGATATCCATCATACTGCTCGCGCTCCATGTTGGCACGCCGGACCCCACGTTCTACACATATGCGATCATAGCGGGACTCGTCTGCTCGTTCGCCGGCGACATCTTTCTGATGCTTCCCTCCGACCAGTTCATACCCGGGCTCGTCAGCTTTCTCGTCGCGCACCTTCTCTACATAGCCGCGTTTACGTCCGGCACAGGTTTCGGCTTCTCATGGTGGGCGCTGGCACCCTGGGTCGTATTCGGCATCATCATGTTCCGCATGCTCTCGCCGCACCTTGGCAAGATGAAGTTCCCCGTCGTCCTGTATATGGCGGTAATCCTTGTCATGGCGTGGCAGGCCTGGGAACGCTGGGGATTTACCGGACAACCGCTCGCGCTGATCGCGTCTCTCGGCGCGGTACTTTTCGTTGTCTCCGACGCGATACTCGCACTCAACAGGTTCCGCGCACAGTTCAAGACCGCGCGACTCCTAAACCTGACCACCTATTTCGCCGCTCAATGGTTGATCGCTCTCTCAGCACTCTCGAGATAAGCGCTAGAGGAAAACCGTCTTCTTTCCTGTCAATCCGGCACCCCGTTGTGTCATCCCGCGCCGGAAAAGGGGTTCTTTCGCACAGTTCTGTTTACCCAGCACTGTTCGAGCCTTCCCGAACGGCGAAGCAAGCATTGACAGCGTCCATCAGGGTGCCCATAATAGCCGGCAGCATGCCTGCCGCGGTTGTGGGCAGGTCTCCGGAAAGCTGGCTGAACAGGCGGCACAGCGATATTCTACTGACCGAGGTGATGACATGCGATCGTTGAAACTCGTGCTGAAGATTGTCGGCGGAATCTTCCTTTCTCCCGTTCTGCTGGTATCGATTCTGTCGATATACTGGGATATTCGAACGCCGCCGTCCTTTGCAGTCGACCCGGTGCTCGAACTCGACCACTGGACAGCAGTACCTGCCGGAGATGACCAGCGGACACAGCACAACTCCAACACGGACATGATTCATTACAGGGGATCCTTTTTCCTCATTCATGCCCAGACCATGTGGCATCTCGAGGATAAACAGGGCGCGCTGGTCGTCCAGAGATCCGACGATGCAAGGAACTGGGAAGAGGTGGCGCGCATTACCGTTCCCGATACCGACGTACGTGATCCCAAGTTCGCCGTGATACAAGGCAGGTTGTTCCTTTACTTTCTCCCAAATGAGTATTTCGACCCTCTGCCGGAAACCACCTTCTGGTCAGTGAGCGATGACGGCGTCACCTGGCGGGAACCGGAGGAGCTGGTCACCGTTACCTCGGTCCAGAGCGTGGAGGGCAAACCGACAAAGGTAACCTCCGGCGGATGGAATCTGTGGCGTCCAAAGACAAGAGACGGCAAAACCTGGTATGTGGTCGCCTCGGGCAGGAAGCCCATGTACGGCAACACCATCACCATCCTTATCAAGACCCGCGACGGGCTCAACTGGGAAGAAGTGTCCGAGGTGTATTCCCGCCACGGCAATGGCGAGCCGACGATGGAGTTCCTGCCCGACGGCAGCATCATCTCAACGCTCCGATGCGGCAGCCTGGGCACCGGGGGATATCAATTCGGTAACCCCACGGGCAACACCGTCATAGCGTCGTCGTCTCCTCCCTACAAGCAGTGGTCTTATGCGCACAGCTTCATCACGCGTCTCGACGGGGCGACCCTTTTCCCCCTGAACGGCAGGGTGTTTGCCGTAGGAAGGAACCACCTGGGTCCGCGCATCGATCTTGGCAACCATTTGGCTACCAAGAGAACATCCCTCTACGAGGTGAAAAGGGACGGGCTCGTACACCTCTTTGACCTGCCGAGCAACGGCGACACCGCGTATACCGGTGTGGTGAAGAGGGGCGACGACATCTATACCAGTTACTACACCCCTCCCATCAACAAGGAGTATCCCTGGATTTTTGCCATCTGCTTCAAGCCAAAGACAGAGATCAGGATAGCGAAAGTCAGCGCTTCAGGGCTGCTGGACTACGCCGACAGTGTTAACCCCCAAACGACAATAAGGGGAACCGAACTGTATCGGTCGGAAAAAGAACAGGAGGAGTAACGATGGAGAACGTGAAGTTCGTCATTCGCATACTCATATCGCTGGTTATCGGGTTCCTGGTAATCTACCCGCTGTTCCTGTACGGAAGACACTTCCTCATCAGGTGAGTGGAGGAAATCATGGAATTCAGAAGTACGAAGACCTGGGCCTGCATAAAGACCGTTTACTGGATGCTCGTATTCTGCGCCTCGGCACTCTTCTACTGGCTGATATTCTCGACCCTGTTCTAGGCGAACCGGTGAGCGGCTCGCCACGCAAATAGGTACCGCTCGGTTCGACAACGGCATTGACTCTGGTTGAGCTGCGCGATACGCTCGTTCCCACGGTCCTCCGTGGGAACGCATACTTGCAGGGTGCGATGAGCTGTGAGATGTCTGCCTGGACTGGTAGGGCGATATGCATTCCCACGGAGGACCGTGGGAACGAGAACAAACCTGTTGAAAGCCAACGGTGATCTGGAGTACAGTAGGTCGCACTAGGGGAGCGGTCCGCAAATCCAGTGTCAGCTGCCCGGGACAGGAGAGCGGCGAGGAGGCTTCCGTGGGTAAAGAATATCGTTACATAAAGCTCATTCGTTGGGGACAGTACGTAATCCCTCTGTTCTTCGGTATTGGGGTCATACTGACGGGTGGGCCCCTTGTCCTTCTGGTCTTGTCAGATTCTGCGTTTTCGCCGGCGTTGCTTCCGTTGCTGTTCCTGACTCCTATTCTTGTTGTTGAGGGTGTTCTGTTTTGGTACCTTTACTATCGTCTGGCAGGGATCAGTGTTTCGATCGGTGATGAAGCCATCGTCTACAAGCATCGACGAGGCAAGAAACGGATTCCGTTCGATGAGATAACGGGATTGAAGTTTCCATCCGCGCGATACGTTGGCGGCTGGATCAAGATCATCTCGAAAAACGACACGATTCGACTAACTACGGCTGTAGAGAACATTAGCGACTTCCTTCAGGAACTCAAGGCGTCCTTGGACAACAGGAGACTCTCGGATCGGTACGACAGAGCACAGTTCTTCCGCTTCCTGAAGACGGCCGTATACTTGGGTCAGAGTTGGGCACGGGCATACTTAGTCTTGTGGCGGCTTGTTGTACTCACCATCTTCAGTGCAGTGATTGGCTTCGTTCTTGCGGTTTTGGGAAGCCCCGGCTCCCTTGGACGGGTTGTATGGGTAAGCGTATCGTTCCTATGGCCCACGGTAGTCTATCTCGCCACGGAGGTTGTGTTTGCCCGGCGGATTGCGAAAGGATCCGATGAGGAATCGTTCACGTGTCCGTCGCGAGACATCGTCTACGAGACCATTCTCTACGACAAAGCCGTTCGACTGGGCGCATCTCTCTACTTCGGAACATCTTTGGGAGTTCTCGCTCTTTGGCTGTTCTCGAGATATTGAGCGATCACCAGCGAACTCCGGTCTTCTACCTTTGAAAAACGGGAGGCACGACTTGTTGACGCCGTTCAGGTGAGGGTCTCCTGACAACACAACCGCATGCGACAACCATTGTCCGGGTTGCTCGATTCGACAACGGCATTGACTCTCGCCAGATGGCGCGATACCATTGTGTCTGGTGGTGGGGTAGTGTATACGTCGAGGACATTCTAAACGGGAGGTTATCGTGGGATTTCAGGGGCTGATCTTCGATGTCGATGGGGTAGTGGCCGAGACGGAAGCCGACGGTCACAGGGTTGCGTTCAACCGCGCGTTTCAGGAGGAAGAGATCGACGCGTACTGGGACCTGGAGACGTACGGTACGCTGCTCAGTATTGCCGGTGGGAAAGAGCGCATGAAGACGGTTATTTTCAGTGCCGAGTTTGACCGTGACGTCGGCGACAAGGAGGAGTACGTCAAGAAATTGCACAAACGCAAGACCGAGATATTCCAGGAACTGGTCGCGACCGGCAGGCTCCCGACACGTAAGGGTGTGAAACGGCTTATCGAGGAAGCAGAAGAAGAGGGTATCGCGCTGGGGATAGCCACGACCTCGAACATCAACGCCGCGACCACGCTTCTGCAGAACGCGTTGGGCGAAGAGGTGTTCGGCTGTTTCGACGTTGTGCTGGCGGGAGACGTTGTCAAGAAGAAGAAACCGGACCCGGAGATATACAATCTGGCGGCTGAACGGCTCGGGATCGACAACGCGGATTGTGTGGTCGTTGAGGATATGGTTATCGGTCTCGAGGCGGCTAAAGCCGCCGGGATGAAGTGTATCGTTACGAAGAGCTACTACTCGCGGAACGACGATTTCTCCGGGGCGGATCTCGTCGTGGACAGCCTGGGCGAGCCGGGCGACGAGGTGATCGTCACCATCGAGACCATAGCCGGCTTGTTTCAGGATTAGGAGCGCCGGACTGACTGGCAATTCGGAAAGCAGGACTAATGGCGCAGGGAAGGCGGTTGACTCTCCAGGAGGTGTTTGGAAGCGCGTTGGAAGAGGGGTGGATAGTCATCGCTGCGAATGTGTATACCCCCGACTACGTCACAGGCGTGGCCCGGGCAATGTACGAATCCGGCTCGCCGGCCATTATACAGGCGAGCTCTGATACGCTGCCCAAACTGAGCCAGATTCATTCCGGGGTGGTGGTGAAGAATGTCCCGTCTGTCGACGACCTCCTGCGCGGCGCAACCCGTCTGAGCCGGCAAAGAAAAGATCTCGAGATCGAAGCTGCTGAACAGGGCGATGGCGGTCGGCTTGCCATCTACCTGGCTGTGGACCATTCGGACCCGCTCAACAAGATCTTTTTGGGCGACGAGACCGACCTTCGCGAATACAGAACGCTCATCTCCGGGAAACCGCAGGAAGTGAAGTTCGCGCGGGTTGAAGACGAGTTGGCGACGCTCTACCGCAATGACGAGACCGGTTTCAACGCCCTCTTTACTCTTAAAGGGCAAGACGAACCCCTGACGCTCGACCGGGCAAAGAACCTTCTGGCCAAGTATCTTCTCTTCACGGAGAAGGTTATCATGTGCGCGCACGTTCCCGAGAAGGGTATTGACGTCGACTTCGATTATGTCGCATTGGACTTCTCGTGTCCCCAGGACTTCAACGTATCCCTCACGAACCTGGTGACGGCGACCAGGGACTATTACGCGCAAGAAGGGAAGTACGTGCTGGTCGAGTCGGGATACGGGATCGAGATGGAGAAGGACGTGCTCTCGGACGAGGCGCAGAGGGAGTACGCCCAGCGCGTGATTGAATGTGTGACCGAAACAGATATCGACGCGGTGAGCTGCAACATCGGCACCTACCACGGCGAGATGGGCAATGGCGGCAAACAGTTGGGCAACCTGCACACCACGCTCATGGAGGGAGTTCGGGAAGGACTGAAGGAGAGAGGGAAAGGGCACGTCATCATTGTGGCGCACGGCGGAAGCAGTATCGCTGACAGTTGCCTCAAAGACCTGGACATTGCCAAGCTGGGGCTGGTGAAGATCAACAAAGCTTCAGTCTACATCAACCGTCTCGCGCACGAGTTAAGGGATTACATAAACTCGCCGGAGGTGTTCTCGGACGAAAAGTTCAACCGCGGGCCGAGCAAAGGATTCAACATCTCCGAGAAAGGCATCGAAGGTGTCAAGGAAGAGTCGCTGGTACTCTTCGAATGCTGCGGGAGCGCGGGCAAGGCCCTCACGTAGGCGCAACCGAAAAACACACAGACCGATATGGACGATCTTACGGTAGCAGGCATCATCCCGGCACGTTACGGGTCGACACGGCTGCCCGGCAAAGCGCTCGAACAGATACTCGGCAAACCGATGGTGCAGCGCGTGTACGAGCGGTCTGCACAGTCGAGCGTGCTCGATACGGTCTGTGTGGCGACGGACGACGAGCGTATTGCCCGGGCCGTCGAAGGGTTTGGCGGCCGCGCGATCATGACCTCGCCCGACCATCCCAGCGGTACCGACCGGCTGGCGGAAGCGGTCCAGTCGCTTGACGCGGAGATTGTTGTCAACATTCAGGGCGACCAGCCGTTCATCGACCCGGCGATGATCGACGAAGTTGTCGAGCCATTTCTGGACGACGAGTCCATCAACATGACCACGGTCATGCATCCTATTTCGAGGGCTGAAGACATAGAGGATACGGCATGTGTCAAAGTGGTGGTGGATCGCGCCGGGTTTGCGCTTTACTTCTCGCGGTCGCTCATCCCGTACCCCGAAACCGACGAGCCGCACGGCGTGTACGAACACGTGGGGCTCTACGCGTACCGGGCCGGGTTCCTGCATAAGATTGCGAACCTTCCGCCGACACTGTTGGAACGGGTGGAATCGCTCGAACAGTTGCGCGTGCTCGAGCACGGCTACAGGATCCGCGTGGTCGAGACCGCGTGCCGGGACAACGAGTTCAGCGGGTTCAGCGTGGATACCGCGGACGACCTCGCACGCGCCGAGGCAATGCTGCGGCAGCGGGGGCTCGAGTGACAACATACGGAGAACACAGATGACAGTTGATATGGGAGCGGTCAAGTCGATCGAGGAGCAACTGGACGGAACAACGGTCGACCGAGTAGCGGCCGCGGTTGACCGGATCGTCGCTGCCAAAGAACAAGGCGGCAAGGTGGTAGTGGTCACGGGAAGCGGTCCCAACGTCCACGAGGGCGTGACAACGCTGATCGCAGAACTGATGCGGGTCGGCGTGGTGGACGGTGTCACGACGAGTTCGGCGGTTGTTGCGCACGAGATGGGGGGCGTGCTCGACCGTGTGAAGCGTGTCGACGGTACGACGCTTGAATTGCCGCCGGAGCTGCTTCCTCGCGGCGGGTCGTTCGAACTGACACTTGTTGACGATGAGACGCTGTCGGAGATCGCTGGGGAGATGTCGCTCGACCAGGAACTCATCAAGAAACTGGACGCAGCGCCGGGCGACGAGGTCATCAAAGCAGCGGGCAACCTGGGTTATCCGATGGGGCTGCGTACGGAACGCATCGCTGCGGAGATTCTCGCGCTGGCCTGTGAACGCGGCGCCACGTTCGAGGAGATCGCCGGGCTTGGCGCTGACGAGCATACGATGATCGGTATGGGCGCGAAGCGGGGTCTGCCGGTGCTGGTGACCATCCCGCAACTGGTAGGCGGCGGGGCGGTGGGGCTCGCCATCGGCGACAGCGTCAGCGTGACCGAACGAGCGGCTAGGCTGGCGCGGATGCTCGAGAGCGCGGACGTGATCATCGAGTCGGCGGTCGCGCTCACCCAGGAGGTTCACGACGGACCGTTCGAGACGTACACCGGTCACGGATTGTGGACGGGATGGGACGGAAACCCGACGTTCTCTCTGGAAGGAAAGACGCTCGTCCGTATCGACCTTGACCCGGCTCTCGAAAAGGTGTGGCAGGCCGAACGGCAGGAAAGCGGCGTCCAGGACGCTATCGACCGCGGTCTGCCAAAGACGAAGGTGTTCGGCGTGCCGTTTCGCATGGAGATGTCCGGTTTCGCGCGTCTGGAAGGAAGTATCGCCGTCGTCAGCGACATCGGTGTCGTCTGGCCCGTCATGGTGCGCCGTCTTGCGGAACGGCTGGGACTCGATCTGCAGTTCATGTCGTATCCACAGGAGTCGGAACCCGGGCGGGCGATGCGCGACTGGATCGTCAGCGAGATCAAACCGTTGAGCAGGCGGCGCATGCTCGACGCAGTCGAGAACCGCTAGCTCGCACGCATCTGTCCAGGTTGCTATTTGGAGCGTATGAAAGAGCACAACAAGACGTTGTACCTCGGTCTGAGAAAGACAAAGGCGGAGATAGTACGCGAGCTTTTGTTGCCCGCCATTTTGATGAGCCTGTTGGGGGGATACTACTGGGCGATCAGGGGGTCTCCCGGCGGGGGAGCGCAGTTCCCGGGACTCGGCTGGGGATTGGTCTGGTACTACCTGTCGTACGAGAAGCAAGAGAACAAAAGGCGTGTCTACAGCGCGGGATGGGTTGTGCTCGCGATAGCAGTCGGCGTACGCATGGGCGGCAACATCGGGTACGGACCGTACCTATCATGGATAAAGAACATGTTCCACCTCGAGTATCAAGGCACGTGGATCCCCGTGGTGGCGTGGCCCGGGTACGTCTACCTGTTCTTCTGCGGTCTGCAATGGGGCGGTATTCCCGGCGTTCTGATCTCCTGGTGCGGTTCCAAGAAACCGCTCAAAGCCAAAGATTGGGTTGTGCGGTTCGCGTTCGGGATATCAGGCGCGTTGATAGCGTATTGGCTCGTGTCTTCATTCCCGCAGTACTTCTATCCGCTCTACTCGAAGGGGTACTACGCTGATCCCGTGTCCTATCCCCGATGTCAGGACGTGATACGAATAACCCACGAGGTGGTCATCGCGGTTGGGCTCTTTCTGGGTTTTTGGACGTACGAGATTGTGCGCAAGGACTGGCGAAACGTTCTCCTTTCGATTACGCTCGCGCTCGGGTTCGCGATACCGTTTGTCGGGTCGGCATTCTGGCACCTGATGTACCTTCACTCGGACTTGGCCCTGGATTGGTGGAAGAACTGGGAGATGTCTATCGGGCTCGGGGGCGGGGTCGCGTTCGGAGTGTGCTATTACCTGTACAACCGGCCGATCGAGGCGGACAAGCAGGTCCTGGTCCGGGTCAGACCATATTCCGTGCACAGAAACGCCGAAAGACTCATCGGCGTTTACTTGCCCCTATGGCTTTTTCTGAACGTTTCGGTGATGACCACCGTCGAGGGTATTGCAGAGAACTTCGGGTTTGATATGAGCCCGGTATGGTATATTGTCCCCGGGATCGTATTCTATGTTCCAAGCACGGCCGTATACCTCTGGCTGATCTATGGGACAATGAAGAATCCGTTCAAGAGAGACGATGGGAGACCGAATGTCACGGGTGTGCCAAAGCTGTTCGTTGCCACGCAACTGTTTCTCATTGCGTTGGGGTACGCGGTAAGCATACGACGTGAAATGAATCTTGCACTTTGGGTCTTGGTTGCAGTCTACACGGTGTTCTTGGTGCTGGGTGTTGTCACGTTCCTTGCACTCAAGAGGGCTCGGGAAACAGTGTCTGAGCAGACGACAGGAGGTATAGTCCGATGAGATCAACGCGATATTGGGTTCCTATGATTATGCTTGTTGTTCTGGGTTGCGTGGCTGGAACAGCGTCGACGGGACAGCCAGAGGAGGGATCATCCATGAAACAGGAGGCAACCGTAACGTCGCCCGATGCGTTCCAGAAGCAGGTCGAGGCCGCGGGCGGGCGTGTGGATTTTGTTTTCGGCGACGACCGACCGTTCGCCCAGTGTCATGCATCGACGATGGTGCAAGCCGGTGACGGGACGCTTCTCTGCGCCTGGTTCGGCGGCACGAGAGAGAAAGATCCCGACGTCAGCATCTGGCTTTCCCGATTTGCCGGCAACGCGTGGTCGAAGCCGGAGCGAGCCGCCAAGGTCGGTGAGACCGCGCACTGGAATCCTGTCCTGTTCCGGGACGCCGAAGACGTGGCCTATCTCTTCTTCAAGGTGGGCCCGGACGTGCCCCTTTGGAGTACGTACTGGATGCAGTCGGAAGATGCCGGCGTGACATGGTCGGCGCCTGTCGAGCTCGTACCCGGCGACGTGGGCGGCCGCGGGCCCGTGAAGAACAAGCCTATCATTCTCTCCGACGGCACCTGGCTCGCACCGGCTTCGACGGAAGCAAAAGACGGGGTCCGCGACGTGTGGAAACCTTTCGCGGACCGATCGACCGATAGAGGCAAGACGTGGACGCGTTCCGCCGATTTCGCCTTTGACCGCAAGAACAGGCAGTTTCGCGGCGCCGGCGCCATCCAGCCCACGTTCTGGGAGTCCGAACCCGGCAAAGTGCACGCGCTCATGCGAACGGGAGCGGGCAGCGCCTGGCGTGCCGACTCGGAAGACGGCGGCCGCACGTGGGCCGACGTCTATACCACCAGCCTGCCCAACAACAACAGCGGTCTCGACGCCGTCCGGCTCGAGGATGGCCGCGTGCTGCTCGTGTACAACCCCGTCGGCAGGAACTGGGGACCCCGCAACCCGCTCGACCTTGCCGTATCCTCGGACAACGGCGAGACGTGGAAGACCGTTGCCCATCTCGAGGACGATCCGGGCTCGCGCAGAGAGTATTCCTACCCGACAATCGTTCGCACGAAAGACGGGGTTGCTTTGTGTTACACGTGGCGACGCGACCGGGTCCGCTGCTGGCAGATTCCGCTCGGAGCATTGTAGGCTGTGGTCTGTATGGCGGGGATTCTTCGCTGCGCTCAGAATGACATGAAAGAGGAGAAGTAGGCGATGGGCACGATAAGTATGGTCATGTTTGACCTTTCGGGAACGACGGTCCACGACGATACGGGAGTGCGGGATTGTCTGTACAAAGCGGCGGAGGAATACGGTCTCAAGACGACGCCGGACGAGATTCTGCTGCATATGGGAACGAACAAAATCCATCTCTACCAGTTTCTCATTGCGCGGTCGCAAGGCAAGGATATCGATATCAAGGATTTCGAGAAGGTCAAAGACCCGGAGACGTACGACGAGGCGAAGAAGGTATTCGACAGGTACCAGGAACACATGATCGAGCATTACCGCAAAGAGGTCAAAGAGGTGCCCGGCGCGTCGGAGACGTTCCGGTGGTGCCACGAGCACGGGATCAAGGTCGCCACGGACACGGGGTTCCATCGCGTGATCACCGAAGCGATCATGGAAGGGCTCGGCTGGGTACGTGACGGTCTGGTCGACATCTCCGTCGACGTGCAACACGCGCCCAACGAGGCCGGACGGCCCGCACCGTTCATGATCTTCCACGCCATGATGCAGCTCGATGTGCAGAGCGTCCGCGAAGTGATCAAGATAGGCGATACGCCTGCGGATATGCTCGAAGGAAGGAACGCCGGGTGTCGCGGGGTGGTCGGCGTGCTCAGCGGGCCGCGTCCCGTTACCGCCTGGGGAAAGTACTGGCACACCCACGTCATTCCAAGCGTGGCGGACCTCCCGGAACTTATCGAATCGGAGTTTCCATAGGCGGCGAGGTGCGGGCCCGTTTGAAATAGGGGAATGTGAAGATGCGCGACTCACCGTTAGAGCTCGATTCGGCGACGGCATTCGAGTATGAGAAGGAGTATGTGCTGCATCCCTGGTCCGCCCAGGAAGGGTATAGACCTTTCATCATTGCCGGCGGTAAGGGGAGCCATTTCTGGGACGACCAGGGGAAGAAGTACCTCGACTTCTGCGCCCAGTTGGTGAATGTGAACGCGGGCCACCAACATCCGAAGATCCTGCAGGCTATCAAGGATCAGCTCGACAGGATCTGTTATGTCACGCCGGGGGCGACGAACGGCCAGCGCGCGTTGTTGGGCAGGATGCTGGCGGAGATAGCGCCGGGCAACCTCTGCAAATCGTTTCTCGTTACGGGCGGCGCAGTGGCGAACGACAACGCGCTCAAGATGGCACGGGCGTTCACCGGCAGGCACAAGATCATCTCGCGGTTCCGATCCTATCATGGCGGGACGTACGGAGCGAGCTCGGTGGGCGGCGACCCGAGACGTATTGCGACAGAGCCGGGCGTGCCGGGCTCGATACGTGTTTGGGACCCGTTCTGCTACCGTTGTTTTTTCAAGATGGAATATCCCGCGTGCGACCTGTACTGCGCGGATGCGATCCGGGAAGTCATTGAAGTTGAGGGACCGGAAACGGTGGCGGCTGTCATCGTCGAACCTATCACGGCGAGCAATTGCCGCATCGTGCCGCCCGGCGGGTATATGGAGCGGCTGAGACAGATATGTGACGATTACGGCATGCTGCTCATCTTCGATGAAGTGATGACGGGCTTCGGCCGGACGGGAGAGTGGTTCGCTGCGCACCATTGGGATGCCGTTCCCGACATCATGACGTTGTCGAAAGGGATCAACTCGGGCTATCTGCCGCTGGGCGCAGTGATCACCACGAAGAAGGTCGCCGACTACTTCCAGGACAACATTCTCTACTGCGGCCTGACACAGTTCGGCAATCCCGTGGCTTGTGCGTCGGCTGTCGCCGCTATAGAGGTGTACAGGGAAGAGAAGATGGTCGAGAACGCCAGAGATCTCGGCGTCTACCTTTTCGAGCGGCTCGAGGAGATCAAGGCGAAACATCCGAGCGTTGGCGACGTTCGCGGGAAGGGGCTGTTCGCAGCGATCGAGCTGGTGAAGGACAAGGGGACTCGAGAGCCTCTTGTTCCGTGGAGCGTGAGCTACTACGAGAAGAAACATCCCGTTGCGGCACAGCTGCTCGCGAGGCTGAAAGAGGAAGGTGTTTACACCTACATGCGTTGGAACGTTCTGATGGTCTGCCCGCCGCTGTGTATCACAAAAGACGAGTTGACCTGGGGGCTCGAGCGGATCGACGACGCGTTGACCCTTGTGGATGACCACATTGCCACGTCGTGATGTGTTCGTCGCGCATCTTCCGGCGTCTTCGGGGATTGTTGACTTTGTGGATAGTGGATTGCTATTCTCGGAAACGGCATGGGACTAGCGTATAATCCGTAGTCAGGATTACCATGGATGAACAAGAAGATACCTGCATTCGTGAGGTCCGGGATAGCGATGTCGCGTCAATCGCCCAACTCATTCACCATACCATCGACGTATGTTATACTGGCGTGTACCCTCCCCGGGCTGTCCAGTTCTTCAAAGATTCCCACTCGCCTGGGGGGATACGTGAACGGTCCAAAGAGGGCGATATTCTCGTCATGGAGCGAGGTGGAGAAGTGGTAGGCACGGGCGCCATCGTGGATAACGAGATTCGCGGAGTTTTTGTCGAGCCAACCGCACAGGGCCAAGGCTATGGAAGGGCGATAATGCACGAGCTGGAAAACCGAGCTAAGGCGAAGGGTCATCAGGAAGTAGCCTTGAGTGTATCCTTGCCCTCCAGAAAGTTCTACGAAGGTCTTGGCTACGAAATTCACGGCGATGGTCACATCGACGTTGGCAAGGGACAAAAACTGGATTTCTGGAAGGCGAAGAAATCACTGCGAAGAGACGAATCCTAACCAGCGCGTCCAGCGGACTGATGCTGCGCATACGCGTAACGTTGACAAGAGAGGCTGGTACGTTATGAAGATCGAGAGAGCTTTCAAAGAAGGTGCAGACTTCGAGTACCTTCGAAAAGTTCTGATGAGGGAGACAACCGAGGGGCCGGTTCCGATCATAGAGCTGGTGGTGGACGTGGAGATAATGTCTGAAGCTTCGGGGGTTGACTTCCCGGTCGAAGGGCTGCACCAACTCCTCGCGATGGATCGTGAGCCGACGCAGGAATCGATCGAGCTTGGCGTCAGGCTGATAGAGTTGTCGGTTGCGTTCTGCGAGACCGTCGGCTACGACTACGCGACGATGACGCCTTTGATCCCGATACGGCGCACGCCTTTGCAGCCGAAGGAGAATCCGCAGCAGGACGGCAAGGTGCGCACGTGGCAGAACGAGCATCAGGGCCTGATCATGAACCGTGACGACTTCGATGCGTTCGAATGGCCCGGCGTCGACTCCATCAACATGATGCCCATCGAGTACTGCGCGACCAAGATGCCGGAGGGCATGAAAGTGATGGTCTTCATCTTCGGTATATTCGAGGATTTGAAGACGCTCATGGGCTTCGAGCAGATGGCGATAAAGAGCATCGAAGAGCCCCAGCTTTGTGACGATATACTCGAGAGGCTTACCGTGCTCGAAGAAGCCGCGGTCGAGAAGGCTGCGGCACACCCGGCGGTCGGCGCCATCTTCTACGCGGAGGACTTGGGCTTCAACACGGCGACCATGCTGTCGCCCGGCTGGATGCGGGAGCACCTGGTCCCGCGCCACAAGCGGCTCGCCGACGCGTGCCACAAACACAACAAGCCATTCCTTCTGCATTCCTGCGGTCACGTCGACGCGATCATGGAGGCCGAGATCGAGGTCGTCGGTATCGACGGCCGCCACTCGTTCCAGGACAACATCGAGCCGGTCGAAGATGTGTACAGGAAATACGGCGAGCGAATCTCTATCCTCGGCGGTATGGACGTTGATCTGCTCGCCCGCGGCACCACCGACCAGGTGAGAGAACGGACCCGCCAGGTCCTCGGCGCATGTGCGCCGGGCGGCGGTTTCTGCATGGGCTCGGGCAACTCGGTCACCAACTTCTGCAAGATCGAGAACTACTACGCAATGCTCGACGAGACCAGAAAATGGAATGAGGAGCGCTATTGAGAACCGAGTTGCGCAAGAGAACAGGCGTTTCCTCATCGAAAAGACTATCTGTTTCTTACGACTATTCGATGACTGATTCACTGCCTTGTAAACCTGGAGAGTGAGAGATGGCGGGGAGAAAAGTCCGCAACTACGTCAAGGGCGAATGGGTCGAGTCTGCGAGTCCTGAGTTGGTGGACGTGGTCAACCCGGCAACAGCGGAGGTGCTTGCCCGGCTTCCTCTCACGACGACGGAAGAAACCGGGAAGATTATCGAGGCGGCCCATGACGCCTTCTGGGGTTGGCGGACCACGCCGCCGCTCGATAGAGCCCGGTTGTTGATGAAGCTGAAGTTTCTCATGGACGAGCATCACGACGAGATTGCCCGTGTGCTGGTTCAGGAGAACGGGAAAACCTATAAGGAAGCGTGGGCGGAGATTGAACGGGCCATCGAGAACGTGGAGGTGTCCACGGGAGTCACGTCCCTGATGATGGGACATCTGCTCGAGGATATCGCCAAAGGAATCGACGAATACGCGGTCAGGCAGCCTCTCGGGGTCTTCGCCAGCATCAATCCGTTCAACTTTCCCGCCATGATTCCGTTCTGGTCGCTGCCGTATGCCGTGGCGACGGGCAACACGTTCGTTGTGAAATCGTCTCCAAGCGTTCCCATGACGATGGAGAAGATGTTCGAGCTGATCGATGAGGCGGGGTTTCCGAAAGGAGTGATCAACCTTGTCGGCGGCGCGCGCGAACCGGCGGAAGCGTTTATGGAAAGCCCTCATGTCAAAGGCATCTCGTTTGTCGGGTCGGCGCGAGTAGGAAAGCAAGTCTACACAAAGAGCGCCGAGCACGGCAAGCGGGTGCAGGTGCAGGCGAGCGCGAAAAACCACGGGATAGTCATGCCGGACGCCGCTTTCGACAAGGTGATTTTGAACATCGTGGCCTCAGCGTTCGACTGCGCGGGCCAACGTTGTCTGGCGTTGGCGGTAGTCCTTGCGGTAGGTGACGCGTACGAGACGGTGACGTCGAAGATAGTCGAAGCCGCGCGTGGGCTCAACGTTGGCTACGGGCTGGACGACGGGGTGGATATGGGGCCGGTCATATCGCAAGAGGCTCGAGAGAGGATAGAAGGGTATATCGCGAAAGGACTCGAGGAAGGAGCTGAACTTATCCTCGACGGCAGAGAGTGCAAGGTTGATGGCTACCCGAACGGCAACTGGATTGGGCCCACCGTGTTTTGCGGGTGTCACCGGGACATGGTCATTGTCAACGAGGAGATTTTCGGCCCCGTCTTGTGTATTGTGCAGGTTGAGGATCTTGACGAAGGGCTCGATATCATTCATGCCAACACGTATGGGAACGCGGCCACCATTTATACCCAAGACGGAGCGGCGGCCCGGGAGTTCAAGTACCGCGCACAGTGTGGGAACCTCGGCATCAATATTGGTGTTGCGGCACCGATGGCGTTCTTCCATTTCGGCGGGTCCAAGGGTTCGTTCTTCGGCGACTTGCACGCGCAGGGCAGGGACGCGTTTCAGTTCTTTACGGATTCGGTGGTTGTGGTGGAACGGTGGTTCTGAGGGAAAAGGATCATGGACTACGTGTATCGCAGAGAGTACAAAGGGCCGGTCAAGCTCGTCATCTTTGACTGGGCCGGTACGACGGTGGATTACGGGTGTTACGCGCCGGCCGTGGTGTTCATTGAGGTGTTTAAGAGGCGAGGAGTCGAGATCACCATGGAGCAGGCCCGCAGGCCGATGGGGTTGAAGAAGGTCGACCATATCAGGGCCATTTCGCAGCAAGACGAGGTGGCCGGACTGTGGGAACAGGTTCATGGCAGGAAGTGTACCGAAGATGATGTGCAGGATATGTTCGAGAAGGATTTTGTTCCGTTGCAGATCGGGTGTATCGCAGACTATTCAGCGCTCATTCCGGGCACGCTGGAGGCCGTTGACGAGTTGCGCAGGCGCGGCATCAAGATCGGCTCGACGACCGGATACTTCACCGAAGCAATGGAGATAAACTACCGGGAGGCGAAGAAGCAGGGCTACGTGCCGGATGCGAACGCGTGCGCGAGCGACGTTCCCGCGGGCCGGCCCGAGCCGTGGATGGTGCTGAGCAACATGCAGCAGTTGCGCATCTACCCGCCTGAAGCTGTCGTGAAGGTTGATGACACCAAACCCGGCATCGAAGAAGGGCTGAACGCCTGCGTCTGGACGGTCGGGCTGTCCAAGACGGGTAACGAGGTCGGGCTGAACGAGCAAGAGCTTGCGAGCCTGCCGGAACAGGAGGTGCGGCGTAAGGTCGCCCGGGCCGAAGAGGCGCTGCTCAAGACCGGCGCTCATTATGTGGTGGAATCTATTGCCGACGTGCCGGGGATTGTTCTGCAGATAGAAGAACGGTTGACGAGAGGCGAGAAACCGTAACGTGTAGCGACCGTTACAGCGGCGAAATCAATTATGGGGTGGAAGGCATGACTACCGATATAAGCACGAAGCAACGCATCTGGCGGTATCGCATCTTTGCAATCACGTGGCTCGCCTATGCGGGGTTCTACCTGTGCCGCAAGAACTTCAGCGTCGTCATGCCGTTGTTGACGGAAGAGTTGGGCTTCTCGAACACGGATTTCGCCCGGGTGATATTCCTTTACGGCCTGTTCTACGCGCTTGGGCAGTTTTACAACGGGTTCCTGTCGGACCGTTTCGGTCCGCGTTTGATCGTGACCATCGGCCTTGTTATTTCCATTGTGGCCAATGTACTCATGGGGTTCGGCACAACGCTGATGATGTTTCTTATCCTGATGTGCGCCAATGGAGCAGGCCAATCCAGTGGTTGGTCGGGCACGGTCAAGAACATGGCAACCTGGTTCCGGCGTACGGAACGCGGTGTGGTGATGGGATGGTGGGGAACGTGTTACGTTCTGGGCGGTGTCATTGCGTCCGCTTTCGCGACATTTGTCGCGGTCGATCTGCCGCTTTTCCCGTCGTTGGGGTGGCGTCGCGCGTTTTGGGCTCCAGCCATTCTGCTCACCATCGTAGGGATCGGGTACGCGCTTCTCACCCGGAACAAGCCTGCCGATGCCGGTCTTCCGCCAGTCGACGAAGAGGAAGAAGATCGAGAACCAAGCCCGGGAGGCGGAAGCGGTGTTCCTGAAACGACATCAAAGGAGATTGCCTTCCGCATTCTGAAGAATCCAGTGGTCTGGACCCTCAGCATCATGTATTTCTTCTTGAAGATGACCCGTTACGCGTTCATCTTCTGGCTGCCGAAATATATGGTCGAGCGTTTGGGATACGCTCCAGGCGAAGCAGGCTACACGTCGGTTCTCTACGAGCTGGTCGGATTCACCGGGGCGATTATGGCGGGCTACGCTTCCGACAAGCTGTTCCAGTCCCGCCGGATGCCCGTGGGCGCGTTGATGTTGTTCGGACTGGCTATCGCCTGCTTCTTCCATCCGAGGCTTGCAGCGCAGGGTCGGCTGGGCAACGCTATCGGCATAGCCATCATAGGTATCATGACGTACGGGCCGGATTCGCTGATGGCCGCCGCGGGCGCTACGGACGCGGGCTCACAGCGGGCGGCGGGATTCGCCGTCGGGTTCATGAACGGTGTCGGCTCGTTCGGCCAGATGCTCTCCGGGTACCTGGTGGCGTACGCGGCGGACAACTACGGGTGGGACAGCATGTTCTATTGCTTCACGCTGTTCGCCGCTATCGGCGGCTGCCTGCTCGCGCTGAGATGGAACTGGGTGCCTCCCACGGCGACACAGCAGGCGAGCCCGGAACGATAACGTGCCCACGAACCGTCACAAGTTCCTGATTGAATTCCGTGGAAGCATATAAGGAGGGATACCGATGTTACGCTACCGAAACGTGATCTTCATCTTTCTTGGTTTGACAATGATCTTCACGGCCTCGGCAGATCCTGTCGCGAGCGGGACCGTGTTTGAAGACCGCAACCGCAACGGCACCCGGGACGCTCGAGAAGAGGGTATCAAGGACGCCTGCGTCTCGAACGGTCGCGACGTGGTCCGGACGGACGTCGACGGCCGGTGGGCGTTGCCCGCGAGTGACGACACGGTCTTTTTTGTCATCAAGCCTGCCCACTGGACCGTGCCGGTGAACGAGAACCAGATACCACAGTTTCATTACATCCATAAGCCCAACGGGTCGCCCACACTCGAGGCGCCCGGCGTTCCGCCTACGGGACCGCTGCCGGACTCTATCGATTTCCCGCTTTATCGGCAGGAAGAACCAGCGCGGTTCCAGACGATCTTTTTCGGAGATACCCAGGCGCGGGGGTTACGCGAGGTAAACTTCATCGCCCACGACGTCGTGGAAGAACTGATCGGCTCGAACGCGGCATTCGGCGTATCTCTCGGCGACATCGTTGCGGACGACGTACGCCTCTTCGAACCTATCAACCAAAGCATCGCACAGATCGGCGTGCCGTGGTATAACACCTTCGGCAATCACGACAACAACCGGGACGGCGGAAGCGATACACACTCCGACGAGACGTTCGAGCGCGTTTACGGCCCGGGCACGTATGCGTTCGAGTATGGCCAAGTCGTCTTCATCGGCCTCGACGATATCTTCTTCAGGCCCGACGGCAGCTATATCGGTCGGTTTACCGACGACCAACTCGCCTTTGTGTCGGACTATCTCGCGACCGTGCCGCGTGACCGCCTTGTAGTGCTCATGATGCATATCCCGATAGTCCAGTGTGAAAACAGAGAAGATATGCTCCGCGTCATCGAAGACCGGCCGCACACATTCTCGATTTCCGCCCACGCCCACGAACAGTCGCACATCTTCCTCACCAAAAAGGAAGGCTGGGGCGGGCGGCAGCCCCACCATCATCTCGTCAACGCGACCGTCTGCGGCTGCTGGTGGTGCGGCACCTTCGACGAAGTCGGGATACCGCATGCGACCATGAACGACGGGGCGCCCAACGGATACTCGATCATTACGTTTGACGGCAACCGGTACACGATACGGTTCAAAGCCGCACGACGTCCCAATGACTACCAAATGAACATCTACCTCCCTGACGAAATCGATCGCGATAAGCCCGGCGAAACGGAGATCCTGGTCAACGTCTTCGCCGGATCGGAACGGTCGAAAGTCGAGATGAGCTGCGGCAAGGAGGGCGACTGGATTCCCCTCGAACAAACCCGCACCATCGACCCGGAGTGTCTCCGGATGCACCTGCAGACTCCGCAGCTCAACGAGGAAGTATTCGGATGGAAGATGGACTATCCAAGCCAGACAAGCCACATGTGGAAGGGCGTCCTGCCCGCGACTCTCTCTGCAGGGACGCACACGATCACCGTGCGCACGACGGACATGTTCGGCCGGACATGGGCGGCCCACCGTATCGTTCGACTCCGGTGAAGGAAGCCGCATCGTCATAAGTCGCTCTGCCGCAACCACTGCCAGTTGTAGTCTCCGTGTGATTCGGCACAAGATGTCGGGGGTGCAGCACACCGTGACTGTCGGTAAGCGGGGTGCAGATATCAGAGATGCAACCCGGTCCGTGATTCCCCTATGAATGCTCAGAGCAGCTTGTGTACCTTGTTTCGCTTTGCCTCAGTGATTGTCCTGACCATGTTTCGACTTGACGCAAGGGGCTTTTCGAGTTATCATGCTGGAAAACTGGGGCCGAGTGACAGCCTGACACGTCGAGGTTTGGGGTAGTTCAGTGACGAGACCTTTCTTCCTGGCTGCGGCGACCATTGCGCTGTGTTCGCCCGCGCTTGCAGCACTTCCGTCGATCACCAGTGTAGACCCGGATTCAGGCCCCGAAGAAGGCGGCACTCATGTGACAATATCCGGGGAGAACTTCTTCGAGCCTATAAACGTCACGTTCGGCGGGACTGAGGCGACCGACGTGGTGGTTGTCGACAGTACAACGCTGACCTGCGTTACACCAGCGGGCACGGGTATTGTGTACGTCGCAGTCACTACGAGCGCAGGTACCCACACGCGTGTGCGTGGTTTCTGTTATGCACCGGCTGATAAGGCGCCGCAAGTCTTCGCGATAGACCCGTGCGAAGGGCCGGACGCGGGCGGGACCGATGTGACGATCACGGGTGAGAACTTCGCTGTCTGTGGAGATCCAGACGACCTAATAGTAGAAATCGGCGGCACCGAGGCCCTCAACTTGGTATTAGTTTCGGACACGGAGATACGGTGTACGACCCCGCCTCACGAAGTCGGCTGCTGGCCTGTGACTGTCACTACGAGCGCAGGTACCGGTACGCTTGAGGATGGTTTCTGTTATCCACCAGCGTGTTGGCCTAGTACAATAATGGGTGTAGTCACCGACTCAGTCACAGGCGACCCCATTATTGGCGCGACTATCACGGTGGCGCCAGGTGCTGGAACAGGGAGATCGTCCAGTACAGGACAGTACGTCATCAGCAACTTGGATGGGGGGATGGGGTACTCGGTCGAGGCTTTTGCGTTAGGATACGTGCAGGGGGCAGAAGATATTTTCTTGTTTTGTGGCGTTGTGGTGGAGGTACACTTCCAGTTGGTGCCCTCAGTGGCTGACATCCTCGGGGACCTAAACAATGACGGTCAGGCAGATGCGCTCGACGTGCAGCTTGTCATCAACGAAGCTCTGAGCGTTCTAACCGGCTACGATTGCGACCTGGACGGCGACGGTCTCGTTAACGCGCTTGACGTCCAGATCGTCATCAACGCCGCGCTTGGTGTCGAAATCCAGGGTGGCATTGTGTATATGCTTGGGGAGGCGGTTCATGGTTGAGTCCTTCGCTGGTGCCGTAAGCTTTCGGCTCTATCATCTTCCCGGCGTGAGGGATGAGTTGCGCACGAGCGATCAAGAGACCCAGTCCGGAAGGGTGCTCGCCAACTTGGCGCCCCGGAGCTAGACAAGAGGATGTTGATTTGATAGATGCACGCGGTTTGTTGATAATTCTCATCGTCGTGGCTTGCCCTGCCGCATACGCAGACATATGGATCACGTCGATCGCCCCTGACGAAGGAGCCGACATCGGCGGCACATATATAACAATCACCGGGCAGGACTTCACACAAGATGCTGCGGTGGTGATCGGTGGCGAGCAAGCGATGGATGTGGCTGTCGTGAGTTCGACGGAGATAACATGCGAAACGCCACCCGGCCAGATTGGGGCCGCAGATGTCACTGTAACCACCAGTGCTGGTAGCTGTACGCTTGACTATGGGTTTACGTATCTACCGCCCGAGGTCATCCTCACTCTTGGAGAAGAGCGAGCGAATCCGGGCGGGTCGGTCGTGATACCTGTTGAGATGGAGTCGTCTGGTGGAAGTCAGGTCACGGTTGTCAGTTTCCATATCCTATTCAATAACGATCTTGTGAGGCTCAATGAGGAGTTCGGCCAAGGCGGCGCGGAGGCTGGACCGGCTCTTCTAGCTTCTGACAAAGACGTTGCCGTCAACTCATTGGAACCAGGGCGCGTGATCGTACTCGCTGTGGGCTTCAATATGAACCTGATACCCGACGGTGTACTCCTCAACCTCGGATTCATCGTGGACGCGGACGTTCCGCCCGGGACAGAGATACTGTTGGAGATAAAGCAGGTTGCAGCGGCTCGTCTGGACCTCAACTCAAGCATTGTCGGTGGCTACGATGGTGCAGTAACTGTTGTCCAACCACTCGTTATTGAAGCTGTCCAACCAGAAGTTGGACCGACCACGGGAAGCACCTTGGTCACGATTGTCGGGCGAGGGTTCGAACCCGACGCCATTGTGTTCTTTGATGATACGATGGCCACTGAGGTGCAGGTGGTTTCTTCTACCGGAATCACCTGTGTAGCACCGGCGCATGCGGAGGGTGTTGTGGATGTGAGCGCGTCGCAGTCCAATGGTGAAAGCACTCTTGTTGAGGGCTTCGCGTATGTGGCGGCTCGTCCTGACGTCAACGGTGATGGCTTCGTCAACGCTATAGACGTACAACTGGTGATCAACGAGGCACTGGAAATCGACACAGGCTACGACTACGACATCAACGGTGATGGTACCGTCAACGCCCTCGACGTCCAACTCGTCATCAACGCTGCCCTAGGGATTGTCTAACAGTATGACGCACAACCATTAGGCAGCGTATCGGAGAATCGCTGCCAGAGTTCTAACATTGTCCAGTGCGGGGAGCCGGTTGTCGCGACCCGGACTGCACCCGCCACATCCAGTTGTGTCACGAGCGCGATCAAACGCACAACATGGGAACTGCGTTCCTTCACAACTCGTAGCCCTGTCACGAAGCGCTGGCCAACGCTGCCCCTGACGATGTATACTTGGGGAGAAAGGAGCCGATATTCAAAGGTGAAACGACGGCACGATGTGAAGTTCCATGCCTGAGGTAAGGAGGCTGGATCCGTGTTCGAGTTTCCGCTACGATGTATGTCAGGTGTTATGAATACGTACACCCATTGGACTGCAGAAGATGTGATTGGGGAAGTGAATTCCCGCAGTAATCGGCGATGACAAAACAGGAAAAGGCTGCCGCTCTTTCGATAGCGACGAATGTGCTGCTCACGCTCGCGAAGTTCGTACTCGCGTCCGTCACTGCTAGTGTCGCTTTGCTTGCCGAAGCATACCACTCTTTCGCCGATATCTTTTCCTCGACCATGGTGCTGGTAGCGATACGCGCTGACCGGCGCGATGCTTCCGAGTCGGCGACCGCCCAACCAACCGGCGGAGAAGACGTGACTGTTGCCAAACCGCGTCGCAGACTTTTTGCCGCGAGCAACTGGGAAAACAAGGTGGCCATGGGCATAGGCATACTCTTGATCGTTGTTGCGCTTGCCATTTTCCGCAAAGTCAGCCAGCCGAGTCCCATCTTCGTCCGCTATCCTCTGGCTGCGGCAATCGCGGTCAGCTTCTTAGCGGCGTGCTCATATCTTCTTTATCGATTCGAGATTTCTGTTGGACAACAGACCAATTCGACGGCTTTGATTGCCGACGGTCATCATGCACATACCGACATGCTAGCCTCAGTGTTTGTGGCGATAACTCTCGTTGCCACGCAACTGAGGGCCGGGGTGGACAGAATCGCCGCCTGCGTCATCGGCCTTTTCATCTTCACCAAGGCAGTCTATGTCCTGACACAAGCCCTTCGCGCCTATGCGGCAGCCGCTAAAGGGCAAGGATTCTCGCGCGAAACTGTATATGAGGATTCTCTGTTCTTCCTCGTTAACAACGTCTTCTCGGGATTCGGGAATGTTCTGTGGCAGCGCCTCCGCAGGATTCCCGGGCTGAGAGGGCCGCACGAGGTCGCCAAGAGGAGATTTGGGCTGGCACTCGTCGGTCTCGGGGTTCTCCTGGCTGTATGCAGCTATACACTTTCGGGATTCTATGTGCTGCGGCCATGGGAACGGGCAATTGTGGCACGCTTCGGAAAGCCCTTGCGCAGACGCTCACCTGCCGCCCCCGGCCTGCACTATCATTGGCCGTGGCCTATTGAACGCGTCAAGAGAGCTGATGTCGAGGGCATTAGGCGCCTCACCATCGGTTACACGGCCGGTGAGCGCAAAGACCTGATCCTATGGACAAACATCCATTACCTGCGCGAGTACTCGATTATCACGGGAGAAGGCCCTTTCCTCGATGTTGCGATGAACGTGCATTACCGCATAGACGATCTCTACCGATACCTATACGGTAACGCCGATCCTGACACAACCGTGGAGAAGATAGGCTACCAGCTGCTGCGGGAAACACTTGGGACAAGGCCGTTCTTCTCCCCGATAACAACTGAACGCGACTCCGTCGAGGCGCTTATTCTGGCTGAGATGCAGAAGCGTGTCGATGAGCAGCGTCTCGGCGTGCTTATTCAGAGCATTTGCTTCCGTGACGTTCATCCGCCCACCGAGGTTGCCCCGGCGTTTGAAGATGTGATCAGTGCCCAAGAAGATTATGAGGCGTACATAGAAGAGGCGTACGGGTATCGCAAAGACCTCCTGCCGCGTGCGAGGGCCACTGCTGACACCGCTCTGAACGACGCCAAAGCGTATCGCAATGTTCTGATCGCTCAGAGCACAGGCAGCGCCAAGTCTTTCTCCGCCCGGGAGAAAGCTTATCGGAAAGCGAAAGACCTGACACACACGCGCATGCTCTTGGAGACAGTGGAACAAACCCTTCCAGGTATTCCCAAATACATTGTTGCCACAAGCGAAGGTCACGACAAGCCCGACCTGTGGCTGCACACACCTTTGCTGAATGGGACGGTTTCGGCCGGCTCCGATCTTCGCGAGACAGAACTGAATCAAGCCCGAGACGAGACAGAACTCAGGGTTTCTCCTGACGAAGACTTGGTAGGCGCTCTTTTGCGGTTTCAGGAAGGGCGGATAGGAGAGAGAGAATGAAACGTGCGACTGTTTTCTTGGCGGCAGTTGTTGGAGTTATCCTGATACTCGCCATACGATTCTTTTTTGCGGTGGATGAATGCGAATGTGTGGTGGTGACGCAGTTTGGCGATCCCATCAAGACAATTAGGGAGGCCGGACTTCATCGAAAGTTGCCCTGGCAGACGGTCAATCGGTTCGACGGACGAATGCAGCTCTACGAAACGCCTCTGATCGAGTACCTCACCGCCGATAAGAAGAACGTGATTCTGCAGGCTTTCACCTGTTGGCGTATCGAGGACCCTCTTGAGTTCTTCCGCGCGGTCAGGACGTTCGACAGCGCGACACAGAAGCTCGATGACATCATCTGCGCATCTGTCGGCGCAAAGCTGGGCGACTACAAGATGTCCGACCTTATATCGACCAATCCGGACGAAGTGAGAATCCCCGATATAGAGAAGCTGATCGCTGCCGAAGCTAACAGGAAGACGCAGAGCGGATACGGCATCACGATAGCTCGGGTAGGAATATCGAGGCTCGCACTCCCCGAGGACAACGCTCGAAGCGTGTATAGGAGAATGGAGGCGGAGCGGTCGGCGATCGCGAAGGAGTATCGCGCTCTCGGAAGGGAAGAGGCTCAAAAGATCAAGTCGCAGGCCGAAAGGGAGAAGAGCGATATCATTGCCGATGCGTACAGAGAAGCACAGATCATAAAAGGCGAGGGCGATGCCCGGGCTGCCGAGATATATGCCGAGGCCTATTCGGAGGCGCCCGATTTCTTCAAGCTGCTCCGTACACTGGAAGCCTACAAGAAGATGCTCAAACAACAAACCGTTATCGTGATGTCCACCGATTCAGAACTGCTCAAGTACTTGAATGGGGTGCCGCTGAGTAACGCAGAGCAAGACGGTACTAACAAGTGAGACTGCCACATTGGAAGTCCGAGTTTGCCTCGGAGCTTCTCGTACTGAAGCTGATAGGCCGCCGCTTGGTGTTGTCGTGTCTTGTACTGGCCGCGATTGCCTATCCCTTGAGCGGAATCTACGTGGTTCGTGTGAACGAGACGGGCGTCCTCAAGAGGTTCGGCCGCATTCTGGATGACCGCATCGGTCCCGGCCTTCACTACCGGCTACCATGGCCCGTGGACAAAGTCGTGAGGATCTCTACAAGAGAGATTCACCGTTTTCAAACGGGATTCGGAGCCGACCCGGCACAGGTGGCAGAACTGGAGCGCAGCTACGGCCCGCTGAACGCCATTGACTTGGGTTCCTTCGTTGTCCCTTACTGCATTACCGGCGATAAGAACATCATACACGTAAAGGTGATCGCTCAGTATCGTATTGATCGCCCCAAGAGCTATTTGATCGGGTTCAAGCAGCCAGAAGACGTCGTGGTTCGATGCATCCGATCAGCGATCTTGAACGCGCTCAGTTGCTCGGACGTGGATTCCGCCCTGACCGCCGGGAGGATCATTCTTCAGCAAGAGATACTCAAGGATGTGCAGAGGCAGCTTGCTCCGCTGGAAACGGGAGTGTCTGTTTTCTCAACCGAGATAAAGAATGCGCGACCGCCCACCAGCGTGGCGAAGGCGTTTAAAGACGTGATCAATGCTCGTGAGGAGCGCCGGACTATGGCCCACGACGCTCAAGCCTATCGGAATGAGTTGATTCCCCAAGGGAAGGCCGAGGCGTCGCGAATACTCAGTGAGGCCGAGGCATACAGGACAAGGAAGATAGCCCACGCCCAAGGCGAATCGCAAAGGTTCGTTATGCTGGCGAAGGAGTACACGAAGGACAAGGAGACGACTGCCCACAGACTCTATCTGGATGCAGTTACTGAAATCCTGTCGGCAGTTCAAAAAGTCGTACTCGGGTCCGACCATGGCCAAGACATTGCGGATCTGAAACTGTTTGCTCCAAGCAGTACCGAGCGAGAATAGACGAGAGCACCACGGGCCATGAGAGGCCGAGGTGGCCATCCCAAGAACGATGGATTCCTTTTGCAGCTTGTGAGAAGCGCCGCGCGGGGAATTTGGAGCACTTCGCAACGTCACGCCCAGTGATGTATACTCTGGCATAAGGGAGGATATACTCGAAGCACGAAAGAAGCTTGAGAGTTCACTACCCCTCGTGAAGGACGCAAAAAGTCCCAGGAGGATGAAATGCCAGGTCAAATAGTGGGCTACTACACCGCACGCAAGGAGAAGCTCCTGGAGGAGTTCGACGGCAACTCTGCGTTGATGCAAGCCTCGCTTGTCGCACGCTACGGCGAGGAATTTGCCGGGACGCTGCAGAGAGAGGTCCGCCAGGAATACGAGAAACTCATCCCGGAGATACCCTACATTAAAGGGCCGCGCGCACGACTGCTCAATAGGTTTCTTCTCATCACCGCCCAGGAACTCGCGGCCTACAAGGCGATAAAGAACCATGGCAAGCCACCTGGAGAGGCATGGGAACTGTGCCACGAGGCACTTCGCCTTAGACTGGCGGAGATTCCCAAATGGAAGCGTTGGCTGTTGAGACGTTTCATGTTCTCTCGCCTTGTGAGGAAGATTGTGGCGAGGCGAGCCCGGCAACAGGAAAGGGCTCGTTTCGGAGACTTTGAGATTGAATACCTCATTGGCGAGGGAACCGAATTCGATTTTGGCGTTAATTACCTTCAATGCGGCAACTACGACTTTGTGAAGAAACACGGGGGAGACGAGTTCGCACCGTACGTCTGCATGTCAGACATCGCGTTGGGCGACGCCATGGGATGGGGCCTCATCCGTACGCAGACGCTTGCCGACGGCTGTCCTCATTGCGACTTCCGGTTCAAGAAAGGGGCGGCAACGCAGATTTCCTCGAAGACGCCCGAAGTGCAGGAGGTGATTGAGAGAATAGGCAAGAAGGAGGCCGAACAAAGCGCTCCAGCGGACTTACGCCGCTGAGCTTTGACCGGTAAACGCTGTGCGCGGTAGCGCAGGGAAGAATGGAGAAGATAATGCTACCAGGGACCGTGAGCCGAACGGCATGTGGCACGGCAGTCGGCAGGGCCATTGAGTCGTATCGCGCTGAGAAGGATCGGCTATTCGAGGATTGTTTCGCTATGGGATTCTTGCCGGTCAAGTATCGGGCCATTGTGCGCCTCCTGCAAGTTCCGGTTCTTGGAGCGGCCTTGCTTGCGATGCGAGAGCGACAGGTCCCGGGGATCATGGGGAACCTGCTTTGCAGGACACGATTCATTGATGATACGTTCCGGGACACTGTGGCTAGAGGGTTTGAGCAGGTCGTGATCCTCGGAGCCGGGTTTGACAGCCGTGCGTATCGCATCCCAGGGACAAGTCGAATCCGCGTTTTCGAGGTTGATCATCCCGCCACTCAGGACTTGAAGAGGGAACGGATCGAGCGCATGCACAATGAGCTTGCGTCGCACGTGACCTTTGTGCCGATAGATTTCGAGCGGCAAGAGCTTGGTGAAGTGATCGCGGCGGCAGGTTTCCGGACAGGAGCTAAAACCTTCTTCATCTGGGAGGGCGTAACGCAGTACATTGCAGCCGAAGCTGTCGACTCCACCTTTCGATACGTTTCGCACGCTGGTGCGCTAGGAAGCAGGATCGTGTTCACCTACATACATCGTGGACTTATCGACGGTTCTGTCCGGATGGAAGGCGCCCAGAAGCTGATCTCAGAGCTTGAACGTCAAGGAGAACCCTGGGGCTTCGGCATCGATCCGGCTGAGCTTTCTCAGTATCTGGCCGCGCGCGGGCTCAAACTCGTTGAGGATGTAGGTGCCCGGGACTACCGGACGCGCTACCTGGACCCGATTGGGCGCGCGATGGACATATTTGAGGGCGAACGGGTTGCCGTCGCCGAGGTCACGGGCGTGGAATGAACGGGAACATATGTGCACTATTCCAAGGGAACCCCTAGCCACTCGCTGCACCCGACGGGCTGATGCCCGCAGGTGAGCTTCGAGCGTTGGGCATACGCATGGGAGGCTGTACGAATGAAGAACTGCGTGACCAATGTAGTGACGACAGTTACACTACTGGCTTTGACGGCAACCTGCGTTGGTTCAGGTCATAAGGAAGAGAATCAAGTGAGAGAAGAAAACCTAACCACACCGATCAGAATTGATTTGACAAGGAAAGGGTTCGCATCGTTTACAAACAGCCGGCATCCAGGTAACAAGATTGGGTATCGCTTCTTCGAACACTCTCCGCTGGTGTATGGCGCGATTCCTCAGACAGCCGAGGAAGCCGGTGTCAGTAAGAAGAAATCCGAAGACGCTGCGGACAAATTCTCCAATCGACAAGGAGTGGTAGTCTACAGACACCCGATTAGAAAAGAGGAGGGGTGGGAAAAACAGTATTGGACATTCCACATGGCACCAACTGACGACGGAATTGATTTGCTCTGGGTGATCGAAACCGGGGAGAGGGGACTTCCTCTTTACTACGGTGTTCAACAGTGTTTCAGACTGGGCGGCAGCAGCAACGCGGATTGGCGTCGGAGAATCGCCGAGACGCCTGCGTTCAGTGAATATGATCTCTGGGAGTCTCAGAAGGATGTGGGATCGAGAACAAGTCTGTCCTGGGTCCTTCGCAACGACGAATGGGAAGCGCTGCCTGCAATCAGAGAAGGTGTTGGCGCCCGAACACCTCTTGGAATGAAGATCGACAACGCGCGTTTTCAAATGAAGCTTCCGGATGTCATCGGACCGTACAAGGCCGTTGCACAAGACCCTGTTTACTGCGGTCTCATCACACGCACGGATGTGGAGGGGAAATGGATCTGCGGCATCTATTGGGAAGGCACGTCACATGTCACCAATCATCATCCCGCGGACTGTCTTCATGCGATCGTTAACGTTGGCAACGTTCCAGCCCACTCCAAGCGTTCAATCCGCGGAAAGATCTACTGGTTCAAGGGCAGCAAGAATGACCTGCTCACGAAGTGGCGAACGGATTTTCCAGAGCCTCCTCCGGAGTGACTTGGACGACAAGCGAAACCTGTAACCCATGCGCCAGCCTCTGATTGCACGTGACGTTGCTTCGCCTGCGGCTCCGCAAGGCAAGGAAACGCGGTTGTTCAGCATAGGAGAGAGCATGGCGGAAAAGAGAATAGCGCGACGCAACTTCTTGATGACTGCAGCCACGGCGGCGGCGCTCTCGGCCTGGCCATCCATAGGCCTTTCCAACGAGACGGCAACCAGACCCAACATCATCCTGCTGTTTATCGACGACATGGGCTGGGCGGACCTATCGTGTTTTGGCAACAGAGACGCCCAAACGCCAAATATCGACCGGATGGCGGACGAAGGGATCGCGTTTGAACAGTTCTACGTGAACTCGCCAATTTGTTCGCCATCGCGAGTTGCAATATCGACGGGGCAGTATCCACAGCGCTGGCAGATCACATCGTACCTGGCTCATCGGCTTCAGAACAGCAGACGTGGTATTGCGAACTGGCTCGATCCGGCAGCGCCAATGCTTGCCCGTACTCTGAAAGAGGCCGGTTACGCCACCGGCCACTTTGGAAAATGGCACATGGGCGGCCAGCGTGATGTTACAGATGCCCCGGCGATCACGGATTACGGGTTCGACGAGTCTTTGACCAACTTTGAAGGGTTGGGTCCCAAACTTCTCCCGCTAACCGCGGAACCGGGTTGGAAAGAGCCCGGTAGGATCTGGGACGATGCGGCAGTCCTTGGCGGGCCTGTCACGTGGATGCAGCGCTCGACAATTACCGGCGGCTTTGTCGATGCGGCCCTGACGTTTATCAAGAAGGCAGAGACCGAAAAAAAGCCTTTCTACATCAACCTGTGGCCCGATGATGTGCACAGTCCCTTCTTTCCACCGGTTGAGAAATGGGGAAAGAACAAACGCGAATTGTATCGTGCCGTGCTGGAAGAAATGGACCGGCAATTTGGACCCCTCTTCGACTACGTGCGTAACCGTCCCGAACTACGCGACAATACCCTGATCCTGATCTGCTCCGACAACGGACACGAGCCTGGAGCTGGACAGGCAGGACCTCTGAAGGGGTGTAAGACTAATCTCTTTGAAGGCGGTATACGGTCGCCATTGATCACGTGGGGGCCCGGTCTGATTAACAGGGAGGCCGTTGGGACGCGAAACAAGACGTCGGTATTTGCCGCGATTGACCTGGTACCGTCCCTGCTCAGACTGGCCAACGCCAACCCGCCAGCTGGCGTTTCGTACGACGGTGAGGATTTGCTCAACACCATACTTGGTAAGTCCAAAGAGTCGCGGCAGGCGCCCATCTTCTTCAGCCGTCCCCCGGATCGCAAGAGTTTCTACGGCTTCAGAAACCTGCCCGACCTCGCAGTACGGCATGGTCGGTGGAAGCTGCTCTGTGACTACGATCGCAGCAGACCGCTGCTGTACGACATGATCGCTGACCCCGGCGAATCCAAGAACCTTGCAGAAGCTGATCTTGGCGTGGTTGAAGGACTGACACAAAAGGTCACCGATTGGTATCAGTCAATGCCCTCAATACAATAGATAGCACGTGCTTTTCTCTAGTGCCATGATGAAGTCATTCCGGCGGAGATTAGAACGAAAAGACGGAGCCGAACCAAGCCTTGGGCCGGACGGCTAAACGCCGCCGGTGAAGGCCACGTTGTGCGAAAGACAAAGAATATGAATCCACGAGAACGACTCCTTGCTGCGTTGCGTGGAAGCGCAGTTGATCGCGTCCCTCTGATCCTCGAGGGCTTTCACCATGTATCGGCAAAGCAGGTCGATGATCCCGGCACGAGGGAGATACTGGATCGTGTCACTGAGCACCTGCACTTCTTCCAGTCGTACCCCTCGTTCGTGAACCGTTACCTGGTCACTCCGCCACAGTGCATGAGGGAGACCGACCGGGAAGAACGAAATGGAGACACCATCACCACAACAGAGATCGACACACCGAACGGACCACTTACTGCTGTCACCGTGCGCAACAGGACCAGTGATACGACGTGGACGCTGAAATATCCTGTCGAGTCTCTTGAGGACATCGAGAAGATCCGTTCTGTGCCCTGGGAACTACCGTCCGGCCTCTCGCCTCCGGATCTATCCTCTCTGCCGGACTCGTTTTCGAGACGCGGGATCATACATACGGGCACATCATCTCCCTTTGTGTGCGTCGCGGGGATGATGCCTTACGAATACTTTCTGGAACTGAGTGTTACCAAGTTCGGTCTCATCAAGGAACTGACGCAGCAGTGCCTTGACCGGATTCTGAGCGTTCTCGACGTGCTTCTTGCCGGGAATGCGGTCGAGTATGTATGGATGGGTGGGTGCGAGTGGCTCACACCACCCATGGGATCGCCCAGGCTTTATGAAGAACTCGTTCAGCAGTTCGAGCAGAAGGTGATCGAGAGGATTCATGCAGGGGGTGTCGTGAGCCACATCCACTGCCACGGCAATGTCCGTTCAACGCTCGAGTTGGTGATACAGCGTGGTGGCGACTTCTTCGAACCCGCGGAACCGCCACCCGACGGTGACATCACGTTTGCCGAGGCCAAATCGCTCGCCAACGGTCGCATCACGATCGGTGGAAACATCGAAGCACGGATACTCGAGAATGCCGACGCAGATTATGTCGAAGAAGCAACTCGCAGGGCGTTCGACGGGGGCAAGGCTAGAATGGTGCTCCAGACAACCGCCGGGCCGATTTCAGCGATGACCCCCAGAATGATTGAAAACTACCATCGTATGATTGACGTGTGGGAAGAGCTGTCGCCAATTGAAATCGCACAATAAAACCGTCGAACGGACGTCTTGAAGGCCCCGGCCGATGCTGCTCGTTTAGCAACATGGATTCCTGCACGGAGGACAAAACCTGTTCTCGGCGGCATCATAAGAAGCCAGACATCGTCCAGTGCGGGGGACCATCATCAATAAGTGCTGTGATATCAATTGCTTATCTCTATGTCTTTGGAGGCTGCCCTATCCTCTCCCCGTCATCTCTGACAAGTCATGCAGGACACGCATCGAGCCTGCAACACACGACACAAGAACCGTATTTGCAGATGTGCTGTACTGGTTTCTTGCTGCAAAGCGTTGCTGTATGGATTATCAGGAAGAAGCTGGGTGATTCCAGGTCGACGGTGTGGTCAGATTCTGACTGAAACCCAGGCGTTCTCAGCGATGGATTGTGGTCAGTGCCGACGGTGAGCAATGACCTGAATCCTTCATCGGTCGTCCGGAGGTGCGGTCAGCGCCCGCAGAAACTCGACGCT
>CAZGCA010000067.1:0-33409 GCA_964524145.1 uncultured bacterium | reverse complement strand
CCCCATAATCTCGGCCGCGCTCCAGACCGAGCTCGAGCGAGTGCTCGACCGCGGCGAACAGGCCATCATCTTCCTGAACAGGCGTGGGTACTCGCCGTTCCTGCTGTGCCCGAAATGCGGCGCGGTGCCGACCTGCCGCGACTGTTGTGTCGCGATGACATACCACTCGCTCGAAGATATGCTCATTTGCCACTACTGCAACATGCGACGCAACGTGCCCGCCAAATGTTCTGAGTGCGGCAAGGAGCGGCTGATCTTCGTGGGTATCGGCACGCAGAAGGTTCAACAGCGGTTGCGGTCCCTCTTTCCGGAGGCGGCCATCGAACGGATGGACCTCGATACGACCCGCACAAAAGAGGCGCACAGACAGATTCTCGACCGGTTCGAGCGCGGCGAGATGAACATTCTTGTCGGGACACAGATGGTCGCCAAAGGGCTCGATTACCCCGGCGTGACGCTCGTCGGCGTCGTCAGCGCGGACACCGGGTTGAGACTGCCGGACTTCCGCGCTGCCGAACGCACGTTCCAACTGCTCACCCAGGTTTCCGGTCGGGCGGGCAGAGGAGACGAGCCGGGGGAAGTGGTCGTTCAGACGTTCAAAAAGGAACACTACAGCGTCGTCGCCGCGCAGACACACGATTACGATTCGTTCTACGCCAAGGAGATCGAGTTTCGACGGAAGTCGTTATACCCGCCCGTTACCCACATGGTCAACCTCGTGTTCGACGGGCGCGACCGGCGCAACGTCGAGAAAGCGGCGGGTGCAGCCGGGCGCACGATACGCGCCGCGATCAGAGAAAACACGGCCTCGGCGACCGAGGTTCTCGGACCTGCTCCCGGCGTCTTGCCCAGAATCCGGGGCCGGTATCGGTGGAGGATATCGGTTCTCGGCCACCGGGTGAGCGAGCTGCAACGTCTCGCACGACTGGCCCGAGACCGGCACCTTGAGGGGAAAACACGCTCGTCGGCGAATCTCAAGATCGACGTCGATCCGTACGGAATAATCTGAACCGATCCCGCGAGAACCGGGCCTTCTGCACGCCCCGAAGGCCCTTCTGACGCATGATGCGCGCAGCCCGCTTCCTGCTACAGCGTATCCCTCGATCACGCAGTGCTTCCGTTATCCGCGGACTGCCGTAGGTACCACGGCTCTGCCTGTAAATGGCCTTGATCTGCTCACCCAGCATCCGGTCGGCCTGTTCTCTGGCGCTTGCACTCCTGCGAGACCACGCATAATAGCCGCTCGACGAGACCTCAAGCAGGTCGCACAGCTCATGCGTGCCGTGTTCAGTCGCGTGACGCTCGATCCTGGCATACCTCCTGGCGACTGATCCGAGAGTATGCCCAAGGCTTTTTTTAGGATATCCCGCTGACGCGTGACCCGATCCAGTTCCTCGCGCAATCGCCGGAGCTCATCGGCCATCTCTCGCGGTGTCGGCCCGCGGGAACATCGGTCTGCATATCCTTCCACCTCATCGAGGTACGCGTCCCTCCACGGTCTCAGTGTGGTGTCGCACCCAGTTCCCCAGCCAACGGTTTGAGCGGCTTGCCGCTGATCAACAGCAGTTCTACAGCATTGGTTTTGAACTCTTTGTCATACCTTCTCTGTACCATGGTAACGTAGCCTCCATACGCCGCATTCTACTATGCCCCATGTCTCCGATAAGTCGGGGCAACCTTAGTACCATACCCGGGGTTGCTTCTCCGTCGTCACCCGGGGCTACCTTCTCCGGAGGCTCAATAGACAACGCTATCAACGTGACCTATGAACCGTACGGTGTTAGCAAGACCGGTGGCACCTACCGTTTTCAAGTCTTGATGGTGGTAGGTCGTTCCTTTCTGGGCCATGGATCGTACAGCCCTCATACAATAACCGCCACAGAAAAGCAACCTACTGCGGGGTCGCATAGAAAACCCTCTTACCTGACGCAGGCCCCGCGAGGATCATGGCCTTGACAACGGTTCGGGATGCCCGATATAATCCCGTTGCGTTCTCCGAGCCTTTATGCCTACGGGGGAGGCACCCTACGGATAAAGGCCGCCAGGTTCGGCGGGAAACCGCCGGGCCCACCATTCTTGTAAAGGAGAATGGGGATGTGGCTCTGTTGCGGGAGCGACATCCTCTTTAGTGCCACGCGGGAACGCGTGGCTTGTTTCATTTCCGGGAGGACTTCCCGCGGTGTAAGGAGGTCTCATGTTTTCGTTGCCCGTTAAGAAACTCGCGGCAGCCTTGATGTTGATCTCGATGCTGTCACTGCCGTGTGGCGGTCAGGCGTCGTCCTCGGACGCCACCGTCCACGTGAGACTGGCCACCACGACGAGCACGGAGAACTCCGGCCTGCTCGATGTGCTTCTTCCGGACTTCGAAAAAGGGTACAACATCAAGGTCGACGTCATTGCCGTCGGAACAGGGAAAGCGTTGGCCCTCGGCCGGAACGGCGATGTGGACGTCGTGCTCGTCCATGCCCCGGAAGCCGAGAAGGAGTTTGTTGATTCGGGTTTCGGTGTGAACCGCCGTCCTGTGATGTACAACGACTTCGTGGTCATAGGGCCCGCGGAAGATCCGGCGCGGATCAAAGGGCTCGTTTCGGCTGTGACAGCGATGCAACGGATCGCTGCGAGCAGGTCGTCTTTCGTTTCGCGGGGCGACGATTCGGGGACACACAAGAAGGAGAGGCATATCTGGAAAGCTGCGGATATTTCTCCCGAAGGCTCGTGGTACGTCGAGACCGGTCAGGGAATGAGCGCGACGTTGCGTGTTGCCGATGAGAAGCGCGGGTACACGCTGACCGACCGGGGCACGTACCTTGCCTACCGGGACAAGATGGAGTTGGACGTGCTTTGCGAAGGCGACGAGGCGCTGTATAACCCGTACAGCATCATCTCGGTCAATCCGCTGCGACACCCGCATGTGAAGTACATGCAGTCGATGATGCTGATTGCGTGGATTACCTCGCCGGAAGGACGCGAGATAATATCGGGTTTCAAGGTCGGGACAGATCGGTTGTTTCATCCGCTGCCCGCGAACTGAGGCCGAATGCATACTGTCTGGGAAGGAGTCCGCGGTTCGATCGCGTTGCTTATCGGGGGCGACCGCGAAGTATACGGCATAATCTTCCTGTCGCTCAGGATATCGCTGCTGTCGGCGCTTATCGCGACCGTGCTGGGCGTGCCGGTCGGGTTTCTCGTCGCGGTCAAGCAGTTCCCCGGTAAACGGTTCGTTCGCATCCTGCTCAACACGTTGATGGGCATGCCGACGGTGGTCATCGGTCTTCTGCTCTACACGCTCATCTGTCGCCAGGGCCCGTTTGGAGAACTGGGCATACTGTTCACACCGACGGCGATCGTGCTCGGCCAGGTATGTCTGGCGATGCCGATAGTGGCCGCACTGACGCTGGCGGCGGTCGGCGAGATGCACGATCCGGTACGGCGGACCGCCAAGACTCTCGGCGCGACCCGGGTGCAGGCGTTCTGGATGGTCGTCCGGGAATCGCGATACGCGTTGCTGGTGGCGTTCTCGGCGGGTTTCGGCCGCGTCATCGCAGAGGTGGGCAGCGCGATGATGCTCGGCGGCAACATACGCGGTTCGACGCGAACGATGACGACCGCGATAGCGCTCGAAACGAGCAAAGGCAAGTTCGGGCTGGCGCTCGCGTTGGGGTTCGTGCTTCTCGTGGTGGCGCTCTCGGTCAACGTGGCGGCGCAGTTCGGCTCCGAACGATTGAAGTAGAGACAAACTTATGAACGAACCAGTTTACCGGCTGCAAGACGTGAGAAAACGCTTCGACGGCCACACCGCACTGTCCATCGAGTTGTTGGAGGTCGCGCGGGGCGAGATCGTCGCGTTTGTTGGACCCAATGGCGCAGGCAAAACCACGCTGCTGCAGCTTGCCGCCTTTCTCGACCGGCCAACCTCAGGCGAAATGGAGTTCAAAGGGAACAGGCTGAACGGGTCGAACGGGGAACTGCCGTTCGAGGCACAACGAGCCGTGACCATGGTCGAACGGCCGCCGGTGATGTTCGGCGCTTCGGTTGCCTACAACATGAGCTACGGTCTCAAGGTGCGCGGGGCGGGCCGGTCTGAAGCTGCGGCACGGTGCAGCCGTATGCTGGAACGTCTCGGCGTCGACGGGCTCGAACATCGCAACGCACGCCATCTCAGCTCCGGCGAGACGCAACGGGTGGCGATCGCGCGCGCGCTTGTATTGGAGACCGAGGTGCTACTGCTGGACGAGCCGACATCGAACATCGACCCGGACTTTATCGGCCAGCTCGAAGGTTTGATACTCGATACCGCCCGCCGCAACGATACGACTGTCCTCTTCACAACGCACGATCTCGATCAAGCTCAACGCATGGCAACCCGCGTGATACACCTGCTCGGCGGAAGAATCGTCGACGACACCAAACCTGTCACGCCCTAGCCGGGTTCTGAGACAGCCGTCACCGCCGCCTGATACCCTTGGCACCAATGGTTCTTCCACCATCGCGAGCTCAACGGGATTGACATGGACAAAGGGGGGTGCTATGATGCGGCTCGTCGTTCTCTGGCGGACGGCTGGACCCTGCGTTGTGTCCAGTTGAGTGCGTCCGGCTCGCGCTCTCAATCGAACAGTAGGGAGTAACTCGTTGCAATGAACCGTGTTTCCACAGCTGTTCTCGTGGTAGCGTTGGCCGCTCTGTCCGCTCCTGATGTTGCCTTCGGGCAGGAGCAGGGGCTCATGTATGGCGGAACGCCCGGCTTGAACACAGTCGAGGAGGTGTTCGAGCTTGGCTATATACCGCGTTGGCTCATCTGCGGCCCTTTCCCTGACGGCCTGCAGGACGGGATGGTTGCCGCGCTTACCCGTGACGATGCCGCCCTTACAGAATCGGACTTCCTCGCCGACCACGGTGGGGAAGCAGTCATCGAGCCGCGGTTGGGACTATCTCACAGAAGCGAGGTCTCGCCGGACCGAGTGGCAGTCTGGCAAGCCTACGGCACCGGGACGTCCGTCATCGACATCGGTGCGGTGCATACCGTCCCACCGGAAGCCGTCGGGTATGCCGCATGTTACCTGAAATCGGAATCGGACCTGGAGGCGTTTGTAGACCTGCGCAGTTTTGTCGGGGCGTCGGTCTGGCTGAACCATGAACCGGTACATAAGGCCGGCAAGCTGCCGTTTCGAGACGCCGGTAGCGAGAGATTCCTACTGAGCTTCCGCACAGGATACAACATTCTGCTGGTCAAGTTTGCCGGCGTGCAGGTCTCCTACCTAGCGGGACTCTTGGGCCGGCCGGCAGAGGAGATGCGTGCTCTCCTGGAGAAAAGCCGTGGACCCGTCTTTTCCGCCACGAGCGGTGTTGCCGTCTCTCTGCAGGTCTTGCCCGTCAAACGCGTGGGCGAGACCGGGCTGCGGGTCGTTCCGCGCCTGTCATCGACCGGTACCTTCCAAGGGCCGGCGGGAATGCCCACCCAAGACGTGCTCGTGACGGTGATCAACGGGGCCGAGACCGAACTGGCCGAGTTCGAGCTGGCTCTGGTGTCCAAACGCACCGGCCGAGAGGTGAGGAAGCGTGTCCCGTCGTTAGGACGTGGCCATGCCGCAACGGTCGAGCTTGGCCTGGAGGTACAACCAGAGCTGGCAGGGACACAGGCAGAAGTCGCGCTGGTCGTGGATGTTGCAGAAGAGCATGTTGAGATACCGGCAAGCGTCGAGGTATATCCGATACCGTCTCCCGACGAGGTTGTTTACGTAGTCCCGGCAACAGACCTGTATCGAGCCGAGCCGCACGATCAGCGGGCCCGCGTTCCCGCGTTGGTTTCGAGTGTCGAACAGCACCTCCTGATCGCAAAGGCTGACCCGGGCTACGGTGTACATCTTTCGGGCATTCCTTATCTAAAACCGTTCTACGACACGCGCCCCGATGAGCGCGATGGTGTACGGGAGTTTGTCGCGCAGGGGCGAGTTGAAACGGGAGGCTCTTATGGCCGGCTTCCGAGCGCGTTCGTCGGCGGTGAAGCGATAATCACGAACCTGGCGTACGGTCGTCTGTTCCACGAAGCTGTTTTTGGAGACAAGAGCACGGTTTATGCTTCCCTCGATAGTCGCGGTCTTTGTCCACAGATGTCGCAACTATTGAAGAAATCCGGCTACACCGGCGCCTTGTGGGTCGACAAGGCGAACGGTGTTTCGCCCACGTTCTGGCACCAGAGTCCGGACGGCACACGATTGCTCCACACATGCGTGCCGCGAGAGTTGGCGTCGTCGAACCCTGCCGAACTCAGACGGTTGCTGAGCGAACGCTTGAAGCAGCAGACAGCGCTTGGGCTCACTGTGGACGTACGGTTTGATGCGGGAACCTCTGGTTCACCGACGCCGTGGCTCTGCGGCAGGACCGCCGAGCTTGGAGAGTATTTTCCCCGTATCAAGGTGGCGGGCAACGGTGCCACTCAATACTTCGAGCAAGCTCACCGGCAGATAGAAGAGAAACGACTGCGTATGCCCGTGACAAGCTCTGGCGAGGATAACCGTGTCAGCGGAACCAGGCTGAGAGCACCGGAGCTGAGACATGCAAACCGGCTCGCGGAAAACGCCCTCCTGAACGCGGCACGGTTTTCCGCGATGGCGAACATGCTGGGCGCGAGATATCCCGAGAAAGCGCTCGACAAAGCGTGGCGCCAGCTTCTGTTTGGGCAGGATCAGGGAGCGCTGACGGGGACCTTTGACGAGACGTCCTATGTTGACCTCGTATCAGGGTATCGCGAAGCCCTGAACCTTGCAAATGAATGCTTGCGCAACGCGATACGGTTTGTCGGCTCGAAGGTGAATACACGGGAGCGTGGCCCGCGCGATAAGAGCGACATGCAGGCGATCGTTGTCTGCAACCCAATGTCGTGGGAACGAACGGATTATGTCGAGGTGGACGTCGAGTTCGAGCCGGGCGCGTCCGGCGTCAGCCTGTACGATGAAGGCGGGAAAACGGTGCCGGTTGAGTTGCTGAGCGCCGAGCTGGACGGTGCGGGCGCGATTCGTGCCGCCAGAATACTGTTTGTGGCAAATGACGTGCCGCCCGTCGGTTATAAGACCTACTACGTGCGCCCTACAGGCAGCAAGCCCGAGACTGCGAGGACTTCGGCCGTTTCAATAGAAAACGAGTTTTACCGTGTCACGGTCGATCCGCAGCGAGGCGGAGGCGTGGTCAACATCGTTGACAAGACGACCGGCAAAGAGTTCGTGCCAGACGGCGAAGCGCCGGCGAACGAACTCATCTTTCTCTCGCAGGGAGGTGCCGGGACCGCAACGGCCGTGGACGTCAAACCGGAATCCAAGACCACGTTCTCGCGAAGTTCGCCTGCTACCGTGGTTGCAGAGACCGGTCCGGTGGCTTCCCGTTTGATTGTTACCGGCAAGATGCCGACATGCGAGCGCACGCAGAGAATCACTCTCTACAAAGGCGTCAAGCGCATAGACTGCGTGACCTCTCTGGCCAAGCACACGGGCGAGGACGAGCTTTGTGTGGTGACATTCCCGACGGATTTGGGTGCCGTGGTGCCCGTATTCGAGGACCGGTTCAGCGCCGTCGTCGCCCCCAGGAGCGACGGATTAGGTGCTTTCTCGACGGTGCTGGAGGGCGCCGATTCGGGCGTGGGCGTGCGGCCCTCGTACCAGTGGTTCGGTCTCAGCTCGAGTGGGCACATCGAGCTTGGCGACGTGGCGAGCGTTGCCATCGGCCCGGTCGGGATGATCGTCCCGCGGGACGAAGCAGTGGGCTCAGTCGCGGCACAGCTCCGTGTTTCGCTCACGAAGAAAGGGATACCGTCGGCAACGTTCTACGACGTCGCGAGCGGGAACGGAGTAATCACCGCTGGCACGGGCGAAGGCACGGTGTACGGAGGCTTGTTCCGCTTTTCGCTCGGAGACGTTCAGAAGAACCGGTACACTCAGCGTCTGCTCGCGGAAGCTGCCGAGACGGCACGGGGCGCGTTCGAGCAACGGCTCGAATCCCTCGGGTATGCCTACCTCTTCGTGCTGGACAGTGCCGAGCCAGGACCGCCGGTGCCGGTGCTTATCGTAGCTGCAAGAACGAGCAACGCTCTGCAGAAGGCGGTTGACGAGCTCATCGGCGACTTCGAGCCCGACGCCGTTATCTCGCTGCCGGTCGAAGACCACGCGGCCGGCCCCGGTTTGACCGTTCCCGATCATGGTCTGGCCATAGCCAACAAAGGCAGCGTGGTGAACAGCGTTGACGTTGATAACACGATGGTGCTGGCACTGATGCGCTGTTCGGCAGCGGCAAGCCGGTCCAAGGCGGATACACACGTGTTCTCCTACGCTCTCTACCCGCACGAAGGCAACTGGCGCGATGCAAGGGCGTATCGGTTCGGATACGAGTTCAACAACCCGCTTGTCGCCGTTACCGAGCCGCTGCACGATGGTATCCTGCCGCATGAGCTGGCCTTTCTGCGCGTCACTCCCGATAATGCAGTGGTTACGCAGGTAAAACCAAAAGGGTTCCATACTGCGGCATTCAAAGGGGGCGAGCCAAGCACGTCCGACGGGCTCATCGTACGTTTATACGAGGCTACCGGGTTCCCCGCCGACGCCAAGATCGAGTTTATGAGACCGTTGCTCGAAGCGTGGGAGACCGATATGCTCGAGAACAGAGGCGAGAAGGTCCGGCTCGTCAATTCCCAGATCGCGGCACGGGTCTCGCCGTTCTCTATCGAGACGTTCGAGCTCAAACCCAAAGTCTCGCCCGTCAAGCCGGAGACCGCGCTCGCGGGAGAGATGGAGGTCTCTCAGCCTGTTTTCACGCGGTTCTGGAAGGAAAACGCCGGCGCTGCGCCTCTCGGCTACGGGCCGGTCGGCGTCTTCGTCTCCAGGCAGCTAAGTCCCGGCGACGTGTCGGTTGGCGAGGTCCGCGTGACCATTACCAACGATTACGCAGATCGGGTGGTCTCGGGCACAGCGACCGTTATCGTCCCGGAAGGCTGGCGTGCCGTTCCGTCGGAATTCAGCTACGACGTGCCGGTAGGCGGTCACCTGTCGAGGGACGTCGTGATAGCGTTCCTGCACGGTGCGAGCGAGAAAGGTATCGTGAAAGCCCGAATCGAGCACGACGGACAGACGTACCAGGACGTGCTCGAGGTGGGCGAGAATCGGCTCGAGGTAACCATTGAACGGGTCGCCCCGGACACAGTGCGAATTGCGGTGGCAAACCCCAACGCGCAGGCAATAGAAGGACGGATCGAGCTTATCACGCCGATCGAGACGTGGCCCGCGTCGGAAGTCGGCGAGTTCTCGATGTCCGAAGTGAGCCCGGTGCGGCACGGCATTGTTGTTCCCGGCCGGGGTGAGGTAGTCGAGGAATTCAGCGCCGCTTCAGAGATGTCCTGGGCTGTAGTGAAACTCTCCTACAACGGCCACGTCCAGTACATTCCCATCAACGGCTCATAGAAAAGCTGCAGGAGCACCTCTGTCCATTCCCTTTCGTGCAAATAAGTTGCCCACCCGGTTCCTGTCGCTAAAGGCTGGCCAACGGCACCGTTGACGATGTATACTTCAGGAGAAGGGAGGCAAGCAAGATGAGATCTCACCGCGTACAATCGAACATAGAATCGTGCGATTGTCACGGGTGCTTCAGGGGGAAGCGTGTTCAAAGGATATGAAAATCAATGAGAATGGATGTTGAGAAACCAAGAAAACCACGCCGTGTAGAAGTCGCGGTCACTATCCTACAACTGGCAGCAGCAGCCCTGATTCTGATTGTAAACGGATGCGATTCGCGCAAAACGGTCACACAGGCCGGCTACAGGAATTTCTCGAGAAACCCCTTTCAGTACGAGACAGCGGAGGATGAAGGGCTCCAGCGGGTGCAGCGCGACCTGGATGAAGCCCTGGGAACGGACTGGTCGCCCGTCGACGCCGCCAAAGCGACTGCATACGAGCGTCGATTGCGCGAGGAGGCAGCGGAAGCGGCAACGGAAACGTTGGCGGAGACCGTGCGAAAGCTGCGCGACAGCAAGCGCCTCGTCGATGAGAAGCGAGACGCGGTGCTTTTCCTTTGCATGATTCACCGGGAGCCGCGAGCGCAGAAACTCATGAATGTGGCGCTCAACGGGACGGAGGACGAGCGGCGCATGCTTTTGCGCCTGGTCGAGGAGATGTGCCGCATCTATGTGGAGGAACTACCGGACTTCGTTCTGCCCGGCCAGCCGTACACGCTTTCGGCCATGCATCATGACGGCGGCGTGGCCTACCCCTATTTGTTGACGATGCTGGACGATAACGCCGCAACGCTCGATCTGATCGTCCGAATGCACCTTCGAAACCAGTCGGCCATCCGCAAACACCTGGATCTGGTGGGAGTCAGTGCCGCGCCTGATGAATGGGTTCTCTGCGACCACGGTATCACGCTGGCGTTTGCGGCCAGACACTTCTTGTCGTTGTATGTCTTACGCGGAGACCTCGGGAGCAAAGCCAACCAAGAACAGCAGCGCGTACTGGCCGCGTTCAGGGCTTACGTGGAATCTGATGAAGGCGGCTTACGAGACCTATACGAGAATCAGAACAGGATTCTGCGGTTTGCGACCGACTTTGTCGAGGCGGGAGTTGAGCGGATTCCCCGGCAGATCATGAAGGGGAAATAGGGAAGACGTCATGCGGGTTATTCGAAGACGATTACAACCGGGTGAGACCGCATGGGCCGCCTCGCGCGTCTCTGTCCGCCGTCTCATATTCGGTTGGGCCGCCATACTTGGCTCCGTCGCCGCCTGGACGTCTACCGCCCATGGTCTTGAGCTAAAGAGCGTCGGTCTTTGCGAGACCGAACCGCCATACCGCTTCATCGGCTGGAAGGACAAGTACCTCGGGCTACACAACGACACGAAGAAGACGACCTGCTGGCCGCCCTCTACACCGTGGTGCTGTGCTACGCCTGACGGAACGAGAGTCAAGCATGCGCATCTCCAGCCAAACCTCGATGCGAGCCCACCGACTTCGGCCACGGACCTCTCTCCCAAGGAGAGCGAACAGGCCCGCAGTTTCTACTATAAGCACAAGCCTTATGCAACTCGTGACCCGGACAACTGGCTGGGGCCGGCAAGTTTCAAATACAACTGCCACGCGTACGCGCTCGCACAAACCGGCGGAATTGAAGAATGCGACTTGTGGGTAACCGATCCCACGCCTTTCTACAAAGGAAATGAGTACCTGCAAGTGACTTGGAACGAAGCGGGTCCAGGGGATGTGTGCCTTCATTACGTGCAGTCGGAGGATCAGGGCGAATCCACCCCAACCCATAGTTCAGTACTCGTCTTCAAGAGCGACGACCCTGCCACAACCACTGTCAAGGCGAAGATCGGCCAAGGGTGCGTCTGGGAAAACACCAAGGCAGACTCAGAAGAGCACTGGGGTACTATCTTGAATTGTTTTCGCAGATCTCCGACAGCATCTCCGGCGGCAAGGCAGCCGTAGCGAAACGAGAGGCCAAGTCATGACAAGGCGTGGTCGAGGTGCTCCTGCCCAGGGGCTTGCGAGGAAGTCATCGTTGTTCCCGGTCGCTCCTTACCACGACAGTCCGTCAGTCACGCAACGTCGCAACCTGGAAGCGATGAATCGGCACCGGCATATCGGATTCAGGGCCTTTGACGCTTTTCCATATGATCTCGTTTAGAGCGAACATCGGGCACCGGTCGTAAGTCGAGAAGTCCATTTCGAGGGATTTCTTGGCTCCCCACGTTGTCTCGGTGTTCTTTTCGTGAATGTCGATGAGAGGCTCGATAAGCGTGTAGGGCGTCAGGTTGAGCGTATCGCTGAACGCTGCGTACATCGGTGTCGCAGCGGCGTCGTATTGGCTCATCGGTTGGAGGCCGAGCAGCAGTTCGATTGTGCGCAACATCGAGCTTGTTGTGTACAGCGTGCTGTCGACGATACCTCGACGGCAGTACGGGCTGGCGACCAGACCGACCGTCCGTCGGGCGTCAACGTGGTCCGGCCCGTCCTGGGCATCATCTTCAATGACGAAGATCGCCACCTCGGGCCAGTACTTGCTGTGGCTTACGCGGTCGACGATCATCCCGAGACCGTAATCGTTGCTGGCAACGCAGGCCCGCGGCGTTGGCAGATCCGGACTGGTCCCGTACGTGTGGTCCTCCGGGAGCGCCATCACAATGAAGTTGGGCAATCGTTTGATCGGATCAGGGCTGTCATAGTGCTTCTCGTACTCGTCAAACTCGCGGATGAACTCCGCCGCGTTCTCGTAATCGCGTGCATCCCAGCACAAGTAATGCGGTGCGATATGACCGTGCAAGGTACTTATGACCGGGACGATAGGTTCCATAACCCCGCCTTCACCCATCGGTGAGCCAAGCGAGTTGGCGGGCCGCTGGGTCCAGTGGGGCTTGCCCTCTTTCGCCCGCTCGGCGAACTCGCCATAGCTGCGGTACGTGAGCCCTTTCCTGAAACACTGATCCCAGATGTACCCGGAATGTGGCATCGTGGCCATCGAGATGGGTGCGTCGCTTCGTCCTGCGTATGTCGCCGGCCAGTACTTCTCCGTGAAATCCGTGGCGTACGCTGCGTTCGACCACTGATGGCCGTCCCAGCTCACCTCAGCGTCGCAGTAAAGGTTGTCGAACAGAACGAACTGCTCTGCGATCGCGTGATGGTTAGGGGTTATGTTTCGCCCGAAGATTGCCAGTCCCGGATCGCCGTTCCCCTGCGGCAAGTCGCCAAATATCTGATCGTACGTGCGGTTCTCTTTGATGATATAGATGACGTGCGTGATCGGTGACCCTTGCCCCACCTTGCTCGGTATTACTGAAGGACCGGTTGTCGCAGGTCTCGCCGCTGCGAGCATATCGTCGTTGTACGGGCAGTTCATGTACGCCTGTTTCGTCAGGGTCCGCAACCTCCAACGATATCGAAGTATGTCCACGATATTGATTGCACCTTTCATCAACGATTTGACGGTGTGCGAAGCGTCTGTGGCGAGTCTCTTGGGGCTGTTGGGTCCTAAAGGAGTCGCCTGGGAGACGATTCCTTTGCTATTGCCGATGTAGAGTTTCTTGCCCTTGGGTTCCACCGCCACAGCGGATGGGTACCATCCGGCAGGCAGAAACCCGAGCACCGTGCTTTCGCCCGGCTCCGCAACATCCACAACACAGACATTGTTGTTATCGGCATTGGCGACGTAGAGGGTTCTCTCGGAGGGGTCGAACGCCAGCGCGTTCGGGGTAGACCCTTCCGGCGCTCGCGGGTAGAGGGAGGTCACGATCGTCTCGACCGGCTGCTCCGTGGAAGTGTCAAGTACCACGACAGTGTTGTCGTTCGAGCAACAGACGAACAGACGGCCGTCTCTGCTGAGTGCGATATCGTTCGGATTATCGCCGACGCCTATGGTCGCTGTCACCTGTGACGTTTCCGTATCGATGACGGTCACGGTGTCGCTGCCCCAGTTGGAGCTGTACAGGGTCTTTCCGTCAGGGCTGACCACCAGGTCGTACGGGTTCTGTTCCGTAGGGATGCGCCCGACCACCGTTAGAGTAGCGGTGTCAAACACGACCACGTGATCTGCTGTACGATTCGCGGCGAAGAGCAGATCCTTTACGGGATGGTGTGCGAGTCCCGACCAGAACACCCGTTCCGGGGGTGTTTCATCCAACAAGTTAGCCAGCGGTTCCTCAGTGAGGCGACCGTTCTCGTAGCCGAACACGTATACCGGTGCGCGGATACCCTCCTTAGAGCTGTTGTTGCCGCCGGAGACATAGAGCTTGGTCCCGTCGGGATGCCAGGCCAGCCCAAACCACGCCGTTGGCACCGGAATTCGCTGGGCCGTCTCATCCGTCTCGACATCAATGACCACCAATCCGTGCGGGTTATAGCCGCACGTCAAGGCGACCACAACTCGACCGTCCGGCGACGGCAATAGGTTCAGCAGAAGATCCTCAGTAGGAATCGTCTTGCCAACCGGCGTAAGCCGCCATCCGTTGGGAAGCAAATAGCCGTCGGCAGTCGGTCCAGGCCAGTCGGCCGCATTCGATCCGGTCGTTGAAACGATTATCGCAATTGCAAGAACACCGGCACATCTTCGAAGTAGCATCATTCTTCCTCCTTGTCCACGAGAAGCGATCCGAAAAGGCTCAGTAGGCCTTCCGAACGCTTCACACCCGTACTATAGTAGGGATTGCACCGCAACGGCAAGTGGCACGTTGCACGGTTGCCGAGGTGAGGCAAAGCGTCACTTACCGGTGCGAAGACCATGCTCAGAAGCCGTCGAACGGTTTACCGTAGCGCCCAAGTATGCGGCTGCTATCCTCGGTGAACGGGAACCGCCCGCAGGGATAGTGAAGAAACTCGATGTGTCCGTCGAGGTAGAGGACGTTGCCGCCCGCCGGTATATGGGAGAAATCGATGGTCTTCGTCGAGACGTGGTCCCACATGACGGGCAGGTCGCTCGCGGCGACCGTGCCACGTGCCGGGTGGTTGATGTCCGATACCAGGAAACGCTCGATGCCCTCGCGCAACCGGTAAAGGGTGCTGCCGCCACCTGCCTGCGAGCCGGGCCACGTCGTCGAGAAATCGTAGTCGTCGTCGCTTGCCTGCCCGGGGACTGTGTGACGTGAGGGTTGGAAGTTCTCTCGCGCGAGTTCGCCCCACGGCGTGGAACCGTTGTATTCGTCTTCTTCCCATCGGCCGTTCGGACCGCTCCCACGTTGGCCCAGTTTGCCGTCCCCGATGATATTCCTGTCGTCGAGTATCACCCACCCGGTGTAATGATAGGGTTCCTGTCCGATCTCCTCGGGCTCGATGGTTCCGTCACCGTCACCTTTCCCCTCGTCGTACCGCTCGAGCGGGCCGCGCGACGCACCCCAGGAGGGACACCATACGACATTGTAGTCGTCAAGATACTCGGGGATCATCGCCCGACCGTTAAACATCATCTCAACACTTAGGTCGCCAAAGACATTGTACACCTGCCGGTGCGGGCATCTTCCTCCGTGTTCGCTCGCGTACATCAACAACGAAAGGCCCAACTGTCTCAGATTGCTGGCGCACGACGCACGGCGAGCTGCTTCGCGCGCACGCGCCAATGCAGGCAACAATATGCCCGCAAGGATGCCAATAATCGCGATGACAACAAGTAACTCGATGAGCGTGAATCCCTTATGTGTGCGGTTCATGCCCAAGCTTCTTGCCTCACGTGGTACAGAAGGACACCTTCTACCGAGAGTGTATGCCGCAACGTCTGCGGGATGTGATGATACATGTCACGTCCGTGGTTTGTCCAGGCGGACCGTAACAGCCAGACAATCGTTGACAGAATGCGTATCGGCAAGTATACTATCTGCAAACTAGCCCGCGGAGGAAGTGGAACATTGGATATCGTGGCCCCGTCATGTGGCCGTTTGCACGTTTTGACCTTGGTTGAGGGACCTGATAGGATTAGCTCATGCTAACGCCTGCCATCTTGCTCAGCCTTGTGGTCTCTGCAACGGCTCCCTCCGGACAGATTGCCTTCGTCTCCGGTACCGAACAAGAGGACCTTTGCGTATGCGTGGCTGACGTGGCCACAGGTGCAATAAACCGCGTGGGCCGCGGGCGGCGTGACAACAATCCGGTGTGGTCGCCGGCCGGGGATTCTCTCGCGTTCGTCTCGGAAGTGGAAGGCGGCAACAGTGTGTACATCGTGGGCGCCGACGGGTCTGGTTTGAAGGAGATAGAACACAAACAACCATGGCACGACTCGCCACGGTGGTCTCCGGACGGGAAGCGGTTGGCGTATTCGGACGGATCGCACGTTGTGGTCTATGACGTCTCGGGCGGGATGGAGGAGGAATGGGGGGCGGGATTGTCTGGTTTTCTGCGACCCGTCTGGGCGGGCAACCGTTCGCTCTACGCGCTCCGCGTGAGTGAAGATGACGGTTCGCTCGCCACCGAGATGTATGCCGTCAGCAAACACGCTGCAATACCGGTGCCTGCAACGGCCGTACCGTTCGAGGGTCCGTCGGTAGCGTGGGCGGTCGAGCCGAGGCCCGCAGGTCGAGCCATTGCTTTTGAAGCAAACGACGGGTCGGATAGAGAAGTTGTCGTATTCTCCTATACAGATGGCGCCCGCGACATCAGCAACCATCCGACGGCCGATTGGAACCCGGTCTGGCGACCGGACGGCAAAATGATCGTGTTCGAGTCGTTTCGCGGCGGACGCCGGGGAGTTTACGCTGTTGACCCGGACACGCGCCGCGTGTTCCCAATAGCGGCGGCACACGATTCGGACAACTGGGCGCCTTCGTGGTCTCCCGACGGGCAGTGGATTGCTTTTGTGTCGAACCGTACGGGCGACCCTGAACTCTTCATTACCGACACGCATGGAACACGTGTGCGACGGATAACCAACCACGTTGGCCCCGATTTCATGCCCGTTTGGAATCCCAGGGTGACAAAATGAAACGCCTGCAGGTGCTGCTGTTTGCATTGTTGTCCACGACCGCCTTGGCCCGCGGGCCCGACGGGACGCTTGCGCTGATCCAAACACCAAACAACGGCATACCAGTCATCGTCAAACCCGGCACGCGGTTCGAGGCTCTCGTGACGGAAAAGACCACGTCACTGAAGCTTGAAGGCCCGAAGACGATCCCCTTGGACGCAACGTGGACGCCACTGCCGGGCGGCAAGATGAGGGCCACGTGCACGGTTCCTGCCGACGCGCCGATCGGGACGTATGCGCTCGAAGCGGTTGCCGGCGACCGGACGGACAGCAACAGCCGGTCGGTCTTTGTCCGTGAGTCGTTCCCGAAGACCTACGTGGTCGCGCATCCGACTGATACACATATCGGTTCGAACCGCAACCCCCGGAAGTCCGACGCGATATTCTCAGATGTCATCACTGCCGTGAACGGATCGGATGCCGCGTTTGTCGTGATCACAGGCGACCTGACGGAGAACGGCAACGCGGACCAGTTCCGAAGCTTCCTGAAGGCGCTTGACAGATGCAGGCTGCCAACGTATGTGTGCGCAGGCAACCACGACCGTCAGGGGCTCAATTACGAACAGTTCTTCGGTCCCGATACCTACATGTTCTGGTTTGGTGAGGACGGGTACATTTCATTCGACACGAAGGACCGCAGTTTCGCATCTGAATGGGGCGAACAGGACGCACACCTCCAAGTGTTTCGGCGCACGCTCGATCACGCGCGCTGGGTCGTCGGGTTCTCGCACCGCTACGAAATTGGCCAGGGCATGCGCAGCCAGCTCATCCTGTTCGTCGACAATCCACTCGACTACCTCATCTTCGGCCATTGGCACCGTGACAGTGAGGACGTTGTCCCGTGGGGCACAACTCCGTACACGGCGACCGCCGCCGCCATCAACGGTACCATGCGCTACTTCGTCGTTTCCCCTCGCGGCGTACGATCGCGCAGATCGGAGCGAGTCGCGAAGATAAGGGAGCGCTGACTCCATACCGCTGGGCAGGGAAGTAAGCGCATATTGCTCGCTCATATTCGGCGCATATACGGGTGCGACCGTCTCGGGCCCTTCCTCAAGTTTTCTTGTTTCCTGCCGATATAGTAAGCGAACGAGCATCGTGTGGTGGTGTGGTGGTGGTATCAACGAATGAAGCACGCCCGTGTTGTATCATCGGGCGCCCATGGAGGGTCTCGAAATGGGAGCACGAATCATTCCCATGTCGGCCTGGGTTCCCCAGTCGGCACAAGCATTCTCAAACATTCCATCCGGCACGTCGGACGGAGCTACGGCACAGCCAACGTTCCCAGAGGGCGGAGTGGACAGCCTGTCACTCTCTTTCGAGAGCAGACAAGCTGCTGCGGCCATGATGAGCCTGTCGTTGGCTCAATCGGCCGCCTTGCTCGAGCCCGAAACTCCGGGTACGGCGGCTCTTGCCGGCGCGACAGTGCCGGTCGAGTCGCCATCGGGTTCCGCGCAAGCCGGGGCCCAGCTCAGCTTCGCGTTTGAACAGGAGATCCGGACCTCACAACTGGTGCGGTTTCAACAGCAGGTTGCCGACACCGCGTCCAACGTAACCCGGAGCCAGGCGTCGCTTTTTACGTCTGTCAGCCAGCGGGTGAGCATGCGGTTCTCTGCGAGCGGGTCGTTGTCCGGCTCCGTGCTGGCGGGCTTCAACAAAGCGGTGGAACGGCTCAACTCCCTCGATCCGGAGATGCTCCGCGACTTTCTGCTGCTTGTCCAGGATTTCCTCGGCCTGTCGGACGGCGAGACAAACGGCTTCCTCGAGCTGATCGAAGAGTTCTTCGGCGACTCGTTCGATCTGTTCAAGGAAACGCTCGAACAGTTTCTCGGCGAGATGCAGTCGCTGTTTGATGCGACAACCGCGCAGGGCAGGGGTAGGGGAGCGACGGCATCGGCTACGCGCGAGTTCTTCTTCGAGCTAGAGGTAACGGTCTCGGCCAGGGTCGGGGTTTCTGTCTCGGAGCAGGTCCACTCGTCCGACCCTGTCGTTGTGGACCTCGACGGCGACGGTATCGAGCTCACGTCGTATCAGGAGGGCGTTCATTTCGACATCGCCGGCACGGGACAGGCTGTGAGGACGGCGTTCGTCACGGGAGGCGACGCGTTTCTGGCCTTTGACCGGAACGGGAACGGGGTGATCGACGATGGTCGCGAGTTGTTCGGCGATCAAAACGGCGCCGCAAACGGGTTCGAGGAACTGCGCAGCTACGACTCGAACGGTGACGGCAGAATCGACAGCGCCGATCCGGTCTACGAACAACTCCTGCTTTTCCGCGACGACAACCTGGACGGCGTCTCTCAGCGGTCCGAACTGTTCTCGCTGAGCAGCGCCGGGATAGTGTCCATGAACCTGGACTATGCTCAGACCGATCTCGCGGCAGCGGGCGGGAACAGGATCGCGCAGATCGGAGCCTTCACATGGGCGGACGGTTCGTCCGGCAGAATGGCCGACGCGCTTCTGAACTACGTGGCGTGATTCGCGGCGCCGAGTCTACTCGAGCAATGTGATCGGCGAGCCCGTCTTGACCGAGCGGTACGCTTCCTCGGTGATGAGCGCAACCCAGACTGCCGTCTCCGGTTCTATCTCGAGCTTCGTCTCCAACATCACGGACTCGACGAAGTTCTCGGCAGGACTCGACGTCTGTTCAGGCAGCAGCAAATCGACCTCCTTGCCGCTCGTCGCCAGATGAACGAACTCGCCCTGCCTGTAGATGAATGAGCCTCTGCTGCCGGTTATCGTCAGGTCTTCGCCGAACGGTATGGACGTGTTTCCAATGATGGCGATGTCGCCTATCGCTCCGTTATGGAACTTGAGCGAGAGTGCAGTGTTGACGTCCACGAGTTGGTCGAAACACTCCATGCGCGCGAAGACTTCCACGGGCCTCAGGCCCGTCGTCCACAAGATGATGTCGAGTACGTGGCTCCCTGAATCCATCAGCTCGCCGCCGCCGGCGAGGTTCGGGTCCATGCGCCACGTGCCCAGGACCGCTCCGTACCAGTTCTGGCACAGGAGCGCCGAAACGTAGTGGACTTCGCCCAGCTCGCCCGCGTCGATCACCTCTTTCATGTACCTGTAGACGGGTGAGAAATGCCGTTGGTAGGACACTGCAAGCACACGGTTGAGCTTCCTGGCCGTTGCGATAAGCTCGCGGGCGTGTTTCGATCGACAGACCATGGGCTTTTCCGAGAGCACGTGCAGGTCTTGTTCGAGACACCGTTTGATTTGCTCGTAATGCAGGGTGTGAGGAGTGAGAATGAGGGCAGCGTCCAGGTCGACTTTCGCAAGCATCTCGTCGAGAGACTCGAACATCTCGACCGACCCGGCAACCTTTCGTCCCTCCTCGATAAGCGCTCGAATTGATTCGTCTCTTGCGGCGGCCTCCTCGATCGCCGGATGGTTCAGCGTGCTGAAACGCTCGCGAGTCTGACCGTCAGGGTCGCACGCTGCCACCACACGCGCCTCCGGCACCGCTATAAGGTCGCGCAGGTGCTGGAGCGCGATACCGCCGCAACCCACAAACCCTATCCTTAACCTCGACATCTCTGCCTCCTCCTGCAACGTATACTGGCGCCAGTTCGGAATCGTTTTCTACCGCAAGGTAGCATCATTCCAAGGGCCGCGTCAAGCCCTGCCGGAACCATGTTGGCGATTTGCAGGGATACAGCTAGTCTGATATAATTCGAAGCACTTTCATCGGGAAAACAATCGTGACAGCGGGGGTAGACGGTCGAGGGATTTGCCCCAGCCGTGCTCGTTTCGCAACGAGGACAGACTTCTTCGATTGCGCCGGGCGGGGCCGAAAGAAACCGTCTCGCACTCTGAGAGTATGGAAAAAGAAGATCTCCGGGACGCTCAACGGGAAGGTATCAAGTCGGGAACAAGAGCAATCCGCAGCCGCGTGGGCGGGATTGCCGGGGTGTTTCTGAAGTGTGTCCTTATTCCAGCCATCATCGTTCTGGTCATATATTCGCCTCGCTACAAAGAAGGACCTATTCTCTCTTTCGATGAGGGGAATTATTTGGGTTCAGTGGAAGCCGTGCTGGATGGCAAAACGCTGTACAGCGAGGCGTACACGTTCTACGGCCCCATTCTCATCCGCGGTGTGGCGTTATGCATGAAGCTGTTCGGCGTCACTATCGCCACGTATCGCGCGACGTTCCTCGCGGGAAACATAGCGGTGCTGCTGCTTAGCTACGTCTTGCTGCTGTTTGCCGTGAGGAGGAGCGCGTTCGCGTTTCTGGGCGGATGGATGATAGCCTTCGTCAGCGAAGCTACGCCATGGTATGCCCGTTACGGTGGGGTCCGCTTCTGCGGTCCTCTGCTGGGCGTGCTGTGTTTCTGTGCGTACTTTCGCGACAGAAAACGGGCCTGGTTGGTTTGTCTGGCGGGCTTTCTGAGTGCGCTATTTATCGCAGTGGCTCCCGATATGTTGTACCTGGCGATAGTAACCGGCGCAGTTGGTCTTACGATAGCAGCGGTCCGGAACGGTCGTTTGCAGCTGTCGCACCTGCTGAGGACAACCTTGTTGTATGGAGCGGGCTTTGCGGTGCCGCTAGTGGTACTGGTGGTCTGGCTCGTGATGAAAGGAGCGCTTATACCGTACCTGCAGACAAGCTTCTACGACGTACCGTTCCTGGTGGCCAAGCACTACCCGATGGGAGGAGTGTTCCAGCTGCCGCCGGCTTCCTTGTCTTTGTTGGCGTGGCGCACTTTTGCCCTCACACGAGCCTGTCTGGTGTACGTCATGCTTGCCGGTTACGGATGCGCGATCTGCTATTTCGTGGCAAGATGGAGACGGCATCACGAACTAGACGTCCGCGATTCGTGCCTTGCGATGGCGATGGCGGTAGGCATACCTCTGTTCCACACCGCGTTCACGCGATTGGAAGGCATTCAGCTCTTCTGGGCGGTACCGCCGGCTGTTATTGTGCTCACCGGTCTCTGGGAACGTCTGTACGAGTGGATGAGGTCTTGTGCCCGGCGACTGATCACCCAGCCCGAAACTCGTTCCCGTCGCGCGGCGGCCTTGCTGGCAGTAGCGCTGCTTGCATTGACGGGCTCGCTTCTGTGGGTGACCCAATACACCGTTCGCAAGAGGAAGGCTGTCACCCTTTTACAGAACTACCGGGTGGCGCCGCTTCCGCCACGACTGCGTTGTGTGCCGCTCGATCTCGATCGCGCGGGAATTCTTGTACCGGAAAACCAGTCGAAGCAGATAAAGAGCGTGGTCGAGTACATAACGGCACACACGAAGCCAGGGGAACCTGTCTTTTTACTTCCTCACGAGGGCGTGCTGCATTTTCTTTCCGACCGGCCTCCACCGACACGGTTCAGCACAGCGATGTTCACGGAGTTTAGACCGGCGTACGTCTCGGAGGCGCTCGAGGATCTCGAGAAGAACCCGCCGCGGCTAGCGGTCTATGTCGATGACAAGTCTGTCGAGAAGTACATCGACGTGCCACTCGAAGAACGAATCGGTCCGCTTCTCGACTATGTAAGGACGCATTACACTGAGGTCGACGCGATCGGCGATACTCACTTCTATCTCAGAAACGACGGGGCTGACGGCTGAGATCGCTCCGGGACGAAAAGGAACTGCCATCTGGGATCTTGCGGCAGTGCGGAAGAACGAGGAGAGCTAGGTGCCGCGTGACGCTGCTGAGAACGCCTCGATAAGCGCGACTCTTGTCTTCCCGCCCGGTTTCGAACCCGTAGCTGCGTCAAGAACCTTGATGTCCAGGAACCCCAGGCGCCGTTCATAGTAGTATACCCAGAACGGATAGTGAAGCACGTCCACACTGATGACCGCCCCTGGAACAGGCTTCTGGCCGCGGCTGCGCTGCCGCATGATGGTGGCGAGCAGCTCTTTCTGGCCAATCCGACCGGCTTCCTCCTCGGTCAGCCTGGGCGGAAACGTCTCGCCATCGACCTCGCCGTCGACGATATCGGCGTGCATTTGAAAGATGGCGAACGCTCCCGAGTAGGCTTCAACGGAAACGGTTATCTGGCTTTCCCCGCGAGACGAGCTGACCTTGATGGGGATAATGTAGTACGGCAGCCAGGCCAGCTCTGCAAAGGGGAGCCGGCGGTCGCGGCTGCCTGCATTGCTTCGTGTGGAATAATGTCGTCCCAGGAGTCCCCACAGGTTCGCGAGACGGCGTCGTTCAAAGGTCCTTAACGCTGCGTTGTGGTCTATACGCGGCTCGATGTACTTCATTGCCGGGTTGCCCGGGCAACTACGATACCTTCTTGGCGGTTATCCGTCCCCACACGATCATCCCGACACCGATGCCGAGCAGCACCGCGCCCGCCACAGCATTTACCACCATTGCCCGAACACTGTCTGCCCAAAACGTGCCGATCAGCACCAGAACCGAAAGGAAACTGATAAAGAGTCCGAGGGCCGTTAGCGTTTCGGCGTCACGTTTGGTGTGATGAATGTGTGGCTCTTGGTTTTGCTGTTCGTTTTCGCCGGTCACTACTGATCTCCCGTTCGAGGCAGGCCCGCCTGCGTTCGCTAGAAATAGATGTACACAATCACATGAGGCAGCATCGAGACAACGGTCCAGAACCGCAGGTCATGCCAGATCTTCTTGCTCGGCGCCTCTACGTTGACATACGCGCGCTTCAACCCCACAAAAACCCACACCATGGTGCCTATGAAAAAGCCCACGGCGACAATCCGCGCCCACGGCATGTAAACGCCCGTCAAGACGTTGTTGATCGGGTCAAAAACGAGATGAAGCAGCTTTTCCATCACGATACCCTTTCATGCAACACCCGCTGGATCTCGCCGTCTTTCATGACTTGGCCCCAAACCAATCCGCGAATCTTCTCATCGGGCTCCGGCGGCGTGAGCAGGCTGACCACGACTGTGACGACGCACGAGAACACGAATGACCACCACGCGACAAACAGGAACGGGTCGTCGGATGGAAACAGTCCTTCGACATTGTTGAGTACGGTGGTGAAGATGACTCCGAGTACCAACCCGGCGAGACCGCCCCAGCGCGTTGCCCTGCGCCACACGATGCCGAGCAGCAGTATGGCCAGGGTCGGGCCCTGGAACATGGACAGCGCTGTCTGAATGAAGACGTAAAGGCCCTCGGCCCGCCCCACGACGGGCGCCAGCAGTCCGGCCAGGACAATAAACGCAACGGTGAATATGCGTCCCACTCTCAGTGCGTGCCGCTCGCTAAGCCGCCGGCCTGTTATGAGTTGGAAGAACCGGCCGTAGATGTCCGTCGTCCAGATGGTGGAAGAAGAGTTCAAGTTCGAGTCCACACTCGACATCAAGGCCGCAAACAGCGCCACAAACATCAGGCCTTTCAACCCCGGCGGCAGAAGCAACCGGATCATCGCCGGCACGGCACGGTCCCCGTCTGCGAGATTGGGTATCAACGCGACCGCGCACAGGCCCGGTACGGCGACCATGAGCGGGATAAACGATTTGAGGAAGCCGCCGAAGAGCATGCCGCCTTTGGCATCCCATTCCGACCGTGCGCCGAGAGTCCGCTGCACAATAGCCTGGTTGCCGCTCATATAGGCAATCGCCAGTACGATACCCAACCCAAACACGATACCGGTCCAGGGATAGGGCTTATCGGTATCGTGGGGCAACAGAATCTCGAAGTGGCTCTCATACGTGCGAAGATTCATATCTACTTGTTCGCTGTCCCCGCTGAGCTCCGCAAACGCTTCCGTCAGTAGTCCCTTTGCCTTTGTTCTGACTTTCGCCACGTCTTCGGCCTGCGTTTCCGGTATCTCGACGGACTCGAGCTGGACGAAGAACCGATTGGGATTGTCAGTCTTCTTGTCAACGACACGCGTAACACCGAGAACGTTGAACCCGGCTTCTGTTATCGAATCATGTAACGCGTCATCGCTGATCCGCTCTTCGGTTTCAAACGCGACGACCATTCTCGGCTGAGTGTTTGCCACCGTTTCCTGCAACTGACCAAGGCCGCCGACTTGCCACATGCTCAGAACGAGCAATGCTATGCCGCCCACAAACATAATGATCAGCTGGACAACATCCACCATGACGACCGCTGACAGACCGCCCGAGAACGTGTACACGCCCGTAATAAACACCATCAGCCAGATTACTACGTTAGGGTCCCAGCCCAAAATCGTGTTCATCAACTGGTCGCCCGTCACCCAGAGCATCAGGGACAGCATCGTAAGCAGGAAAATGCCCCAGATCATTGCGTGGATGACTTGCACAGCAGCGTTGTAACGCCTGCCGAGAAACTCGGGAATGGTGTACACCCCGGAACGCCAATAATACGGTATGAAAATAAAGGCGGCGAAGACCATCGCCGGCATCGAACCTATCCAATCGAAATTGGCCACGGCGATGCCGTCCGTATACGCACTGCCCGCGACAGCAACGAAATCCATTGCCCCGATGTCGCTTACGACGATCGACATGCCGATCGCCCAGAACGGCAGCGCGCGACTCGCCTGGAAAAAGTCACCCGCTGACTTGACGTACTTGCCGAAGAACGTGCCGAGAACGAACACGCCGGCCATGTACATCAGGACGATAGTGATGTCTATCCCGGCGAGTCCTTGTACTGCGTCTTGCGTAACTCCCTCCATGACTGCTCCTCGCGGCGTGCCTCTTAACCCTATTCGTTGGACGCCAAATATCCAATCGAGCGAAACTGTAGCACGGGACCGGTCGAAAGTCAAGACGGCGAACGCGGAATGTCAAGACTCTTTAGAAATGTCCTCATGTGTGTTGTTTTTTTATCTCAAAGTAAGTAGTCGTCGTAGTAGAGGTTGTGGGATGCTCGATGAAAAGGAGGAACGACCAACACATCAACTGCGGGGCTCAAACCCGTGACCGCATATCATTCTGCGATTCGGTTGGCGAGCAGGGTTTCGAAGGCGTCGCGGTCTTTCCAGTTGAGGGCGACGTGCATCGTCTTCCCGTTGGGATCGGGCACGGTTTCTCCTTTGTCGTTGATGGTGATGGCGATGTCTTTCATCTCGCAGAACGACGTGTCGAAGACGAGGTAGACGGCGACGGTGTCGAACAGCGTCGAGCTTGCGACTATGGGTTTGTTCTTCTTCCTGGCGTCGCGTCGGCTCCAGACGCGGTAGTTCTCGATCAGGGCGACGGCGGCGGGTTTCTTGGAATCGCGCACGGCGGCGTAGCGGTCGCCCTTGAGCACGATAATCCCGCACGTGTCGAGCGGCGTGATGGTGATATCCCACGGTGCCGAGAAGACGGTCTTCGATGCGGCGGTGTCCCTTACCACATTGTATTCGGGCGCGCGGCCGGGAACGCCGCCGTACTTGAAGTTTACGCTTCCGGCCATGGAAACGAACCGTGCCTTCTCGGCTATAGCGGGTTCGCGCCGCAACGCTTCTGCGACGTTGGTGAGCGGCCCGATGGCGAGCAGTACCGTTTCGCCGGCGGACGAGCGTATCAGATCGATCATCGCCGCGATGCCGTCCTTGTGGACCGTGCCGGGATACGAGTCGAGATCGTAGTCTTTCGCCCATTCGTGCTGGCGTGGCTTCTTGTCGCCTGTCTTGACGCCGATGCCCACCGGCACGTCGGTGCGGCCGGCGCGTTCGAGATACTTCGCAGTCAGTTGAGCTTTCGCTTCGGTGTTGCCCGTGCCGGTGACAACGAGTTTCAAATCGAGTTCCGGGCTGCCGAGTATCATCGCCAACGCCCAGGTGTCGTCAATATCGTCGCCGATGTCCGTGTCCAGGATAACCGGGATCGGCGCAGAAGATTCGTTTTCAACAACCGTATCTGCCATTGCAACCACGCTCCATAACGTTACACCAAGACCTAGTACCGCCAGGGAAAGCACTGCTTTTGTGACTGACATTCGCAACCTCCCGGTAGTGCCGGCACTCATTGGAGTGCGGCGATGACTTCGCGCATGAACGCGGGCAGATCGCTCGGAACCCGCGACGTTATCAGGTTGTCGTGGCGTACTACTTCTGCGTCGGTATAGGTAGCGCCGGCGTTCAGGACGTCGTCCTTTATCGACGCGTAACATGTTGCCCGTTTGCCCTTGAGCACGCCGGCCGAGATGAGCACCTGCGGGCCGTGACAGATCGCCGCGACGACGTTGCCTTTGTCGAAGTTGGTTTTCACGATGGCGTTCATCTCGGGCACCATACGCATCTTGTCGGGCGCGCCGCCGCCGGGCACTATGACCGCGTCGAACTCCATCCTGTAGGCGTCGCCCGCGGCAAGATCGCTCGTGACCTCGTACCCGTGTTTGCTCGTGTAGACCTTGTTCGCCTCGACGCCGACAACGTTCACGTCCGCACCTTCCTCGCGCAGCCGCAGCAACGGGTACCACAGTTCCATGTCCTCGTAGTTGTTCTCGGCGAGCACTGCAACCTTCTTGCCTTCAAGACTCATGATCTTCTCCCTCGAGAGCGGTGATCGCTCGTCGCTGTTGGAACACTGAAATCCGTTCTGATTCTATCCCAACACCAACTCGTTTGCAAGAGGTTGCCGGGGCAGGTATGCCTCACGCTCGAAGCACGGAGCTTGTGTTACCCGTCCCTACGGGACGATGGGGTAGGGGAGCAGGTCGGAGAGCATTGCGGCTTCGGTTTCGACCTCGAGCCGGAATTTGGCACGGGTGTGCAGGTTCTCGACGAACTCGTTGCGTTCGTCAAGGTTGCGTTTGTTGGCGCCGGTGATCGCTCCGTAGATGTTGCCGATGTAAAACCCGCTTTCGATGAACGCGACTATCCCGCCGACGATGGGTATTCCGGCGCCGAAACTCTCGACAGCGGCCGCTATAAGAACCGCGTTTACCAGCAGCGTCAATCCTGCATCGAGTATCCGGCCGACGTAGACTTGTCCTCCGCCGGGGATAACGCCGGAGATGATCCCGGCGAGTGTAGGCGACTTTTTCGGCAGGTTGGGTATCTTGGCAATCTCCCGGGCGAGGAGTTTCGCTTTCACGCCGTACGGGCTGTCGGGCTCGACCTCCCGGAACGCTTCGATGGCTTTCTCGTACCGGCCTGCGTCGAGATACGCCCAGCCTCTTAAGTATCTTGCCCGGTCCGCGAGCGGGCTGTCGGCATAGTCTTCGAGGAAGAAATCGAACTCGTTGGCCGCCAGCGCGTACTTGCCCTGAAGGTAGCAGGTGACAGCGAGCTCGAAGGCTCCGCACGCGTTGAGCAGTTCGTCCGTGCCCCTGTCCGCGACCCGCTGGAAATGCGTTATCGCGTCATCCCATTGCTCGCCCATCTGGTACGCGGCACCGATGCGTATCTGGGCGCGCTGTGCGAGGTTGTGGTCGGGATAGAAGAACAGCAGGCGCATGTACTCGGTGATAGCCCGGTAGTACTCGCCTTCGCTGAAGAGATGTTCTCCGAACGCGTACAGGCGGGAACCCTCGTCGGCCGGTGCCGGCTCGTCGCAATACGCGCTCGCGCAGCAGACCGCAAGAACCAACAGGCAAAGCATCGACGTTCGAGCGCTGATCATCTCGGCTCCTCGAGTCTGCGGGTCACCTCGCCCGCGCGCCGTTTTGCGAGGTGCTGCGTTCCGGTGAACCAAAAATCGTTGTTCTCGACCGGGTCGAACCATCGGAGATGACCGCGAACGATGACCGACGGTACGCGTTTGGGCTCGTCGGGTTCGTGCGTCAACCGCTCGCAGGTCATCGCAAATCCCAAGAGCATCCCGTGCTTCTTGACAGCCTCTCTGGCGTAGGTCGTACAGGTCGGGTACATCGGACATTCGCGGCCGTCGCGCGGCGAGCACACAACCTGGTATGCTCTCAGCAAGCCCCTGCCGATGGCCGCGGGAATGCGTTGCGGTTGTGTCAGGGGTTGTGTCAGCGAGAAACGGGACTTCCGTTCCTCCGCCGAACGGCGCGCAGCATTCTTGGTTGCCGGGGCGTCCCACGGTGCGCGGAACGGATCAGCGCGCAACGGTCCAGCCGCAGCAGCGATGAGAACGAACAGGCAAACCCGGGCGATCAGGATCCGGCCGATTCTCATTCGCCTGCTCCCCCCGTGCTTGCAGCTGCCCCAATCGCCGTGTCGCGCTTGTAGCGTTCGAACCGGGCAGCAATCTTGCGTAACGTCTCGTCGTTCGGGCTCTCTTTCAACTGTTCCGCCAGAACCTCCTCCGCTCTGCCGACATCTTCCCGTTCGGCGACGTACTGCGCGTCTATCTTCTTGGCCTTGCGATAGCAGTTCCACGCGGTCACGTACCTGCGGGTGCGGAAGCACGCGACGCCGAGGTTGTACATGGCCTTGGCGTAGTCGGGATCGCGTTCAACGGCCCTGCGAAAACTCTCTTGCGCACCGTTGTAGTCGCGTCGCTTCATCTTGACGACGCCGATATTGTTGTGCGGCACCGCAAACCCGTGGTCCGCGCGTACGGCTTTCGTATACGCATGCAAGGCGTTATCGTATTCCCCGAGACTGTAGTAGCAGAACCCCATCTCGTTGTGTGCGCGCGCGTTCTTGGGGTCTGCGCGCAGCAGCTCTTGGCACTCCTCGATCCTGGTGCGCAGGCGTTCCGGCTCTTTGGGCGCATCACCCGTGTCACCCTCGGGTCGGGCAGCGGGCGAGACGCCGGCGAGCAGCACAAGGAACGCAAGAACACTGAAAAGACGTTTCTCCGCCCCGGATCCTTTTTCCTTTCGCATCTCGAACGAAATGATACCATTCGACCCTTGCGAAGAGCAAGACCTTGCGGGCCCGTGGTTGTTGCGTTGCGTTCTTGAACGCTGAGCGGGTTTGGACCTCGTCAGTGCATCCGCGAACGCGGGCTCTACGTTTCCAAGAGTCCCCGAACCTTCTCGAGCAGTGTCGCGACTTGGTAGGGCTTTTGAATGAACCCCGAGAGCCCCTTGCCGGCGAATCGGTTTGTGACGTCCTGTTCGTTGTACCCGCTCGAAAGGATCACGCGAACGTCGTCCTTGATTCGGCGCAGCTCGCGGAAGGCCTCTTCACCGTCCATCTGGGGCATCGTAAGATCGAGCAGTACCAGGTCGATCTCGTCAGCGCGTTCACGGAAGGTATTGACGGCGTCGCGCCCGTCCGAAGCGGTCAGCACGGTGAGCCCGAACGTCTCCAACATGCTCTTTGCGATATTCCGCACCGTCTCTTCGTCGTCAACGACAAGGAGGGTTCCTTCGCCGCGCCACCCTTCGACTTGGGCAGGTTCTTCGCGCGCCGTCCCCGCAGACTGATCGGAAGAGGGAAGCAGAATCCTGAAGGCTGTACCGCGGCCCGTCTCGCTGTACACTTTCAGGGCACCGCTGTGTCCGCGCACAATGCCGAGAACGGCGGCGAGCCCGAGACCGCGGCCGGTGAACTTGGTTGTAAAGAACGGGTCGAATATCTTCCCGATCGTCTCCCCGTCCATCCCGCAGCCCGTGTCCGAGATCTCGATCGAGACGTACAGCCCGCCTGGAAGGCGCTGGTCCAGGTACGTTTCAGCCAGGTATCCCTCGTCGCACTCGATCGCGGCCGTCTTAACAGCGATGAAGCCGCTCTGGTCGCCGATGGCTTCGGAGGCGTTTGTGATAAGGTTCATGATGACCTGGCGCATCTGGGTGACGTCCGCCTCGACCGAGGGAAGGTTCGCTGCCAGGTCATACTTGAGGACGATCTTCTTGGAGATGGAGACCTCGAGCAGGTGCGCCATCTCCCGTACGACCTCGTTCAAATCCAACGCCTGAACCACAAACTGGCCCCTGCCCGAGTAGGCGAGCATCTGCCTGCACAGGTCTGCTGCGCGTCTCGATGCCGACTCTATCTGCTCGATGTTGTCGCGCGCGGGCGAAACAGGCGAGAGACTCAGCAAAGCCAGGTCCGCATTGCCGAGAATTCCCGTAAGGAGGTTGTTGAAGTCGTGTGCGATTCCACCTGCCAGAACGCCAAGGCTCTCGAGCTTCTGGGTTTGCTGAACCTGTACCTCCAACCGCCGCCGCTCTTCTTCCGCCCGTTTGTGCTGGGTGATGTCGTTCATCAATGCCAGAACGTGAGCGATGCCATCACCGGTTTCGAGGAGGGATGTCGATATGGTCAGCACCCGTTTCTCGCCATCAGCCCGAGTAATCTCCCACTCCTCGGCATGAAGGTCGTCACCCTGGCGCATTCTCTCCATTCGTGCACGCGCCTTTTCCTGCGTCTCCGGGTCCGGGTACAATGTCTGGTACCAACCGAGATGGTTGATCTCTTCCATAGTGTACCCGGTGATCTCAGTCATGCGGTCGTTCCAGACCGTGAAGCTGATGTGGGGGTATTCGGGTATATCGTGGCAAACACAGAGCCCTTCAGCGGCGCGCTCAATGATCCCTGTCCGGAACGAGTGCTGTTCCCTCAGCGCATCCCCAGCCTGCTTGCGGGCGAGTGCTATGCCGATGCTGGCACCGATTCCTTCAAGAAAGAGGATCATTTCGGAGGTAAACATTCCCTGCTTGCGGTCGTTGAGCTGCAGGAGCCCTATGATATGGTCGTCCGATCGGAGCGGTATGAGGGCCACGGATTCGTAGCCTTCCGCGTTGCACCGATTTCGCGTCCGGATCTGGTGGTCTTCCTCGGTTGTGGAGACAAGCAGTTCAGTGGTACTATTCGTCCAGAAGCTGCCTCCTTCGGTGAAAAACGGCAGAGATGGGTCCGTTCTGCCGACGATCACGTTCCCGCATACGCACTCGAGAACCGGATTGCCTTCCGAGTCCCGCTGCAACTGGCCGGTCGCGTCGCGCGCACAGAGGTATCGTTCAGCTTGCACAAAGTGTGGCGGAAACCCGTTTGTCTCGTAATACGGGAAGTCCTCGCCTTCCCTTAACCGAATGCCGACTGCCTCGAATCCCGTAAATTCCCGTATGAGCAGAAGCAGGTCGCGGATTATGTAGGTCTCTCCGCCTGATCGGTTAAGCAGTTCAAGCACCTGCCTTATTAGTTCTTGGCGCTCCTCGGCCTGCTTCAGTTCAGTGATGTCTGCCAGCACTCCCTGCAGACCGGTAACACGACCTTCCTCGACCACAAGCCGCGGGTTGCTTCTCACCCAGATGGTCTCGCCAGACTTCGTGACGTATCGGTACTCGTGCGGTTCATTGGCTCCGGAAAGGGATCGCCGAAACTCTTCCAGACGGCCCGGCAAGTCTTCGGGATGGACAAACTCGGTGAATTGCTTTCCGAGGACTTCCGTCGGGGCGTATCCAGTAATAGACTCGATGTTGGGGCTGACATAGGTTACCATAGCATTTTCGTCAAGCGCGTAGATTACGTCGCCGCTGTTCTCCACGAGGTTGCGATACTTCTCCTCACTCTCCTGTAGCGCCTCCTGGGCCCGTTTGCGCTCGGTGATGTCCTTGACGAACGCGCCAAGTTTTTCGGGATTACCTTTCGCGTCCGTAATGATCCATCCCGTGACGGATACCGGGAATACTGTTCCGTCCCTTCTTATGTATTCCTTTTCGAAGGTCCCAAACCCCTTCGTCGGTATGAGGGATTGAATGCTCTCCGCTTCTGCTTCGTGCCACTTCGCCGGCGTGAGTTCCCGAAGCGTCATCCCGTTGAGTTGTTCCAGTGTATAGCCGAGCATATCCAGATATGACTGATTGGCATCAAGGAACTCACCTTCGAGGGTAGTAATGGCAATCCCATCCGGACATGTGTCAAACAACTCCCTGTATTTCTCCTCACTCTCGCGCAGCGCTTGTTCCGCCTGTTTGCGTTCGGTGATGTCACGGCTTATGCCCACGATCTCGACAACCGAACCACTCGCGTCGCACAGAGGCACTTTGGTCGTCAATAGCCATTGCTCCTCGCCATCCGGGCGGAACACCATCTCGAGTCTGTTGAGCAGAGGCTTGCCAGAGCCGACGATCTCCTGTTCGTCAGCGTGATACTTCTCTGCCAACTCCTTTGGGAAGAAGTCGAAGTCCGTCTTCCCAACCACCTCCTCGAGTGTCTCAGCGCCAAGCGTTCTAAGATGAGCAGTATTTGTAGTGATGAATCGGCTCTGGGCGTCTTTGATGAAGATATAGTCCGGCATATTGTCCACGAGTGTGCGCAGGATCGTGCGCTCCTTTACGAGCGCTTCCTCCGCCTGCTTGCGCTTGGTGACGTCGCGCACGGCAGCGACAACGGCCACCGGTTGGCCGTCGCTATCCCGGACAATCGAGCGGTTCTCACTGAACCATCGGTATTGACCGTCTTTGTGCTTCCATCTGTACTCGGTGCTGCCGCCCACGGTGTCGGTACCCGGCAGGTCGTCGAGAGTTTTCGAGAACCCTTCCATCTTTTGACGGTCGTCAGGGTGAAACCGCTCGACAATGCCTTCATCACCCATGGCCAACAACTCTTCGGCAGTAAACCCCGTCATCTCCTGAATGGAAGGGGTATAGTAGTCATAGTTGTCGGTTGCGATATCGAACCTATAGATTATGTCACGCGAGTTCTCGAGCACAGAGCGGAGCCGTGTCTCGCTGCCCCGAAGCGCCTCCTCGGCTTGTCTGCGTTCTCTTTCCGCCCTCTGGAGTTCCGCCACTCTCGCTCGCAGCGTCTTCAACTCCTCAAGCAACTGAGCTTTTGTCTTGCGTGTGTCGCTCATGATCCTCCTTTTCCCGATCCCGGTTGCCTGCAAAGCAGACGGCCGGGCGTGTCAGCACTCAATTGGGGCGGGATCGCGGTTGTCGCGGTCAAAGCCAGCACGGTTTGACGTAACCCAGATTCAGATCGGGTTACCGGAACACGCGCGGCACAGTGATCGCACTGAACGGCAAACGCGGTCTTGAGGGGTCCGTTATTGGCAGGCATTGGTGCTTCCTTTACCATGGTCCTATCGTCCGAAACGTTGGACAGAATTCGCCGCTCCCAGATGCTAGCACATTTGCATAGATTCTGCAACGACTGGTCTCAAGGCATTTGCGCTGTGGCTGTTTTGGAGTGCGGTAGCTTGCTACCGCTGTTC
>CAZGCA010000066.1:0-34236 GCA_964524145.1 uncultured bacterium | reverse complement strand
GCGCAAGCAAGCTTGCGCACTCCACATCTGTTTGGGGGTCAATTCGACACTTCAGTCGTCCGAGAACACAAGAACACGACGAGTTACCCATATCTTCGGGGTAACAAGTCTCCTTACTGCTTTGCATCATCCTCCCATAACAACAGGTACCAGCAGCGCAAATGGCTCGGGCAAAAGGTGTAACCAACCCGCGTAACCATTCAGTCACGCGTGTACCGCAGGCTTCCAGCCTGCATCTCGATTTTTGTTGTGCAGGCTGGAAGATGCAGGCTGGAAGCCTGCGCTACAATCCTTTCCCTGTCAGGGATATGCGTGCGTCTCTAGTTGTGTTCGTTCACCTGCTGATAACCTGTGACCGTCCGCTCTTCTCACCAGGTTTCCTCCGTCACTGAATGGTTACCCTCCTGCCGCCCAGAACTGTTGACAGAATCGTGGGTGGCGATGTACTATCGATGCAGGATCGCAGCAGCAGAAGGGAGGTGAAAGAGGAATCAGGGGACGAAGCGCGCGGCACCCTGGCGATCGGCTGTGCCGCCTGGGAGGCTTCGTAAGACGCGTACCAACACATATCGTAGGTGAGTGGGTACCGCACGTGGAGGGCACCAGATCATGAACAGAAAAGGATTCACGTTGATAGAGTTGTTGGTGGTGATCGCGATCATCGGTATACTGGCCGCGATACTCCTGCCGGCGCTCGCAAGGGCACGAGAGGCCGCGCGGCGGGCGTCGTGCGCCAACAACCTGAAACAGATGGGTCTTGTATTCAAGATGTACGCGAACGAGTGGGACGGCTCGTTCCCAATGACAAGAGCAGTTGGTTCAGTAGACGGGCAACCACCATGCCTAGGATTTACGGATGGCAGCTTTTTCTTCAATGGACCTTCCCTCTATCCCGAATACCTCAATGACCCGAAGGTGATTCTCTGTCCGTCGGACGAGGATGGTATCACGGAGCTAGAAGGCGGCAGATGGAGCATCGACGGTGATCCGGATAATCGGATAGATCCCTGTCGGTTCGACGGCGTGTCGTACAAGTACCTCGGCTGGGCGATCACCAAGGACAACGTCAATATCGCCGGAACTGATGAAAACCTGGTTCCTTCCCTCCCCGGCGTAAATATCGACACAGGCTTCCTTATGGAGCTTTTCACCGGCAGAATCATGCCCGCGATCTTCGGAAACACAGCGGGGTTAGATCGCGACCTCGAATATGAAAACGACAACGGGCAGGATGTGACGGCGTACCGGCTGCGCGAAGGTATCGAGCGGTTCTTCATCACCGACATCAACAATCCGGCTGCCAGCGCTCTCGCGCAAAGCGAACTGCCTATCATGTATGATGAGATCACAAACGGCAAGAACTTCAACCATATCCCGGGCGGGTGCAACGTGCTCTACATGGACGGCCACGTCGAGTTCTCCAAGTATCCGAGCACCTACCCGGTGAGCGTTTCATGGGCCACGGTCTTGGGAATGTTGTGAGTTTCGGAAAACGCGGCTCCTGCAGAAAAGCCACGGGCTCCGCGCCCGTGGCTTTCTTTATCGAGTGACACGCGGATCTCGACAAGCCTGACTGTTGTCGAGAACGCGTGTGGTGCTGTGCTATCGAGCCAGGATCGCTGCAGCAGAACCGGGGTGATAGGATAGTCGGCAACGAAGCGTGCCTCACTCCGCCGATCGGCCGCACCCTACATCTCCCCCGCTGAATCCCGCGCTTTTCCTACCCCTACTCCCTACCTACTACCTACTACCTACTAGATATACCTACTAAGCTTTGCTCCCTACATCATCATCGCCGGCAAACGACCGCCCGTCCCGTCACAAAACGCCCAGCTCGACTTCTGGGAAACGTAGCGCTGCCCCGCTGACCATTACGCTTATCCCCCCCTACATACTATCTACTACATGCTACCTACAATGAGAGGCGCCTGCCGCCTATCCTCCCCTGTTTCGTAGTCCGTGCCTGAAATCCTCGCCGTTGTGAGTCAGGCCACCTATACTATCTTGTTCATGTCGATTGGAAGTCCAGCTGCTTTGAGTTCCCTCGCCAGCTTGTGTTTCCACGCATCTTCTCTGTCGATTTTGATGTACACGACACCCGAGTAATCCGACGGGATCTCAACGCCCTCTACGACTAGAGCCCGAGTTCGTATACGTCCAAGCTTCGCCATAAAGTAGCCAAGTTCAAGCACCACATTCTGCCGAGCACGAGGTTGAAGGTCGTCTAGAGCCCGAGTCCGTCGCCGGCCAAGCCTCGCGATAAAGTGGCCAAGTTCGAACACCATATTCTGCCGTGCACGAGGTTGAAGGTCGTCACGATCCTTTTTCATCGCGCCAACATCGTCTGGTGTGAGAAGTACGACCGCAAAAGCAACCTTGTCGTGCGACTCAAGTTTCTCAACGATCGTGTCCCCCCGGCTTGGCTGCTCGTGAAGGACTATGGGCATTAGCTCGAGATCCTCGAGCCACCTAGTGAGAGCTTGCATTCTCGTGTGATCGTGACCATGCACGACGAAGACTTTGTTGCTCGCCGAATCCCGTCCAGCTTCATTTTCGGGCATTTCAGACGAGGTATCGACGTCATCTTGCGTACCCCTGTCAGTCCAGATATCCTGGACTTCGGAATAGAACGATCGCAACATTGCCAAAACCCTGCCAACGACGTTCTTCTTGCTGAGAGGGCTGTCGAGCTCCTTCATTTCGTTGATAAGCGGCATGATTTCGTGCCAAGGCGAAGATTCGGAGCCGAAAATGGTACGGATCCGCACTGTTGCGTCTCTCTCCCAGGTTTGCCACCGTTCACGGTCCTGATGACCCTGTTGCAGTCGTGCGCCCTCCGATATTGTCTTCTCCAGAAGATCAAGCGCCTTCTCTTTTGATATTAGTTCCATTGCTGCCTCCCTCTCTGGTCCGCTGCAAGAATCAGGGACAGGCACCTATTCTTAATGGGTATCCCAGCCCCTTCTTCGCCTTGCTCAGAACCCGATCTCTGTGCAAGGGACAGACAGTCTGTGCGTCTGTTCAAGCGAATGCTCCTCACATCTTCCTCCGATTCACAGCCGCTGAGCATCCCCTTCTAAGCTATCCCCTCAAAAAATGGTGCCAGTCCCCCATTTCCCGGAAGTTTTCCCCTGTAGCGTCGGGACGACCAGGGGCTCAAGAGCATGAACTCAATTGATGCAATTCGCGTCATCGCTTCTATCTCGGTGTCACGCAGCCCTCGATTCTCAATTAGCAAAATGAGCCGGCCCATATACCCCGGGTCAACGTGTCCGCTGCCTGAGACGAAAATCCTGCCTCCCAAAGGCCCATGTTCAATTAAGCGCCCCACCAAATCTGGTGGCAATGCGAGGAACTCGCGAGTGGGGACGACTGCGACATCTCCCTTCGTAAGCACAAGAGGTTTGCCAGAGCCTATCTCGCGGAGGGAATGTCCGACCACGGCTTGCTGTCCAAGACACAAGGAGTAACTGGCCGCATGCAGATTGTCACGGTTGAATGGGTCAATCCTTAGGAATTTCGCCTCAATGGCACTCTCAATCTCAGAATCATTGAGAAGGCAGCTCGCATGCAGCTCTGAGCTCCTTAGTGACTTTAACATCTCATGAAAACTAAGCGATTCTCTGGGGTACATCTTCTCTGGTTCTTCCTCAAGGCGCGGCAGTTGCGTTGAGACATCTGCATGAAGAATGTTCCTATATAGCCTGACCTCTTCTTGTGTGACGCCTTTGCTCTGGCTAGTTCTGCTATCGTAAGCCTCGTGGTGTTCCAGGCATAGAAACACAAGGTTCCCGACGCGGCTATTTGAGGGATCATGGTCAACATGGGCAATCTGGCCTGTCTTCACTTCGAAATCGCCGCTCATTCCGTAACAGAGACAACATCGTCGCGCACACCTGAGCAGAACTTCAGCCTGGACCTTTGGGGAAATGGATTTCCGCCTACTCATCCTTTGCCGCCAACTTGCTATAGTCTGTCTAGTTTAACGGTAGTTCCGACCACACCATGCTCATTTCACCGCGTTCTTAATCTGGTGTTGCCTGAACTCGCCAATCCGCGTTTTCCTCAAACTCGCGCCTGATGGTAGCGAGTACGTCCCCGAAGGTTTCTCGGATGTTTCCTTTGGAGAATCGGATCTGTGTTGTTCCAAGGATATTCGAGAATTCCTTGACGCCATCCTCAAGTAGAGCAATTGCTCTCGTAAACCCAAGCCGAGCTTGGAAGAGACCAAGCTCGTGGATTACGTTCTCTCGAGCATGCAATTGTCCGTCCGTATGTTCATCTTCACCTGTCAAGGCAAGAAGAGCAAACGAGGACTTGTTTAGCATGCTTTCCAGTACCTCTTTTATGCTCAGTCCTGCGCGGGGCCCGATTTCGTAGGCGACGACCTCGAATCCGTGCTCGTCCTGGAGGTGATCCTTCAAGTCGCGCCACTGCTGATCACGGCCATGGCCAATGAATATCTTGATGGGGTCCGATTCGACAACGATCTTGCTCGAATCAAGCTGGCGCTCGAAGACTTGGAAAACGGATTCGATGTCGAATCTAGAAGGAAAACTCACAAGCACACCCACGCTCGTACCGTACGGTCTAACACGAAGTCGATTGCCCTGGGAAATGTGGTCAAATAGGAAGTCGTCTGCTTCGGAATACTTGGCTAGGAACTCTTCACGAGTGTCGAAGCACCAAGATTCATCACCCAATATGATCTCAAGTTGGTTAGGCGTATCGATCTCTTTCTCCGCGTCGAGTTTCGACAGGAACACGTCGTGAGCTTTCTTAACGACGTTAACCGGAAATCGCGTGTTGTGATAGTACTTCCTTTTCTGCATGCAGCGGCACCTTCCTTTTCATCTCGTTGGCCAACGACCAGAATGAGCCGCTCCGCAGAGCATCGCTCCAAGCGGCGGCTTTCACGAAGTCGTTGTCGATTCGTTTGTTGAATTGTCTCTTGCCAAATCAGGCTCCGATTCTGGCTCTGCGTCGGGGCTGCTCTCTTTCGCGGTCTTCTTAGACTCCTTCCCTTCTCGGGCGTCCGAGGCCACCTGATTGATCAGGCCCCGAAGAGAAATGATAAAGACGGTGGCAAGCACGATCCCCCAAGCCAGCGCGGCCATAAGGACCCAGTTGTCGACAAGAAACTTGGGGAACCCGCGAACAGTTGTGCTGAAAGAGACCTCTCCAGTCCCATCTGCATGGGTCACTACGAACTTCTTTTCATCACTCTGGAAGAGTCTGTGCTTCGACCAAATAGCGAGGGTGATCTTTTGATGCGGCCTGAGCGAACCCAGCTCGATCTGTCGGGTGATCTCGAGAGTCTTCTGACTCTCGTCCGGGTACGTAACTGAAGCAATGCCGTCTAGAGGCGCATTGAGAACGATCTCTTCGACGGGCCTTGCCCCCCTGTTCTCCACGACAAGCTGGGCGAAGATCTCGTACGGCCACGGTGAGTAAAACGGTGAGTGAGAGAAAAATCGGGACCACGTGTGCCCCCATGCTTGCTCGAATACAGCTTCTAGTTTTCTGCTGACCTCCGAGAGGTCGGCAGAACCAGAGGTCGAATCGGTCATCTCCATCGTTTCACGCAGGAAATGCTGCAGAAAGGGCGAAGACTCCTTTTCTCGGACCCTTTCAAGTGATTCCACTAGATTGGGCGGAAGAGCGTAACTGTGATAGTCGGCAATAACGATGAGCTTGGGCTTCTCCGGGAACAGAGTCAGGTAAATCCCAAGTAACGTCGCAATTGCCATCAGTATCGCGCTGAGCTTCCCGAAAAGAGCCCAGAAGCCATGTTGTCGTTTCACTGTCACTGAGACCTCCTGCAAACTGCCATACTAGCCATCCAACTGCGGTCTATAGGCTCTCCGTATGGGACCAATGAGATTCGTGCGTTCACATCAAATCAACGGGGCTGCATACCCCCTTTCCTGCGCGTTCAAACATGTGAGTATGGGCCATCGTTGTCCCGACGTCTGTGCGTCCTGGCAGTCCCTGACCCGTACGAACATCGCACCCGTCCTCGAGGAGACGGTTTGCGAAGGTATGGCGGACTGTTACGCTGGCATGTTGCACTCCTGCCCTCGTTGCGGAGGCCGGAGAGTTGAGACCGGGGGTCTGGATTCCCGCCTGCGCGGGAACGACGATAGAGGGCAGAAGCGGTAGTCGGTTGCCGGTCGGGGCTACGCAAGTCGTTGCGGTTTAAGGCGTTCACGCTGGGGCCGCCCGTTGTCATAGTCCTCAGTCTGTAGTCTTGAGTCTTCAGTCCGGAGACGGTTTTGTACCCTTCATTACAGTAGACGGAGTAGGGGGCGGAATTATTACAAAAAAGCAAAAAGCAGTAGACGGTAGTCGGTAGTCGGTAGACGGGGGGAAGACGAATGGAGAATGAAGAATTGGGAATGGAGAGTGGGGGAAGGGCGGTAGACGGGGGGAAATGCAGTAGACGGTAGTCCGTAGTCGGGTATCCGTGTCAATCCTGTTATCCTGTCCAAAGAAACGCCAACGATGCCGGGTCTGGATGCAGTTCCCTCACCCTAACCCTCTCCCGGCGGGAGAGGGGAGCAGGGCGTGTTTGACTCTTTGGGGCGGTCTGTGGTAGGTTGTAGGCGAGTGGGGCGGGATTGTTGATATGGCGAAGATAATCATCGATCAAGAGCGCTGTAAAGGGTGCGGGTTCTGTATCGAGACCTGCCCGAAACACCTGATCTGTTTTGTTGAATCGTACAACGCGATGGGGTACCATCCTGCCCAGCCTATCGAGTGCGACGGCGACAACGTCTGCACGGGCTGTTGTCTGTGCGCCGAGATGTGCCCTGAAACCGCGATAATCGTCTTCAAATAGGTTGTTTTGTTATGAGTTCTGTGAGCGCCAACAAGAGAGACGCTGCCGAACGCGCGCCGGGCCGTAACGGCACGCGCCAGTTGGTGAAAGGTAACGTCGCGCTCGCTGAAGGTGCCGTCCAGGCGGGGTGCATGTACTATTTCGGGTATCCCATCACGCCGCAGAACGATATCCCCGAGTACCTCTCGTTGATGTTGCCGAAATGCGGCGGCACGTTTATCCAGGCCGAAAGCGAGATCGCGTCGATAAACATGGTGCTCGGCGCTGCGGCAACGGGCGCGCGTGCGATGACATCGTCGTCCGGTCCCGGCATATCGCTGATGCAGGAGGGCATGTCGTATATCGCGGGCATGGAGCTGCCGTGCATGGTGGTCAACATCATGCGGTGCGGACCCGGTCTCGGCGGTATCGCGCCGACGCAGGGCGACTATTTCCAGGCGACACGCGGCGGCGGTCACGGCGACTACTACAACATCGTGCTCGGGCCCGCGTCGGTCCAGGAGATGTTCGACCTGGTTATCACGGGGTTCGACTTGGCGGACAAGTACCGCAACCCGGCAATGGTGCTCGCGGACGCCATACTCGGCCAGATGAAAGAGCCCGCAGTGCTCGAGGCGCGCGAGAAGCCGAAGACGGTCGAAAAACCGTGGGCCGTTTCGGGTCCCAAAGACCGCCCGGCGCAACTGGTGAAAACGCTCTACCTGTCCGACGGCGAACAGGAAGCGCACAACCTCGAACTCAAGAAAAAGTACGACACTATCAGGCGGGACGAGGTCATCTACGAGGCGCAGCATACGGACGATGCGGATGTGGTCGTGGTCGCGTTCGGCACCGCGAGCCGTATCGCGAAATCGGCCATTCGAGCCGCGCGTGCCGACGGGATGAACGTCGGTATCCTGCGCCCGATAACGTTGTTCCCGTTCCCTACCAAGGCGCTGGCCGAGCTGTCGCAACGTGTGAAACGGTTCCTGGTGGTCGAGATGAACACCGGCCAGATGGTCGACGACGTCCGGCTCGCGCTCGCGCCCGACGCAGAATGCAGGTTCCTCGGCCGGCCCGGCGGCGGCGTCCCGAACCCGGACGAGATACGCGATCTTCTGGAGACGAACTAGATGGAACAGGTGTTTGCGCGACCGAAGACGTTGATCGACACGCCGACACATTTCTGTCCCGGGTGCACGCACGGGATAGCGCACAGGCTTGTCGCGGACGCGATCGACAGCCTGGACATCCGCGAACAGTGCATCGGTGTCGCATGCGTCGGTTGTTCGGTATTCATGTACGACTACTTCGACGTCGACGTTGTCGAAGCGCCTCACGGTCGAGCGCCAGCGGTTGCGACCGGCGTGAAACGTGCCTTGCCCGACAAGACGGTCTTCACCTACCAGGGCGACGGCGACCTGGCAAGTATCGGCACGGCCGAGACGATACATTGCGCGAACCGCGGCGAGAAGATCACCGTCATATTCATCAACAACACCGTTTACGGTATGACCGGCGGCCAGATGGCGCCGACGACCATGATCGGCCAGAAGACCACGACCACGCCGTACGGGCGCAGCATGGAGAACGAAGGGCCGCCCATACGTATGGCCGAACTATTGTCGCAGCTTGACGGTGTTGCGTACTCGGTTCGCGTCTCGCTGCACGACGCGAAACACGTGTTGCGCGCCAAGAAAGCGATCCGCAAAGCGTTCCAGATGCAGCTTGACCGGCGCGGGTTCTCGATCGTCGAAGTCTTGTCAGCATGCCACACCAACTGGCGTGTCAAACCGCTCGACGGGCTCAAACGTATCCGCGACGAGATGATACCTGCGTTCCCGCTCGGCACGTACAAAGACGTGACAGAGAAAGGCGACGAGTAACCGGCCATGTACTACGAACTCATCATCGCGGGGTTTGGCGGCCAGGGGATACTGCTGATAGGCGATATCCTCACGCACGCTGCGATGTACGAGGGCAAGGACGTCTCCTACCTGCCGACGTACGGCGTCGAGATGCGCGGCGGCACGGCAAACTGTGCCGTCACCATCGCCGACGAGGAGATAGGGTCCGTGCTCGGGTACCGGCCTGACGCCACCATCATCATGAACCAACCGTCGCTCGACAAGTTTCAGGACCGGATCAAGCCCAACGGCTTCCTGCTGCTTAACACCGCCCTGACCGACCCGGCCACCGTGCACCGTTCGGATATCGAGCTGACGACCGTTGCGGCCAACGACATCGCCCTCGAGCTCGGCAACGCCAAGATCGCCAACATGGTTGTACTGGGCGCGTTCCTCGAAAAGCAACCTATCGTGGAACTCGACAGCGTGGTCAACGCGCTCAAGAAGGTGCTGCCCGAACGACATCACGGTCTCATCGGCGCCAACATCGACGCGATAAACGCCGGCGCACAAGCCGCCAAGGAATAGGGACCAACAAGCGGGAATCGCTTCTTTCCGGTGTGTGCTCATCGTGGTCCAGTCAAACCGTTACAGAATATGATCAACGGCACAACGTGTCCTAGCTGCTGCGTTTACAACGCATCGCCGTTGTGTTACAATGCGCCCTGTTCGGTAGTGAACTCAGCGAAAAACCGCTTTAGATGGAGGTAGAACAGAATGGCAAAGCTGGCGATTAACGGGGCCGACCCGGTCCGGACCCAAGGGTGGCCGACCTGGCCTGTACACGACAAGCGCGAGGTCGAGCTCATCACGGAGGTCACCGAGAGCGGGATATGGTCGTACGACGGCCCGAAAGAGTGGGAGTTCGGAAAGAGGTTTGCGCAGTTCTCCGGCGCCGAGTACGGTCTCTGCGTGTCCAACGGGACGGTCGCGATACAACTTGCGCTCGAGGCGCTGGATATCGGTTCGGGCGACGAGGTGATCGTGCCGGGGCTCACCTGGCAGGCGACCGCGGCCGCCGTGATAGATGTATGTGCCGTTCCGATTCTCGTAGACGTCGAGCCGGAATCGCACACGATAGACCCGAAAGCTGTCGAAGCGGCCATAACCCCGAACACCAAGGCGATCCTACCCGTACATCTTTACGGGTGTATGGCCGACATGGATTCGATACTCGATATCGCGAAGAAACACAACCTCGCTGTCATCGAGGATTCGGCCCATTCGCACGGGTCGCAGTGGAACGGCAAAGGCGCGGGCGCGCTCGGCGACGTCGGCTGTTTCAGCATGCAGCAGACCAAGGTGATGACGTCCGGCGAAGGCGGCGCCAACCTGACGAACCGCGAGGACCTGTTCCTGCGCATCTACTCGCTGCGAAACTGCGGCCGGCTGTACAGGGACACCGAAGGACAGCACGTCCAGAGCGGCAACTACCGCATAACCGAGTTCCAGGCGGCGATACTGCTGGCGCAGCTCGAACGGCTCGAGGCGCAGACGTTGTTGCGCGACAGGAACGCCCAGTTGATCAACGCTGGTTTGGCGGAGATAGACGGCATCACGCCGATCATTCGCCGGCCTCAAGTCAACCGCCAGGCGTACTACTGTTTCGTGTTCCGGTACGACAGAGATCAGTTTGACGGTGTCAGCGTCAAAGCGTTCCGGCAGGCCCTGATGGCCGAGATAATGGCTGGAGTCGACGCCGTCTACGAGCCGCTCAACAACTGCGTGCTGTACCAGCCGCACACGAAACGGCGCTACCATTGGAGCGAGGAGTACTGGAAGGCGATCGACCCGAGACGGTTCGACCTGCCGGTCTGCACGAAAGCGTACGTCGAGGAGTCGGTGCTTCTGCAGCACCAGACGCTCATGGGCACCGAGGAGGACAGCAAGGATATCGTTCGCGCGGTCGAGAAGATCAGAGAGAACGTCGAGGAGCTCAAATCGATAGAGACGGACGAATCCGAACCATCGAGCACGTGGGCCTCAACGGGGTTTGCCGAAGAAGAGTAGGGCAGGGCCTAACGCCGATAGACAGCGTCTTCCGTTATCACCATATCGACGGGAATATCATGCTCGCCGACGGGCACATGGGGCAGGAGTTGCGCCTCGAACGCAAGGGCGACCTTAGCACCATCGAACGATGACAGGAACCTGTCGTAGAACCCGCCGCCGTACCCTATCCTTCCGCACGACGGGTCGAACGCGACCCCCGGCACGATGACCAGGTCGCCTTGTTGCGGGTCGCGTACCCTGCGGCATTCCGCGCGCGGTTCGAGGATACCGAACGTGGCCCGTTCGAGCTCGTCGAGACTCCTCAGTTCCGACCATGACAGCCCCCGGGTCTCGAGATTGGATATTGGAACGAGAACGGTTTTGCCTTTCCGTATGGCACGCTCGATTGGCGCCGTCGTATCGACCTCGTTATCCTTCGACGAGACGTAGAAGAGCACTGTCCGGGCATTCCGGTACGCTGCAAGATGTGCCAGCCGTCTCGATATCCTGCGGCTCTTCGCGACAACCTCGTCACGCGACAGCGACCGGCGCGCCTCAAGCGCCCGATGGCGCAACGCGCGTTTGTCCTCCGTACCGGCGAGACGCACCACCACCTCGTCGCCTGCTTTGACGACCCCTTCGCGGAGCACCTTCGCGAACACGCCTTCGCGCGGCATCACGCAATCGCCTATCTCCTTGCCTATAGCGCACTCGGCATGGCATTGTTTGCCGATCTGGGTCATTTCGAGCAGCGACCCGGCGATTTCGATCATGGACCCGACAGGCAGCTCCGGCCAGTTTACGCCCGTGGTGGCGATGTTTTCGGCAAAATCGCCCGGGCCGACATCGAACCCCTTGGCTCGCATCCGGTTGATGCTCTCGAGCGCGAGAATGCTCACCTGCCGGTGCCACGGGCCGGCGTGCGCGTCACCTTCGATCCCATGACCAACCACCAGGTTGATCCGCTCGACAGGCGCCTTCTTCGTGCCTTTGGTCTCGCTCACGGAGACGGAATGAACCTTGCCTCTGATAACGTTATTTTCTGTACGGTCCATGCTGTCCTTGTCTGCCCCCCCCCTTCTATTTCGGTCTTGGCGTAAGAGTAACATCGCTCAACGCGCGCTGTCAAACGACCCGCAGGAGTCAATGTTAATGAGGGTAGTTGCACAAGGGCGATGTCAAATGGTTGATAAGCCACAACGTACAAACAAGAGGGGACATGGAGATGAGGAAGATGTGGGGATGTGGGAACAGGACAGCCACCAGTTGGTCTAACTCGACAATATCTCCTTATCCCCCCCTATCTCCCCATCTCCGTTTCTTGCACAGTTTGTAGGGAAGTGGGGATGTGAAAACGTGAAAACGGGACACCTACCGCTTGGTGTCGACAGGCAGCATGAGTGGAACTCACCTTATCGCGACGCGAACCTGTGAACTGGTGCTGTTGACGGAACGCGATGCGGATGGTATCATCGGGTGACGGTCAAAACGGAGGACGTTACTGACACGACCTGTCGGTCAAGACTTAAACTACACGAGGAAAACCCAATGTCAAAGGTCTATTTTGCTGACGCGCGCGCCAAAACCTGGCGTTACGACTTCTCGGTTCCGGCGAAACTTGAGGAGATCATCCGGCGGCTGAACTTCTCGAAGTACATCAAACCGGAGGACTATGTTGCGATCAAGACGCATTTGGGCAGCCCCGGCGCGTTCAGAATTGTCCGGCCGCATTTTCTGCGCATAGTTGTTGACGCGGTCAAAGCAGTTGGTGGGCGACCGTTCGTCACGGACACGGTGCGGATGAAAGCGCTCGACTACCTCGAGCTCGCGAACAAGAACGGCATCAACCATTCGACGCTCGGCGCGCCGGTGATCATCGCCGACGGCATAGGAGGTCACGACGCCGTCTCGGTCAAGGCCGGGCCGATCGTCGGCAAGGTGGGTATAGCCTCGGCGATACACGATGCCGATGCGATGGTTGTGGTGACACACGTGAAGGGTCACATACAGTCCGGGTTCGCAGGAGCGATAAAGAACCTTGCGATGGGATGCGCCTGCGCGAGCCATCGCACTGCCGGCCACAAGGAGTCCCGCGGCCGGCTGCACACGGTGGACACCCGCTCTCTCCAATGGGACGAGGAGAAGTGCATAGGTTGCGGCAACTGTGTCGAGGTGTGCCCGACGCAATCGGTACGGTTTGTCGACGGTAAGATCGTGCGCGAGAACTGCTGGTTGTGTTTGAGGTGCTTGCGTGTGTGCCCGGTCGGCGCGTTGACCGGTGCGCTCCCTCAGGGCGAGTTCCAGCGTGCGCTTGCAGAAGGCGCGCGCGCGGCGCTCAGCACGTTTGAGAAGAACAAGGTGTTGTTTCTGAGCTTCATGTTCGAATCGCAGCCTGAATGCGATTGCATGCCCGTTGCCGATGTGCCGATTGTGCAGGATCAGGGCATACTCGGTTCCGATGACGTTGTCGCTGTCGACCAGGCCGCGTACGATATCACGTTAGACGCGGACCCGTTGCCACAGTCGCTTGCAGCCGACCGCGGGCTCAAACCCGGCGATGACTATTACGCCGAGCTGTCGCCCGGCACACACCCCGATCTGGCAATGAAACACGCCGCCCGGCTGAGATTGGGCACGAGAAAGTACGAGCTCGTTAAGATCAGGAAAGCACGGAAACGGTAACACCGCACCGAATCGGAGAGTGCAGACATTCCCTTCCTCATTCAGGGGTCAAGATGATCGAGACCCTCCGGTCGGCAGGTCTTTGAACACATAATTCATTATTGCGCGGTACAACGCGACTGCCCCGAGACCCGAACAGTGGACCTTCTCCTCGGTCAGCCCGCCGACGGCGTCCGCTATCTCATGGTCAGTGATGAAAACAGCGTCATCGATGTGTTTCCCTATGGCCAGTTCGGTCATGACGCTCGATGTCGCAATTGCTGCCGGGCACCCGCTGCACTTGAACTTGACGTCGACAATATGCTCGTCTTCGACCTTTATCCAGACCTTGATGAAGTCGCCGCATCCCGGATCGCCCACGCTGGCCACGCCGTCAGCGTCCGGAATCTCGCCGATGTTTCGAGGATGCAGAAAATGCTCCATCAAGGCGTCGCTGTAATCAGTCATCGCCTGTCAATCCGCACGACCTGCAAGTCCACGGTGCGGCCCGCCTGGCAGTATACGCAGCTATACGTGCATGCCTTCGGCGGAATGTTCTTGACACCCAGGCTCCGCCCGAAACGCCTCGGCGGAACTTGCCCGAAAGCAATCATCCTGCCTCAGTCTTTCCAGAGTTTCGGGCCGCGGCTTTGGCTGCCAGAGAATCGCCGCTCTCCGTTTCGTACCAATGTCATAACTCACCTGCCATATGCTTCTTGACGATACGCCGCTCGACACGCAACAGGTTGTATCCGGGTACCTCCTTCATGCCCGCATCACACACTGCCAACGCTTCGTCGTACTGCTCGAGTTCTACATAGCTGCGCGCCAGAAACAGGTAGGCTTCGCTAAGGAGTTGTTCTTGGACGTTATCAAACTCGTCGTCGCGCTTTGCCAGATAACGTTTCTCCTCTTTGCCCAGCTCAACGGCTTTCACAAGTACCTCTACCGCGTTCTCGTAGTCCTTGAAGTAGTCAAAACAAAGTCGCCCAAGCGCCGACCGGATCTCGAAACTCCAGGGGTTCTTCTCGGCCCCTGCGGCGAGAAACTCCCTTCCCATCTCAGGTTCACCTGCGAAATCGGACATGAAGAAGGCCCCGTTCGTGTAGGCCTGGATGTAATGAGGATTAAACCTCACGAGTAACTGGTACCAGGGGATCAGTTCCTGCGGGGCGCTGTGCTGCGCATGGCCGGGCCGCCAGGGTTCGATGTTCCGGTTCATTTCACCCAAAACTCCGCGCCAATCCGTCTCTTGGTCCGGCACAAGTGCAGGCCCGTCCTTATGGGCCACGCCCGCGCCCATACCCGTGAACTCGACTGCATGGACGCCTGTGCTCTCTTCGCGTTTTGTCGGCATCCGGTAGATGATTCCGTTGTGGAGGTACTCCAACGTCTTGAACCACATCAGATCGCCGACAGACATGCGCAGTTGGCCCATGAGCGACACTGCAATGGACTCCTTGGCTGCTTCGTACTCGCTGGGTTTGTACCGGGCCTCCACTTGCAGGTGTGGTGTGAGCAGGTGAACCAACAGGGCCGCTATTAACAGCCCCGGGATGCACATCAGATTCGTCTTCTTGTGCATTGTTCTGTCGGCCACTGCTATAGTGGCATTCGCCGAAAGCGTGCGCACCCTATGGTTAATAGTATCCCTGTATAAACCAAGCCATAGAGCGTCATACCACCCACCACCCAGAGAGGGATCGCCGGCCAGCCGTGGATTACCTTCTTTGACAGGTCAAACAGCTCCAGGTGCGGCGCAACCAGGTAAAGCCCCTCTGCCAGCCTCAACGAGATACCAGTAAGTTCGTCGTGCATGTACAAAATGCTGTGTGCGAATATCTGCATGCAGAGGCATGCAAGCAGAGAAACCGTTACATTGGCACCGTGGGTCAGGAACAGGGACAGGCACAGCACGCCTGCCGCAATAAACCACATCGAAAGAACGCGAAGGTACAACGCTTGGTAGAAAACGCCTCCCACAGGAATCCGGAACACCAACAGAATGATCCCGAGCAATACGTAAAACGCAACCACTACCGCGGAGCTCATGATCCCGACACCTATGTACTTGCCCAAGAAGAACCCCGTCCGGCTTATGGGTTTCCCGAGGGCCGGATAGAGGGTGCGGTTCTGGATTTCAGTCGGCAATTGCCGCGCGGCCGCAACGACGCAGATGACGATCGAAAACACCGTGGTCACCGTAAGACCCACGTCCTTTACAAACTTCTCGAGCCCTTCGACACCGAACCGGCTGAAAACACCCGCCCCAAGAACCATCGCGGCACCGAGGATCAGTACCACGTAAGGGTCCTTACGGCGAACCGATTCGAGAACGGTCACATACGCGACGCTCATTGTCTTTTTTACTGACGTCCCCATTTTACGTAACCTTTGCTCCGACGACCTCGACGAAGTAGTCCTCGAGAGAGCCTGTTTCCTGGACTACCTCGACAACTCGCATGCCCGACGCCTCAAGCTGACTCAGTAGCTCTGCCTGTGCTGAATCGCTCGCCGCCACAAGCGTAAGCCGACCGTCTCCGCTGCTGCGCACGGTCACGCCTTTTGGCAGCGATTCGGGTGAGGCTGTGCCCTCGGCGACAGTGACGTGCCTCCTCATTGACGCCAGTAGTCCGTCCAGACTGCGTTCCTCCAACACCTTGCCCTCATCCAACAGGATGACTCGGTCGCAGAGTAACGTCACTTCGGAAAGCTCGTGCGAGGAAAAAAACACAGTCTTGCCTTCAGATTTGAACTCGAGGAGAATATGTCGGAGATCACGGCGTGCTACGGGGTCCAGACCAGAAGTCACTTCGTCAAGGATGAGCAGATCGGGGTCCCCCATGATCGCCTGTGCAAGCCCGACGCGCTGCAACATTCCCTTCGAGAAATGCCGCAGAGGTTCACGGTCTCGGCCCGCAAGCCCCACTTTTTTGATGAGACGGGCTATGACCGTGTCGTGCTCTGAAGAGGGGATTTCCTGCAAGGTGGCGTATGAAGCCAACGTCTCCCTTGCCGTCAAAAACGGGTAATACACTGCAACCTCTGGCAGGAACCCGATCCGGCGTCGTGCTTCAAGAGAACCCGCCTTGACACCAAAGACTCGGGCTTCGCCTTGTGTCGGAAACAGGAAGCCCATAAGCACCTTGATCGTTGTGGTCTTGCCGGCACCGTTTGGGCCGACAAACCCTACAACCTCACCCGCATTCACCTGGAGGTCGAGCTCCGATACGGCTTTGATCGATCTCCCGCGAGCGGCCTTGTAGACTACTGTCAGATCCGAGACTTCTATGACGGGTTTCGGGGTCTGCTTCATTGCTGAATACCTTCTCTCGTGCCGCGGCGCGTCTTAAGCGCAGAGATCCGCCTCGATGTTGCGACGATGCATGAAACGGCCGTGCAGGCGTTCGCTGTGCTTGCCGATAAAGCAGACTCCGTACCCAATTTGACCGTGCCAGCGGCCAGGGCGTCAGTTATCGCATGGTCTGACATCGCACGGGGTCTCGCGGCCGCAGCATGGGGTTTCTCTCGTACACGCCGCCGCTGACTGCCTCCGGCTGTTCCCTTTCATAATGAACCCCGAACCACCGCTTATGCGCCGCCTTACGGACTCGCCGCAGTCAGGGCATTTCGTCACCGGTTGATCCATCATGTTCTGGAACCGCTCGAAACTCTTGCCACAGCTCTCACATTCGTACTCGTACGTGGGCATCCGACTATCCTTCCGTAGTCTCGCTCTTTTCGTTTGATTGGTTGATTAGTTCCTCAAGCTCCCTCGCACGGGTGAAGTTCTGCACTTTCAGATGTACCGACTCGACGCCGTCGAGCTCGGCAATGGCTTTTCTCATGTCCGCCGCCAGCTTGAACGCCATGGGGCAGACGGACGACGACGGCTGAAACACCAGCTCAACAGCCCCATCCTTGACATGCAACTCCCGCACGAGCCCCATTCGCATAACGTCAAGACCTGTCTCGGCAGCGATCAGGCGACCCAGACGTTCCTCGACAGCCTTCTTCAAATCGCCGTCGGCAGTTCCGTCCTCGAGCTTGTCGTCCGAACTGTGCGTTGGGGCGGGCAGGAAATCGAGACGACCTTCTGCATATGCCGTGATCGACTCCTCGGCAGTACCCTGTGGCGCGCGAAACACCTCGACGCAGTTGTCGCCCAACCCGTGGTACGCTATCTCCCCTATCTCTCGGACCAGCACCCCGTCGAGCTCTTTTTCCTTGACGAACGTGTTGATGACCGCGACGCCGGCACGCACCTCGCGTCTCGTGAAGGGGTTTTCCTCGACGGAAGTATCAACGATACGGTTGCCTTCCAACGTCGCGAGCAGGAACCATCTGGCCCTGCCGAAATGAAACTCGACCGGCGATTGCAGTCCTTCGGGCGTCGTTATGGGAACGAGGATGCGTCGCCGGTTGCTGTGATAGGGTTCGATATGCAGGACGACCCCCTCGACATCCGGTCTCTGCTCTTGCAGCCGCCTCTGAGCCTCGTGGCTGAGCATGTGGCTGCGCGTGACGTCCATCGATGGAGCAACTTGCACGTGCCCCTCGACGAAGTAGAATGGGCCGGACCGGCGTGCGCGCAGTTTCTCTACCGTTCTCACTCCGGGAATGTTCTCGATGATTGTTACGGTCTCGGTTTCAAGTTCTCTGTCGACGGATGCGTCCATCAAGGCCAACAGAGCTCTCGAGGCGTTGCGCAATCCCACCGCGATGACGACGGACGATATGACTATTGTCACTATACCTTCAATGTAAGGAACACGGTATCGGGTGGCGAGCAAGGCCACGAATACCAGGAATGACGAACCCACATCGAGCCGGGCTTCGTCCGCGGTGGCAATGAGGCTCTGTGAACCGGTCGCTCTGCCCACACGCCGTTCCCATGTCGAGACACATATTGCCACAACGGCAGAGACGACCGCCACGGTCATGGCAACCGTAGGGTGAGAGAGCGCCAACGGCGAACTAAGCCTCTCGATGCCTTCCAGGAAAAACCCCATGCCGAGCACCAGAATCACACCTGATGCAACCAGCGCCGACAGGGTTTCTGCCCGGTAAAAACCGTACGGGAAGCGCTCGGTCGGTTTCTTTGACGCGAGTTTGAGACCGAACCAGGACGCGAGCAGTGCCAACAAGTCCACCGTCGAGTGAAGCGCGTCGGCAAGAAGGACGGTCGAGCCTACGACGGCGCCAACGGCTCCCTTTGTCGCGGCGAGAAGCAGGGTGACGCCTCCCGCGCCCGCTGCAGTTCTTCTCGCTCTGGCAAGGCTATCTTTCACGGCTACTATCCAAACGACAGTGTGTACCCTGTTGACAGCAAGTCAAACACGTCGCCGAACCGGTCTGCGAGACGACAACACGCCTTCCACCCCGTGCAATGGCCTGCTACAACCTGCCGGGGATCGAGCGATCGCAGCATCACTACGGTCTCCGCCATCCGTTCTTCTGAAGCGTTGATGAGGTGCATGCCGCCGACAATTGCGCTGACGGGTACGTCCGGGAAAAGACGCTGTACGCGAAGCAAGGTGTTCACTATGCCGCTGTGCGCACAGCCGACGATAACGATAAGCCCTTCAGGAGCGTCTATCACGATCGCCTGGTCATCGTTGATAAGGTCCGGCTCGGAACACTCCTCGTCGAGAAAGAACGCTCCGCCGGTGTCTTCGAACGCGGTTATCCGCGGCACCTCTCCCGTAAGCATTATACCGGGGGCGACCTCCTGCGGTTTCGAAGAGAGCGACAGCTTGCCGCCGGACCCCTCGATCGCCTCCTTCGAATGCGGTATCCCAATCTCTCGAGCATCACCCTTCCACCGGACATAGCGGCGCAGGAACGCGTCGGGGTGGGCGTAAACCACCGGGGTGTCCATGGTCGAGAGCGCAGCGGCCAGTCCGCCGGTATGGTCATAGTGCCCGTGGCTCAGAACGATGCTATCGACATTCGACAGGTCGGTGCCTAACGTCTTCGCGTTCAGCAGCAAGAGATCGGTTGCACCGGTGTCGAAAAGCACCGATTTCCCATCAATTTCGATGAGCACCGCGAGACCGTGTTCCCCACACACTCCGGGCCGGGCTACACTGTTCTCAACAAGAGTGGTTATCTTTCCTTTCATGAGTGTCCTCTTTGCCTAATGATCGCAGATGTTATCACCTGCCTCGAGTGAGCCGTCGAGGTACGCCATTACGATCTGCTCAGGCTCGGCAGCCCGCGCCCCGACAACCACCTGTATGCCGTTCTGTGCGAACAAACCTTGCGCCCGAGAACCCATCCCACCCGCTATGATGACGCTGGCCCCCTGTTCGTGAAGCCACCGCGGCAGAAGGCCGGGCTCATGCGGTGGCGCAGCCGTGGTCTCCTTGTTGGTGATCTCCTTCTTATCGGCGTCAACGTCCAGCAAGGCAAACTCCTCGCAGTGGCCGAAATGCAGACTCAGCCTCCCTCCCGCCAACGGTATCGCTATTCTCATCGTCCCGTCTCCTTCTTGCCGTTCCGGACTTTCGCTCCGCGTTTCGCCCGTACCCATCAGCGGTTTGACGATGCGTGCGAACGCTATCGCGGTCTCGGTGCGCGCGTAATGGTACACGTAAGGCTTACCCGCGTCGCTTGCCTCGACGATCTGCGGATCGATCGGTATCTTGCCGAGAAACGGTACGCCCATATCGCGCGCCATCGCCTCGCCGCCCCCGGCCTTGAAGATGTCAACCGTCTCGCCGCACTTCGGACAGACGAACCCGCTCATGTTTTCGATCACGCCCAGGATCGGCAGCGAAAGCTGGCGGCAGAAGTTTATGCATTTGCGTACGTCTGCGACCGCGATCTCCTGCGGTGTCGTGACGATCACCGCACCGTCCGCGTCAGGGATCAGTTGGGCCACCGTCAACGGCTCGTCACCAGTACCGGGCGGCGAATCAACCACGAGGTAATCCAGCTCGCCCCATTCGACGTCTTTGAGAAACTGTTTGATAACACCGTACTTCATCGGGCCGCGCCAAATAACCGCATCGTCACGGTCGCGCAGCAGAAACCCGATCGACATAACCTTGAGCGTGTCGCCGTAGCCCACCGGCACAATACTGTTCTCGCTGCCCTGCATCGGTGTCCCTTCGAGACCTAACAGCTTGGGGATGCTCGGGCCGTGAATATCAATGTCGAGAAGACCTACGCGCTTGCCGGCCAGCGCCAACGAGATGGCAAGGTTCGCAGCCACCGTGCTTTTCCCAACACCGCCTTTGCCCGAAAGTACGAATATCTTCTGTCCTATCTGGCACATTCGCTGCGCCAGTTCCTGCCGTTCCATAAACTGTTCGGCGGTCTCGTCCGGCCGCTTCTGCTGTGCAGAACAACCGGCCGAATCACTTGTTGCGCATTCACGATCTGTGTTCTCAGTCATTGATGTCCGTCCTTTTACTCTTTTCTATCGGAGCACATCGAGTGTTTCGCTCCACATCGTTTTGACACCCTGCGTTGTGGTGCCGTTGCAGTACTCAACAAGACTCTCTTTGTTTACCATCGCTTCCGTGAACGCACGGTCGTACGCTATCTTTCCCACCACTCGCGCGCCGTTTTCGCTACACCAGCGCACGATCCGCTCCGACATCTCCTCGTTGAGGTCACATTTGTTGATGCAGACTACGGTGGGTATTTGAAAGTGTGCCGCGAGAGCCGCAACACGCTCGAGGTCGTGTAGTCCCGAGAGCGTGGGTTCCGTAACGATCATGACCAGGTTCGAGCCGGTGATTGACGCGATCACGGGGCACCCTATTCCCGGCGATCCGTCTATTATCACCAGGTCGACATTACGTTCTTCAGCGAGCCGTTTGGCCTGGTTGCGCACAAGAGTCACCAGCTTGCCGGAGTTCTCCTCTGCGATACCGAGTTTCGCATGAACCATCGGCCCGTGCCGCGTCTCGGAGACGAACCATTCGCCGTTGACAACGTCTTCGAACTCGATAGCTTCCACAGGGCAGACCTGATAGCAGACACCACATCCCTCACACGCAATGGGATCGACCCTGAACGTCCTTGCCGCCTCGTCGGCAGGCGGGCCGTCAAAACTTACCGCACCGAACCGGCACACCTCCTCGCACGTCCCGCACGCCACACATCTGTCCACAATGACACGCGCTTGCTTGCCTCCCCGGAAATCCTCCCGATGCCGTACCTGCGGTTCCAGCACCAAGTGCAGGTCGGCCGCGTCCACATCGCAGTCAGCCAGTACCTTACTCTCTGCAAGAGCGGCAAAGCACGCCACTATGCTTGTCTTGCCCGTCCCGCCCTTGCCGCTTATTACAACCAGTTCTTTCATCGTCTACATGCGTTTCCCTTACCCTTCGAATCCGATGCTCCACCGTCCGCTTGTCTCTTTCCCGGACACGACGTGTGCCACACCCATACTTCTTTGCGGGTAACCTGATTCACCATCTGTACCGGCCGCCCATCAGCCCTCCCGGTGATATCATTCCTGAACTTCTATGTCGTACCATCATACCCATGGGTGTCAGTGGTCAGAGTAAGACGGCATTGGTCACCTTCGCACAATTCAAGTACGCCGGTCGCTCCACAAGCGTCACACAACGTCACGTTATCATTGAGCAGTCCGTAACCTTCGCACTTCGGACATTCGTTGACCTCCATTGTTTCCTCTCGCCTCCTTTTGCCATCTCTTGCGTTACCCAGCAGAATATCCGGCCCGCTTTCTTCAGTCATTTCTCAGCCAACCGTTCGCGGTGAACGTTTCCCGCCCCAGAATTCCCTTTCTCGGTCATCCTTGTTTCCCTCAGTGTCAGACGAGTGTCTATCCACTGTCGGTAGGTATCTTCGTCCCGAACGCCCGACGCCTGGACGACAGGCCGGCCGTGCTCAAACAGAATCACCGTCGGCATACCTACCACAGAGTATCGCCTTGCCAGCGATGGCAGCTTATCTACATTCACGGCACTGAGATCCACCTTGCCCACGTAGTTGTCAGCTATGTCGGATACCGTCGGAGACAGATGTCGGCATGCCTCGCACCAATCCCCATAAAACTCGACCATACACAAGCCATCCGATTGTAGAACGTGCTGCCTGAATTCCTGTTCCGTCTTGATCTGCGTGATATTCTCGGACACCTCTATCGGGGCCGACGGTGGACCAACGGCCAGAAGCGGAAACAGTAGTCCTAACAGTGCTCCGTAGATAGCCCCGCCGAAAGGGGGCGCTGTCAAAGGATGTGCACCGGTCGAGCACTTGCCGAAGTAATCTACCAGCGCCCCCAAACCTGCGCCGACTACCATAGCAACCACAATGCAAAACATCATCGGTTGCTCCTCTGCGCCTGCTCCCTACCTGCAACGGCGCCTAGTTGCTCAATCAGAAGTTCCTTCAACCGGTCGAGCGATATTTCATGGGGTTCGATGCCTATCTTCATCCAGTCGGAAAACTCGAGCACCCGTTCGGGATGGTTTTCGGCGTAGTCTTCAAAAAAACCGACCGCATCGAGCAGTATGGCTTTCCCGTGTTTGGGAAACGTCTCGTTGGCCAACCCTACATCCCATTCCTTGAAGATGTACTTCCAGTGCTCTGCCCAACCCGGCGACAGCCAGTAAGCGTTGTCGCCACCGCTTATAGTCCGCCTTTCGTCTTCACTGGCGAGCATGTCAATACAGTTGCCCGCGTTAATCCGCGACCCGTTCCTTGTATGTTCCCGGACCATGCTCTCTACGGTCTTGAACGGCTCGTGTGGATCGAAGAAACACCGCTTTCCATAAAGCACGATGACGCGTTCCGAAATCTCATCGGCTTTCTTCAGTTGCCTGATAAGCTGGCGCTCGAGTTCTTCAGGTCTTTCGTGGAGGCCCGGCGCCGTATACAACACCCGGTCTGCATCGAGAAAGCCCGATCGGACGAGATGGTCAACTTCGCGACGCAATATGCCGCAGCACACTATGCTGCACCCCTTGAACGAGTGGGTGTTAGCCGCTATGTCAACGTCTGATGCTGGTTCAACGGACCCCAATTCCTTCTTCTTCAAACAGAGTTCATCTTCAAGCTCGAGCAACTGCGTCGCGTACCACCCGGAAGACTCGTGTGCGGGCTTCCGCTTCTTGAGGTCTTCGATTTCCCTCTCAAGTTCCGCCACCCGCTGCTTCAGCAACTCAACGTCTACGGGTTTCCTTGCGCCGCGTGCCGCCATTACAAGAAACTCCTGCCCTTCTCACTCACTACAGCGAACATGTACCCGTCGGGCACGAGCCACTGCCTGAAGTCGAGCCGGCAGGGACTGACGCCCTGAACACGGAAAGCATCTTCTCCATCTGCGTGCTACCGCATTTCTCGCAGACGTGCTTCTTCTTAGAGCCCGCCTTCTCAAGCACCTCGGTGACATGTCCGCATGTGTTGCACTTGTACTCAAAGATTGGCATGGTACGTGACCTCCTTCGTTTCGTCTCCCATCCAGAGTGAGAACATTTGCTCGTACAAGGTTCCTTTCCTTTTCTCCACATAGTGCTGTGCGGAAAAGGCTGCTGCAGCGCCTTCGCCGCACGCGGTTACGATCTGCCTGAGCGACTTCTTGCGAACGTCACCGCACGCGTAGACACCCGCAACAGACGTCGCCATCTCCTGATCCGTGACTATGTAGCCGTTCTCGTCGGTTTCGAGATAGTCTTGAACGAGCTCGCTGTTGGGCGTGAACCCGACGAAGATGAATACCCCGTTGCATGACAACGTTTCCGTCGCGCCGCTCTTGAGGTTCTTCACCACGACGCCCTCGGCCTTTTCCCGCCCGATTATCTCCTCCGCAACCGAATCCCATTTGAACTCGACTTGCGGTTGCAGCGCGAAAAGCTGATCCTGCAATACCTTGTCGGCTCGAAGCCTGTCTCTCCTATGCACGAGAGTAAGCTTCTTCACAAGCCGTGTGAGGAAGATGGCCTCCTTCACAGCGGTGTCGCCACCACCCACCACAACCACGTTTTTGTTGCGGTAGAAGGCGCCGTCGCACGTTGCGCAGCACGATATGCCTTTCCCCCAGAATCTCTCCTCTCCCAGTATGCCGAGCTTGCGGTACGATGCGCCGCTCGCAATTATTGCAGCCATCGACTGGACCCTGCCTTCGCTCAGTCTTATCAGCTTGTGCCCGTTGTCAGGTGCGTCCTCTAGAGCAGCGACCTCTGCTGCAATTATTTCTGCACCGAACTCTTCGACCTGTCGTTTCATGCGCTCGGCCAGTTCAAACCCGTTCACAGGTCCCGCTATCCCAGGGAAGTTTTCGATGGAGTCCGTCGAAACGACCTGGCCGCCGGGGAATTGTTTCTCGAATATTGCGACACTTAGCCCCGATCGAGCGCCGTAGATTCCTGCCGTTAGACCTGCCGGCCCGCCCCCGATGATTGCCAAGTCATAGAAATCCTGCATTTCACGTTTCCTTCGTTCTTCAGTCTAGAAGAACTGTTCCTTCCACCACGCAAAGATACCCCACGCGTTGTCCAGATTGTACTTGCCTCTATGGGTTCCGGTCTCGTCGTCGTTCCCGTTCTGCAACAGCGTCTCGCTGGCTGTTCCTTTCAGGAGGAACTCGCGCGCACAGTTGATGGCAACAAACCTCCTGTGGGCGTCCTCGTCACCAAGGTTTCGATCGGGATGGTGTTCCCGAGCGAGCCGCCGATACGCTTGCATTATCTCCTCGGTTGTGGCTGTTGCACCGAGACCGAGGATATTGCGCGCCGCGGCATCCATCTCGCTCAACCGCCGTACCTCGTTCTGAAACCCGAACTCGTCCATCAACTCGTTCGCTCCTGCAGCGACTCGAAGAGACTACGAAGAGAAGCGCGCAGTTCCGGCACAATCTCGACTGCCATCTCGCCACGCGAGTATCCCTCCGCTATCCTGCGGTCGTCGGGTATCTCCAGAAGTATCGCGATCCCCTCTTTCTCGCAGTACCTGACCACGCCATCATCGCCAACATCCGAACGGTTTATCACGACCCCAAACGGAAGCCCCAGTTTCCGCACCATCTCGACAGCTAGCTTAAGGTCGTTTAGACCGAAGGGCGTCGGCTCAGTCACCAGCATGACAAAGTCCGAGTCCTTGACGGACTCTATCACAGGGCACGAGGTGCCGGGCGGCGCGTCGAATATCGTTACGCCGTCGGCCGATGCACGCGCCTTGACCGCCCGAATGAGCGGTGGCGACATCGCCTCACCAACCTCCAACAGCCCGTGAACAAACGAAACCCCGTTCGAATCACCTTCTTCGACGACGCCAATATCACGTGGCACTTCTATGATAGCCTTTTCCGGACATAACAACATGCACCCGCCACACCCGTGGCACAGTTCCGGAAACGTGAGCACCTTCTTATTGATACACACTATCGCGCTGTACTGACACACGTCGCCGCACTTCCCGCAGCCCGTACACTTCGAGACATCAACCTGGGGCACCGGCACACCGACGGTGCTGCTGCATTCGATCTTCGGCTTTAGAAATATGTGACCGTTCGGTTCCTCGACGTCGCAGTCAAGGTACGTGACGTTATGCCCGGCCGCGGCAAGTGTCACTGCGAGATTAGTTCCCAAGGTGGTCTTGCCCGTGCCGCCCTTGCCGCTTGCGATTGCTATCCTCATCAACTCGTTACCTTCCCACCCGCTTGCTTTTCCGCGGCGCAAGGAATGCACACGGTTTGGCCGTTCACTGTTCGCGTTCGACCGCTCATTACGGGCTCGCCGCATGTCGCACAACGCAGCGTCTCGTGTATTCGGGCCGTTCCGGGCAGCTCAATCTCCTTCTCTTCAATCGAGAAGACACCTTCCGCCGGCACCGTCAGCATCAACTCGATCATGGCATCGTGCGCATTCTGTTCCGGCCCGGTCTCTTTGTCAACGTTCCACTGCTCCACCGGTTTCAGGCTCACCCTTACCGCTTTGCCCGAAGGACGCCTGGCAAACGTGAACACTTGCTTCCCGTGGTCCCGGAAGAACAGGTTTCCCTTGCCGAACGTACAGCCCGTCAGGTACTGGACCGCGTCGACTGCGCACGAATCATTCTCCACTATAGCGATGAGCTCCTCGTCCTTTGCTCGCTCGCCGAGTCTCTCGAGCCCGATTCGCGCGGCCCGATACCCAATCGTCAGACCGGGGCACAAGTGCCCGTGAAACCTTATCGCGTCCCTTAGATCTGCGGGTAAAGACTGCTCATCCATCGGTTGATCGCTGTCCTCATATTCGTAGCTGCTCACAACTGACGCGTCATTGCTGCTCCGCAGTTCGGGCACTTGATCTGGTTGCACGGAACACCTACTCGGTGGGATGCGGTCTTTCCACAGCTCGGGCAGACACAATTACCGCCCGGCCCCGCCGCGTATCCGCCCATGCGACCACGACCTTGGCCGCGACCCATACCCATACCACGACCGGTTCCTGGACCCTGTCCTGACGGTCCTGTTCCATCTCCTCTAGGCATTACTTGTCACCTCCATATCTCCGGCGACTAGCTGCAACCGATGAGTTCAGACAGCCTTGTTGGATGCCTCACATCATCGCGCCAGCCGCCGTTTCTGCTGCATTGACAAGCTGGTACGCGATGGGCGACGCTGTCAGCGCAGGATGTGTACCCATCTGAAACACAGCAATGTCTTCTGCAGTCATCTTTTGTTGTATGCACGCGCTGATCACGTTAACAAGCTCACCAGCGCTCTCGCCACCGACCACCTGCCCGCCAAGGAGGACGCTTGTCGCCTTGTCAAACACAAGCTTCACCTTCAGCGCCGCCGCGCCGGGCATACAGCCGGGATGGCGGTTGGGCGACTCTGCTTCTCCAACCACCGTCTCATACCCATTCTTCTGGGCGTCCTTGTCAGTAAGTCCCGCACAGGCAAATACTGTGTCTCCCAAAGGCACGGCATAGACTCCTATCGCGCCGACGTTTTGCCTTCTCGACTCGAACAAGTTGGCGCCCGCTATTCTCGCTTCCGCGGCCGCTATTGAGGCCAGCCGAATATTGCTCGGCTTTCCAGTGAAGAAAGAAAACTTCCCGGCACAGTCGCCACACGCAAAGATGTTTTCGTCGCTCGTCTTCATCGCGCGGTCTACCTTAATGCCGCCAGCGGCATCCAGGTCCAGACCGGCTTTCTTTGCCAGCTTCGTGTTTGCGGCCGCCCCTATCCCAATGATCACCACGTCTGTCTTCAGCTCCTTGCCGCTTGCGAGCCTGACCGTTTCGACCTTCTCGTCGCCCACGATTTCCTCGACCTTCTCGCCGGTGAACACGTTAACACCGCACGCGGCAACCTCATGATCCACAACCGAGCAGATCTCCTGGTCATAGCCAAGCATCAGACAGTGAGGAAGCAATTCCACGAGCGTGACGTTGACGTCCCTGTTCTTGCGGCACTCCGCAGCAAACTCAACACCGATATAGCCACCGCCGATAACCACCAAATCAGAGGCACCATCGAGCGCGCCCATCAGACCTTGCAGATACGGGACGCTCTTATTGACAACAAAAACGTTCTCCTTGTCAAAACCGGGGATCGGAGGTACTATCGGCAGGGATCCGGTGGCAAGGACGAGTTTGTCGTAACCAATCTCTTCTCCAGATGCGGTCGTGATCTCCCGTTTCTGGCGATCTATGTCGGTTACCTCATCAACGAGAAACTCGATCCCGTTCTTTTCGAGCACATCATCAGGGATGAGGTTCTTGCTAGCACTTCCCACGGTGCCGAAAATGTAGGGTATCCCGCACGGGATCAGCACCTGCTCCTCTTTGCGAACCAGAAGGACGCTCCTCTCAGGGTAGTGTTTTCTCGCAGTTGTGGCAGCCGGTATGCCTGCCGCACTTCCTCCCACAACGACTACGTCAGCTTCCTTCATGATTATGCTTCTCCTCTATCCTTCCAACTCCTCAATACGAGCCACTATCTGCTCCACCTGTTGTTGTATGGATTGAGCCTGGCTCTTCATTATCCCAAGTTCCTGGTATTTGGTCGGTGCAGCGCCTTGGCCGCCCTCTACCCCGGCCCGCACCCATACGACGACCGGTTCCTGGTCTCTGTCCTGGCGGTATGAGATGTCACCTCCTTTTCCACTCATGATTCACTGCACTCGTTGAATCAAGCCAAACACTCATCCTTTGTCTTTCATCCATTCTCGAGTGATGTGGTGAAACACGCTCCATCACCATGATCATCGTGTTATTCCGTTAGAACTTAGAACTACATTGACCGCCATAAACGCGGCTGCCGCAAATGTAGTATAAGCGAATATCCGTTTCAGTCGCTCCGGTTTCGTCTTGACCGAGATCCTGCCGCCGATCAGTCCACCTGCGACTGCGACGGCTGCTGCAGGTACCGCCCACGCGGCGCTAAAATCCCCTCTCAACGCATGCCCAGAGAAGCCCGTCAACGCGGTCGCGGCAACCATCACCGAAGACGTGCCCACTGCTACCCTCATCGGGACGCCGCATGCCAACACCATGAGAGGCACCTTGAACGAGCCTCCTGATATGCCGACCATGCCCGCCACCAAACCGGTCGCTGCGGTGATCGGCAGAGCCAACCAAAGATTCACGCTGTAGGTGTGCTCGCCGAAGGAGCGCTGCCATAGCCCGAACCGTTTCCCGCTTCCGGCGGCACGTTCCCTCGCAGGTCGCAGCATGAAGAAGCCTGCCAACACGAGCAAACCACAAAAAACCAGCTTGAGAGTGTCACCCGCGAACCTGTGCGCATAGTATCCACCCACAAATGCCATAACATCCGTGGGCGGATCTATCACGAGTGCCAGTTTCCAGTCCACCGCCTTGAATTTCTGAAACACCAGGCTCGCAGCAACCGCGGTTGATGCGAGAACAAACTGAGCGGTCGTCGCGGCCTCGTGCATCGGTGCGCCTGCACCAATCAGTACAGGAACGTAGAAGTTCCCGCCTCCACGACCCGTCATGGCCATGAGGACCGCAACAGCGAATATCACGACAGAAACTGCAACAATCCTACTCACTACCGATAATCCTTTGTGCTGAGCTTTCCATAGCGAGTTCGGCGCTTCTTCGCACGAATGCCGAGCATAGTTCCTTACGTGCCACCGGATCCGTCTCGCGACTAATCAGTTCACGGCACTGCATCGAGCCAAACTCGTTGCAGAAATCCTCGCATAACTTGCCACAAACAGTGTAGGCTTGCTCTTTGGCCTGCTTATCCGGCCCGCGGCGGCCATACGTGAATCCGAGCGCGAGCACCGCTCCGGTCACGGCGCCACACGCGTTACCGCTGTGTCCCACCCCGCCGCCGAGCCCTGTTGCCAGGTATACAGGAGCATCTTCGCCAAGAGCCTCTGCCCCTGCGAGCAGCACTGACTCAGCGCAATTCCAGCCGGACCGAAAGAGCTCTTCCGCATGCAATCCGACATCTTGTGGCGTCATCTCGCCCATCCTATCGTCACACCGTCCCATTCCGCTGCCAAACTGTTGGTCGGCTTCCGACCCGCACCGAGCTCTGCCGTACGTGCTATTCGAGCTCCTTGATCCGGGCCATGATCTGCTCCATCTGTTGTTGCATGGCTTGAGCCTGGCTCTTCAGCATCTCAAGCTCTTGTTCTTTGGTCGGTGCAGCGCTTTGGCTGGCAGCCGTTGGCCCGGCCATCATTCCAGACCCCATGCCTCGACCCATACCCATGCCACGGCCCATACCCATGCCTCGCCCCATGCCCATACCCGGAGTTGTACCCATACCGAAATGGCTCTGGACGTTCGCGCCTGAAGCAGCGGCGAACGCGCCCGACTTGAACTGGTCAACGACGTCACGCACGGTGCCGCTGGCTCCTATTACTATCTGGAGACCTGCTGCCGAAAGCGTATGGTATGCATTCGGGCCGCAGTTACCCGTCAAGATCGCCACCACACCTTTCTCAGCAATCAGTTGAGCAGACTGTATGCCTGCTCCACCACCCAGAGCAATGTTGGGATTCTCGACAGCCTCGAAACTGAGATCGTCAGTCTCGACGATCAGGAAGTACCCGCACCGGCCAAACCGTGGATCGACCTGCGCATCCAGGTTGGCTTCAGTTGCTGTCACAGCAATCTTCATTTCTTGTCTTCCTCCTTCGTACACTCGTTCGTCAGTATTTCGTCTATATCATGATGACATGTCTGTGCTCAAGTCCGTCGTGGTGCCTGCTCGATGTGACGTCTTCTCGGATGCGCCGGGGGGGCAAGGGAGGGCCCTATCCCTCGCCCTAGAAACTCCCGGCACGTTACTTCCCGGACTCTACCTCCAGTTCCTCGATGCGCTTCTTGATACCGTCAAGAGCGTCCTCGAAGTACTCCGCCTGACCTTTCAGGGCTTCAACCTCCTGTTCGCGGGTCGGCTGAACTGCGTATGGGCTCGCGTACGGGTAAGCCGCCGCGCCATACGGTGTCACGCCGCCCCAAGCAGGTGCCGCCGCACCGAACCGCGCCCAACCGGGCTGACCGGTCGCGTAGTACATATTGCGCCGTCCGCGACCACCGCCTCCGAAGCCACGACCCCAACCACCGCCAAAACCTCGGCCTGGTATCGGGTTCATGAACCCCGGCGCGGGATAGCCGGCACAATAACCGGCGGCTCTGCCGGTCATCGGCCCCATTCCTCCGGGTCCTGTTCCATCTCCACCTGGCATTTCATTCACCTCCTTCTCATGCTCATGTTGACTCTCAAAACAACTGGGGTTTGCTCTCGACTACCACCAGCCGCGGCCAAAACCGCGGCCCCGGCCTCGGCCAAAACCGAAGCCTCTACCCCAGCCAGCTCCGCGCCCAAAGCCCCAACCGTAGCCGGGACCATAGCCGTATGCCGCCGGGGCATAACTGTTCGCCGCCGGGGCATAACTGTTCGCCGCCGGGGCATAGCCGTAAGGGCTAGCGTACGGGCCGGGTGCGCCGTAGCCGACGTACGGATTCCCTGCCGCAGGAACGATGCCTCGAAACGCACCGCCCGGTATCGGGTTCATGTACCCGGGTACAGAATACCCTGCACAATAGCCCGCTGCTCTACCGGTCATTGGGCCAAACCCCATCGGTCCTGTTCCGTCACCTCTTGGCATTGCGATCACCTCCTTCTACCTATGACAGAGAGTTCGAAAACACGCCATCTCCTTAGATCCAATGTCCTTCAACGTTCGCGTTGTCGGCCGCTTCAAGCTTGTTGGCCTTGAGCTGTTCGGCCGCGTCCCTCACCGAACCTGTGGCGCCAATATAGATGCTGATATTGGCTGCCGTGAGTACCGAGAACGCTTTCGGGCCGACATTGCCCGTGATTACGGCCTCTACATCCAGTGCTACAACATTACGAGCGGCCTGGATACCAGCTCCCTGAACCGCATTGAGATTCTGCTTGTTGTCGTGGGTTGCAGACTCGCCGGTATCGGTATCTACTACAACAAAAAACTTGGCTCTCCCAAACCGTTGATCGACCCCGCTGGTCATATCCGGCCCCTGGGATGTAACGGCTACTCTCATACTACCCGCTCCTTCACCTGTTTCCACCTGCCCAACCGCGGCCGCGCCGCCCGCCGCCGCCGCGGCCATACCCGCGCCGGCCACAGCAACCCGGCATCAAGAACCGCTGCTGCTGCGCCAGTGTTCCCGACACGAACGCCTGAAGCACAGCTTCCACCAGTCCACACGTGTGAGGGATCACCTGTACCCCTGCCGAAGTCAACATCTGCTCAAGCGGCATCGAGATTGCCCCGCAAATGAGGAGTCGCACGCCGAGGTCGGACACGCGCGTCGCTCTGCGCACCAGTCCCTCTTCCTGAACGCTGTGTTCCTGACGAGCGATCTCCGCACCGTCTTCAACGTCGACAACCAACAGACACCGTGCAACGTCAAATACCGGTGAAACCCTTTCGCCCCATTTCGGTATTCCCACTTTCATAACATGACAAAAGACAACAAGACTCGTGCCAAAGCTAAGGTAAGATCCGGAAAGACCAGTAAGTAATTGTTGGAAAAGCAGTTGCAGGTCGGTCTTGGGCGAGTCTCTGCCGACCGAGGCGTGCGATTTGCGATACTATCTCGGGTGCCACAATAGCAAAATGCGATACTAACCCTGCGTGCAGGTACGACCGTCCTTGCGGGGAAGCTCGATTCCGAGCGATTTGATCTTGCGAAACAGGGTGCTGGGGTGGATCCCAAGCTCTTGAGCGGCCGCTGTCCGGTTTCCGTGATGTCGCCGGATGGCGTCAGCGATATGCATCTTCTCCAACGCTTTCAATGAGGCGCCTTCTTTAGGTTGAAGCGGTCCGGGTTCGTCCGTGCCGCGAAGCGAAGCCGGGAGATGTCGGACCTCAATTGGCCCGCCTTGGCAGAGGACAAAAGCATGCTCGATGATGTTCTCCAACTCGCGCACGTTTCCCGGATAATCATGTTCCATCAACCTCGCCAACGCCTCCGCCTCGACGCCTGGAATCTCTTTGTTCTGACGGCGATTCAGCTTCTCGACAAAGTGGTCAATAAGCAGAAGGATATCTTCGCGCCGGTCTCTCAGCGCAGGCAATTCCAAACGGATCACGTTAATGCGATAGTAGAGGTCCTCCCGGAAGCTACCTTGGCGAACCAGCTTGCTGAGTTCCTGGTTGGTGGCGGCGATCACCCGCACGTCCACAGTTGCCAGCTCGACGGAGCCCAGAGGCTCAACCGTTCCCTCCTGCAACACACGGAGCAATCGGGTTTGCATGGCCGGCGATATGTCGCCAATCTCATCCAGGAAGATGGTTCCGCCATCTGCCAGGACGAACCGTCCCGGCTTGTCGCGCCGGGCATCGGTAAACGCGCCCGCCTTGTACCCGAACAGCTCCGACTCCACCAGCGTATCGGGGACCCCTCCACAGTTGATGGCAACAAACCGCTGATCACGCCGGGATGAAAGATTGTGAATCGCGCGGGCGAACAACTCCTTGCCCGTCCCGCTGGCGCCTTCAATCAACACCGTACTGTCGCTCTCAGCGATCTGCGGTATCAGTTCGAAAAGCTGCCGCATTTGGTGACTGCGGCCAATGATGTCGGCGAAGGTGTATTTCTCGTACAACTCCTTGCGTAGTTCCTCCACCGTGCTAAGGTCTCGAAATGTCTCGACGCCTCCGATCACGTCTCCGTCGTCATCTTTTAGGATAGCGGTCGAGATACTGATAGGGACGCGCTGCCCGTTGGTATTCACGATGTAGATGGTCTTGTTGACGATGGGAGAGCCCGTCTGCAGGGTGTCCCTCAAGGCGCAGGCGCTCTCGCAGATGCTGGCCCGGAAGACATCGCAACACCGCTGGCCAATGGCTTCCTCTCGCGGTACACCGGTGATCCTCTCGGCAGCTCCGTTGAATGTAGTGATCCGCCACTCCCTGTCAACGGTGAAAACGCCATCGGCAATGGACTCAAGAATGACATCTCTTGTTTCCTTCTCGGAAAGCCTACTCATGATACCTGCTGTTTCCGCCTGTTTACGCCATCCGGCCCGCGACCCGTGGTCAACGCATTTTCTCCACTCTCAGTATACACTCTAGACGCCCGGTGATGAAAGCCTTATTGGGGCGCCACGGCTCGCGAAGCACCTCCCTACGTGCAAAACAGCAAGAGGGCGCCAACTCAGGAGGATCATGTGGACCTTGATGGAAGCCCCGCGGCATCGGGGCATTTCACCTGTGTGCGGGTTGGCTCAGTCTCTGTTTCGGCCCACAAGGTGGGCCGGCTTGTCCTCTTAAGCTTCTCGATGGTCGGTGCTGGAACGTGCGTGAACGGCCTCTAATTCTCCGAGTCGGGCAGAGAGAAGACCACCCCTATTCTTTTCAGGACATCCCCCAATAATTATTGAAGGGATATTGGAAGTAGTTGAGCAGAGTG
>CAZGCA010000065.1:0-34286 GCA_964524145.1 uncultured bacterium | reverse complement strand
CATGCAGCAATTGTACATCAATAACTCCCGCATGTCAACCTTAATATGCTCTAGGTGACTCTTCTGTTGCTGAAGAGGCGATCCTTCACTGCGTTTAGTTTGCCGTCTTCACTCGAGCTTGCCGGTTGTCTTGTCCCATTTCCGCATGCGACGCTCGAGCCGGTGGTCGCCGTGGCAGTCCGTGCAGTGTTTTCCTCCCTCGGCAGCGGTACCGTCAAAGAGCGGCCGGTGCGGTATGAGGTCGATCTTGTTCTGAGTGTGGCATTTCATGCAGGCCGGGTTGATCTTCGCCAAAGGATACATGACGTCGGGAGGAGTGAGGTGGTCTTCGTCGGAACAGTGGGCATCGGAGGAGCCATGACACCGCTCGCACCCAATGTTAGCACGCGCGTGCACCACGGCAAGTTTCTCGTCCTCATAGTTTATGTGACAGACGTGGCAGCGACTGTTATCAGCCACGGGGGCGTCGGAAGGTGAGACGTGTTGCGCGGCACCGGCGTCCTCGAGCAGCAGCGGGGGTTCCTCACCGACTTGTGTTTTCCGATCGACCTCTGGAAATTGATCGGACAGAGTTGGCTGCCTGAACGCCCGCCCACATGCCACCGCGGATAGGATCATGGTCCAAAGCACAAGCATCGTCAAGCAGTATCGCAAGACACACCCCCTCATCACCGCTGTATGCAAGAAAACAGTATCATCCTCGAGCAACGTGAACGACTCGCTCTCGAATGGATTTCGCTCAGACGTATTCGCAGTCCTTCAGCCACTGGTAGTTCGCCGGTAGCTTGGCCCACGCCCGATCCATGGCTTGTTCGAGCTCCTTGGCCTCGACGGCGTCGAGTTCGCGGCGTTCCTTCACCGCCTTGGCCACGTTGTCGACCTGATGCGTGTTGATCAGGCCCGGAATCGGCGCCGTTATCGCAGGGTTGCACAGGATATAGCGGATCGCCAACCGAGCCAGCCGGTCGTCCTCCTCGGCGCTCGAGCTGTCAAGCGAGCTGTCGCCCTTGAACAGCGAGTTTGACGCGAACGGCTTGATACCGAACACTCCGACGTCGTGTTCTGTTACCGCATCAAAGAGGCTGTGTTTGCGCACCACCTTGCTCTTAGCGGTGTACGGGGTCACGACAACCTGAAGCACGTCGGGATAGGTCTCGATCATCCACTTGATATGGGGCCGGTCGTGAGACGAAAGACCGCAGAAACGCACCTTGCCTTGCTGCCTGGCCTTTGCGAGAGCGGTCATCATCTCTTCGACTTCGCCCTCGGTGTGTTTGCCGCTTTGCTCGTGCATCGTGATCCGCCACAGGTCAACGTAGTCGAGCTTCGCTTCGCGCATGCCCCTGTCCAGTGTCTGGAGGAGCGCCTCGGCGGTACGGCGCTTGTCGTTTCGCATTTCCTGCTGGTACCACGAGAAGCCAAGGTACATCTCGTCCCGCCTCCCTCTGAGGGCCTCACTATAGGCCATCACCTCTTCGTAGGTGCAGGCATCGATGCAGTTGATGCCCGACTCTATGCAGCGGGTGACAACGTCGCGGCGGTTCTTCCTAAAGCCCGGGTCTTTCAGGTCGGCGCTCAGCCAGCCCTGCCCCTTGAAAACGCCCGGTACCGCCTTATCGATTCGTTTCCAGTGTCCGCCGAGGCATACGGCCGAAACCCAAAGGCCCGTTTTCCCGAGCCGTCGGTACTCCATCTCCGGGTTGTAGCTCCGGGTCTTCGAGATGGTCGCCTCGTCATAAGCGGCGGTCTTGCAGCTTACGCTGCCCAAACCGGCGGCGAGCCCTGCCGCGCCCATCGCGCTACGGCGCATGAAGTCGCGGCGGCTCAGATTAGTCCCTTTGTCCGGTTGGTGCTGTTTGCGTTCCATGACTGTCTCCTTGTTTCCCCGGCTTCTCCCTAACTGCCCGCTATGTTCTCCGCTTCGCTTGCTTATGACATGTCCTTAAGTAGTCTCGTGATTTGGCGAGATTGGACGCCATTACATCCGGCTCCAGATCCCCGTGCATGAAAGGATTGACGCACCCGTCGTATCGTATGTCCGCCAGAGCTTGGAGCCAGGGCGTCATATCCGTTGGGCCGATACCCGGAAGCTGTTTTGGCCCCGGGGAATGTTGCCACGCATAAAAGAAGAGAAGCTGTTCGCCGCAGGTTCGGATGGCTTCGGGCACAGAAGCATTGATCGTCTGGAGATGATACGGCGCGAGCGCAATGCCAAGTCTCGATGACGTGTTGATGTCGACGAATGCCTTGAACGAATCGAGCGAGTCCAGCAGGCTGCGGCCATGATTCTCAATGGCCAAATAAGAGTCGTGCGTTTCGGCCAGTTCCACCAAGGGTTTCAGTCCGTCAATGAATTGGCGCATCCGACTGGTCAGTTCCTCAGGCTCGCATGGGGCATCACTACCCCGCACAGCGACGCCTCCGCCGGCCCGGCCCAGCAACTTCGCGTAACGGCGGTAACCGCCACTATAGACTGAAAAGGCAAACAGCTGGAGGTTGTGTTTGGCGAGCAACTCTTTCAGGCCGTCCGGTCCCAAACGCTTGGCTATGTCGTCGAGGTGTGGACATCCTTCGTGGGCCGACCAGATGTCGATCGCCTCGAAGCCGAGACTCGCAATCCGCTTACACGCCTGCTCAATGGGCAACTCCATGAAATGAATCGAGGAGGTCGACAACCGCATCTGCCAGGTTGTCTCGGGAGCGTCTTCTTCGGCCCACGCTGGCAGAACCCGTGCTGCAAGGCTGGCTGCCGCACCGCAACTTGCGGCTTTCAAAAACGTACGTCGCCCCAGAGTTCCGTTCATCGCGTATCCCCAACTGGAATCATTCTCGTCAGCTCACCACCCGCCGCTGCTCTAGGACAAGGCAACTCACGGCAGACAGGATTATAACGCGAATCGCCTCTTCGGGGCAAGTATGCGTTTCACACTCGCGGACGCCTCGCGGCACACGGCGCAGCCATGTGGAACGGCTGAGTTGATTCTCGTTCCTCGTCAAAGTAGAATCTGCATACACGCTTCGGACAGGTAGTCGGCGAGAACAGAACGTTGACAAGAAGAAATAACTATCGTCTGAGCTTATGGGGATTCGGAATCGCCTGGCTTGTGGCGATGCCTACGGTTTCGCCTGTACACGTTTTCGACGGCGTGTGGTCCGCGGCCCAGTCTACAACATTACTTCAGTATCCCCAAGGAATGGCGGTCGATAATAGTGGGGATGTGTAGGTGGTTGAGTACGGGAATGATCGCATCCAGAAGTTCTCCGGGGACAGGCAGTTCCTCACCAAGTGGGGCAGGCACGGCGGCGCAATAGACGCGCAGCGTGTGATCAATGCCGCGCTTGGGATTCTGATTTGAGCCGGTACTATGTAGCAAAAAACCCTGACTGGGTGCGTGAAACCATAAGGGCAATATGCCCCATATCTATCGACCACCTGCCGCGGCAGCTCGCCCTTTTCCGTCGTCTGTCTCCATGAATTGTGGAATTAACCTCTATCCCGCGTATCCCGCACGCGCAAAAACCATAGATTATGAAAAAAGTGCTTGACAAACTCCACCCCCTTGTGGCATAATGCCACGTACCAGTGGGAGAAGCGAGGTATTTTGCCCTGGCCCGAAAGGGGGAATGACCGTGGCCAAGTTGATATGGCTCCAGGGGAGCTGTTGCGGCGGGGAAACGATATCGCTGCTCAATGCCGACCAACCGGATGTTCTGACCACCTTCGAGATGTTGGACATAGAGATTGTCTGGCATCCTTCATTCAGCCTGGCTCAAGGCGATGAAGTGCTGGACCTCGTCCAGGAGTACCTTCTGGGCAACGAAACAGTGGACATATTCGTGGTGGAAGGTGCTGTCTACACGAACCCACGTGAAGGGCCCAAACACTTTGCGCCGGACGGAACGCACCTGAGCGAGTGGGTGCGCCGGTTTGCCAACTCCGCTCGCTACACCGTTGCGGTCGGCACGTGCGCATCTTTTGGCGGGCTGATGTCGGTCGGCTCGAACCCGATGGGAGCGATGGGAGTGCAATTCTACCACGACCAGTTCGGCGGTTTTCTGGGCGGGCAGTACCGTTCAGAATCGGGTCTTCCCGTTATCAACGTTCCCGGATGTCCTGCTCACCCGGACTGGATGACCGGGACCCTGGGCGCGCTCGTGTCTGACAGGCTCACACAGGACGATCTCGACCGGTACAACCGTCCGCGGATGTTCTATTCCAAGCTGGCGCATCATGCGTGTCCGCGAAACGAGTACTATGAGTTCAAAGCTTCCGCCGTGGAATATGCCCAACAGGGGTGTCTGTTCGAGAATCTTGGATGTAAAGGCACGCTATGCGAGTCGGATTGCAACGAACGGTTGTGGCTCGGCCGTACCGGCAGTTGTCCGCGAGGCGGGTTTCCGTGCCTGTCTTGCACATCACCGATGTTTCCAGACGGGTTCACGCCTTTCTTTGAGACGGGCAAAATAGGCGAGATACCAACCACACTCCCTCTTGACGTGCCCAAAGCGTGGTATGTTGGGATAAGCGGCCTGGCAAAGCTCGCATGTCCGGAACGGCTGCGTGTCAACGCTGTTTCGCCGACCCACATAGATACGGACGAGAGCGAGGACAACTGAGATGAGCACGCGGACAATCGAGTTCAGTCCTTTCACACGCGTCGAAGGCGATCTTCGGATCGCTGTCGAGATCGAGGACGATAGAGTGGTGAGTGCACACACGTCGGGCACCCTGTTCCGCGGTTTCGAGAACATTCTGCGTGGTCGCAACCCGAAGGATGCCATCGTTATCACATGCAGGATATGCGGTCAGTGCGGAGGTGCGCATTCCCGGACCGCGGCGACGGCACTCGCCGATGCATACGGCGTCGTCCCGCCTCCGAACGGTTACCTCACGGCCAACGTCTTCCAGGCCGTCGAGATGATGTTGAACCATCTGACCCATTTTTATACCTCGTTTGCGGTTGATTTTGCCGGCCCTCCATACGAGAACGATCTCTCCCAACGATTCGCCCCTGTCAAGGGAACCTCATACGTCGCGGCGCTCAGGGTCAGGAAAGGATTGTTGGGCATCCTCGGCATCTTCGTCGGCAAGTGGCCGAACACGCTGGCGTTGCATCCCGGCGGTACGACCAAACCGGTCACGGCCAGCGAGATATTTCGCGCCACAGGTATGCTTACCGACTTCCGTGGCTTTGTGGAGAAACAACTGCTCCGGTGTCCACTCGAAAGGTGGTTCGAGATAAGTTCTGCTGAAGACCTCGATCGATGGCTTGGTCAGGCCGATCATGCTGAAGGCGACCTCGGCGTTTTCATACGCACTGCACTCAGCTACGGACTTGATCGAATCGGTGCTGGACCGGGCAAGTTTCTGTCCAGCGGAGGCTGGGCACTCTCAGAAGATGCGACATGGCTCAAGCCGGGTTTCTTCAACGGCAAAACGCACCAGTTCGACTCCGAACAGATCAGCGAGCATGTCCGGTACTCGTGGTTCGAGCCGTATGAAGGCGGCAGACACCCCTTGGACGGTTCCACAGAGGTTTCGTCCGATCGAGAAGGTGCATATAGCTGGTGCAAAGCACCGCGATACTTGGGCGAAGTTGCAGAAGTGGGGCCTCTTGCGCGAATGGTCAACCACGGCGAGCTGCTTGCGCTCAACCTGTTACGGTCCGCCGGGCCAAATGTATACCTCCGCGTGTTGATGCGGTTCCACGAGATGTTCAAGCTCCTCGAACAAACGCGGGTATGGTTCGAACAAATTCGGCCCGAGGAACCGTTCTACATCAAGGATGAGCCAAAAGAGTCTGGGATAGGAGTTGGGCTGGCAGAAGCCGCTCGCGGTTGCGTAGGACACTGGGTGCGGATCGAAAAGGGACTCATCAAGAACTACCAAATCGTTACCCCCACGAGCTGGAACCTCTCGCCTCGTGACTCTGCCGACAACCCTGGTCCCGTAGAGGACGCACTTGTGGGCACACCGGTTGAGGAAGGAAAGCGGCCGGTGAATCTGGCGCATGTTGTACGCTCGTTCGATCCATGCTTGTTCTGCAGCGTACATTGAGGAACGGACGGTATGTGTGCGTCTGAACACGGTCATGGTTACGAAAGCAACTCGGGCGGGTTAGCCGGTAGGCCCACCGTTGAGCCCGAGAATCGCTTTGCCTCCGCTCAGACTGCAACCTTCCCGACGAGCGTTCGAACAGGCACCGCTGATCCGGTCACGCTCTCCGAGGCCCAGGTCCAGGAGAACATGTGGATCGAGATAATCCGCAAGATGGAGAGCATCTATGCCGAGCTTGCCACCGTGCAAAGCGAGGTGGAAGCCAAAAGTAACGAGCTGTCCCAATCGAAGGAATTCGCCGACAACGTTATCCACAGCATGGCGAACGCCCTTGTTGTGGCCGATCCCGCGGGCACGATTACCATGGTCAACGATGCGGCAGTGCAACTCCTGGGATACGACGAGCAGGAACTGGTTGGGTTCCCCTTGAAAGCGCTCTTCTTCGAGGCTGAGACCGCTGTCTTCTACAGGGGCTCACCGATGTGGCGTGAACTTGTTGAGAGGGGTTACGTGAGGGACCGCGAGCTTGTCTGCCGGGCCAAAGACGGGAGCAGGATGCCTGTGAGTTTCAGCGGCTCAGTCATGCGCGACGCGAAAGGGGAGGCCGTCGGCGTGATATGTGTTGCAGAAGACCTCCGCGAATCCAAACGGCTCCTGGCGGAAGCGGCGGCTGCGGCTGAAGCCGAACGGGCAAAGTCAGCCGAGCTCGAGGCGGCGTATCGGGAACTGCAGAACCTGCAGACCCACTTGGTTCAGACAGAGAAGATGACCTCGCTGGGCCGGATGGCCGCCGGTATTGCGCACGAGATCAACAACCCTCTTGGAGGCATAGTTATATACAGTCACCTGCTCCTTGAGGATATGCCCCCGGACGATCCCAAACGCAGGAACCTGGAGAACATTGTGAAGGAAGCCACTCGTTGCGGGGAGATCGTCAAGGGATTGCTCGGTTTTGCCAGACCACAGGTTGCCGCCGGACAACTGCTGGACCCTGGCCGGGTACTTATGGACAGCCTGTCGGTTCTCAACGGACAGGCATTGTTCCATAACATAGAGGTGCGTACCGACATCGAACCCAACCTGCCGCATGTGCCCGGCGACGCCGGTCAGATTCAACAGGCGTTTATGAATATGATATTCAACGCCGCTGACGCCATGGAGGGCAAGGGCAGCCTCGTTCTCAAAGCTCATGCCGACACCAAGAACGAAGCGGTTAAGGTAAGTATCTCGGATACGGGTCCGGGTATACAGCCTGAGAACATCAGTCGTCTCTTCGAACCGTTCTTCACCACCAAACCCCCAGGTCGCGGCCTGGGGCTGGGGCTGGCGATCACCTACGGCATCATCAAGCAGCACGGCGGTACCATCGACGTCGAGACTGAAGTCGGGAGGGGAACCACCTTTGAAGTGAGGTTGCTATGCAACGTAACCGTTCCTTGAATAACGGCGCGCGCGTTCTGGTTGCCGACGACGAAGCTGTCATGCGCGACTCCTGCCACCAGTCCTTGGAGAAGATGGGACTCTCGGTCAGCGAGGCGGAGAACGGAGACGCAGCGTTGGAGATGATAGCCAAAACGTCGTTCGACCTGCTCATACTCGACCTGAAAATGCCGGGTACCGGAGGGATGGACGTGCTCAAGAGAGTGAAGCGCGACAACCCTACTATGCCCGTCGTCGTTATCACAGGCTATGCAACCGTCGAATCGGCTGTGGAGGCGATGAAACAAGGTGCCGACGATTTCCTGCCCAAACCCTTTACGCCTGACAGCCTTCGCCTCATTGTGCGCCGGGCGTTGTCGCACACCAGGCTCGCAAAGGAGAACCGATATCTCAGAAGGGAATTGGATAAAGATGATGGCAGATACACCATCGTCGGCGAATCCAAGGAACTGCAGGCTGTTCGCGACCTGATCCGTCGAGTCGCTCCGACAGACAGCACGGTGCTCATAACCGGCGAGAGTGGCACCGGCAAAGAGCTCGTCGCGCGGGCGATCCATCGTCACAGCCACAGGGCCGACAAGCCGTTTGTGGTTGTCGATTGCTGCACGCTGGTCGGAACGTTGCTCGAGAGCGAGCTCTTCGGCCATGCGAAGGGTTCGTTTACCGGAGCCAGCGCGACAACCCACGGCAGATTCGAACTGGCCGATGGTGGCACCATCTTCCTCGACGAGATTGGCAACATTGGGAGCAATACCCAGGCAAAGCTTTTGCGCGTCATCCAGGAGCGCGAGTTCACCCGCGTCGGCAGCTCACAGGTGATCAAGGTCGATATAAGAATAATCGCCGCAACGAACAAGGATCTTATAGAGGCTATCCGGAAGGGGGTATTTAGAGAAGACCTCTACTACAGGCTGAGCGTGGTCCCTATCGTCATGCCACCTCTCCGACACCACCTCGGAGACGTGGTGGCACTTGCAGACTTCTTCCTTGAACGCTACTCCCGAGAACGAAGAAAGAACGTCAAGGCAATCAGTCCCGAAGCGATGAAAGTGCTCGTTGCCAACATGTGGCCTGGCAACGTGCGCGAGCTCGAGAACGCCATCGAGCGGGCAGTCATTCTGACTGAAAACGATGTGATCCACCCCTCAGATCTCTTGCACTACGAGCACAGGTTCGGCGGATTCAAGGGGCCCCTCCTCGAGAGTGACCTCAGCGGCATGTCGCTGGCCGAACTCGAGAAGCAACACATACAGAAAGTACTCAAGCTTACCGACGGCAACCGTACCCTGGCAGCACGACAATTGGGCATCGACCGCAAGACACTCTGGCGAAAGATGTCCAAGTACGGCATAACCACTTCTCCGGGGTAGATCGCCCCAGCCGGGGCAAATCGCCACCGGTCGCGACCGTCTACTACATCAGCTTCACAGAACCAAGTCGACCTGTTCCGCGCATGCGCTACACTGTTCGGCCCAACCGGTACAGGGTGCTGTTCCGCGCGTTGGGAATCGTGTGTTTGTGCGGAAGCTATCGGGGTATCCGTCTTACTTTGCCCTTCACCGTCCCTTCGAGAGTGCGGGCGATCTGCTGAATGGATTCTGTTCGCTTCCGACCGTCGGTACAGTGGTTGGCATTGAAGTTGCTGTGCTTTCACTCGACGGAAGTCCAATGGGCATGAGTTCGATCAGCCTTGGGCTAATTACTACCGAACGCCTTTCTGCGGGAGGCGATGAGGATGGTGGCGGGTCGGAATGTACTACTTGTTGACTCAGACACGACAGCGAGAGCAGAAATTGCAGACTTGCTTGTCGGTCAAGGATACTCTGTCAACACCACCGATTCCATGGGCGAAGCACAAGCACTCCTGAGGCAAGCAGATGTGGATTGCGCAATCGTTGATGTTGACCTCAGCGACATGCCGGGTCATCACGGGGTTCCCCTGCTGCACAAGATCGCACCCGGCCTCCCCGTTATCGTCACCGCGGCGGAAAACACCAAGGAGCTCGAAGCCCAAGTCAGGGAACAACAGGTGGTCTACTACTACGTCAAGTCTTTTGACCGGGAGGAATTGCTCGAAGCCGTGAGAGAGGCGCTGGTAGCACCAAGCAGGACCCAGGTGGGGACAATGGGCAAGGTACTGGTAATCGACGACGATCGGGATTACCAGGAAGCTATCAGGACAATTCTCGTGAGCGGCGGCTATGATGTCGTGTCGGCATACAACAAGGAAGAAGGCAAGACCAAGCTTACTGTGGAAGACCCGGATCTGGTTGTCCTGGACATTATGATGGAGACGCCGACATCCGGTTTCCACTTCCTGTACGAGACCCGCGACGGCGAGACCAAGAAGCGTATACCGGTGTTGGCTGTAACGGCGGTCTCCGAAAAATACGGGTTCCGATTCTCGCCCAGAACCGACGAAGACTATTTCCCGGTTGACGACTATTTGGACAAGCCGGTCAAGGCGGAGGAACTGCTCGCGAAAGTCGGAGAGCTTCTGGGCGGAAGCCAAACGGTCTGAAGAATCTCGTGAAAGGGAAGACCGGAAAAGTGCTGGTAATTGACGACGAAGAAGGCATGAGGGATTCTTGCTTGCAGGTGCTCGACCGCGACGGATACGACGTCGAGACCGCGTCGGACGGGGAGGGGGGGCTCGACCTGGCCCGGGAGTTTGAACCCGACGTGGCGATCCTCGACCTGAAGATGCCGGGGATAAGTGATATAGAGCTGTTGCGGACGTTCAAGGAAAGAAACCCCAACACAGTCGCCGTCGTGATAACCGGGTACGGAACACTCGCCTCGGCGGTCGAGGCAATGAAGACCGGAGCCTATGATTTCTTGCCAAAACCGTTTACACCCGACGAGTTGCGGGTCGTCGTTCGCAGGGCGATGGAGAGACGCAATCTCGAATGCAAATCCGCAGCGCTCGAACGCGACAAGCGGTTGATGCAGGACAATTTTGCAGCGATGATCTCACACCAATTGAAGGCACCGCTTGCCACGGCGGCCGAGTGTGTTGATGTGACTACCCAGGGCCTGCTCGGACCGTTGTCAGAGAAACAGAACTCGATGCTTGGCCGGGCACGGTCCAAGATAGACCATATGCTTAGCGTTATTGAGGATTGGCTGAAGCTGTCGCGCATTGAATCAGGAGATTTCGAGAAGCAACTGAAGCCTGTGGAACTGGAAGCTGTGCTCGAGGAAGCGTGGGAATCATCTACCGAGAAGCCAGACCGCGACCGGATATCGTTCGAGTTGATCGTTGAGAACGATCCTGGCCCTGTCTACGGCGACGAAGGTCTTCTTGGCGAGCTTTTCGGGAACCTCTTCGCAAACGCGGTACGATACACGGTCGGTCCGGGTTCGGTGAAAGTAACTGTCGCTTCCGAAAGGCGTGACCTCGTGATTACGGTCACGGATTCCGGGATAGGGATTCGCGAGGAGGAGGTACCGTTCGTCTTCGACACGTTCTTCCGCGGAAACGGTGCACGTGACACGCAACCTTCCGGAACAGGCCTCGGATTGCCTATCGTGAAAAGCATAGTCGAAGCTCACAGGGGATTCATCTGCGTAACCAGCATAGAGGGGCACGGCACGGCATTCGTGGTGAGATTGCCGAAGGAGATGGCGAACACGTGACGCATTCATCCAAACGAGGTGCGTGAACCGATGACAGCAAAATTCGCGACAAACGAAGGTCTGACAAAACTGCTGGAATCCCTGGCCAGGGACCGACAGTTGTACGGACCGGCTGAAGTCGGAGAAGAATTCAGGATGAAGCCGGTCACTCCGGATGAGGTATGCCTTGGCCCTGCACGCACCGTTGAGCCTCTCAAGTCATTCTTCTTCCCTGTACGCGAAACGCTCGGAGACATCTTTGCGCGCGGTTCCGAGCCGACAGTCACTCCAAGAGCGATAGTGGGCGTGAAGGCGTGTGACTTGAGATCGCTGAGAGTGCTCGACTACGTGTTCCTTGAGGGTGACTACGAGGATCCATACTACTGGGCGCACCGCGATTCAACCTTCCTCGTATCCGCAGACTGCTCAACAGCGAAAGACGTGTGTTTCTGCACGCACTTGGGGGCAAAACCGTATTCGGAAGAAGGGTTCGATCTTAACATATCCGAAGTCGAAGGCGGCTTCGTAATTGAGGCTGGTAGTGAAGCGGGCTCGGAGTTTCTGAGCCGTGAGGGCGGCACTCTTCCCGACGTCGCCGAGGCGCATCTCAAGGACAGAGACGCGCGCCGAAGCGAAGTGTTTGAGCAGGTCACACGGCAGGTCCAAGATGCGGGACTGGGCCGGTCCGAAAGCGCTCGAGACAACTACCGAAAGGCTGTCTCGTCGCCGTTATGGGAGAAGCACGCCGAGGCCTGTGTGGAATGCGGCGCGTGCAACTTTATCTGCCCAACGTGCCACTGCTTCCTGTTGCTCGATCTCGAATCCAAGGGACAGTTCCAGCGGTTCAAGAACTGGGACTCCTGCCAGTACGGCAGTTTCGTTCGAGTGGCCGGCGGGGCAACTCCGCGGCCACGTCGTGCGGACAGGTTGCGCAACAGGTTCGAGAAGAAGTTCGACTTCTTTGTCGACCGTATTGACAGCTACGCGTGCGTTGGCTGCGGACGTTGTATCGAGGCATGTGCTGGGAACATCGATATCCGCGAAGTGCTTGGAGACTTGGCAAATGCGTGACACATATCTCCCGGTACGAACGAACCTTGAGGGTGTAATACCTGAAACGCCCAACATTAAGACGTTTGTGCTCAGGCCGGAGGAAGACCTGGAATTCCAAACGGGCCAGTTCATTGAGCTCTGTGTCCCCGGGATGGGGGAGGCACCGTTCACGCCGTCGTCGTCACCGCTCGAAAAGGGCAAGATGGACGTGACCATCATGGAGACCGGCAGAGTCACGAAAGAGCTGCACTCCCTTTCGACCGGCGCGACGCTCGGTCTTCGGGGGCCTTACGGCAAAGGGTATCCGTTGGACGAGTTCGCCGGCAAAGACATTCTCATTCTCGGTGGAGGAGTGGGGCTTGCGCCACTCCGGTCGCTGCTCTTCGCGCTATTTGCCGATCAGGCCCGTTTCCCGAGGATAATACTGTGCTACGGCGCCAGAACGCCGTCCGACCTGGTGTACAAAGAAGGGCTCAAAGAATGGGCCACGAAGGGTGGTGTCGAGGTTCACCTCACTGTGGACAATGCCGATAATGGCTGGACCGGTAATGTCGGTGTTGTGACAACGCTGCTGGACCAAATCTCCGTGGACCCGGCAACGACGCCCGCCGTTGTCTGCGGGCCGCCCGTGATGATGAAGTTCGGCACGTTCAGGCTTATTGAAATGGGGTTCCGGCCTGAGAACCTCTACCTTTCGATGGAGAAGAACATGAGCTGCGGTCTGGGCAAGTGCGGTCATTGCCGTCTTGGGCCGCACTATGTGTGCAAAGATGGACCCGTTTTCACCTACGACAAGATTGTTAGTCTTCGAGAGATCTGGGAGTGACGATGGGCAAACGGATAGTGATTGATCTCGATATGTGCCGGGAGTGTGCCGATTGCACGGCGAGCTGCAGCTACTTGTACCATCCCGGCAATGACGGTGTTGCGTGGTTGCGGGAGCTGGCGGCTTACGAACTCACTTGCAGACGTTGTGAGCAAAAGTCGTGCGTTGAGGCGTGCGCGAACGACGCATTGGAAAAGCTCGAAGACGGGATGCTGAAACGTCACAACCTGCGCTGTGTGGGGTGTATGTCATGCACTGTTGCCTGCCCGTTCGGGACGCTGGTTCCCGCCGCATTTCTGTTCCGGGGTCCGATGTGCGATTTCTGTCTGGACAGGGGAATCGACGTCCCGACGTGCGTCGCCACATGCCCCGACAACGCGCTCAAGTACGAAGAGATTGAAGAGGGTGACAGCGTCCACATTGTGGGCGAGCATCTGGCAGTGCAGACTCACAAGTGGTTGAAGAAGGAGCCGGTGCCGGCAGAGAAGAAATGACTGGAGACGCTAACATTCTGATGCCTGTTGTATGGTTCCTGATTTTCCCAGGCCTGTTGTTCACCGCCGTGCTGGGCTTGGTGGTGAGCTGGGTGGACAGGAAGGTTACGGCGCGCGTGCAGTGGCGCGTCGGCCCGCCGCTGTTGCAGCCCTTGTATGACATCTTGAAACTCTTAGGGAAGGAGACGATTGTGCCTGAAGGGGGTTCGAGGCTGGCGTTCCTTGGTGCACCGGTCATGGGATTGGCCGGTGCGACTCTTGCCGCCACAATCGTGGGGGTGGCCCTGATATGGCCCGAGAGAAGCTTTGCGGGAGACGCTATTGTCGTCCTCTACCTGCTGGTCGTGCCGTCTCTGGCCATCATACTGGGAGGAGCCGCCTCGAAAAACCCCCTCGCGTCTGTCGGTGCAAGTCGCGAGATGAAACTGGTGCTCGGGTACGAGTTGCCGTTCATACTCGCCTTGCTGGTCGTGCCCATCATCAAGAGTGGAAAGATGCTCAGGATAGGGGACCTCCTCACGTATCAGGCCGCCAACGGTTCGTCATTTGCTTGGAGCGTGTCCGGTGCCCTCGCGCTTGTGGTGGCGATTCTATGCACCCAGGCAAAGCTCGCACTGGTCCCCTTCGACCAGGCAGAGGCCGAGACCGAGCTCATGGGCGGCGCGCTTGTCGAATACAGCGGGCCGCCGTTAGCGATATTCAAGCTGGTGAAAGCGATGATGCTGGTTATCGTGCCGATGTGGGTTGTCACGCTTCTCTGCGGCGGGTTCCGTGAAATCGCCGGGTCGGCTGTACTTGGGGTGGTCGTTGGATTGCTGAAGTTTCTTGGCCTGGTGGTCATCGTCGTATTGTTGCGAAACACCAACCCGCGGCTCAAGATCGAACATGCAATGAAGTTTTTCTGGGGGCCGGTCACCGCGCTGGCGATTATAGCGGTTGTTCTTGCCCTGGTAGGAGTATGAGATGAGTCTCACGTTGAAAGCCCTGACCAAATCGCCTTGGGTCTACCATCTCTGCGCGGGCGGATCGTGCAACAACTGCGATATCGAGATTCTTGATCTTCTCTGCCCGCGGTTCGACGTCGAACGTTTCGGAGCAATACTGGTAGGGTCGCCGCGGCACGCCGATGCGCTGTTGGTGACAGGTGCAGTGAACCGTAAAAGTATCCCGCGCGTGCTGGAAGTCTACGAACAGACAGCTAAGCCATGTCTAGTGATTGCAGTAGGTTCGTGCGCGTTGGGTCAGGGGATATTTCGCGGCAGCTACGCGATGGGCGAGCCCTTGGACAAGTACTTGCCCGTTGCCATGTACATACCGGGCTGCCCTCCCAAACCGGAAGCGATGATTGCAGGTATTGTGAAAGCGTTAGGCACGCTGGGGTAGTCGAGAATGGAGGCCAGTGTGAACCAGACCGTAGCCGATGAGGTCATCGCGGAACTCGGCAGCAAAGTGAAAAACGTCTTTGTTCACAATCGCCGCCGGGTGTATATAGACGTCGATCCGGAGGATTTTGTCGATACAGCCGTCTACCTTTGGAAAGACCGTCATGCACGATTCGCGATAGCCAGCGGTCTGGAAACGACGGCCGGATTTGAGGTCGTCTACCATTTTGCGTTCGACAGGAACGACATGATCCTTTCTGTTCGCGTTAAGGCGAGGGATAAAGAGCGTCCTTCACTACCATCGGTGGCGGGGCGTATCAAGGCGTTTGCTTTCATCGAACGAGAGTTGCACGACCTTTTGGGCATGGATTTCCCAGGACATCCGGATCTCATCCCGTTGCTGCGGGCCGAGGATTGGCCCGAGGACTTCTATCCGTTACGCAGAACGAATGTCGGCCCAGACGGGAAGGAGTCGAGCACATGACTTCTATCGTACCGATCGGTCCTTTCCATCCGCTACAAGAAGAGCCCGAACATTTCCGGTTGCACGTTGATGGCGAGACCGTCGTAGATATCGACATCAACATCGGTTACAACCATCGAGGTATTGAAAAGCTGGCTGAGGCCAGGACGTATGACCAGATCGTGTTCCTGGTCGAACGGATATGCGGCATCTGCTCGACATCACATCCCATAGCGAGCGTCAACGCAATGGAGGACGCCGGCAACATCGAGGTGCCCGAGAGAGCGTTGTATATCCGGACGATAATTGCCGAGCTCGAGCGGCTTCATAGCCACCTGCTTTGGGCAGGGCTGGCGGGACATTTTCTTGGGTACAACACGGTGTTCATGTGGGCGTGGAAATACCGCGAACCTCTGCTTGACATCTGTGAAAAGATAACGGGGAATCGGAACCATTATGCGATGATGAAGCCGGGCGGTGTCCGTCGCGACATCAAACCGGAACATCAAGAAGAGCTCATCAAGGTCATGGATGAGCTCATGCCGAAACTGCTCATGCTCTATAACGCTGTGGCGGACGACCCTGTACTTCACTCGCGGCTGAAAGGTGTCGGCATCCTCACGCCACAGGATATCCACGACCATTGCGCACTTGGGCCAACCGCGCGGGGGTCCGGAGTGGCTATCGACGTGCGGCGCGATCATCCTTACGCCGCCTATGATCGTGTCGAGTGGAACGTGATAACCCATCCGGGCTGCGACGTATTCGCCAAGACGGTCGTGCGACTCCTGGAGTGTGTCGAGGCTGCAAAGATTGTGAAGCTGTGTGCAGAGAACATGCCCGAAGGCGAGATCGATTCGAAACCGACCGAAATACCGCCGGCCGAGGGTATTGGCCACGCTGAAGCGCCGCGCGGCGAGACCTTCCATTATCTGCGCAGCGACGGCACCAACAGACCCGCACGGTACAAGGCGCGTGCCCCAACGTTCATGAACATTACGACAAACACAGACGCAGTGATCGGCGAGTCAATCTCAGACGCGACCATCATACTCGCGGCAATTGACCCGTGCTACTGCTGTACAGAAAGGATGGCGGTCTACGACGCGAAAAGCGGCGAGAAGACGCTGACCGGGAACGATCTCGTGAGGATGTCCCAGCAGAAGACCGAACGTATTCGCAAGGAATTTGGGCTATGAATTCGGCAACGTTGCTGTATGTGATAGCAGTTCCTCTGGTGGCGGGGATCATCACGTTCATACTGCCCAAACGAATGAGTGCGCTCATAAAACTCATTGCCTTAATCGCCGTCGGCGTCACTTGCTATTTCGCTGTCACGCTCTACGGCAACCAGCCGGTCAGCTTCATGGGAGCCGAGTACCTGGGGATCGAAGCGACCGGGCATCCATGGCTCAAGCTCGACGCGCTGAGCGGGTTCATCCTGCTCGGCGTTGCCTTCTTCTCGGCGTGCATGCTTCTGTACTCGTTGGGCTTCGTGAGGGACGAGGAAACATCGCCACGAAGCTACTACTCATACTTTCTGTGGTGTGTCGCGGCGAGCTGCGGTATAGCGGTCTCGGGCAACTTGATTGTCCTGCTCATCTTCTGGGGATTTCTCGGCATCCCGTTCTATCTGCTGATAAACCTGGGCTCGGAGAAAGCGGACGTTGCCGCGAAGAAGACTCTGATAATCCTCGGCGCAACGGACTCGCTGCTGATTCTCGGCGTTGCGGCAATATATATGCTGCGGGGCAATTTCGATATGGCCGGTCCGAAGGTACTGATAGCGGGCGACCCTGTCGCACTGCTTGCATTCCTATGCCTGATGGCCGCGGCCTTCGCTAAGGCCGGTGGAATGCCCTTCCACTCGTGGGTCCCCGACGCTGCGGAAAGCGCGCCGGTACCTGCCGTGGCGTTCATGCCGGCTTCGCTCGACAAGCTGCTCGGCATATACTTCCTCGCGAGAATGTGTCTATATCTCTTCGAGCTGAACGAGGCAATGAGAATCCTCGTGCTGGTGCTCGGCGCTATAACGGTGATAGCGGCAGTAATGATGGCACTAATCCAGCACAACTTGCGGCGGTTGTTGGGCTTCCACGCGGTGAGCCAGGTAGGCTACATGATACTCGGCATAGGCACCGGCACCCCGATAGGCATTATAGGCGGCCTGTTCCACATGTTGAACAATGCGATCTACAAGTCGGCTCTATTCCTGTGTGCAGGAGCTGCCGAGCGTAGATCGCGCGAGACCGACCTGGCGAAGATGGGCGGTCTTGCGCGGTCCATGCCGATAACGTTTCTCGTCGCCGTTGTCAGCGCACTGGCCATCTCGGGCGTGCCGCCCCTTAACGGGTTCGTCTCGAAGTGGATGGTCTACCAGGGCATCATCGAGACCGGCAGCGGGGGAGGGTACCTATGGGTGTTCCTGCTTGTGGCTGCCATGTTCGGCAGCGCGCTCACACTCGCGAGCTTCGTGAAGGTGTTGCACTCGGTGTTCCTGGGGCAGGCGTCCGGTGGCAGAGCCGAGGCAGGTGATGGTCCCACTCCCGGTCCGTTGATGGGCATTCCGATGGTCGTGCTTGGGCTCCTTTGCGTGGTCTTCGGCGTGTTTGCGTTCTCAGTGCCTATTGCCAAACTAATCCTGCCCGCGTTGCCTGATGTTGGGGCTGGATTTAACGTTGCCCGGCAGTCAGGTCTCTGGGCCCCAACCCTGGCGACCATACTGATCCTGCTTGGATTGCTGATAGGCGTTGTCATCCTTGTTATTGGCAAAGCCGGCACTGCGCGGGAAGCCAAACCATTCATCGGTGGCGAGACCGGTGAATCAAGAGACCAGTTCAGATTTGCCGGAACAGACTTTTACGGCACAGTGAGGAAGGTCTCTCCCCTTACGACGCTTTACCGGCACGCCGAAGAGAAATGGTACGACATATACGATCTCGGCAGTCGGCTGACGTTCTACATCTCCGATGGGTTGAAAGCTCTGCACTCCGGCCTGCTGCTCACGTACGTATCGTGGTGCGTCCTGGGCCTGGTGGTGCTGTTGTGGGTGTTCCTGGGGAAGGGGTAACGGCATGAGCACTCTTCTTGTACTGCTGTTCGTCTTCATGATAATCGCCGCCATCGTAGCCATACACACCAACGATCTGCTCTCGGCGGTGATCTCGCTCGGGGCGGTCGGTTTCGGCAGCAGCGTGGCGTTCCTGTTGCTGCGAGCCCCCGACGTGGCGATAACCCAGATTGTGGTCGAAGTGCTGTGCCTCGTGCTGCTCATCCGAGCCACCGTATGGCGCGGCATACGGACCGTCTCGGGCAGCCGGGACACGTTCGGGATGGCGGTTTCAGGCGTGCTGGTGGTGATACTCCTCATCTTTACGATTATTGCGTTCGAGCAGTTTCCGACGTTCGGCGATCCGGTGATGAACCGCATTGCGGACGCTCCGGCGAATGACTATATCCGGAACGGCTTGTCGGAAACCGGTGCGGCCAATCTGGTCGGCGCTGTTCTGCTCGACTTTCGAGCATACGACACCTTGGGTGAGGCAACGGTGCTGTTCACGGCCATTATTGGCGCACTCGCTCTCCTGCGACGAAAGAGCAGGTCGGGCGAACAGCCGAAGGAGTAAGCTGCAAGTGAAAGGGATGAGCATAATTGTCAGAACGGTGTGCCACTGGGTGAGCGCATTCATATTCCTGTACGGTCTCTGCATCGTGGTGTACGGTCACCTTACTCCGGGCGGCGGTTTCGCCGGCGGCGTAATATTGGCTTGCGCGTTTGGACTGATGGTGCTGGCGCTGGGCAAAGAGTCGGCAGTCCGAGCGTTTCCTGTTGGGTCGGCGTCGAAACTCGACTCGATAGGCGCGCTGCTCTTTCTGATCATTGCTATCCTGGGATTGTTTGCCGGCGGTGGCTTCTTCGTGAATTTCCTGCAGAAACAGCATCCCGGCGAGGAAATGGCACTGTTCAACGCCGGCATAATACCGTTGTGCAACATAGCGATCGCGATCAAGGTGTGCGCGTCTCTCTTTCTTGCGGTCGTGGTCTTCTCGGTACTGCGTGTCGTTGGCGGCGGCAGCGATGATGAGTTCGCGAGCGAGGAGGAGGAATAATGGTCTACCCGCTCTGTGTGCTTCTGTTTCTTGTTGGGCTTTATGGGGCCATGACACAGAAGAACCTGATCAAGATAATCATCAGCGTCACGATAATGGAGTACGCGGTCAATCTGCTTCTGATCCTTATCGGATACCGGGCAGGCGGGATCGCACCGATAATCGACCGCACCTATGAGGGAGCAACCTTCACGCCCGTGTCTGTGGACCCGTTCCCGCAGGCGATGGTGCTGACCGCGATCGTGATCAGTCTGGGCGTGCTGGCGTTGCTGATTGCGATTTCGTTGAGACTGTATCACCGTTACGGTACGTATGACATTACAGAAATAAGAAGGTTGCGCGGGTAAAGAGGCGGTCCTATGAATCTTATGCCGTGGTTAATCGCAGTTCCGTTGGGGATGGGCTTTATTCTGCCGTTGATGCCGAAGAGGTCGCCCCGCATCTCCGATCTTCTTGCAAACCTCGCTACACTGCTGTTGGTGATCCTCTCGGTCTCTCTGCTGGGCAAGACGGCGGTGTACCGTGTCGGGGGATGGGAAGCTCGGGTGGGTATCGTCCTTGTGCTCGACGGTCTCAGCGGGTTCATGGTCATCATCGTCGCTGCGATAAGCTTTGCGGCGACGCTTTTCTCGGCCCGGTACATGGACAGGTACACGGCCAGGCCGAAGTATTACGGCCTGTTTCTCCTGATGGTCGCCGGAATGAACGGGGCCATCCTGACAGGCGACATGTTTAACCTATACGTGTTTCTCGAGATCGCCGCTGTCGCATCTTACGCGCTCGTCGCGTTCGGGTGCGAGCACGAGGAACTCGAAGCGTCGTTCAAGTACGCAATTCTCGGTTCGGTCGCTTCATGCTTCGTGCTTCTGGGTGTCGCGCTTCTTTATGCAACGTTCGGTACGGTCAACATGGCGCATTTGTCGGAGAAGATTGCTGTGGTCGCGCCGGGCACTCCCGCGTATCGCGTCTCCATGTTTACCGTGATGCTGTTCATCGCGGGTCTTGGAATGAAGGCTGCGTTGGTGCCGTTCCACGCGTGGCTGCCCGACGCGCACCCATCTGCTCCTGCGCCGATATCAGCGATGCTTTCGGGCGTCCTGATCAAGGCTATCGGCGTCTACGCACTCGTACGCGTGATGTTCAACGTGGTCAACGTGGCTGAAGTCGCACCCGGCATGCTCTACGCCTTGATGGTACTCGGAACGCTCTCGATGGTCGTCGGCGTGTTCCTCGCTGTCGGCCAGTGGGACTTCAAACGGCTCCTTGCCTACCACAGCATCTCCCAGATCGGGTACGTCATGCTTGGCATCGGCCTTGGTACGCCGCTCGGAATTCTCGGCGGGCTGTTCCATCTTGCAAACCACGCGGCGTTTAAGTCGCTCCTGTTCCTCACGGCAGGCGCGACCGAATACAGAACCGGTACGCGCCGGCTCGAAAAGATGGGCGGGTTGGGTCAGAAGATGCCCGTCACCGCCGGCTCATCGCTTGTGGCGTCTATGTCGATAGCCGGCGTGCCGCCGTTCAACGGGTTCTTCAGCAAGCTGATCATTATCCTGGCATGTGTTGAGGCCGGTAGGTACGGGTTCGCGGCCTGGGCGGTCATTGTGAGCATAATGACGCTCGCCTCTTTCATGAAGGTTCAGAAATACGCTTTCTTTGGCAGACTCAAGGAGCAATGGGTCAGGGTGCGCGAAGTACCGTTCGTCATGCAGGTGTCGATGGTGCTGCTCGCGATACTCTGTCTCGGCATGAGCGCGCTTCTGTTGCCTGGACCCAAAAAGGCGTTTCTCGATCCTGCTGCGAACGTTCTATCCGAAGGGAAAGACTACTCGAGTACCGTTTTGACCGCACAGACAACCGGCGACCAGATCGTGGTGAGCCGAGACATGGGAGAGAAGTAGGGCATGAAACAGATCGTCATGTTTATCCTGGCCTTCATAGTATGGTGCCTGCTGGTATGGCCGTACGACTACACACCCGACGGTACGGCGACCTTGGACGGCCAGAGCATCATTGTCGGGCTGGTCGCTGCAGTATTGGTTACCGCACTCTTCAGCGGCATGTTCTCGGAAAACCCGCTCAAGTTCTTCAACCCGTTCAGGTACCTGTGGCTGCTAATCTATCTTCCTGTGTTTGCTTACTATTGCGTCAAAGCGAACCTTCAGGTGGTTTACCTGGTACTGCACCCGCAGATGCCGATAGAGCCGGGCATAGTGAAGGTGCGCACCAAACTGCGCAACCCGGCTGCGATCGCCGCGTTGTCGAACTCGATAACCCTGACGCCAGGCACGCTTACGGTCGACGCGGACGAACAAGGCGTGCTGTACGTGCACTGGCTCAAAGTAGAGAGCAAGGACGAACAAGAAGCTACGGAAAAGATCGTCGGCAAGTTTGAACATTTTCTGGAACGGATTCTTGAATAGGGATCGAGCGGGGTACTGCCGTGGGTATTATTGATATTGAAGTAGTTGCGTTCGTAGGGATGGGCATACTTGTTGTCTGCAGCTATCTTTGCCTGTATCGGATCGGCCACGGACCTACTGCACCCGACCGTACGGTGGCGATAGACATTCTCGGGGTCATCCTTGTGGGGTTCTGTTGTTTCCTCTGCATACTGACCGGCAGAGACTTCTATATAAACATGGCGATCGCCTGGGCGCTGCTGAGCTTCATCGGCACTATCGCGCTCGCCAAGTATTTGGAAGGAAAAGGGTTCGATGAGTGAGATCGTCGGCTTCGTGTTGATCGGCATAGGGGTGTTGTTTGATCTGTTCGGGTGCATCGGGCTGGTGCGACTGCCGGATATCTACACCCGGCTGCAGGCAGCAACGAAATGCGTCACCCTGGGCACGTGTATGATCCTCATAGGCGTGTTCTTCCTTATGCCCGGCGCGGCAGGATTCAAGGCCCTTCTTTGCGCGGCGTTTGTGCTGATTACGTCGCCGACCGCAGCGCATGCAATTGCCCGGGGCGCATACAAGGCAGGCGTGCTGCTCGACCAGAAATATGTCGTTATTGATCGATACGCGGAGGCGCAGTCGGAAGGGAGCGAGATAGAGTAATGTGGCTTCCTAAACTACGTGAACTCAAAGAAGCAGTAATCGCCGTTGTCACAGGGCCGTATACCTCGAAGTTCCCTGCTGAGCCGCCACCGATTCCGGACGGATTCAGAGGGAGACCCCGGTACAGCGATGAGGAATGTGTCGGGTGCGGGGCCTGTTTCAACGTGTGTCCGGCTGGCGCGATCGAGATGGTCGACGATGTCGATGAGAAGATGAGACGGTTCACGCTGTACCTCGACCGATGCATCTACTGCGAACAGTGTCACGTGAACTGCATAACGGAGAAAGGTATCGAGCTCACCAAGGAGTACGAGTTCACGACAACAAACAGGGACGAACTGCGCGAGACGCAGGAGAAGAAACTGCTCATCTGCGAGACATGCGACACCGTTATAAGCGCGGAAGATCACGTAAGGTGGGTCGCCGAGCGGCTCGGCCCCCTGGCATTTGCCAATCCCACGCTCATGCTCACTACGCTGCAGAATCTCTCGATCGCCGACAAACCGACCGAGGAGACTGTGCAGCCGCTTCGAAGGGGCGATAAGGTCCGCATACTCTGCCCGAAGTGCCGGCAGGTGACGGCTTTCATCGCCTAGCTTATCTCCTACAGGCCGCCGGCGTTCTTCACTGTCCGCCGGCGGCCGAACCCCTATCGGCCTCCTCGATAAGACCGATCACCTTCTCGACAGCCGCAGCCACCTCGTCCGAAACGGCGTCGCCAAATTGCCAGTTCTTGGGCTGCACGGCCAGTAACGCTATCCGTGTCACCCCCTCCGTCGAGAGGAACTGTTCGAGAAGCGCCAACGATGACGCGTGCGTGCCGAACGAGGTGGTCTCGAGTTTCGCGGGATCAAGCAACACCATGTCGCCTGGTGCGCAATCGAAATCCACTGCGTCAACAAGAAGAACCACGCGTGGTTTGAGTGCAGAAAGCTTTCCGAGACAGTTCTCCGGGCTGACTCCGGCGTCTATCAGATCCGCCCAGACTCGGCCGCGCAGCCTCTCCACCACCATCGGACCGAAGGCGTCGTCACCGCGCATATCGTTCCCGATACCGACGATAACCGTCCTCTGGCTGAGCAAGCCCCCAAGTGCTTCTTTTGTCACCGCTTCCACAATTGGTACAACCACCTATGTAGTCACCCGCACCGTGCCCTGCCAACAAGGCTATCAGAGATGCTCGCCATACGTCAACGGTGGCCGTTTTCGCGTTGTCACGCTCTTGTATCACACTCAGCAGGTGAAGTAGAATGGTTCACTCGGATATGTTGAAGGGCAGCGACCGGATGTGTCCACGAGAGGGGCGGCAGCCAAGCGCCTGCCTGTACCCGTGAAAGGCATGCAATGAAGCGATCGAAACGAAACATCCTGTTAGGAGTGGGCATCATTGCTGTCCTCCTGCTCGGATGCGGTGGTTATGTTCTCGTACGCGCCGCAACCGTTGCGGCAGGATACAAGGCGAAGATACTCTGTTCCGCCGTTTTCATCTCAAAGCGGGCCCCAGAGTCTGTCCTGAGCGAGGATCTTGGCTCACGATTCTTTAGATCTGTCAATGCAGAAGTCGACCGCGAGACCAAATCGGTTACCACGACAGCATTGGGAGTCATCAAGAGACGCGCCGTTTTTCGCGCAGGGCTCGGCTGTACGCTCCTGGCCGGAACGTCCGAGGAGCAAATCCGGTCGCAGGTTACGGGCGACCTCACGCCGATACCGCCCAATCAGCAAGACCTTCCATGGCCTACGGGAGAGATGGGTGCGAAGGGGGATCTCCCGTCGTGCGTTGACGAGCAGAAGCTTGAGGACGCTTTGGACGAAGCCTTTTCCGAACCCGATCCGAAACGGCGGCGTGGAACGAGAGCCGTTGTTGTCGTCTACGAAGGCCATATCATCGCAGAGCGTTATGCTCCTGGTTTCAATAAGGAAATGCCTCTTATCGGGTGGTCGATGACAAAGTCAGTCACAAACGCGTTGGTTGGCATCCTTGTCGGCCAGGGAAAGTTGTCCATAGAGGAGCCGGCTCCTGTGCCCGAATGGAGCAAGCCGGACGATCCTCGCCGAGCCATCACCCTGGACCAGTTGCTCCGCATGAGCAGCGGGCTGGAATGGAGCGAGGGGCTCACCGATCTGACGGCCATGCTCTTCGGCAGCGCCTGCAGCGACGTCGCAGCCTATGCAGCCGACAAGCCACTCGATAAGGAACCGGACAGCACCTGGTACTACTCCAGCGGAACCGCCAATATCATCGCGCGCATCATACGCGACGCCGTCGGAGGGACCCGCGCCGACTATTTTGCATTTCCGCGCCGCGCTTTGTTTGACAAGATTGGCATGCGCAGCGCGGTTATGGAACCCGACGCGTCCGGGACCTTTGTCGGCTCATCGTTTATGTATGCCACTGCGAGGGACTGGGCTCGCTTCGGCTTGCTCTACCTGAATGACGGTCTCTGGGAAGGGGAGCGGATCCTTCCCGAAGGATGGGTGACGTACAGCAGCACCCCGACGCCGTCAGCACCTCAAGGCGAGTATGGCGCGCTCTTCTGGACAATCGGGCAAACTCGACGAGAAGCAGGCGGAGCACCCATACCTGCGGACGCCTATTCCGCTCTGGGTTACGAAGCCCAAAGTGTTACGATAATTCCGTCCCGCAACCTCGTCATCGTCCGCCTCGGACTGAGTCAGCCGGAAGATGCCCGGGACCTCGAATCGCTTATCCTCAACCTGCTGAAGGCCATCCAGAAGTAGGGTCTCTCGACAACGCGTTTGCGCGACCTAACCGATCAACTGGAAGCGTTCTCGTCCTCGGACATCTGTTCCGGGTTTTCCCTACGCCGGCGCTCGTACTCTTCAAACTCGCGGTCCATCTCGGCTTCACACTCTTTGCAGTATTCAGACGTCATGAAATGCTGCACCCATTGCGTCCGCCGAAGCTCGGGATGAAGACTTGGCTCTTTGAATATCTCATCTAGCAGCAACCGGTATGCCTCGCGAGGGGTAAAGTGCTCACACATGTCCAGCGCGATGTGACATAGAGCCAACTCGGCGAGCACTGACTTGAAGACCCGTGCCACTTCCTTGTCGTCGAGATCGTCCGGCGAGGGAAGCTTATCCCGCCTATCGAAGATCGAGCCTACAGGCTCACCATCGCGCTGGATCAACTCGTCGATCAATTCGCATTCCCGGATGACATCAGACTTGCCGTCCTCGGCTTCGAGCGCCCAATCGACCTCGAACGCCTCGCGATCCAACTGACGTTGAAGCTCTTCGGGAATCGCCACATATGCAGCGTCCCTCGCGTCGTCCGCTATCTCGTCCGGCCCCGCAACCGGCAGACGGACGTCGTTGACCTCCACGTTCCCTTCGTCGTCGATCCGAACGCTCGTCACACCGAGGCCGGTCGCGTCGGACTCTTCCTCCAAGTGCTCCGGAGCCAGCGGAAGTTCCTCCGATGCACCTTCATCCTCCGCCTCATCCGAATCGACAAACTCGATGATCGGGTCGACAAGTTCAAGCACAACCCGCCCGTCCTGGCTAAACCATTCGAGGTAGAGACAACGTTTCCATTGCGTCGGCGGCGGTTCCCCGAGCTTGCTGCGTATGTAGAGTTCTTCCGGCGAACAGTCGGCAACCCTCACCTTGCGTGCAGCGGTCATCACGCCCGTGGGACCGATCTGCTGCCACGCCACCATCGAGAGGTCGCGTTCCTCCTCCGAACCATCTTCGCCTTGTTCCCGAACCTCGAAGCGAATATGCCTTCCTGCGAGGTCGGGCCCGCAAGTGCCCGTCAGTTGCAGTACCATCGGCCGTTCCGAGCCTCGAAGGCCGAGCCAACCGTGGACCGAGTTCCTTCTCGTGTTGATTATCTCGCCGCAGACAACCAGGGTGCCGAGTCTTAACGCCATCTCTTCGTCCCGGACACAAGAATCGTTTCGTCACGGGTATTGTATCACACTACCGCTGCCGATTCGTGCTCCCCACCTGCCAGCACGCATCCCGACACCCGTACCATGTCGGAACGGCGCGGGTTCCAACTCGTTAGTCCGTACGGGTCTGTCTGTTGCCGGGAAACCGTATCGTGGAGTGGAGGGTCAGACCGTCCAACGGCCGCTTCTCAGCAGGGATCCATAGGCTGCACAGATAGCCGACCACAAAGCAGGTGACGATGCCGACCGTCGACCATAGAAAGAAATGAAGCGCCGTGTGGCGCTGCACCAGGTAGAGCGCCAGGACGCTGGCGGGTACACCTATGAGAGCGCCCGTGCCGTGCGCACGACGCGTGAAAATGCCCAGCGCGAACAGCCCGGCCAGCCCCCCGCTAAACAACGCCATGATCTTGATGTACTGGTCCCAGATCGATCTGATGTCGTACGTCGCGAGCAACAGGGCTGTCACGCTGCCAATGACACCTAGAACAAGTGTAAGCAGACGGGCAACTTTCAGCCAACGGCGGTCTGAGACGTTCGGAACCAAGCGCTTGAGGAAGTCCGTCGTCACCACAGTCGCTACGCTGTTCATGCAGCTGTCCAGGCTTGACATGGCCGCCGCAAACAGGCCGGCGATCACAATCCCGGAAACTCCTGCGGGCAACTGCTCGGCGATAAACCAGGGAAAGACCGCGTCAGTCTGAAGGGCGGGATTCAGACGGTCCGGGTGAGTTTTGTAGAACGCGAACAACGCCGTTCCCAACGCGAAGAAGATGAGGGTGGCCAGCACGGACAGCACCGCGTTGGCCCAGATCGCTTGTGCCGCTTCTTTCTCGCTGCGTGTGGTCAGATACCGCTGCACGACGCTCTGGTTGGACGTCGAACCGACCAAACCGCCCACAACGCTCAGAACAATGACAAACGTGGTTGGGCCGGTCAGATCCCATGACAAGATGAACGCTCGCAGCTTGGCATCGCCCTGGGCTATCGAGATGACTTCTCCGAGACCCCCTGCATCGAATACCACCGTCACCAGCGCCACAATCGCGCCTCCCGCGAGCACAACCACCTGAAGAACATCCGTCCAAATCACCGCCTCAATCCCGCCGAGCACGGTATAGAGCGTTGCGAGAACGCCCATGAGCAGGATGCTCACGTGAACGCTCAGTCCCGTGACGGCCGACAGCGCCATCGCCGGTAAGAAAAGAACAAAGCCCATCCGGCCAAGTTGGAGCAGTATGTAGACGGCGCTCCCAACCATCCGCACACCGACGTTGAATCGTCTCTCGAGATACTCATACGCGGTCGTGACGTTCAGGCGGCGGAAGAACGGAAGATAGAGCCAGATGACAAGCGGGGCAATAACCAGGGTACCCATGTTGTTCAGGAAATACGCCCAGTCCGTGGCGTAGGTCTTGGCGGGAAAGGACATATAGGTTATCGCGCTGAGCTGCGTTCCAAAAATGCTCAGGCCCGCAGCCCACCAGGGCACACGCCTCCCGCCCAGGAAGAAGTCCTCGGTGCTCTTCTCGCGTCCGAGGAAGTAGAACCCTATGCAGACCATCGCCCCGAGATACAGCACGAGCGCCACGTAATCCAGCCGCTTGAAGCCTGATTTGCGCACGAACAGTTTCCCCGCGAGCATCTGAGGCGTGCGAATGCCGGGACGCGCTTCTCCGCTCGGGACGATGATTCGGCCGTTCCATTCTGTCGTGACTGTCGTCACCGGCGGCCACACTCCCTGCTCGGGATTCTTGGGAAGAACCCCCGTCCTGATCCAGGTGTTGGTGATCGTGTGGTACGCCAGAATATCGGTTGAGAACCCGGGGTGCGCCTCGCGCAAGTCCTTGTCGGCGTCGACTCCACTGTCACCGCCAAGAATCAGCAGGTGGCTTTGGCCGTACGGTACCGCCGGGGTAGGTGCCGCAGCAACCGGGTTGGGGATGTCTGCGGTATGTTTCCACCCCTCACGAGGTTGATACTTGTAGCCATCGCGAAGGTACTCCCGTTTCGGCTGGCCATCGTCGTCTGGAACAAGGTCAACGCCGCTTAGAAGGATGAACGCCCCGTCCTGCACACCGGCCACAGCAAGCATCCGCGGGCGCCCGGGCCAGGGTTCCAGATCCTCCCATTGCGGCTCGGATTCGGAGAGATCCAACGTCCAGAAGGTGTTCAGCGTGTTCGGTGAATCCGGCTGTGCGCGGCCCCCGGCAACACATATTGTCGAATCATCGAGCATCGCTCCGCACATGAATGCAACCGGTTTCGGCAGGGAAGCAAGCTCGACCAACTCGATCGCGTCGCCTGTCCAGCTCAGCAGGAACACGTCGGCGTAATGCCGGTTTGCGTCTCCGCCGCCGATGCAGAGCACGCCACCTTCGACGGTCAATGAAACGCCATAGGCTAACGGCCGAGGAAGCCGGCCGACCCGTTGCCATTGACCATCCTCTTGCGTGAGCACGAAGATCGAGTCATGCCAGACCTTCTGTCCATCGTCCCAGGGCGGTGCTGTCGGGAAATTCGCGCCGCCCGCCACGATGAGGGCCCCGTTGCTTACCCCGGCGTAGACTCCCGCGTACCCGATCGGGTCCGGCAATGGCGGCAGCGTCTCCCACGTCAGCACCCGTTCTGCTTCTGCTGTCTCCTGGGCCGTTGCACACAAGGGTACTGCACAGATGACCGCGACGCTTGTCAACGCCAGGAACCACCTTGCCATCAGAACCTCCCCAAAAAAGAACCGTCCACCAGGACAAGAAGTGCGTCCTTCACAAGTCCCAATGGCCGTTCATTAAGCGGCAGCGATCGTTGATCGCAGTCCGACGACCCGGAATTCATAGAGTCGGAGCACGTTCTCACCACTAGTAAAAGTCACAAACACGGCTGCGGAACCTTGCCACGCCATGTTCGATACAGGAGAGCTTGCCTTGATCGTCGCTGGATAGTACCGTATCCTGCGCGTTCGCGTCAACCCGTGGCGCATGTTGACAGCCTGCGGGAGAGCAAAGAACATGGCCAAGAAGTCTTGAGAACCGTTCTGCTGTGTTGACTTCACTATCCTGCGGGAGTAGACTTCTCACAAGGCCCGCTGCCAACGGACTTGGACCAAACTGAGCACGATTCTCAAGCGGATGTGCAGGGCGCACTGGCAGTGGGTTCTTCGTTAAGTCTTGCATTAATAGACGGAGCAACCCGAACCATGGGGAGCGAATCACGAGCGTGCATATTCCAATCAGGAGGAGTGCTTCTTGCGGCAGTGGTTGTGAGCACGCTTGTGTTGGCATCAGGAACGGAAGCTAATAAGACGCGACTCTCAGCCGGGCACAGGAGATCCAGTATGAACCTTGATGCCGTCGACATCACACCATTTGCACTTCCTAACACCCCGCCCGGCGAAACCCGGTTCGAAGAACCCCGCGACATCGTCCGGGTCATGGTCGAGTTCGAGGACAAGATCCCCGACGACGTCGGATTGTCATATCTCCGCAAGGTGTGGCCCGAGGTGCCCATGGCGAGATGGGGTGAGACCACACATCCGTTTACACTCGGATGGATGCCGCAGGACGACTGGTTCAACGTGGACTGGCAGAAGGCTGCGATAACGGTCTCCCATAGCGAGGACCGGCGCGTCTGGATTGAATTCCAGGGATTGAAGGAGGAATTCTCCAAGGCAGCGGAATACGACGTCCGGTATCGGCGCACGCTTGGGTGCCGCGTGGAAGTGCCGGACCCGAAAGCCATTCGGAAGGTGGCGGTTTTCACCGCGTCCCAGCCGGCCCGCAGCGTTCTGCGCGTAGCGGTTGACGCAGGCCGCGACACTCCGGCCAAACGGGTGCGCCTCACCGGCTACAACGCCTATATCGAAACAATGACGCCCATCGAGGGCGTCACAGTTGGTGAGGACACGGTTGAACGGGGTGGGGGAGACGCACACCGGTTCGAGGTCACGCTTAGACACATGATTCCCTCCCATCGATACTCCGGGGACGACGGTCTTGTGACGTTCGAGCTGGACGACGACGCTTTCACCATTTCCCTTGCCGGCCTTGAAGAAGAAGGTCCGATCTGGTCTGAAGATTATGGCGTCTTCATAACGCGTACCGACGACCCGACCACGTTCGCCGAGTACCGCGCCCGGAATGCGGACGCCACAACGCTAAGCCAACGTGTTTTGGAGCATGCCGAACAAAGCTTCGCCGGCGCCTTCTACGGCCAGCCGCACCCCCACAGCGTCGGTTACAACATAGGGTGTCCTCGCGCCCGCCAGCGGTTCTGGATCGAACCCAATGGAGACATCGTTCTCCACAAAGACAACGTCACACGTGTGCCCGGCAAGGACACATCGCGTTTCAAGAGCAACGGCACAGCCCGGTTCTTCTTCGGCTTGGAGAAGCGACAAGTGCTCGCGCGTTTCCCGGACCCGGAACCGGTACTGACTTACAACATTCACACCCGACGGGGCGGTGTAGTGGTAGAGCAGAAATCGTTCGCCGTCCCGCTGCTGACCTCGATCGAGACCGGCCGGTGGACGGGGGACGACCCCATGGTTGCGCTTGTACGGTTCCGGTTTCGCAACGACGGTAATGAGCCCGTTCTCGCAACACTGCCCATCAACTACTCGCAGGTTTCCGGACGGTCACAAAACCGGTTGCAGTCTCCACGGGCTCACGACGACTATCTCGTGCCGACCAGCCCACGACAGCAGCTCTCCGTTTCCGGTAACCAAATACTCAGCCGATGGAAAAGCAGCTCCGTCCTGCGAAGCACTCTGCAAACGACGATGGAGATCGCGGAAGATGGCGTTGGGCCGACGATCAAGCAGCGCCTGAACCCAGGCGAGAGGTGCGAGGCTGTCCTAAGGATTCCCTTCGTTGCCCTGGAGACTACGGAGGAGCTCCAGGCGCTCGAAGATCTGGATTTCGGGCAATGCTACCGAGAGGTTATGGACTACTGGCAAGAGGTCGGGCGTCGGGGGGCTCGACTCGAGACCCCGGAACTGCAGCTGAGCGCGCTTCATACCGCGCATCTGGCGCACGTGCTGATAACCGACTTCGAGATGCCCGATGGCAGTGGTCTGATAAACACGTCTGTCGGGACGTCTCTCTACGGCAACTTCAGCAACGAAGCCTGCATGATCGTTCACGACCTCGACGAGCGCGGTCTCCACGACGAGGCACGGCGGAGGCTCCGAATATGGCTCAAGTACCAGGGTACGGTTCCGCAACCCGGCAACTTCACGGACTATGACGGGATGTTCTACGGGGCGGGAGGTTTCGAATCCGGAGCCTACAACCAGCACCACGGGTGGGTGCTCTGGTGTTTGTGCGAGCACTTCTTCTTGACCCGCGACGAAGACTGGTTTCAAGGCGTTGCGGACGCCGTCATCGCAGGCGCCGACTGGGTGTTTCGTCAGCGCCGCAACACCATGACCGCTTTGCCCCATTCCCGGGGCTGGGAGCACGGTTTCCTGCCAGCCGGCAGCCTCGAGGACGTGACCGACTTCTACTACTGGCTTTCAACCAACTCTCTCACCTGGCGCGGTGTCGAGTGGGCGGCTCGCGCGCTCGAGGCAATCGATCATCCCGAGGCGTCACGCATTCGCCGGGAAGCCGACGCCTACCGGAGCGATCTCGTAAAGGGTTTTGAAACCATGCGGCGCTACTCGCCTCTCGTCCGTCTGCGCGACGGCCGCTGGATACCGTACTATCCGAGCCGCTTGTACCGGCGCGGCCGCGAGGTCGGCTGGATCCGGGAAACGCTGGAAGGAGCCGTATACCTGCTCATCTCGGGGTTGTACGATGTGCACGGCCGTGAGGCTCAGTGGATACTCGACGATTTTCAGGAGAACCGCTACGTGAAATGGCCGTACGGGTACGATATTCCCGATTTCGAGACGACCTGGTTCGACCGCGCGGGGTTCTCCTGCCAGCCAAACCTGCTTGCCGGGCTGCTGCCGTACATCGACCGCGACGAGCCCGAACTCTACATATGGATGTTCTACAACGCCTGGTGCGCGTGTTACCGGCAAGAGATTAACGCCATGGCGGAACACCCCATGCCCGTGCTCGGCTATTCGAACTCAGCCATTTTCAAGACGAGCGACGAGTCTAACGCCGTAGCGTGGCTGCGCTACATGTTCGTCTACACTTCGGGCGACCTGTTGCACTTGGGACGCGCCATTCCGCGCGCATGGTTCGGACAACCGGAGGTGTTCGAGGCGCGCGACGTCGCCACGCGTTTCGGGAAAGTCAGCGTCCGCTATCGGGCGTCCACGAAGAAGGACGTTATAAGAGCGGAAGTGTCCCTGGACCTCGCAGATGATCCCGGCCGAATACTCGTCCGATTCCGACATCCCAAGAAACGCGAAATCAAGGCCGTGCGGGTCAACGGCAAGCCGCATCCGCACGTGGACCCGGCCCGAGGCGATGTGGACGTTACCGGATATGATGGGAAGGTCGCGATCGAAGTCGAGTACTGACGCGGAATTAGTGACCACAAGGCGCCAAGAAGGAGACGACCGTCATCGCGAAAACGGTGGTCTCCGGACAAGAAAAAGATGTTGACAGATTGCTATCGAGGTGCTACAGTAGTAGCATAGTCGATGAAGGGGATCGATGAGGGGAAAGGAGGTGGGTGCGTTCGGCCATTGAATCGAGGAAGTCAGGTATTGTCTTGAGAGCTTTGTAGTCCAGCCTCGTAGAAGGAGGGAGGGTCAACGCAATGAGAACTGCAACCAAGATAGCAGCAGTACTGCTCTTCTGCGCATCCGTTATGGCCGCGCAGACCGCTCTGGCGGAGCCAGGGCTGTTCGGCGAGTATTTCGATGGAACCAACCTGAGCGATCTTGTCTTTACGCGGATCGACACGACGGTCAATTTCGCATGGGGTGATGGTTCGCCGGACGCGCGACTGGGGGCCGACACGTTCTCGGTGCGATGGACCGGGACAGTCGAACCGGCGTATTCGGAGGTCTACACCTTCATTACCAGGTGCGATGATGGTGTCAGGTTGTGGATAGACGATCAACTCGTCATCAATAACTGGACCGACCACTCGCCGACCGTGGACAGCTACATGACCGACGCGGCACTCGTCGCCGCACAGCAGTACACTATCAAGATGGAATACTATGAGCAGGGCGGCGGAGCCGTGGCCCAACTGAGCTGGTCAAGTGCGAGCCAGTCCACAGCGATCATCGCCGGTTCTTACCTGACAGCGGGTACTGGCGAGGGCGAAAGCCCCTACCTTGAAGGCGATTGGCGACGTTACCCGGCCAACGGACACTATTACAAACGTTCGGCCTCGATGACATGGCCGGAGGCCAAAGCCGAAGCCGAGGCGCTCGGCGGGTACCTCGTCACCATCAACGACGAAGATGAGAACGTGTGGCTCTCGATCAACATCTCCGGCGGCTGGACCGGTGCGAACGATATCGCCGTCGAAGGTGTCTGGGAATGGGTCGAGGACGGCGCGGACTTCTGGAACGGCGATGATACAGGCAGCGTGGTACCGGGCATGTACGCCAGCTGGGCCTCGGAGGAGCCGAACGACGCGGGCGACGGCGAGGACCACGGCGAGATAACAGGCAGCGGGTCCTGGAACGACTTGGGCACACAGACCCGGCAGGGCATCGTCGAAACTGCCACTCCCCAGATCAACGTCACCGGACCGGAGATCCCCTGGTGGGTACTCGAAGGCGACCCCTGCGCGTTCGGAGTCGAAGTCCGCCCTGAAGGGTTATACAACGAGACCATCGAGTGGAAGAAAGAGGGCGAACCCAGTGTGCTCGGCACTGGAACGACCTACACCATCCCTGCGTGCCAGTTTGCCGATGAAGGCCGTTATTACTGCATTGTCACCGAC
>CAZGCA010000064.1:0-35917 GCA_964524145.1 uncultured bacterium | reverse complement strand
TGATAGAAGTTCACAAGGACGTCGCCGTATGATGCGGTGCAGTTCACCTGCTCGACGATCTCGGCGCCGGGCCGGGTCGTTTCCCGGGCGGCCGTCACCCGGCCGGGACCGAGCCACCACTGAAAGAGGTCGAAGAAATGGACGCCGTGCTCGATGAAGATGCCGCCGCTCTTGTCCCGGTCCCAGAACCAGTGATCGGGCGGCAGCGGCTCGTCTTTTGCGTAGTTCTCGAAGAAGCCGTGCAGCGGCTCCCCGAGCAGACCTTCGTCCACGACGCGTTTGACGGACTCGCAGATAGGGTTGTACCGCATGATCAGGTTGACTGCAAGCAGCCGGTCGTTGTCTCGTGCGGCGGCAACCATGTCTCTGGCATCGCCGAGGTCGACGGCAAGCGGTTTCTCGCACAGCACGTGTTTGCCCGACCGTAGAGCGGCCAGGGCCAGTTGCTTGTGCGTCAACGGCGGTGTGGCGATGTGAACGATGTCCACGTCATCGCGCGCCAGCAGGGTTTCGGAACTGTCGCACGCTTCGAGGCCGAAGGTCTCCGCGACGGACCGCGCGGCCTCCGGCTGAACGTCCGCGACCGCAACGCAGCGGACGTCTTCGAGCGACCGGTACTGTTCGAGACAGAACTGACCGAACGCCCCGCATCCAATCAGCCCGTATCCCAGCGGTTTCGTATCGATATTGGTCACGGCATACCCTCTTTCGCGACTTCATGATACGCGCCCTATAGGACTGGGTCAAGCGCAACCTGTTTCTACCTGGTGTGTTATACTGATGCCTAAGATCGCTTGAGCAGCGGCTTCACCAAGAGGGGTGCCCGGATAACCCATCGGGTCAGCCTTGGAGAACCATGAAACCTGAGCGGCCGGTGATGCGTAGTATGGGACAGAGGCAGTTGAATATAGCGGAGATTATGATAGGCTCAGCTCGGGAGCGGTCAAGTAGATGGTTGTTGCATTCCAACTGTGCGGGGTATCGGTGGGGGAACTGGGGACAGCAACGGTAGCTCACGATACCGACACGGGGATCGTGAAAGAAGTCCTTGGCGGCGACCGGGACAGGTTCCGCCTGCTGGTGGAGCGTTACGAGCGGGCGGTCTTCACGCTGTGTCTCAGGGTGGTGAGAAACCGGCAGGACGCGGAAGATTGCACTCAAACTGCGTTCGTCAAAGCGTACGCAGCGCTGGCGACGTTCCGTCCGGATTCCTCGTTCAAGAAGTGGATATACCGGATAGCCTCGAACGCCTGCATAGACGCGCTCAGGAAATCGTCGTCGCGGGTAGCGGTGTCGATAGACTCTGACAGCGCGCGAACCGACCTGCCCGAACGGGGGCCCGGCCCGCGCGAGCGCGCGTCGTCATCGGAACTGCGCGACGTGATGGAGACCGCGTTGCGGATGCTTGACGACAAGTACCGGCTGCCGGTGACGCTGTTTCATATGGAAGGTCTGGAGTGCAAGGAGATATCGGCTATGCTGCGTCTGCGTGTAGCGACGGTGAAAACGCGAATCAGACGCGGCAGGCTCATGTTGCGAGAAATAATCACAAGGGAATGGCCTGATCTGGCCGTGACGGAGGTGGTGGTGTCATGAAGTGTCCAGAAGCAAGAGACCTGGCGCTGACCCAGGATTTGGCCGGAGATCAGGTGGAGGCGTTACGCGCCCACGCGCGAGAGTGCAGCGCGTGCGCGGCGGAACTTGAAGGATACCTTCTCGCGTCGGGCCTCAAAGACGCTCCCCTGGAGAGACCGTCCCCGTCCTTTGCGGATGGGGTTATGGCGCGGATCGAGACGCTGCCCGCGCCCGGCCGATCGTCCACCGAACGAATAGCGGCTGCTGCCTCTTTTCTGATCACGGTGGCGGGACTGGCGTTCGTGTTCTCCGTGGCCAAGAGCCTGCTCGTTCGGTTCCTGGCCGATGGCGTTCGGGTGGGCGTACCGGTGGGACCATTGAAAGAGGCGGTGTTGAAACTGGTTCACGTTGCCGATATTTGCCTCACTGTAGTGATCGAACTTGTCAAGCTAGGAAACGCAAACGCCACAGCGACACTTTGTGTTGCGATTGCCGTAGCGTGCGCGTTGGCAGCAACCCTTTTTGCAGCAAGGTCGCGCGAGTTGGCATAACATGTAACTGCACCCTTTACTGAGGAGGAGAAGAGATGAAGAAGCTGCTCATGGTTGTTCTGGCGCTTGCGTTGCTGGGCGGGGGTGCGATGGGTCAGGAAGTCGCGCCAGCCGAGCCAGACCTCGAAATCACGGAGTCTGCAACACCGTCGCCGGAAGAGCCGGAAGAAGACGTCCAAGTTGAGGAACGGGAGAGCCTGCCGGAACCAGAGACAGGCGATGCCCCACACGTGGAAGAGGCACCTGAAGCAGAGGATGTTGGGAACGTGTCCAGCTCGCAAGTCACCATGATCGAGGTGCGACGCACACCGGCCGAGACGATGACAGAACGGTTTGGCGATAGCTGGACACAACGGCCCAACCGGGTAATCAGTGGCAGGACCCTGAGAATTCCGCGTGACAAGGCTGTAGGCGAACTCGTCGTTATCGTAGGAGGAGTGGAATTAGAGGGCTATGCGAATGATGTTGTAACGATCCTGGGAAGTATCGAGCTTGGTGAGGAGGCCATTGTAAGGGGCGAGCTCGTATCCATCCTTGGCAATATCGTGGTCAAGGAAGGAGCAACAGTTGATGGTGAGGCGGTGAGTATTCTTGGCTCAGTAATTGATCCCGGCGAGGGCGTAAAGGGTGACACAGTTGCCATATCCGGTCCGATCGCGTATGTCGTTCCGGCTTTGGCCGGGCCGACGATCGTAACACTGTTTCTGCTGGAGCTCTTGAACGTGGTGGCGTCACTTCTGCTTGCCTACCTTGTTGTGGCCCTCATGCCCGGTGGCATCATAAAGATTGGAGACCAGCTTGTGCGCAACCCGCTCGTTTCGGGATTGGTCGGTGGTGGAGCCCTGGTAGCATTGCCGCTGCTTTTCATCATCCTTGCAATTACGTGTATCGGCATACTCTTGGTTCCGCTGGCGTTTGTGATAGCATGGGTAGTTGCCCAGACAGTCGTTGCCCACAGAATCGGTTACATGATCCGGTCAGCCGTCCGCCGAAACTCTTACAGGCCGTATATAGACGTAACCATCGGCATGCTCTTGCTCGCACTGATCCCACTGGTGCCCGTCGTTGGGTGGGTGGTCAAACTCGTGCTGGTCATGGCGGGACTTGGTGCGGTTGTACTGACGAGGTTCGGGTCGCGTGACGGTATCGGGCTCGTGCCCGTACCTGCGGTCGCACCGGTTGCGTCTTCGGAGCACGTTGACGAGCAGGTTGAGCCGGCGGAATAATGACGGGCGATGGGAACCTTTTACCCAAGACCGGGGATGAAGGTACATGAGAGGTTTCCGGGTGGATTCTGAATGCGCCAGATTCGCCGGCCGGAAACTGCGAAAACCGCGCAAACTGAAGGAGGGAGAACGAGGACCATGAGACTCAAAGGAAGAGGGTTGCAGAGAAGCTGTGTGCTGGCGCTGACTGTTTGCCTTTCGTTTCTTCTCGCTGGCTGTATCACACACAGTGCATCGAGAGGAGATGAGGCTGCGGGCCAGAGCTTGTCGCCGTTCGGGACGGGTCGCGAACTGGTGCGAGGTGTCACCAACGTTGGATTCTGTTGGCTTGAGATACCGCATGAGGTGGAGACGCGGATACGCGATGACGGGTTCAGCATCATCGGCAGCGTCTTTGACGTAGCGTTCGGGACACTTTCCGGGTCTATTCAAGCCGTGGAACGAGCGGCCGGCGGCGCGGTTGAGGTTGTGTTGAGCCCGTTCCCGCCGTATGGCCCAATCATGGATCCGCCAGCCCCGCCCTACCTCAACTTCGGCAGGAAGCCGTCCAAAGAACGCGATTCCGAGGATGATGATTGCGAGGGTGATAATTGTGAAGGGGCCGAGCAGGCGCATTTCAAGAGCATAAACGGCGAGCACACGCAAACCGTAACGAAGGAACTGCCGCTTCGGCGCGGCGGTTATGTCGAGACGGCGAACTCCAACGGCAACATCACCGTGTGGTCGTGGGATCGGCCGGAAGTCCGGATCAAAGCCGTCAAACGGATGCGAGTCCACCCCTGGTCGGTCAGCATCCTTGGCATTCGGTTCGGTTCGAGCCGCCCGTTCAGGACGGTAGAGGAAGCGGAGAGGTATTTTGCGGAACTGAAAATCAGGATCTCGGGTGATGAGAATGCGGTAAAGGTAAAAACACTCTATCCTCGGAACAGACGACATGTAAGTTTGTCAACGACCTACGAGATCCAGGTACCGCAGGAAGCCGAGCTGGCGCTGCACACGTCCAACGGAGCGATCGCGGTAGACGATATAGACGGCGCGGTGAGGCTCCATAGCTCGAACGGGAAACTGCTTTGTGAAGAGGTGACAGGGGCCGTGGTCGCCACCACCAGTAACGGAACGGTATCTCTGGTCGACGTATCGGGCGACGTTGAGGCGAAGACGTCCAACGGGACCATAAAAGTCGTGCGCCGCGACCCGCTCGGAGGTTCTGATAACGTCTCCTGTCGAACGTCGAACGGATCCATCACGCTCTCGCTTCCTGAGACGAGTTCGTTCGATCTCGATGCACATACGTCGAACGGCCGTGTCTCGACAGAGTTCCCGATCACGGTCAGCGGGGCCGTCGAGCGTGAACACGTATCGGGCACAGTGGGCGACGGCGGCCCGAGAGTGAGGCTCACGACATCGAACGGGTCGATCACGGTCCGCAGCCTGCCGACCGGCTGAGCGGTCAGCCCATCACACCGCCGAAGAAGAGAGAAGAACCTACGATCGTGGCGTGACCACGTAGTAGGGGTAATAGCTGAACGGCGTGCGGGTTCCTTCTTGCAGCTTATCCGTAACGACTTTCAACGGTGTCGATTCGTCGAGCGTGACTGTCGATCCGTTGATCGCGAACTCGCGCAGCTTCTCGTCGTTCCAGCCCATAACGGTCACCGTGGCGTTGTTGAAGTCGCGGTCGGGCTGGAGCTTCTGGAAGTCTATCGAGGCGTATGTCACGCGGTCGATAGGCCGGACGATGACGGTGTCGGGAGTTCTTTCGACAGCGAGCATTCCATCGGTGGTCACGCCATTGTTCGTGCAGCGGCGACTTCGGGCGTCGAGGAACAGCAACGACTCCGACTCGACTACATCAACGCGCGAGTTCCACATCGAGATGGTCGCCTGAAAGAAATCGTCTCCCTTGACCATCACGCCGTATTGCGGCAGAACGTACTCCTCGACCTTCCACGGGGTGAACCCGCGGTTGACCCACACAGTGAGCCCGTTCGCGTAGTCGACGCGCACGCGGTGCAGGTTGTCTTCGTGCAGGGTTATTGATACCACTTCGGCACGCTCGATCTGCTCTGCGAGCGGCAGACTGAGATAGTATTCCTTGATCACGCGTACGTCGTCCATGCTCAGGTTAATAGCGACGGTCTGCCAGAACCCCGAGTTGCCGAACAGGATACGTGTCGAGCGGTAGTCGTCCAGAAACTGTTCGCTGAAGATGTCAGCACTGAAATCCATGTTGGGGAGCTTGTACCGTGCCGGGTAGCCGACACCGTAGAGGATGACCTCCGGATGAAACGCGAGGTTGAACAGCGGGTAGTATTCCCAGTCGGCCGGGCCGGGGTCGACGCCCCAGCGGTCGGGGCTCCAGAGGTCGCATCCTGCGGCGTCGACAGCGCCGAGATACTTCTGCGTGCAGCCTTCACCGACGACAGGCGCATCACCGAAACTGGTTCTGGCGAGATCGTAGAGAGCACGACCGTACCGAAGGTCGTCCGCCGGCGAGTGGAACACACCGTCGGGATGCTCGAACGGTTTCGGATCCGAGTAGCTGGTGACGTCGAGGAAATACGTCGTTGTCGGGAACGCCTTGCCGATCAGGTCGAAGTTGCGTTTGGCGGTATCGCTTACTGCGTCGGCCGCCCAGCCGTATGCGCGCACTCCGCTCGACTGGTTAAACCAGCCTTGATAATACTTCCTGTCTTCACGTCGCCACTCTTTCGGCAACAGCCCCGCATATTCCTGTTTGAAGCCGGGCGCGTCGGGGTAGATGTCGGAGTAGTTGTCGTGCAAGCCGAAGGGAATACTGTGATCGCGGCAGTACTCGGCGAGCGCGCGCATGCCGGCAGTCCCGCCGACTCGTTCGTGGGGCGGAAATATGTCAGGAAGTTTCACGTCGTACCCGAAATGCTGCCAGTTGTGGAACAGCAGCACCAGCCGGGTACACCCATAGTAGCGCAACCGTTCGAGCTGTTGCACCGTCTCTCGAGTATGCACCCCGGTCCAGTCGTCGAGCAGGAACCGGTGCGCCAGCTTGTCGATGGTTCTCGGCGCGGAAGCGTCCGCCAGGCGCCGATACTTGCGCACGAGGTCGGGAACGCCGTCGCGGCCAAGCAGGATGGTCACCGTGGCTTGGGGAACCCGATGGAGCGTGAAGAGCGAGCAGCGGTTGTCCGCCGGGTCGAACCTGTACCCGCCCGACATGTCGCAGGCCTGGAGCTCGAACCATCCGTCGTCCCTCTGCAGCACCACGAAATCCGCCATGATGCGCGGTCGTCTGTGAGCTTTCGACGGGCGCTCGACGACCCAGCCGGAGTCGCAGTACAAGCGCCGGACGCCGGAACGCAGCCCGCCGACCTCGATTCGGGACACGTTGTCGAGCTGCGAGAACCGGCATTGTAGGGCACGTGTTGTCTCGTCAAGCCACAGATCGGCCAGAACGGAGCTTCCGTCCGAAAGCTCGTGCCGGACGGTCAGCTGCGAGTCGCTTCTTGTCCAGTCCGCTTTTGCGACCGTGGTTTTCTCGTCGGCGAACGAGCACGCGAACCCGTTGCACTCGATAGTGTCGTCGCCGATAGCTATGGTGAACCGGTCGCAGAACAGCCCGCGGTCCGTTTCGGGAAAGCTGACATGGACCGAGCCGTCATCCGACTGCATCGAGACGAGTTCCTGTCCGAACGCGCGGATAGAGAACCCCAGTATCATGCAACAGAGTATTGCCTCAACTATAAGAAAGAACATTGACCGGTCCAATACGTTTGCTCTATTCCGCATCTGTTCAAACTCCTCGCTCCTGTTGCGAGCGCGCCCGGCTGCACCAGTTCTCAACGGCCGCAACCTTCCGCGCCCCCTGATTGCCGCCGATTATAATCGCACGTACACCGAGAGTCAAAGGCATTCTCATACAGACGTCCGAAATCGCGCAAGAGCTTTTGGTTGAACGCAACGGCTCGGTATTGTATAGTCGGGTAAGGATCAGGAAGGAGGCATCATGGACGCAGTCAAAGTGGTGATTGTAGGTGCAGGGAGCCGGTCGTTCGGGCCGGGAACGGTTCGGGACCTGATGTTGAGCGATCCGCTTGCGGAACGCGGCCTGTCGCTGGTCCTTATGGACAAGGTCGCCGACGCGCTGGTTGAGAGCGAACGTGTTGCGCAACAGTTGCGGGACAGGTGCGGCCGTACCGCGTCGATAACGTCCACGACCGACCTTGACTCGGCGTTGGCGGGCGCGGACTTTGTCATCACAGCGATAGAGGTCGACCGGTACTTGTACTGGTCGCAGGACTTCCACGTTCCTCGCAGCTACGGTTTCCGGCAGGTCTTTGGCGAGAACGGCGGTCCGGGAGGCATCTTCCATGCATTGCGCAACATGGGCCCGATGGTGGAGATCGCCCGGACGATGGAACGTGTATGTCCCGACGGGGTGCTGCTGAACTTCACCAACCCGGAACACAAGATCTGCGAAGCGCTGACGCGCCTTACCGCTATTCGTAACGTCGGACTGTGCCACGGCGTCTTTGACGGTCTTCGCCAACTCTCGCACCTGTTGGAGATCCCTATCGAGCAGTTGGACGCCGGGGCATGCGGCATGAACCATTTCACGTTTTTCCAATGGGTGCGTGACCGGCGCACGGGCGAGGATCTCTATCCGCGGTTGCGCGAGATCGAACGAGAGGGCGACTGGCTTGCAGACTGGCACGAGATCGCGCTCGGCCGCGTGCTGTTCAGGCGGTTCGGATTGTGGCCGTCGCCGGCGGCCAACCATTACGGCGAATACATCCGCTGGGCGGAGGAGTTCGTTGCGAGCGAGCTGCAGTACTTCTACGACCCGGCCGACGGGCATCCGTGGGAGACGGGAGTCGTGCCGGAGTTCGTGTATTCGCTCAGCGGAGACAAGACCACACGCCCGTGGCGTCGACCGGAGCCCCCTGAGCCGGCAGACGAGGATGTGGAACTCAAACCCTCGGGCGAGCTCGCCGTGCCGATTATGGAAGGCCTGGCATGTGGAGTCGCGAACGAGCTTGACGCTATAAACGTTCAGAACGACGGGGCCATCCCGAACCTGCCCGACGATATGGTCGTGGAAGTTCCGGCAAGGGTTGACGACGACGGGCTCGAAGCGTGCCGGATGGAACCGTTGCCGGAAGCCATCGCTGCAATGCTTCGCCTGCACGGAAGCATCCACAAGTTGTTGGTCGAGGCGTTCGCAGAACGGTCGAAAGACAAGCTGATTCAAACGATGCTACTGGAGCCGACGGTCGACTCGTACCGGCACGCGGTTGAACTCGTCGACGAGATGCTCCGGCTCCAACGCGACCTGCTCCCCCAATTCGGCTGAGCCACGATTCCGCTCTGTTGCGAGCCGCGCTATCTTCTGTGCTTAAACTCCGGCTACTCTGCCAACAGCTCGAGCGTTTCGCCGGTGGCGGTTCGCAGGTCGTGCCATGCCTGGCGGAGCGATACGCGAGCGAGCGCGAGGCGAGCGCGGGCTTCGATAAGGTCGCGCTGGGCTTCGTTGAGCCGAACGAGCGACGCCTGGCCGGCAGCGTACCCTTTCTCGACAAGGTCCCGGTTGCGCTGGACGTAGTCCGCGTTCGCACGCTGGAGTTTGAGGTTGTCCTGTGACGCCTCGAGGCTTTCGATCGCCTGCCTCACGTCGGAGGCGACTTCTATCTCGGCCGCTGCCAGTGACCGTTCCGCTTCGGTAAGAGCGGCTTTGGCTTCAGCAAGCCTTGCCCGGCGAAGGCCGCCCGAGAAGAGGTTGTACGAGACCGTCACTCCAACGGTAGTGGAGAACTCGTCTCTGTGGAACTGCTCGTTTTCGTCGCTGGCACTGTGTACAGCCTGCGCGCTGACAGTGGGCAGGAACGCGGCACGCCCAACACCAACGCCTGTCTTGGCGCGTTCGACGGCGTAACGGCCCAAGGCCACATCAGGGCGCTGTGCCCGTGCGTACTTGATGAGCGTTTCGGCGTCCGGTGATACAAGATCGCCAGTCGACTCCGGCTCGAGCCGGGCCAACTCGACGACATCGGCAAACGCGGCATCCGGCAGTCCCACGAGCGCCGCGAGCCCGATAAGTGCGACATCATTGTTCTGCCTGGCTTGAATGAGCACCGTCCTTGCAGCGTTGGCTCGCACCTCGAAGTTCAGCTCGTCGCTCAAAGAACCGGCACCCACGCGACGGCGCGCCTTGGCCTCTTTCAACAACCGCAGATTGAACGCCTCGTCGGCTTCTGCAATGTCAATCTGTTCGAGGGCAAGAAGCGCGGAGTAGTAGCCCGTGGCAACCGCATTGAGCAGCAACCGTTTGGACTCCTGATGGGCCGCTTCACTCTCCCGGGCGCCAAACCGTGCAGCGGCGTTGGTGAACTCCCTGGCGAATCCGTCAAAGACCGTCCAGGTAGCGGCGAAACTCAGGTCGTAGTAGCTGAACTTGTCAGGTGACAGGCCTTGAACCGACGAAGTTCCGGACATGCCGCCCAGACCGGAATAACCCCCCGATGTACCCCCGAGTGTGCCCAAAGACGAACCACCCGACTGCCCGAGTTGGAGCAACAACGGGTTCATTCCACCGATATCGCTATCCGACAGCCAAATCTTCGTAACTGAACCGCTCACGTCCAGGCGAGGCACATAGGCAGATCGTGCCTGGCGGACCCGTGCCTGCGCCTGTTCAATGCGCGCTTCCGCGGCCTGGAGCGAAGGGCTCTCGTCGAGCGCCATCCGCTGAAGCGTTTCGAGATCGAACACGCCGGCACCAGCCGATGCGGCAACACCCGTAACAGCCACTGCGACCAGTAAGGCACTGAGTTTTCTTCTCATCGGTCGGACTCCATATTCCTACGGACTCTGTACGGCAGGTTCCCGGACAGGCGATTCTTCATCGAGGTGCGCGTACCGTCTCGACGCGGGCTCGACTTCTTCCGGCGTGGGCCATCGGCCGTGCATCAACGCGTACCTGAGCCGGCGTATGTCATTAAGAATCCCGAGTAAAGACGGGATAAGAACCAGGGTCACCATGGTCGAGAACGCGACGCCGGCCGCCACGGACAACGCCATCGGTATCAGAAACTGCGCTTGCATGTTCTTCTCGATGATTATGGGCGTCAGACCGGCGCACGTACTCACTGTGGTAAGGAAAATTGCGCGGAACCGCCGTGCACCGCCCCGGCACACCGCTTCGGAGAACGGCATGCCTTTTGCCAAAAAGCTGTTCACGCACTCGATGAGTATAATCGCGTCATTGACCACTACGCCGGCGAGCGCCACCGCACCGAACAAGCTCATTATGGTTATGTCCAGTCCCATGAAGAGATGTCCGAGGACGGCACCGATGATGCCGAACGGAATTGAGACCATGATGACGAACGGCTGTATGTACGACCGGAAAACCGTCGCAATTATCACAAAGATTCCAAGAAGGGCAATGAAGAACCCGCGAAACAGCGTGTCAAGCGTTTCCCGGGACTCTTCCTGCCGGCCCATGAAGGCCCACGAAAGCCCCGGGTACCGTTTCACGAGCCCGTCAAGGAACCCTGAATCGCGGCCCACGCCATTGTTGAGCCGCCCTCCCCGAAGATCGGCGAGCACTTCCGTCGCGTTTGCGCGTCTGTTATCGAGTTCAGCAGTAACCACCACGCGCCGCTGACCGTCCACGCGGTTTATGCTCGAGTATCCTTCCGCAAAACGGACATCAGCCACAGAGAAGAACGGTACCTCGAACCCGTGCGGTGTACGGATCCGAACGCGTTCCAGTTCCGCGAGGGTGCTCCGTTCCCGTTCGGGATACCGGACCTTGACCCGGACGTCGTCCCTGCCGCGCTGCAAGCGGACGGCTTCGTCCCCGTAGTACCCGGCGTAGAGCTGCCGCGCAAGATCGTCCAGTCTCAGTCCAAGCGTGTGTGCCTCGCGTTTCAGGTCAACCCGCAGCTCGTTCTTGCCGGGCCGGTAGTCATCCTTAACCTGGTAAAGTCCGTCATAGCTGCGCAGTTTCTGTTTAAGTTCCGCGGCGGCAGCCAGCAGCATATCCATCTCATCGCCCCGGAGCCAGATTTCAATCTCAGCCCCGGGCGGACCCGCATCCATCCCCTCAAACGTCTGGGAGATAACTCCCGGGATACGGCCGACCTCTTTCTCCCACGCCACGGCGATTTCCTCGAAATGGATGTCACGTCTCTCGGTTTCCAAGAGCTCGACCATCACCTGGCCCACGTTGCTTCCCGCACTGTTCTCGATGCGCTCGGCGTCACCGCTCATGCCGGCAACGGTAAAGATACTCTCTGTGATCGGCTCTCCAGTGCGGCTCTTGAACTGCGTGACAGCGTGTTCGAACGCGTCTCGGGTTTTCTGTACGGCCTCCCTCGTTATTCCGATAGGCGTACCGTCCGGAAACTCTATTGTGGAGATGATCACGTCGCCATCAATAGAAGGAAACATGACATATTTCACAAACCCGCCCTGCCAAAGCCCCAGCGTTATCAGAATCACACTTATCGCAACGCTCAACGACACGTAACGCCATCGCACCGCCCGGGACACAAACGGAGTGTATATGTGCTCGACGAACCATTCCATGCCATGGCTGACTTTTCGCCTGAACAGCCTGGCACGCCGCTGCCAGGGATGCCCTGCTTCGACCAGAGCGTTGAAGTCAGGCAGATGGTTCAGATGAGCGGGCAGCAAGAAGAGACACTCGACAAGCGAGATGCTGAGTGCCGAGACAACGCCGATGGGTATGATCGCGACCATCTTCCCCATTACGCCCGAGGCGAAACCGAGCGGCAGGAATGCCACAATGGTGGTGGTCACCGCGGCTATAACGGGCAGACCCACCTCCATTACTCCCGCAACGGCAGCCCGCAACGGCCCGTCCCCACGCTTGCGATGGACGTAGATTGCTTCTCCGACCACGATAGCGTCATCGACGATGATCCCCAGTACCAGGATCAGCGCGAACAGCGATATCATGTTGAGAGTGGATCCTAGCGCCCACATGATGGCCAGCGCGCCGGAAAGTGATATGGGGATACCCATGGCCACCCAGAAGCTCAGACGAAGGTCGAGAAACAACCACAGGAGCAGAAACACAAGGGTGAGCCCTATGAGACCGTTGCGTGTCAGGAGGCTGATACGTTGTTCAATCATGTTGGTCATGTTGAAAAAGACGGATATGTGCACACCCTCCGGCAGGGTTTGTTCCTTCGCTGCGACCCACTCATGGACGGCTTCCGAAATGGCAATGGCATCTTCGTCAGCCGTTTTGAGCACCATCATCATCACGCACGGCTGGCCGTTGAACGTTGAGTAGATGACATCTTCGGTGAACCCATCATTGATGGTTGCCAGCCGGTCGAGGGTAATGATCTCGCCGTCCGGTGACGCGAGCACCACAATAGAGGCGAAGTCTTCGCCGGTATACTTGCGACCGACAGTCCGGACGCGGATCTCTTCGCCTTTGGTTCGTATGGTGCCGCTCGAGAGATTGAGACTTCCGCGACGCACCGCCCTGCTGACATCGGTGAACGTGAGGCCATATTCCCGGAGACGTTCCTCGCTCACTTCAATAGCGATCTCGTAATCGCGGGTACCCATGATGCTCACCTGCGAAATCATCGGATTGCGCTGCAGCTCGTCCTTTATCCGTTCGGCCCATTCCTTGAGCTGCCGCTCCGGCAGGTCGCCCCAAAGCGCGAGGTACAGCACAGCTTCGCGGAACGTGATCTCTGAGATGATCGGCTTTTCAGCGTCGAGGGGAAACGTCGAGATGGAATCGATAGCGTTCCTGACCTTGTCTTTGACGTCATCGACATCAGCGTTGTCAGCCACTTCGATCGAAGCGAGACTGATGTTCTCGCTGGATACGGTATGGTAGCGCTTGATGCCCTCGAGCCCATCGAGCGACTCTTCGATCTTGCGCGAGATACCTTCCTCGACCTCCTCGGGGTCAGCTCCCGGATAGAGAACCGTGACGCTGATCACATCCACGGATATCTCGGGAAAGAACTCGCGGACCATCATGCGGGCGGCAAGAGCTCCTACGGCAATGATAGTGAGAAGCAGCACGTTCGCAAGAACCCTATTGCGCACGAACGCAGCTATGAAGTCTCTCATATGTTTTCCACGTCCTCGCGCTCGAATGTGACATCAAGCAGTGAATGTTCGAGCGGATTCACCAACCGGGTTGTCACCACAATGTCACCCGGTTCCAATCCGCCCGACACGTACACCGAATCGCCGTAATCCCAGGCGACCTCGACAGGCACCGTGCGCAAACGGTCGTCGACGGAGACGTACGCGGTGTTCTCGAAGCTGACCGCCCACCGGGGGAGCCGATATGCTCCCGAAAGTGTAAGGCCGGGAATCTCGACGACGCAGAACATTCCCGCCACCAAAGGGAGCTGGTCAGGGTCTTTGGAGAACGCATCGGCGCCCTCGAGACGCACCGCAACGGTGAGAGTGCGTGACGTTGGATCGAACTGCTCGACGCGGTCCAACGTTCCTTCCCATGTATGCCCTTCCTTATCCTCGGTCCAACGGATAGGGCACGTGACCCGGTCGAGTCCGCTGAACCACGCAGTGTCGTCGGCGATTCGATCGCCATTGAACTGCAGCCATCGGCGCGCGTCGCGGCTGTCCAAGGGTACCGAGATCTCGAGGATCGAATCGTCGGCGAGCGTCACTACCGTGAGACCGGGTGCGACGTACTGGTCTTTCTCGAGTCTGACCAAGGTGACGCGAGCGTCGAAGGGCGCAACAACGCGTGTCCGTTCGAAGTTGACTTCGGCTAATCTCATCCGCGCTTCGGCGGAGGCAAGGCTGTTGTTGATCTCTTCGATTTGTATCGGGTACACGGCAAGGGCTCGTTCCAGTTGATCGACCATGTCCTCGGCCGCGTTATATGCTCGTTCGGCCGCGTCCACGTTCGACTGGCTACCGACCTGGTCCACTTCAAGGAGCCGTTTGAGGCGATCGTATTCCGCCTTGGCCAAATCACGCGAACGCTTCAGGGTCTTGAGGCGCTCCTGGTCGTTTGCCAGTTGCGTCCGCATACGCTTCACCGCGTTGCGGCTCTGCTCCACCATTGCCCGAGCGTCGTCAAGCCGAGCCTTGTAATCGCGCGGGTCGATCACGAACAACGTCTCGCCTTCGGGCACAATGCCCCCTACCTCCAAGTCAGGGTGTATCTCGACGATTCTTCCGGGGACTTCCGGGGCAATGCTTACCTGATCCAGAGCGCGTGCCTCTCCATACCCCGTTATCATCACCCGAACGTCCTCCGGCTGAACACGGACCCCCATCACGCGGAGAGGCGTCTCGCTTCCCGTCGCTTCAGTCGGCGGCTTGCGCAGCTTGATAAGGAGCACCGTGCTCCCCAGCCCCAAGAGCAATATCGCGGCGATCGCGACAATTGAAACCAACACCCTGTTCTTCATAACGCGTCATCCTCTCGCCGTGACCCGGAGGCTGCCGGCACATCTTCTTCGGCAAGAATCTCAAGGATTCTCTGGTAGATTTCAACCCATTCCCGGGCGTAGTCCGGTCCGATCTTCTCCAGCAACTCGACAATACCCTCGAGGATTCGTTCCTCGATCGCGTCTACCATCTCCGCGGCTCGTGGAGAGATGCATACTATCACCTCGCGACGGTCAGCGGGATTCTGCTCGCGGGTAACCACGCCCATCTCCACCAACCGCTCGACCATTGCAGAAGCGGACGGTGCGGATACCTCCAAAGCGGCAGCCAGCTCTTTGATCGACGCGTGACCCCGGTCCCGTATGACAAAGAGCATGTTCATCTGCGGCACGGTCAGTTCAGGATCGGGGTCGCTGCCGTCCGCTGCACCCCTGTGCACAGAGTGGCGAGCCATAATACGTGTGCGCAACAGCCGCACAGCCTTGTGAACAACGCGAGCCTGCTCAAGAATATCAGTCTCCATTACCCTTCTCTCCAGAGAAACAAGTTAGAACCGCCATCAGTTAGCTACTCTAATTATACCATAGGCACATAAAAAGTCAAGCTCATTAATTGGGGCTTAATCGTTCAGCAATCCAATGAAGACGTACCTGTAAGGCGCTATGGATAGCAAGAAACACGACAAGCAAGCTTTTCACCTACCAGATGATCCAAGCTATAACAACACCTCGAAGTCCCGCAGGGACGATTGAGAATAGCCCAGGAGTTCACTCCTGGGAATCGGTGTGATGCAATGGCCTTCAGTCCTGTAGGGACGGCTGAACCCATTTCTTGAGGTCAAAGTGTTTTAGCCGTCACTACGGGACTTTGCAAAAACCTTCCGGGCGATTGCCCTCTGCTGGAGTTGTCGTCCACATCGCACGGCAGATGCACACAGATGGACGCAGCTCAAGCGGGACTGTGTTATTATCCGCGTTTATCAGCGTTCATCTGCGGTTCCAACTCCTGGGGCATGCTTCGATGAAGAAACCGGGTTATCCGATTTGGTCACCCTTTCATACCGGTCAGGGCGATTCCCTGGACGAACGTGCGTTGGGTGAGGAAGAACAGGACGATGATAGGCAGAGTGACGAGCGTGGTGCAGGCCATCAGGTGTCCCCACCGGCTGCCGTAGGAGCTGACGAACTGCTGGAGCCCGAGCGCCAGCGTGTACTTGTCCTCCGAGGTGAGATAGATGAGCGGGCCGACGAAATCGTTCCATGTGTGGAGAAACGTGAAGAGAACCACGACGGCCAGAGCAGGTTTTGCGAGCGGGATGATCATTCGCGCGAAGATGCCGAACTCGGAGCAACCGTCGATACGTGCCGAATCGGATATGTCCGTTGGGATGCTTCGGAAGAACTGTCTGAGCAGAAAGATGAAGAAGGCTGTTCCGAAGAAGCGCGGCACGATGAGCGGTTTGAATGTGCCGACCCAGCCGAGCGTCTTGAACGTGATGAAAAGCGGCAGCATCGTCGCCTGGTACGGCAGCATCATGGTGCTGAGCACGACCGCGAAGAGTATCGTGCTGCCGCGCCATCGTATTCGCGCGAACCCGTAGGCGGCGAGCGAGCAGGAGATGAGCGTTCCGAGTATCGACCACGCGCACACCTGCAGGCTGTTGACGAGGTAGGCGAAGAAGGGAATCGCGTCAATGGCCTCGGGAAAGTTCTGCCAGCGAACCGGTCGCGGTACGAGTATCATGTTGTACGAGAACAGTTGCGCTTCGGACTTGAACGCGGACGAGATCATCCAGAGAAGAGGTATAAGGTAGACGATGCTGAGTGCCCCGAGCACCGTGTGACCGAGAACCCGGTACCGAAGACGTTGTCGCTTACTGCCAACCATCTATCCAGCCTCGTAATGAACGTGGGGACTCGAAACGCGAAAGAGTGTTGCCGTCGCCGTCGCGACAATAATGAACAGTACCCACGCGAGTGCGCACGCGTAGCCGAACCGGAAGTCTGCGAACGCGCGGTCGTAGATGTAGAGCGCGTAAAACGTCGTGGCGTTCATCGGCCCGCCGTTGGTCATCATGAACGCCTGAAGAAAGTACTGAAAGGCACCGATAACACCCATCACGACGTTGAACAGAATCACCGGCGACAGCATGGGTAAGGTGACGTGGCGGAACTTCTGGACCGGGTTGGCACCATCGATCATTGCCGCCTCATAGAGATGCGCCGGTACGTCCTGCAACCCCGCGAGGTAAATGAGCATCCCCTGTCCCGCTCCCCAGACGCTCATAACGATGAGCGACGGTTTCGCCCAGAACGGATCGATCAGCCAGCCGGGACCGTCGATGCCGAGAACGTTCAAAGCGATGTTCAGCACACCGTACTGCGGATTGTATATCCACATCCAGAGCGCAGCCGACGCGACAAGCGGCACTATCGCCGGCAGGTAGAAGAACGTGCGGTATACCGACTGTCCTTTCAGCTTCATGTTCAGCAGCAATGCAAGCGAGATTGAGGTCACCGTGGCTATCGGCACAGCTCCGGCCACGAAGATGAACGTGTTCCAAAGCGATTTGTAGAACAGCGGATCGTCGAGGAACATCTCGCGGAAGTTGCGCAATCCGATCCAGACCGGTGGCGAGATGCCGTCAAACGTGGTGAAGCTGTAGTACAACGCCGAGAAGAACGGGTAAAACGTAAACAGGCAGAGCCCCGCCACACAGGGAGAGACAAAGAGCAACCCGTTGCGCTGGTTACGCCGTTCCTGTCGCGCCATACCTTCTATCCCGCCGCGAGCTTCTTTGCCTCGCGTGCTTCCCGAGCCTTCCTGCGGGCGTCGATGTCGAGCCGGGTGCGTCGCGATTCACGTTCCATTTCCCGGTTTAAGTCCTCGAGGGCCTTGCGTGGCGTCTTCACACCCCACAAAGCGTAGTCTACGGCCGCGTCCAATCGGCTGCCGAAATACGATTGGACGGGTACTTGCGGCAGAATCCACACGTGCGGGCTGTCCATCAGGTCGACGAAATCCCGAAACGTCGGGTTTTCCTTCAGGAACTTCTCGTACTCGGGTTCGTCAACGACGTTCGGTGATGTAGGGACCCACCCGCCGCGTACGGCAACCCTCGCACCTGTGGCCTCGTCGCCAAAGCCTGCGAGCCACTTCATGAAGTGCCACGCTTCGCGGGGGTGGCGCGCGTTCCTCGGAATGACGCAGAAGTTCCCATTAACGTGAGTCGAGTTACGAAACCCCACAGGTGGTGCCGGCACGGAGAATACACCGTAATCGAGTTTGGGCAGCCCGTCTTTTTCGGCACGCTGTATCTGCCAGACGCCCCACTGCCCGTAAGGCCGCATGGCGATGCGGCGTGCGACAAAGGGGTCGCTTGCACCCTGCAGATAGCTTGTGCTCAACTGATTGAATGTCTGGAGCTGTTTCATGCCGTACTTCCGGGCGATCCTGCACATCCACTCGAGCGCCGCAACATTTCGCGGATAGTCGCAGGTAAACCGACCGGTTTCCTCATCGTAGAACCGCCCGCCAAAAGCCGGAAAGATCATGCGCGCCTGCCAGGAGCCAAGTTCGAACCCGGATCGTTCTATGTAGCCGCGGCCGTCGAAGACGAACAGCTTCTCCATGGCTTCTTCGAGCTCAGCGATGGTCTCAGGAACCTTCTCGATGCCCGCCTCAGCGAAGGCTTCCTTGCTGTAGAAGATGCAGAAGGTGTTCATCGAGAACGGCAACGCGTAGAGTATGCCGTTGTAGGAGGACATACGCCGAACGACCGGATAGATGTACTCGAGCAGCGCCTCGCGTTCCCCGGGCGTCTCAGCCATTAGATCGTCGAGCGGGTAGAGCACGTCGTTGGCGGCGTAGTGCGGGAGCACCGGGTCCCACTCGGTCATGAGGTCAGGTGGCTCGTTGCCCACAATTGAGGCGAGGAACTTCGTTTTTGCGCGTTGCCCGTGTACGAGCAACGGTTTGACGACGATCTCGTCCTGCGAATCGTTGAACCAGCCGCAGATCTCCTCGATCACCGATGTCCAGTATCCGCCCCACTTGTGCCAGTACACGACTTCGACGCGACCGGAATAGTCCTCGTTTGCGCCTGCCAGGAACGAAACGGCAAGACACGCCGCCACGGTGACAGAAGCGCATCGGTGCAAGAATCGGCTGCTCACGACAGGACTGCCCTTCCCGGAAAACGCACCCCTACTTTCACCCAGATTCCGGCATAAGAGTACTCAATCGTCACACGTGTGTCAACGAACGTACGGGACCGGAATGGTGTGACGCGTGGGCTACGAGGGCAGAACCTGCGTTGTGCAGCTCTTGACCTTGACATGTACCTGCGAGTTCACGTCTAATGCGATTGGAAGGGACGATTCTCGTCTATGTGTCCGTGCGCACAGGATGGTGCCGGTGGGTAAGCTACTTTCTCAACGCCGAGAAACGCGACGATTCATCTCAAAGCGGCGAGTTCTTCTTTGCGTCGTTGGATGCGCTGCGCTCATTTGGATCGGGTACAGCCTCATTGCGAACCAACTGGTCACGCGGCAGGATCGGCGTGCCCCGCGTGACCTCGAGACCGGCATCCTCGTCGGCGCTGAACCGCGCGATCTCGGCCCCGCCGATGCACGACTGGCGGTATTGCTGGTCCACGGGTTTGTCGCCGGGGGGAACAGTTTTAACGACTTGCCGGAGCACCTTGCGGAACAGGGCTGGCACGTTCGCGTCATGCTCCTGCCGGGCCACGGAACCAGCCCGCGTGATCTCGAAAACAAGTCTGCCGATGACCTTGTGGAGGCGGTTCTTGCAGAACTCGATATCCTGCGGGCACGCCATGAGCGTGTGGCATTGATTGGCCATTCGATGGGCGGGGCACTTTGCACCGTCGTTGCCGCGCACGCCCAGGTCGATGCGCTTGTGCTTGCAGCCCCCTACTTTAGAGTGACCTACCGCTGGTACTACCTGTTCCCGCCTGAAACCTGGGCCACACTCGCCAGGCCCGTGGTGCGCTGGCTACACAAGAGCAACCGGTTCATCCAAGTCAACCGGGATGAGGTTAAGGACAAGATCGTTTCCTACAGATGGACCCCACTCCGCGGGACTCGCCCGCTCATCGAGATCGGCAGCCGGGCACGCAGCCCTCAAGTGCTCAAGACCGTCACCTGTCCGGTGCTTCTGCTCCATTCGCATCTTGACAATGCGGCATCGCCCAAAGCCGCAGCCGAGGCGTTTCGCAGCATCGGATCTTCCAGCAAACGTGTCGTGTGGCTCGAAACGTCAAACCACATTTTATTCTGGGACCGCGAACGCGACCAGGTGGCCGACGAGATTGTCACCTTTCTCGCCTCGCTCCAAACACGCTAGCCCCCATTTCACGAGGGAGATCGTGGCGAGAAAGAATGACTGACGGCAATAGCAAGGTTGTCCGGAAAATGTTTCCGAACAGGCCATTCATACGCTCCAGGGAGAGCGGTAGTCGCGTGTCAGCCATTCGGGCTTGCCGCTTCCTTGTGCAAGACGCATCTGCTTAGGGTTCCATTTGATGACCGCATGGTTATAGTACGCCTGGTTCATCAAGTGGCAGCATATCGCCGAACGGCCGCCGACTTCTTCACTGGTGATCGGTTTGGTGCGCGACTTGACACAGTCCAGGAAGTCCCGAATATGATTCGTGCTCCGATAGAGCTTGATCTTCGCGTCGCTCAGGTACTCGCTCTCAACACGGCGTAAGGTTGCTGGCAAGGAACCGTCGGCTTCGCGATCGACGAAACCGGCCACTTTCTTTCCATTGCGATAGAATTCGAATCTCCCGCGGTTCACCTTGACTTCACCCTCGCTGCCGAAGAAATGGGCACCGAAGCCCGGGGCGTGAATGACCTTGATGCCCTTATCATAGTAAAGGACGGCGCCGTGGTCTGCTTTGGGATCATCGGGCGGACGAACCTCAATCGGGCCGCTGTCATCCATCCCCAGCCCCCATTGCGCGATGTCGAGATGATGGGCGCCCCAGTCGCAGACCATGCCGCCTCCGAACTCCTTGTACGATCGCCAATCGGGGAAGTGGTCATGCAGACCACGGGGGCTGAGCACAGAGTTGTAGGGGCGCATGGGGGCGGGACCGACCCACATCTCCCAGTCCAACCCGGGTTCCATGGGTTCTTCCGGAAGGTCGCAGGGTCTTCCCGGAGGGCCAAAACTACATTCCACGCGATCAATCTTGCCGATAGCCCCGTTCCGCACCAGTTCACAGGCCACACGGAACTCCTGCATCGAGCGCTGCATCGAACCCGTCTGGAGCACCCTTCCGTGCTTTTCCACCGCCCTGATGATTTCAACCGCCTCGTGGATGTTGTGGGTCAACGGCTTCTCGCAATAGACGTCTTTGCCCGTCTCGAGCGCTGCGATGACAGGAATGGCATGCCAATGGTCAGGCGTGGCAATGCAGACAGCGTTAATATCATCTCGCGCTATCACATCTCGGAAGTCGTTATAGGCGTCGCAGTCGGCCGAACCGAGTCGCGGTCTCTCCGTATAGAATCTATTTACCTGCTGTTGAGCGTCTTCCCTGCGCGTCGTGTCGACATCGCAAACAGCAACAACGCGGCATGTTTTGTGGCTCAGGAAATTCCTGAGAAGCCCCCGGTTCTGTTTGCCCATCCCAATGAAGCCCATAACGATACGGTCGTTCGGCTTGTGCTTCGCGGTCCAGACACAGGCTGGGAGAATAAAGGGGGCGGCCGAAACAGCGGACACTTTTTTGAGAAACGATCGACGGCTGGTTTTCATAATCATCCCTTTCTTCATGTTTGATAGTAGGTCTTGATGGTCAGAGTATACTACGAGGCACGGTCCGGTAGCAAGCATTCAGACTTTTTAACCGTCAGCTCCGCAGAATTGGAAGAGGTAGCAAGTTGGGGGAAGGATCATGAGAGTCGGTAAGGAGTCTGGAGGTCATAGTCGTGGCGTGTGGGGTGATGAAACGGCTACAGCGATGGAGTTTCCCGACTGGGGGCATGCTACCGAGGTGCTGTTGGGAACATAGACGGTTGTGGTCTTCCCCTTCTTTTCGACCCGATTCAGGAACCCAGCCACCAATAGTCCACAACGGCTCACACGTTTGAGCCGCGCCTGGACCTTTGCGGCAAGAAACTTGATGGAACGGCCCGTCTTCATACCACAAGTGTCCATACTTATAGTATTAGTGCCAAGAAAAGACAGCGCGAAGAAACGATCCCATCCTTGAACCTACGGTCTGCTCAGCGCGAAAAAGACCGCAATTTCGCAGAGCTGGCCGCAGTGTTCCTGTGCGTAATAATTGCGCGCTCGCGTACCGGTGACTTGCGAACAAATTGCGCGCGGCACATGCACGACGCGAGGGTTCACTGTCCTTATAGCGTTGGCACGCCCCTTGCCCACTCTACTTGCAGACGAGCGGGTGGTAAGGTTCAAGGCAAGGACCTGCCCGTTCTAGGTTCAACTCAGGATTGGAGGGAACGATCATGAGAAAGCTGGTACGTCCGGTAGTGACGTCGGTCATCGCGGCGGCGGTTCTGGTTTCCGGAGCCTTGGCTGCGAATGCCCACGAGCGGCGACCCGGTCCTGGACAAGACCGGATGAACAGGATGGGCCCGGGCGGGCGAGGTACTCGCTGCATTTCGGAAGCGCAGTGCCAGTGTCCCTGTCATGGGCCAAGCTGTATAGGCAAGGTGGGCCCGGGCGGAGAAGGTATCCGGGGTTTGCACGGTACGACAGACCCCGTCCGAATGCGTGAGATGAAGGCCCAACGTGCACGAGGAAGGTCTGGGCAGCGCCGACGAGGAACGGAAGGTCGGGGCTCGTGTTCAGAAGGAGATCGAGGTCGAGGCCGACACGCGGATCGCGAGGTTCATGGGCGCTCCTCGAGATTCTCTCCCCCGGACGGACCCGGAAAGGGACGCTTTGGTGCGGGCGACCGGATCCAAGGACACTCCAAACGCGGATATCGCGGCCAGACTGAAGACCTTCCGAGACGCCGTGACAAAGAAGGACGGTGCGATCGAGAAGGCGGATGCGGAACTGCACGAAGCGCTGACGCTCCAGCAGCAGGCTAAACTCGTGTTGGTGGGCGTTCCGGACTAAACGAGTGTCCGGCACGGCTTACCGAGACGATCGAGTTCAGGGCGTCGGGAGCGTTTCCGCCACGGTCGATACGACGGTGACGGCCCGACGCCTTTCTCTCACCTGATGCACTCACACCCGAAGGTGCGCGGAGACGTGTTCTTCCTAACACCTTAACGGCAAAACCAATCCACTCCGTTTCAGGGCTCGTTGTCCCGGATTGCGTTATTGACACACGCCGAGGAGTGGCATATACTCTATGCAAGGAGCCGGGGTATGCCCAGGGAGTCGTATGAAGGAGTGGTGCATGAATAACAAATTCATTCTCAACTTCACCCCTACCGGACTGATTCCCACAAAGGAAATGACACCGCATTTACCTGTTGAGCCGCAAGAGATCGTCGAACAGGTGCTCGAAGCGGCAGAGCTTGGAGCCAATATGGTTCATGTGCATGCTCGCGATGAATCGGGGCAACCGGCGTACAAGAAGGAAATCTATGCGGAGATAATCAGCGGGATCAGGAAGCAGAACAGGGACTTGGTTATTTGTGTTTCCACGAGCGGGAGAATCCACTCGGAATTCGAACAGCGATCAGAGTGCCTCGACCTGTCCGGCGAGTTGAAACCGGATTTCGCGAGCCTCACTTTGAGCTCTCTCAACTTCAACAAACAGGCCAGCCTCAACAGTCCGCAAATGATCCAGGCGTTAGCAAGAAAGATGCTCGACAAGGGCATCAAACCCGAACTCGAGGTCTTCGATCTCGGGATGATAAACTATGCCCGTTATCTTATCAGGAAAGGACTCCTCAACCCTCCGTATTACTTCACCCTAATCCTGGGCAACATCGCCTGCGCCCAGGCCAATCTGTTGAGTCTTGGGCTCATGGTCAGGGAGCTGCCGGACAACGCCATCTGGTCCGCCGGCGGGATCGGCAATTACCAGCTAAAGACAAACGCTCTGGGCGTGGTCGCGGGAGGAGGCGTCCGCATCGGATTGGAGGACAACATCTACTTCGATTCGGACAGGACACGGCTAGCCACCAACCGGGACCTTCTGGAACGGATTCTCGGGATTGCGAATGCTTTGGGACGTACACCGTACTCGCATAAAGAGGCTAGAGAAGTGTTGGGACTCTCGATCGCGTAATGACGGGCAGACTGGGACAGATACAGCGTACGTTCCGGTTCGGGCTGGTGGTACACAGGCTGCAGTTCAGGGTTCTGGCAAAGCTCGGAATATCCATTGTGCCGTATTACTGGACCCAGGAAGGCGTTGACAACAGCCTGCCACCAGCGTTGCAGAACGGTTTTGAAGACTATTCGTTCGGTTCCTTCGGACGCGACGACATCAAGACCATCGCATCGCTCTTGCCGCGCCGCTCGGAAGCCGACTTGCTGGCAAGATTGGAAGAAGGACAGCAATGTTTCGGCTTGAAGTACCGCGGGCAGGTCGCCGCGTTCACATGGTGTGAGCTTGACGAATGCTCTTTCAGATGGCACAAGGTGCCACTGAACGACCACGAGGCATATCTGTTCGATATGAACACCGTGGAATCCTTTCGGGGAAAGGGCCTGGCGCCGTACTTGCGGTATCGCGTGTATGGTGCTCTCAAAGAAATGGGCCGGGACACGTTCTATAGCGTCACCTACCGCTTCAACGCACCTGCAATTCGATTCAAACAGAAACTTGGCGCGAAATTCCTGTGGCTGGGTGTAGGCGTAGGCCTGCTCTTCGGAAAAGTTCGTCTGCACCGTGTGCTCAAGAGGTACGACACCTGAAGCTGACGGGCGACAGTGCGGACTTGGAGTCAGTGGGGAAGCGGTCTAATTGAGAACTCACGCGACATGGCCAAACTGGGACGATCACGCGCACCAAGGAAGCTTGGCTAGTACATGGACCGCGCCAAGCGACAGATACACTGCGGCTGCCTGTTGCGGAGTATGCTTAACGTTTGCTGAGAGTTTGGTTGTGGTGGTCTAAGGAGGAGGAGTTATGAAAGTAGTTCGACAGATTGGTTCGCTGGCGTTCGTGCTCGGGCTGTTCGTTGCAGTATTCGCGGGGATCCCGTGGGCCGTGATAACTTCGGACGACCCGGTCGTGCCCTGGTGGCTCAGGATAGCGGTGTTCTGCCTTCTGGGCGGTATCCTCGTCGTGCTGCTGACACTGGCGCTCGAACAAGGTAAAGCCCTAAAAGGCGGAGGTGCACCGCTGCCTGCCGAGTCTGACCGCACGGTGTTGCTATTGAACTCGGCTGAACTACCCGGGCGAGAGATCACAGAGATTCTCGGTCTCGTCCAGGGCCATACGGTATTCGCCATCTGGCTTGGCAAAGACCTGTCGGCAATCGTCAGGTTGATACTCGGCGGCGAATTGACCGAGTACACGGAAATGATGGGAACGGCTCGAGCAGCGGCCGCCGACAGGATGATCGCCCAGGCCGCAGAGATGGGTGCTGACGCGATAATCAATGTCCGCTACATGACCACGAGTGTTGTGGGAACCGCGGCAGAGCTCTTGGTCTACGGCACAGCCGTCAAGCTCAGCGCATAGGCCGTCTCGCCACAAACAACAACAAAGACCGGCAAGGCCGCAAGATACCGCACCGTCTTGTCTTCCAGTAGACGAGGCGCTTGCGCTGTAGTCCATCCACGCTGATGAAAACGTGGCCCCGGCGACTTCCTCGTTTTGTGAATGCTTGACTGGGCTGCGCGGGTACCTTAGAATGAGAAAATGCGGGAGGGATTACAGCACGTAGGCTGGTGACGATGACGCGGATACTGCCAAAGATAGCGTGTGTGTTCGGAGCGGTGGCGTGCCTGTTTTTTAGCGGCTGCTCTCGTGGACCTGCCGTGCCGCGACCGCACGTCGTTCTCGTAACGCTGGACACGGTTTCCGCGAGGCATCTCGGATGCTACGGGTACGCGCGTGACACCAGTCCGGTGCTCGACGCCGTCGCGAAAGAAGGCGTTCTCTTCGAACGATGCTGGAGCGCGTCGAACGTTACCAACCCGGGACACACTTCGATTCTCACGGGCCAGTACGTGCAGAACCACGGTGTCTACGCCAACACAGTCGGGCCGAGGGCCGACGCCACCACGTTGGCGGAATACTTGAAGGAACACGGGTACAAGACCGCGGCGTTCACGAGCGCGTTCATACTCAATGCCGGGTGCGGGTTCGGACAGGGGTTCGACCATTTCGACACAGTGCCCGGCGAGAAGGTCGAGCGGAAGGCCGACGAGACGAACGCGAACGTCTTCGTGTGGCTTGACGAGAACGCCCCACGTGGCGGCAGCCGGTCCGCACCGCTCTTTCTGTGGGTACACTACTACGACCCTCATCAGCCGTATGTGCCGCCGTCCGAGTACGCGACGAAGTACTTTCCCGAAGCTCTGTCAAAGCGGTACGACACGATACGTCGTCACCAGGTACGGCACGTTCCGCCGAAGGCGCGCGATGTCGAGTTCTTCACGAGCCAGTACGACGGCGAGATAGCCTTCATGGACAGAGAGCTGGGAAAGCTGCTGGGGCGGCTGGACGCGGCGCTCGGCGAAGACGTGCTCTACGTGATCACCGCCGACCACGGCGAGATGACAGACGAACGTGACGATCTGTCCTTCGGACATGACGAGATGTTCGAACCGGTGTTGCACATTCCGCTGGTGCTGAAGCACCCATCGTTCGCACCGGCGCGGATCGGGTCCTGGGTTCAGAACCTCGACATATTCCCGACCATCGCGAGGTTTCTCGGTGACGATCCGCCCGCGTCGGTCGAAGGGACTGACTTGTTGCCGCTGATCGCCGGCGAGAAAGAGACGGTCCGGGACGCTGTCTTCGCCGAGAGCTACCTGAACACGGGCAAGTCGATCCGGACGGACCAGTGGAAATACATCTACAGATGGGTTCACCCGCAGGAGGTCAAGCGCGACGACAGCCCGGAATGCGTTGATATCGACCCGTACCCGCGTGACGGTGCCAGGCAGACGTTCGAAAACGCGCGCGGCGTATTCGAGCACCGGTGGTCGCCGCCTGCGGGCCGGGAACCAGCCTCGTACCGGGTTGACAGAGACGTCGAAGGGTACCTTTCGATTTCAATAGCGACGAACGAACCGCGGACGGTGCCGGTGTACTGTAACGAAAGCCTGTGGAACTCAGCCGCCAGTCAGCAGTGGATCAACTGGCGAGTTGTCGGGCTCGACCCGGAAGGCAAGGAGACTTGGCGGAGCAGGTGGTACCATTTCGGGCTTGTGCCGACACAAGACTTCCGCGAGCTGTTCGACCTCACAAACGATCCGCGCGAGATGAAGAACCTCTACCGCGAGAAGAAGGACGTTGCGGACGAGCTGCAAGCCCGGCTGCTCGCCCACAGCAAGCCCGTGAACGCTGTGCCGACCAGCCGGATGAGCGTCGAAGACGCCGAGAAGCTCAAGGGCATCGGATACGCCAAGTAGCGCGGCCAGCCGGGTTTGAAACCCGCCCCTACCGGAAGGCCAACCAAGAAGACACTGCAGGAAAGGCGCCTATTCCTCCTTGTTCTCTTTCGCTTTCACCTGTTCAAGCTGATCTTGCGCTCCAGCGTAATCGGGTTCGAGAGTCAGGGTCCTCTCGAATCGCCTGCGTGCTTGGCTCCAGTTCTCTGTATGGGCAAGCGCGCGGCCTAGGTGATAGTGATAGTCCGCGTTCTCCCAACCGAGTAAGAGCGCCGAGGCGAGACTGAACTTCGCTTTTTCGACGTCTCCCTCGTCAAGCAGCGTCATTCCCTCATCGAAAAACTCTTGGGCCGACTTCAACGGCTCTTCTTGCAGCCTGATTGACGAGATGATCGCCTCGACCTCTTGTTTGTTGAGACTACCCTCTCCTTTTCCGCCGAAGATGCGCCCACCCCCTATCCCGTCCTTGCCAAGGAACAGATGGTACTCGCTGCTCGTCCACTCACCGTCGCTGTTCTCCCGGACAACAAATGCGCGTAACTCATCCATCTGAACCTCTTCAACTTGACAGTCAAAGGAGCTACCCCAAGGCATCGCTATGCCTCTGACCGCCAAGAACACCATCCCATATCTTTCCAAAAAGAGTTTTCGGGCAAAGCTGTATTGGTCGCCATACCCAAACGGCTCAAACATCTCGCTATCGACGGTGGCAGACGGCCCGGAGAACGATGTCCCGTCGGTCATGTGAATACCGCCTCGACGACCGGCGGCCAAGTATACACCGATTGCCTGACCGCTGCTGCCGCGTTCTTCCAGAAAAATAAGCCTAGACCCGTTGGGTATGGCTAGGGTATGTTTCAGCGGAAATGGGCTGCGGAAATAGTCTGTGGCATAGAAGCCTTCCGGTTTGCGCTTGTAGACTCCTTTCTGCAGTTTGGGGATTTTGTACCCTTCGACAGAAACCCACATGGTGCCCACTCCCAGGATTAGGAGCAATAGAATCATTGTCCCTCCCATGATCGAAGTCTGCATCCACTTCCCGAAGGGGAATCTCGTCCTCATTGGCCTTCGATTAAGAAACCAAATGAAAAGTGCCACCAGGCCAAAATGTATCAGATACGACCATTCTTCAGTGGCTGGACCAAGTGAAACCAGACGAGCCAACAAACCCAAACCGATCAAACCAATTGCTTCCAGGGTGAGGAATCTCGACCATTTCTTGAGTCTCAAGAGCCCGAATCCTGACACGATACATGCAATCCCTGCAAGAAGGGTTGAGAACCCAACGACAATGGTCGGGACCTCGTCAAACACAGCCCACGGCTTGCCGACTATCACGACCACACATCTGTAGAGAAACCAGATTCCCCAGCAGATCGCCACAAGCCCGAAGACGGTCGTGCCGGTCGAGCGTTCCGGTTGTGCGTGAGACGCTTCCACGGCGTTGTTTTCCCTGCCTTTCATGATGATCCCCCTACTGGAAGTGGCCCGCCACTGTTCCGGGACGTTTGGCAACGACGATAAGATCTCTCAAATGGGGATGGTAGTGCAAGAATGGTGTTCGAACGGACTCTTTCAATGACCCCACACTCCCCGAATTGCGCTCTTCGGTGTTTGAGTCTGGAGGGAAACTAGCACGGTTCTGCGTGATATGTCAAGAATCACGTCCCGTTGTTGGCTGATGCGCTGGAAGGTGCCGCAGATTCCTATCCTCGTTCGCCTTCTTCGCCCTCGCTCTCTTTGGCTTTCACCTGGTCAAGCAGATCTTGTGCTCCAGCGTAGTTGGGCTTGAGAGACAAGGTTCTCTCGAATCGCTCGCGTGCTTCGCTCCAGTTCTCCGTATCAGCAAACGCTCGGCCCAGGTGATAATGATAGTCCGCGTTTTCCCAGTCCAGGCAGAGCGCCGAGGCGAAACTGAACTTCGCCTTTTCGACGTCGCCCTCGTCAAGCAGCGTCATTCCCTCGTCGAAAAACTCTTGGGCCGACTTCAACGGTTTTTCCTGCAGTTTGATTGATGGGATGATCGCCTCGACCCCCCATTCGCTCAGAGTGTCCTCCTCCTTGGGACCGATGATAGTCCCTCCGCCTATGCCCTCTTCGCCCAGAAACAGAGAGTAATCGGTCGCTGCCGTTGCTCCCTTCCCATGCATTCGACCAAGAAAAGCGGTCAAGCCGTTCATCTTGACCTCTTCCACTTGATCGAATGATGCGATTGACCTCAGCAGGGCGAAAGCAAGCCCGTATCGTTCCGAAAGGAGTTTGCGTTCGAATCGGTATGCATCACCGTATCCGATCATCCGAAAGGTCCCCTCCAAAGACAGCACCTTGAGAGCCTGAAATGCGGTGGAGCCGGACAATGAAATGATCCCGCCCTGTGGGCGAGTGAGAACAACGCTCGTCTTGCCTTCGTCCGATTGATCGAAAGACCATACGGTGAAGCCATTGGGCACAGCCAACGTGTATCTGAACGGGAAGGGACTGTTGAAGTACTCTTGTGCATAGAAGCTATCAGGTTTGGCCTCATACACAACCATCTGCAGTCCAGGCACCTTATACGCCCCCATGTACAACCATGGTACGGCCCAGAACGCAACCTGCAACGACAAGACAACTATCCCGAGGATGGTCGGTACCTTCAGACTCACCGGGAAAGCAAGCTGCGCCTTCACCGACTTTCGATTGAAGAACCAGATGAAAAGTGCCGCGAGCCCGAAAGGAATCAGATACCGGAATCCTTCCATCGCGGGGCCCACGACGATCAGACGCTGCACGGTTCCCAGGACTATCACTCCGGTCACAATGAGCACCAGGTACCGCGACCATGGTTTGAGCCTCAGGAGGGCAAGGCCCGATATGATGCAGAGCAATCCCACAGCAAGCGACGGAAGCCACGTAGAAGCGTTACTCCATCGTTCGACACCTTCATACACTGTCCACGGTCTTCTCGCGGCAAACCAGTAGAGGAACCAGATTCCCCAGCCGATCATCAGAACGCCGAAGGCCATGATGCCGATTGGTTTTGCCTGTTTGGTGGAAGGCTCTTCTACAGGGTGGTTTCCCGTTCCTCCGTTTTCCATGAGGATCCTCCTATCAGCAACACCGCGCCACTATTCCGGGCCGTGTGGCAACGACGAAAAGATCTCTGAAATGGAAATGATGGTTCGAGACTGGCATGCAAGCGGACTCTTTCCACAACCCCACACTCCCCGAATTGCGCTCTTCGGTTCTTGAGTCTGGAGGAAAACTAGCACGGTTCTGCGTGATATGTCAACAATCACGTCCCGTTGTTGGCTGACGCGCAGAAAGGTGCGGCACCGCAAATGCCATATCGAGACGGGCGAGAATTGCTCGCCGCGGCCCAGGTTTCCGCTTCTGGACTTTCCAAAAACCTACCAGCCCCCTTTCTCGTCTGGTTCCCGCTTTCGCGGGAACGACGGAAAGATCGTGACAGCAGAAGGATAGGCGCAGTGAGATAAGCGAGAAGGTCTGTGAAGAAGTCTCTCATTCTGGATGTTGGAAGTAGTCGAGGGTGTGACGGTGAGTAGAGATTCGTTTGGTGAGCGATGCAAGACAGGTTTTCAGAAAGTCCCGCAGGCGGGAAGGAAATGCACGTGGAGGCGGCGAGAACGGCGGGTGACTCTATTTGCGGCAGTAGGTGATGGATTTCTTGACGCCGCTGACGACGTCGTGAAGGTCCTTCTCGCTCATCTTCGGGTACAGAGGCAGCGAGAGTATGCGGTCCGAAACCCATGTCGCGTTGGGGAAATCGCCGGGCTTGTAGCCGAACGTTTCGCGATAGTACTTGTGCAGGTGTAGCGAGACGAAATGGACCCCCGTGCCGATCTTCTCGGCCTTGAGAATGTCGAGAAACTCGTCGCGGCCGACCTTCAGCTTTTCCAGGTCGAGCAGTATCACGTAGAGGTGGTGCGCGTGCCGGACGCCGTCGTGCACGAGCGGCCTTGCTATCTCGTCGACGTCGGCGAACGCGTGATCATAGACAGTGGCATATCTCTCGCGCGTGGCGATAAAACCGTCCAGCTTCTTGAGCTGGTGCAACCCGATGGCTGCCTGCACGTCGGTCATGTTGTATTTGTAGCCCGGATATACGACTTCGGCCGAGATGTGGCGACCGCCGGGCGAATATCGTTTCCATGCGTCCTTGCTCATGCCGAAGTTGCTGAGCATTCGCAGCTTCTCGGCCGTCTCGCCGTCGGCGACTGTTACCATACCGCCCTCGATAGTCGTAATATTCTTAATCGGGTAGAAACTGAAACAGCTGAACTCGCTTATAGTGCCGACGGCGCGACCTTTGTACTGTGCTCCAAGCGCGTGCGCCGCGTCCTCGACGATGTGTATGTCGCGGCCGCGCGCGATAGCGGTTATCGCGTCCATATCGCATACGTTACCAGCCATATGTACGGGGATGATCGCTTTCGTCTTTGAAGTGATCGCGGCCTCGATCTTCTCAGGGTCAATGCACAGGGTTTGCGGATCGACGTCGACGAACACCGGTTCTGCTCCCTGGTGCAGGATGACGTTGGCGGTAGAGGGCCATGTGAGCGGCGACGTGATGACCTCGTCGCCCGGGCCCACGCCAAGGGCGACGAGCGAGAGGTGCAAGCCTGCAGTGCACGAACTGACTGCGACGGCATGGTCCGCGCCGACATTCGCCGCAAACTCGCGTTCGAACCGTTCGACACGAGGGCCGGTGGTGATCCATCCCGAACGAAGGGTATCGATGACTTCGCGTTCCTCCTCCGCGCCGAGAGACGGGCGGCTGAACGGTATGAACCGTGGCGCGGCGGATTCGCCGCCAGCAACGGCGGGCGCAGCCAGCAGGCTCTTCATCTGTTGGACGTTATGATGTATCTCGTTCCACGGGTCGGGGACGGTGCCGTCGCCCAGTATTGTGGCAACTTCCTTGATCCCGGTGTCCAGCGTGGTCGCCGGTTCGTAACCGAGAACGGCTTTCAGCTTGGTGAAAGAAACGCGGTACGTCCGCGGGTCCTCGTCGCCGGGCAGCATCTCGACGGCAATGTCGGGGAAGCGGCTTGCCACCTCGTGCGCGAGGTCAACCACCTTGAAGTTGAGTTTGTCCGACCCGACGTTGAAGACCTGGCCGCTTACCTGCTCCGCGGGAGCCTCGAGACACATGATCATCACCCTCGAGGCGTCCTTGAGGTGCAGGAACGGGCGCCAGTGCGTCCCGCCTGAGAAAACCTCTATCTTCTCCCGTGTGATAGCAGTGGCGACCATCCGGTTGATCGCGAGGTCGAACCGCATGCGCGGCGATGCTCCGAACAGCGTTGCCTGCCGCAGAATCACCGGCACGAACGTGTTGTCGGCCATCCCGAGCAGGGCGTCTTCGGCCTCGAGCTTGAGCGAGGCGTATGTCGAGACGGGATTCTTCTCGGAGCTTTCAGTAAGCAACTCGACCGCACCATGACCGTAGACGCTGCACGAGCTTGCAAATACGAACCGCTCGATCCCTGCCTTCTTTGCCCTGAGCGCGAGGGCGGCGCTCCCCTCGAGGATGATAGCACGGGAGAGTTCCGGATCGAGGTCACAAGACGGGTCGTTGGAAAGACTTGCCAGATGGACGATACCGTCGATACCGTCGAGCAGACCCGGGTAGTTGTCGAGGTCGCGTATATCGCCTTCGACGAGTTCGAACTCCGGCACGTCGGCAAAACCAGCCAGCGGTCCCTTGCCGAAGTAGAGGCGATCGAGAACCCGTACCGCGTACCCGTCGTCAAGAAGTATCGGTACGAGCACGGAGCCGAGGTACCCGGCACCGCCCGCCACAAGAATCCGTTTCATCGGGAGAAGCCCATCACCCTACGAGTCGAGCGTTTCTTGACGTGTGCAAGAACGCCGAGCCCTGGCAAGCCAACAGAAGGAGATTCGCTCACTTGACGACCAGCGTGAAGGTAGCCTGTTTTGCAAGGACGCTCGTGCCGGTGTCAGGGTCGTGGTACCCGACTTTAATCTGCTTCGCATAAGAGCCCGGATCTGCCGGCGCCCGGCTGGTCAGGACGAACCCGATAGAACCGCGCCCGTCAAGGTGTTCGTAGCCCTCCGCGGTGAGCGTGTCGAAATGCACCGTCGAGTTGAACTTCGCGACAAGTTCGTCGTTCGACAGGCCCGGGTATATCTGAGCGAACTGCGTGCTGTCGGGCAAGAGGTCCGCTGTCAACATTGTCGGTCGAGGGACCTCGAAATCAAGTTTCACCTCAACATTGTATTCGGTTTCGGGTGCTGCAGTCAGCTCGTGCGAGCCGCTCGATAGCGGATCGTGAAACGCCAACGCAAAACCGGGCGCGTCCGGCTCCTCCGGCATCTCGGGGGAAACCGGAGGAGGCGCAGCTTCTTCCGGCGGTGCGTCTTCGGCAGCTGCGGGCGGTATCTCGGCGACCTCTTCCATCACGGGCGGCGTCTCGACGGGTTCAGCAGTCTCCTCAGCCGGCACTGGTTCGACCGGCGCGACAGGCTCCTCGGGCACCTCGGGGGAAACCGGAGGAGGCGCAGCCTCGACCGGCGGTGCGTCTTGGGCTGCAGCGGGCACAACCGGCTCTTCCAAAGGCGTGCCGTCGGGAACGATCTTCTCAACCTTCGACCGTGCGAGAATGGTCTGTATTGGGCTGTAGAACTCGACAATGACCACCTCGTTCGACTCGCTCACCACAGTCACGTTTTCGAGCACCGCACCGTTGCGCAGCAGCAGTGTCTCCGCGGAAACCGCCGTCGGTACGAGCAACAACATTGTCAGCACGCAGAATCGCAACGCCTTCATTGGTCTATCTCCCATTGTTACGCGACGCGGACGCATAAACCGTCCTTACCGAAATCACGCTCTCATTCTATCACTGCTGCACAAGGCAGTCAATCCGGGGCACGAGATACAGACGGCAGGTTACGTCGCCCGGCACCCTACCGGCTCGCCGGCAAGCAGCCGTGGTACCGCCCCATCCAGTACGCCATCGTGAAGTCCAACCCCGTGAACTCCATTCCCGAATCACCCGAGCGCGAGCCCGCCTCGTACGGGTTTGCGACCCACGCGGACCACGACTTCGGTCTCAGGTCTATCGGTACAACGGTTCCGGGCGGTGTCGGCGTGCTTTCCGGAGCCGGGTCGAACTCGAACCCGAACTCCTTCTGATATTGCTCGATGGTCGCTCGATTGAACTTCATGTCGAGCGGAAAGCGCTCGAGCGTCCGAACAGCCGCAGCGTCGGCGCTCCCGTCTCCCGTGAAAGCGTGGTATATGAACGTGAAATACGGGTTGAGCTCCGTGCTTACACCCGGATATCCTCTGTCGCCGGTCCACGTTCGGCGCAAACTATCGAGATACAGCTTCTTGAGTTCCGGATCGGTTTCATACGTGAGCAGGGGATAGTACGCGAGGAACAGCAGCACGTCGTCCGAGTGGTTCACCATACCCTTGAGCGGGTCACCAATGCGGCGCGCATTGACCGCGAGCTGCGCGTATTTCTCCTTCTCTGTGAGATGCCGGTACTGGTCCGAGAACTTTTGGTTTCCGGTCACATGGTGTGCAACCTTGAGATGTTGTAGCGCGATGAGCCCGTTCATCCTTTCCCTTGTTTTGACATAGGAAGGATAGTAGTGGCCCCATTGCGTGGGTTGCCCGTCGAACCCGATGATTCTCATGCCGTTATCAACGATGTGCGAGACGATCTCGGCCACGTTTGCGGCAACCTGTTTCTTCTCATCCTCGTTTGCCACCAGATCGTAAAAGACCGCGTAGCCGTACATCACGCCGTCTATTTGGTCGCAGCTCACGTCCCCGCGCCATCGGTACTTCCCGTCGACGCTCACCCGCCACACACCGTCGTCCTGCCATTTCATATCGACTGGAATGGCCGCGCGGGCCATCAATCCCTTCCTGCCCGTCACCTTCAACAACAGGTCGAGCGCGCGAAACGACTCGCGAGCAGCCTGCCTCGCGGCATCATCCTTGGTGACCGCATAACGCATCGACGCCGAGCCAAGGTACATGCCCGTCATGTAAGCGTTGTCGGGCATGTTGTACGACACAAACGGAATGTCGGGAGTTGGAACGCGGCGTTTCGGCGGCACTTGCCCACCGAATATGAACCGTTCCTGCATGTCCTTCTCGAACAGGGCCGCCTTACGAGCGAGGCTCAAGTCATCGCGTGCACATGCCTTCGAGCACAATAGAGCCGCGGCGACAAGTGCAATTCCGATACAGAAGACCGCTATGCTCGGCGTCATCAAGCTTCTTGGTTTCATATGTGGTCCCCTTTCTCTTCAATCCGCCAGATTCACAGGTAGCGTACTATTGCGCCAGCCCCTGTTTCAAACCCGGCCTTCCACGGGTACCGCCTTCCCGTTCTGTAAACTACAGTCTTGCAGGACGTTCAACCCTAATCGTTCAGCAATCCAACGAAAGCGTACTTGTAAGGCGCTACAAATAGCAACAACCATGACAAGCGGGCTTTCACCCACCAGCTGATCCGAGCCGCAACAACACCTCCAAGTCCCGCAGGGACGATTGAGAATAGCCCAGGAGTTCACTCCTGGGAATCGGTGTTATGCAATGGCCTTCAGTCCCGTAGATAGAATGGAATGACCGGCACCAAAAAGTGT
>CAZGCA010000063.1:0-36463 GCA_964524145.1 uncultured bacterium | reverse complement strand
ATACTTCAATGGATGAAGGGATTGATAGACTGCTTTCCATGCGACCCTGGGATTGTGAAACCCGCCTTTCCACCGCGTGCGGACGTGAGCGGCAACGGGTTTGTCACGCAGTACGATGCGTCTCTGATACTTCGTTGGAAGGTTGGTCTGATCGACTGTCTTCCGGCCGACCAAAACTGTGACGGCGAGGGTCCTGACGGAGCCGGTAAACGACGCGTCGAACCTTACGCCCGGATGACTGAACAGACGTACGTAATGAGCGTGCCGGAAACCATTATCGGCGAGCCGGGCGAAGAGATAGACGTGCCGGTGATGCTAGACGACGCATCGGGTGTGTTCTCGTACTACTTTGACCTTAGATTCGATAATGGGATGCTGGACTACGTTGATGCAACCGCCGGCTCCTTGACGGGCGGCTGGGCGGAACCGACACCGAATGCCGAACAAGATAACGGGCGTGTTAGAGCGGCGGAAGCGGGTGTAACCCCCTTGGAAGGCTCGGGCAGCTTGGTGGTGCTGCATTTCAGGATCAGCGATTCGGCCGCGTGCGGAGAGCGCACCTTGCTCCACCTTGCCGACGCCCAACTGGACGATGGCATGACTGTAAAGACGGAAGACGGTTGGGTGGTGGTCGGGCCGCTCGTCGGCACCATAACAGGTGTGGTGACGGACGCAAGCACAACTGCACCAATAGAGGGTGCAAGCATCACGGTAAGACACCAAGATCAAGACGTGGCAGGTGCTACCACAAACGCCGGCGGCGAATACACCATTGGAGACATCGAGCCCGGATCATACGAAGTTGCGGCCTCGGCGGCTGGATACGAGGATCCGCCCGCAGTCACCGTTGAAGTACCGGAGTGCGGTGAGGTGCAAGCGGATTTCGAGTTGGTACCCGCTGACAGCGATGGCGACGGACTGGTGGACAACGTCGAGACTAACACTTTGACATACGTCTCGCCCCAGGACACCGGCACAGACCCGCTTGTTGCAGACACTGACGTCGACGGGCTCAACGACGGCGACGAAGTGAATACGCACGGCACAGATCCGGTAGACCCTGACACCGATGATGACGGGCTGAGCGACGGGGACGAGATCGATCTGTATGGGACGGCACCCCTTAGCTCTGACAGTGACGAGGATGGACTGACCGACGCAGACGAAGTCAACGAGTACAATACTGATCCCAACGAACAAGACACCGATGGCGACGGTTTGTCGGACGGCGGTGAGGTCAACTATGACGAAGACCCTGGATATGATCCGTACAATCCGGAACTCAATCCGGAGGGGACGGATTGCGATGCCACAAAAGCAGACTCCGACGGCGACGGTGCGGCGGACGGCTATGAAGTCGAGTCAGGCACAGACCCGCTCGATAGTAATGATACACCTCCCGTGCCGGGTACGGACGTGAACGGTGACGGCGTCGTCAACGCCGTGGACGTGCAACTGGCCATCAATGAGGCGCTGGGTATCTCTACCGGCTTTGGTTGCGACATCGACGGCAATGGGTTCGTCAACGCTCTCGACGTCCAGCTCGTCATCAACGCAGCGTTGGGGATCGTCTGAGACGAGGACTTAACGTGGCGGCAGTGCTTGGGTTGCTTCAGGCGCTGCGCCCTGAGCGGGTTTCTGGATCCAGACGACCTCCCCACTCCGCTCGATCTTGACCGGGTTGGGGTCGATGAGGCCGAGCCACGCGTCTCCTGTCATCTTCTTCGGGTCGAGCAGCCTGCCTGCGGACGCGTAGATCGGGCTCGTGACGGCCAGCATCTCCTTGTAGCCGAACCCGTCTGACGCCTTGCCCGGCGGCAGCGTTTTGTAGACGTCCACTCGGTACCAGGACGGCTCGGCCGGCTCGTCCTTGAACCTGAAATACGTGATCTTCTCTTCTGTGCTTGCCGGCATCAGGTGAAAGCTGAACCCGTTCTTGACAATCTCTATCTTTATGTCTTTAGCAGGCTTCTTGAACTCGACCATCGCCTCGAACGTCATTTCTCGACCGTAAGGTATGATGCTTCCCTGAAACGAGTCGAACTTCTCGTTGAAGTTCGAGTCCGCGGATATCAAAACGCTGGCGACGTCCGGCGTTGCCGTAACGAACGTTCTGCCGGTGCGTATGCCCTCGAGAATACCGTTCCGGGATTTGCTGAGCGCAAACACCCACGTGGTCGGATATCCGAGGTCGCCGTCAATGGCTCCCGCACCGCTGCCGCCGACCGCCGCGACAGCCCAGCCGCGATTGAGATAGTATTCCCAGAACCGCATGGCCTGAGAGTTCGCATTCTTGGATTTCTCGACGGACAAGGACGCGCCCTCAGGCACGTACAGAGCGAGGTCCATCGCGGACGAGATCTTTTCCGTCACCCCCGGCCGCGCTCTGCCGAGCAAGGACGGCGTGATCGGCGGCCACCGCCGCCAATCGGAACACCACACCTGGACTGCGTGAAATCCCGCCGTCTCCCATTCCCACGGCGATTGGGCGAGACACGGGTGGTCGACTATGACGGTAGCTCCCTGGGCGTTTGCGAGCCGGATCCCGAACTGGGCCTGGTTGTCGCTTTCAGGCGGTCTCATCAACGTGTTGGTGCCCAGCAGCGTAGCCTGGCCGTGCTGTCCCCACTCGTACGCCGGCAGCAGGACGACCTTGTCCGACCGGTAATCCTGGTCGAAACAATGCTCGAACGTGCCCCGATCGTTGATTACAAGGAAGTCCAGACCGCGTTTCTCCGCCTCTTCGACCAGCTCTGCTACTGAGCGTGTCCCGCCGCCATATGTCGATTGACAGTACAGATCGCCTTTGTACCATCCCATCTCCCTGTCCAGTACCGCATCCTCGAACGCGTAGCGTCTCTCGCCCGGGATGTCGGCGGGATCGACGGGATTAGTTTGCGCGGCAAGCTCGACACGGTCGACAGCGCCGTCGGCATCCCTGTCGAACGCACCGAGGCCGAGGGTGCCGACGCCTTCAACGAACTCGGTAGTGAGCACGGCAAGTTGACCCTCGGCGACCTCGACCTGTTTGATATCCACCAGAACGGGTATGGTCAGGTAATGGGCGTAGACGTAGGCTGTATACTTTCCCGCCTCGACGTTGACCTTGCCCTTGCCCGAGCTGTCATGGAACTGGTACGTCTTGCCGTCGGCCGAAGACACAAGCCGGAGATCGGCTTCCACCTCGTTGCCTCCTGCCTGCGTCACCTCGAAGAAGAGGTCGCCCGTCGCGGCAGGCAACGACCCGTCATCGGCGAGTTGTTCCGGAGACCGGGATTCAGGCTTCGTGAGGGCGCAACGGGCCGCTCCTATTGCCGTGCAGAACAAACACAACCCCAACAACACTCTGCTCAGTTTGGCGTTCATTTCTCTTCACTCCACAAGAAACTTCTCGCGAATCGGGAGCATCCGGAGATATCTGTCCAACGGCACTCCCTTGAAAACGCAGTTGCTCGTCGAATAGACATACCCGCCAAGCCCGGCACCGCCGTGCTCGAGGCAGTACATGGCACTCTCCACCATCTTGTCATCCGGTCCCGTTTGGAGGTAGGCACAGTTTACGTTACCCATCAGGCAGACAGTGTCGCCGTACCGCTCTTTCACCTCCTTGATGTCCACTCCTGCCATTGGGTCGAGCGAATGTATTACGGTCGGCCTGCACTCGACCAACTGGTCAAGGATCGGCATGATGTCGCCATCGGTATGTTTGACTGTATACGCCCCCGCCTCTCTGAAAGCATCTATCTGCCTCTTCAGGAACGGCGTGACGAACTCGCGAAACATCGTCGGCGAGAAGAACGGCCCGTCGTTGAAGCAGTAGTCGGCGCACATAAAAACCACCTCGGCGCCCGCCTCTATGATAGGCAGCGTGTGATCTATCGTCTCCTCGACGCGGCGCGACAGCGATTCCAGGTATTCGTCCCGCCTTTCCGACACCATCGCAACCAGGTCGACCATGTTTGACCCGTCGGGAATGGACTGCGTACCGTCTGCGAAGACGGCGAACATGTACGTATCGCCCGCGAGTTCACGCAGGTACTCGAACGTTTTGATCTGGTCATCCCGGTCAAGCCAGTGCGTATTCGGCACGATCGAATAGTCGAGCTCGCCTGCAATCCTCAGGAGCAGTTCCGCGTTCCGTTTCAGCAGCTCTGTTCGGCGACCGTTACCGACATCAGCAAGATGTTCGCGGCGCAGCGTTTCCTCGCCAAACAGCTCCTCGGATAGCTGGAATTCGAGCTCGAATGTTGGAACGAGCCCCGGGGGTCGGCGCAGCTCAAAGCTCTCGATGATCTTCTCCCGGGGGTTCATACTCGCCTCGCCACCGCAAGCGCGTCAACACGCTCGGCACCAGCCTGCTTCAGTATTCTTGCACATTCCCCGACCGTCGAGCCGGTCGTCACCACATCATCTACGACGAGCGCGATCTTCCCTTCGACCTCCGCGCCGGCCTGTGCCGCGAACGCACCTTTGATGTTCTTCTTTCTCTGCTCTGCGTCCAGCGTGGTTTGAGGTGCGGTGTAGCGAGCGCGCTCGAGCGCCATGCACAACCGTGCCGGGTGCACCAACGGTGCAAGTTCGTGTATCAGCGATTCGGCCAGCAACACCGCCTGGTTGAAACCGCGTTCTCTGCGCCGGACCGGATGCAGCGGCACGGGAACGATCATGTCATAGGAGGCGATATCAATCTCCTGCCGGGCGAACTCCGCCGCCAACCTGCCCATCGGTCCCGCCAGCAACCGTTTCCGGCCGAACTTGAGCCGTTTCACCGCGTCCTCGAGCACATCGCCGTAGACGCCCGCGGCATATATCCTGTCGCAGTCTCTTCGTTTGATCTCTCTGCAATCAGCACAAGGGAAGTTGTCCTCGCGCGCAAACCCCACTGCTTTCTCGTGAGGCCTGCCGCACACAGAGCAGAACGGCCGCTCGATCTTCTCGATCTGGTCCCAGCATCGTGGGCAGTAGAAGAAGTTCGCGTGCGTGAATATGCGCTCGTCGCACCATTTGCAGTAGGACGGAAACGCCATATCCTTCAGGAGTTCGATACTGGAAGAAAACGTCTCCGGAATCGATGTCCGGTCGGTCATCGGGGTTCCCACCCTATGAGCTCCTCGCGCGCTTTCGGCCGGTTCGGCTGCCGGCCATACTCCAGCAACCTACAACCTTGGAACAAGGGTTCTCGCTATTCGTCATTCGGCGAACGTCGGCCTGCTCGCTCCGTTCAGTGCACAGAGTATTCTATCAGAGCATGGCTGGCAGAACAAGATTGTCGTTGAAATGCCTCTCGCAAAGACGGTCATAACTGGTCACTTCACGAATAACCCACCCAAGTGTGGTCAGTCGCCCGCATTGATTGAGTTCGACGTGAGATGATAGAATATGGCCGAGGTGATTTGAACTGCTGTCGGTTGAGTGAGGGTGGGATCTTCTATGCCCCTGTTGTATCGCCTGACATCTCCCATTACGGCGCGTGTCTTCCCGGGTGCGGCTGTTCTCGTCATCGCCTGCGGTGCAATGCTTCACCTTCACGCCGAGGAAACAACTGATACGGACACGCCACGAGAGGCCAGCGTCAATATGGTCGCTGCCCCTACCTTCGGGGGACAGTACAGTGTCGGGCGTTGGATGCCGTTCAGGGTCACGCTCAGGAACCAGGGCCGCGCGGTTGATGGACGTCTGGTTCTCGGTGGAAAAGACGTGAGTTTCGAGGAGAACGTCTCGCTGCCCGAAAACTCCCAGAAAACCTTGACAATATGCGGGTTTGCCAAAGACGAGGAAGCACTGAACAGAGTCACGGTCGCCTTTGTGTCCGGCAGGAAAACCCTTGCCAAAAACACGTTCAGCAACAGGGTGTTATGGGACAGTCCTGTGGTGGGGGCCGTCAGCCGGGAAGGCGGCGGGTACAGATTCCTGCCGATACTCTCGGAGCAGATTGGCCAACAAGCTCAATTCAGTATGGGGTTCTCGACCGCCTATCCGAACCCGGCACACCTTCCCGAGACTGTCATGGGCTACTCGCCGCTGGATTACTTTGTTATTGACGCGGCGGTGCTTGACGGGCTTTCGCGCGAGCAGTTGCAGGCGATCGTTGACTGGGCATACTTGGGCGGGAGGCTGCTTGTTACCGGTGGCGTCGCGAGCATTCCTGAGCCGGTTGCCTCGCTCCTGCCGGTCAAGCTTAACGGGCTACAGACCGTGCAACTCGATGACGAGCTTGTCGCTGCCGGGTTTCCCAGACCACCAAGCGTCCCGGAGAGCTCGCTCGTGCCTGTATCCAGCTGCACGGTCAGACCAGGGCTGACGTTCTGGACGTCGCAGGGCAAGACTGTCACGCTAGCGGCGGGCAGGATGTGCGGGCAGGGTCGTGTCGTCTTTGTCGCGTTCGATCCGCAGACGCCGATCTTGAGGGCATGGGACGGCAACCCTTTGTGGTGGCGTGTCCTCGAGGTGCTGGACCCCGATTTCGCGTCCCGCAGCGACCGGTCGAACCGATTCGTCTACCGCGGAAGACTCAGGGGAGCCACGGGGCAGACTGTGGATTCGGTCGAGTCGGTATTCGAAGAAGGGACGCTGAAGTATCCCTCGGTCTACGTTCTCGGTATGTTTCTGTTGCTGTACATCGCCGCAGTGGTACCGGCAAACTACTTCTTTCTGAAGAAAAGACGAAGCCGTGAACTGGCGCTTCTGACAGTGCCGTTGATAGGAGCTGCATTCACCGTCGCGATCTACTTCGGTGCGTTGGGACTCAGATTCAGCGGGTCCGGTCTGAGCCAGGTGAACGTGATACATCTGCTCAAAGGGTGGCCGACGGAGAGCGATCTGCCCCGGGCAAGCAGGGCTTTCACCGAAACGTTCGCGGGATTGATGTCTCCAGGACGGCGACGCTTCGGGCTGGATTTCCAAGGAGACGGCTGGTTCGTGAACGAGGCTCGGCCCAACCAGCCGGGAGGATTCTCCTCGAGCAGCTTCACGGAGAGCTTCGGCGACGTGACCTCCGTTCGGGGCATAGACATGAACATGTGGGAAACACGGTTTTTTGTCGGCAGGCGGTGCGCGGACTTCAACGGGAGCATTGACGTCCGGTGGCGGCCGTCGGGTGAAGGTGTTACGGCGCACATAGAGAACGCAACCGACCACGACATCTACTCGTGCGTGCTTTCGACCGCCGGTTACGGACCGACGCGGATCGGTCGGATACAACGCGGCGAGGTGCGAGACGTTTCCCTGAAAAGGATCGCATCACGACGGCTAGGAAGCCCCAGGGGGTATGCTCCGGGGACCATTGCCATTCCAGCGGCAGCAACGGACGGGGAGTCTTCTGCAGGCAAGAAAGATCCTATTTTCGCAACCAAACTTCTTCTCAGCCGCATTAATGCTCCTTGCTTGGGGCCCGGACCGGTCAATGCGGTTCAAAGGCCGCCGGCGCTTGTTGGCTTTTTCGATGTGCAAGACGAAGAGATGTTTCGTGTGGCACTGAGAGGGCGAGGAGCGAAACGGCGTGAGCTTACTGGTTTTATCGTGCATTTGGAGCCCCCGTCACGAGCGAGAGGACGGTGGAGCGATGCCTGACAGCATGATCAGAATCGAGGGGTTCACGCAACGGTTCGGCAAGTTCGAGGCAGTCAAACACCTCGATCTCGAGTTGGGGGAGGGCGAGATATTCGGGTTTATCGGGCCGAACGGTGCGGGCAAGACGACGACGATCCGAATGCTCGCGACTCTTCTCGTCCCAAGTGAAGGCGATGCATTCATAGACGGCCACTCGGTCATGGGACAGCCCGCCGAGGTGCGCCGGTTGGTGGGCTACATGCCCGACATCTTCGGCGTGTACGCGAGCGTGCGCGTCTGGGAGTACCTGGATTTCTTCGCACGAGCGTTCAAGATACGGGCACATGTGCGCAAGAAAGTGATTGACGATGTACTCGAGATCACCGACCTGGTCGCCAAACGGGACGCGCTGGTCGAGGAACTCTCAAAGGGGATGCGGCAGCGGCTCTGCCTGGCGAAAACACTCGTCCACGATCCGCAAGTTCTGTTGCTCGACGAACCCGCAGCCGGGCTGGACCCGCGAGCACGAATCGAGATTCGCGCACTGCTCAAAGAGCTCGGCAGGATGGGCAAGACGATATTCATCTCGTCGCACATACTTACCGAGCTGTCCGACCTCTGCACGTCCATCGGGGTGATCGAGAAAGGCGAGATGATCGTATCGGGCGATATGGAGACGATGACCGCCAAGATTGGCGCATCTCGGTCGGTCGAGCTCAGAGTTATGGACACGGAACTTGTGCTCGCATTGCTCTCGCAGGACCGCCGCGTCACAAACATCGACAAGGAAAACGACGAGAAGGTGGCGTTCGATTTTGCCGGCGACAGAGAGGACTTGTGCGAACTGGTCTCGACGATGGTGAGACGCGGCGTTAAGTTGTACGGGCTGGTTGAATCGAAGAGCGGTCTCGAAGACGTCTTTATGGAAGTGACAAAGGGAATAGTGACATGAACGCCGTTCGGGCAGCCTTCAGCAAGGTGGTATCGCGCGTCACCGAACTGAACCCGATAGTGGCGCTCCAGGTCCGGGCACACTTCCGCGGCCGAAGGATGTTTGTGCTCCAGGGCATCGGGTTGCTCCTCATGTCGGGTGCGATCCTCGTGATCTGGCTCGGTTACGAGATCTCGGGGCTGGCCCTTCGCAGTTACGCCACGGCCGATGTCGGCAGAACCATTTTCATTGCGCTTACCCAGATCCAGCTCTTCTTCGTCCTGCTCGCCACCCCTGCGTTCGCCGCAGTGGCGTTATCGGGCGAACGCGAGCGGAACACCTACGAAATGCTTGTCACGACCCGGCTCAAGCCGCGCCAAATCGTGCTCGGCAAGCTTGTCGCCAACATGATATATGTGCTCTACTTCCTGGTCTCGGCGATACCGCTCGTTGCCCTGATATTCTTCTTCGGCGGCGTGAGCCCGCTGGATCTGCTTTACTTCTACGTTGCGGTCTGCCTGCTTGCACTGCTGGCATCGATGATTGGATTGAGCGCGTCAGCGCGCTTCGGCACGGCACGCAGCGTTGGCCACACGTATGCCATACTGTTGGTGCTCGCCTTTCTGACGGGCGTACCCCTCGGCATACTGTCTTTCGCGCTGCTGCAGATCATGGGCGTGCGGAGCGGCCTGAGTTCCGGTACCCCGTTCTTTGGCATGCGAGGATTCCTCTCTCCGGTTTTTTTTGGGGCGATCCCTACCCGTACAGTGCTTCTCATTCTGGCGGTTCAGGCGTTTGTCTATCTGTTGGTCTTCTTCCACTTCTTCAACCGGGCGGTCAACGCGCTGAAAGACGTAAGAGACAACAAGTCAACCAATCAGAGGCTTCTCTTCACCTTCTTCATACTTGGCGCTGTCATACTCGCGTTTCTGGTCCTGCAAACGCTGACCGCGGGGCAAGGTACGCCACCGCAGACAATGCCGCTTGAGAAGGATAGCCAGGCGTTACTTATCTTGTTCTTCTACCTGGCACAGATCATGATCTTCCTCGTTGCAAGCGCGAGTTTCCCAACAGAGGGCTTCAGCACGAAGACCCGTCCGTCCAACGCACCGCGCCGGCTGCGAATGTTCCGTCCCCTCGTGTGGTTGTTCAACCCCGGGTCAATGTCGGGTCTCGCTCTGGTGCTGACGTTGGCAGGCTTGAGTATCGGCATCTCGGCTCTTGGTCTTGCGTCCGTTGTTGATCCGCAGTTGTGGAGCGTAGTGGCGCGTACGGCGGCCATCAGTGCTCTGGTAATAATCGCGACCTCGCTTCTTGGCGTATTCCTGGCCACGCTTGGCGTGGATCAGCGGGTTGCTCAAGGCATATTCGCCGTCGCTCTGCTCATTTTGATCTTCGCGCCCTTGCCATCGATGTATAAATGGGCCCAGCCAATCCGTCGCGAAGAAAGGCGTCCGACCCCGACATGGGCGTCGCTCGTCTGGGTGAACCCCATGCTGTGTCTGCCGTACACGTGGACAAGCTCAGATTACGGCGACCTCATGCCCCAACGCTTCCTGATCGGCCGAGCATCAATCCCTGCATGGACAGCGAGCGCTACCTTGTATGGAGTGGGTTCATTGGTCCTGGCTGGGGCAACAGCCGCACGGGTTTCCGCACTGAGAAAGCGTCGCAAGAAGCTCCCGAACAAGACGCCGTCTACGGGGGGCTAGCGGCTCGACCGGTACCAGTCGACGAACCGTTCGATCCCTTCGGCCATCTTCGTGTGAGGGTCGTAGTACAGCAATTGGCGCGCCTTTGATATGTCGGCGTAGGTTATCGGGACATCCCCGGCCTGAGTGGGCATCTGTTCTATCTGTGCCTTCTTGCCGAGCGCGTTCTCGATCAACTCGATCAGTTCTGACAGCGAGGTGGTCTCCGACTCGCCAAGGTTCACTATCTCGAAACCGAACTCCGCCTTCATGGCCGCGACTACCCCCTGCAATATGTCGTCTATGTACGTGTAGTCTCTGCGGGACGTACCGTCGCCGTACTTTGGAACGGGTTCGCCGCGGTCTATGAGCCGCGTAAACTTGTGAATCGCAAGGTCGGGCCTTTGACGCGGACCGTAAACGGTGAAGAACCGCAGACAGACTATCTTCATACCGTAGAGATGATGGTACGTTCTGCACATGAGCTCGTTGGACCGCTTCGTGGCCGCATACGGCGATATGGGGAGATCGACCGGGTCGTCTTCGCTGAAGGGCACCCTCGGGTTCACCCCGTAAACCGACGAACTCGACCCGAACACGAAATTCTCGACTGGAAACTCTCTGGCAACCTCAAGCAGGTTGAGCGTACCCGTGCAGTTGACATCCTGGTAAAGACGAGGCTGCTCGAGCGAAGGCCGCACCCCGGCTCGTGCCGCGAGATGGATAACAACCGTCGGCCTGCATCGCTCGAACGTCTTCCTCAACAGGTCCAAGTCGCGAATATCGCCCTCGACCAGCTCGCAATCGGAGTGGCGCACCGCCCCGGAGATGTTGTCGCGTTTTATGGAGGGATCGTAGAAATCGTTGAAGTTGTCGTAGACGATTACCCGGTGTCCGGTTTCCAGGAGCCTGTCCGCCAGATGAGACCCGATAAACCCTGCGCCGCCTGTTACCAGAACCGTCTCCATAGCTCACGCCCCCCGCATACCTAAACCGTCATACCGCTATCGTTTGCGCCGCCTGCGACGGCTGCGCGACTTCGCGGGTGCCGCCGCAGCGGGCTTCCCGTCCGGCACTATCCGCTCACCGGTCCTTCCATTGACAAACTCGACATCTTCCTGATGAAACCCTTCCCCGGTCTCGACGACTATTTCCCGCCGGTACTTGCTCGAAACCTCCTGCAGGAGGTCGGCGTCCATCTGGTTCTCGGTCAGGCGGGCATGGACGTCGCGATGCACCCTGACAATCACCATCCGCTCTCTGGTCTTCGCGAGAAGCGCCTCGAGCTTGGACAGTGCCTCGAGCGTTATCGTCTCGAGCGACTTAACGTGCCCTGTCCCTCCACAGTACGGACACGTGTCGCTCAGCGATTTTAGCAGGCTGCTTCGGACGCGCTTGCGCGTCATCTCGACAAGACCCAGCTCGGTCAGTTCCGAGATGGTGATCTTCGCGCGGTCTCCTTCCATGGCTGCAGAGAACGTTCTTATCACTTCCGCCCGGTTTTTCGGCGAATCCATGTCGATGAAATCTATGACTATTATCCCGCCGAGATCCCGCAGCCGGACCTGCCGCGCTATCTCTTTCGCGGCCTCGACATTGGCCTTGAATACGGTGTCTTCCAGCTTCGTCTTTCCGGTGTATTTCCCGGTATTCACGTCGATGGCGACGAGCGCTTCCGTGGCCTCGATGACGATATACCCGCCGCACCTCAGCCATACCTTCCGCCGAAGCGCTTTGTTGATCTCGTTTTCAATCCCGTAGGCCTCGAACAGCGGCATCTTGTTGCGGTACAGTTCCATCCGCGACCTCAAACCCGGGCCGAAACCTTGAAGGAACTTCTTTATCCGTTTGTACGCCTCTCTGGAATCTATAACAAACTTGTCGATATCCTCTGTGAAAAGGTCGCGCACGATACGTTCGATATGTCCCAGGTCTTCATACAGAACGGCCGGCGCATGCGAGGATGTCATCCGCCGCCTTATCTTCGACCACTCCGTCGTGAGGCGCTGTTTCTCGGCGAGAAAGTCCTTCTTACTCTTACCTGCAGCCGCCGTGCGGACTATCACGCCCATCTTCTTAGGCTTGGTCTCCATGGCGATCTTCCTGAGCCTGGTTCGTTCGGCTTCGTCCGCTATCCGGCGCGATATACCAAGCTGGTTGACCGTCGGCATAAGCACGAGAAACCTCCCCGGCAACGCCGTAAAGGTGGTCAGGCGCGTGCCCTTGTTGCCCAACGGCTCCTTGGCAACCTGCACCATGATCTCCTGTCCCGGCTCGAGCAACTCCGTGATCGATGTAGAACGCATCTTGCGCGGTCGTCGTTGCTTACCGGGGTCCATCAGGTCCATGACGTCGCCCACATCCTCGACCGCGTCGGCGATGTTCGATACATAGAGAAAACCGTTCTTCTCGAGACCGATGTCAACAAACGCCGCCTGAATCCCGGGCAGAATGCTCTTCACCATACCATTGTATATGTTGCCCAGTATGCGTTTGCTTCCCTCTCTCTCGATAAACAGCTCCGTTAGTTTGCCGCCTTCGAGCAGGGCTACACGAGTCTGCTTCTTGCGAACAGTTGCCACAAGCTCTCGCTGTGCTGTCTGCTGTTTTGGCTTCCGACCTTTGGACTTGGGACGCTCGGTCTTTTTGTCTTTGCTACTTTTCTTGTCCACGGAACTTCACCTCCGTCCGTTCTATACTGCAATACATAAGTTCTCTCTCTGAAACGCCAAACACATTACACAATATCTCCTCTGGTCTCGGATAACCCTTCTCGGAGACCGAGACAACCAACCGCAGTTCATTCGCCCCATCGGCCGAACTTGCCGTCAAGCCGGCCACATACTCTTTGAGGTCGAACCGCTGCACTTTTCCTTTCCGCTCCCTGCTTATCTGAACCTGGTCCCGAGCCGAAAACGTATCGATGGCGGCCCGAACCGTGTCGAGCTTCCCGAGGTGCTCTGAGATCTCGGGTTCGTCCACTGGTATCGTGACTTCGTACGCCATTTCGGATATCTGTGATGAAAGCGACGGTTCGCCGGCATGAAGCCGCCTGGCATGCAGCACTTCCAGCCCTTCAGGCATCGCCTTGTTCAAACGTTCCACAACACGCTGGGGGGACAGCGCGATCGTCATCTCGAAATCCGCGTATTCCGCAGTGCTCGTGTGTCCAAGGGCAAGAGGAATGCCCAGACTGATCTTGGGACGCGGAACGTGACCCTGGGAATAGGCTACCGGTATCTTCGCGCGATTCAGCGCACGACGCAGCGTTCGGGCAACGTCGAGGTGCGAAGTGAATCTGAGCCCGGCCATTTTGGCATACCTGATTCTAATCGTCGGCATTCTCAACTCCTGCCTGTCCCGCGCACAACGGCAGATCGAGCTTCTCATAGGACGCGCGCCGCTGACTCAGAAACCGTTCCTGGCTTATCCCGCAATCAATATGTTGCCAGGGCAGCGTGTCGGAGACCGCATAGCCTTCCAGGGCGTTGCGCGACATGGTTGGGACACTGCGTTGAGCTTCGTCCCAGGCATCGTGGTTGATTTCGGCGGTCCACGCGTCAAACTTCGCGCCGCGCCGCCACGCTTCGAGCAGAACCTCTCCAATCAGCCTGTCGCCACGGGCAAAGAGGGCCTCGAGTCGCGCGAGTCGTGCGTCCCTCCAGCTTAACTTCACATTGCGCGCCTTCAACTTGCGCCGAATGTACGAGGACCGCTCCCGGAGCTCGTCCGCTGCGACCATAGGCTCCCACTGGAACGCGGTATGTGGTTTCGGCACGAACGCCGATATGCTCACGTTTATGGTTGTTCTGCGGCCAGCGACCTTGTGCGCTATTTCGGCCGCGCTACGGGCCATCGAGACGATCCCGTCGAGATCTTCCTGCGTCTCGCCCGGCAAACCGATCATGAAATACAGTTTCAGAGTGCGCCATCCCGCACGAAACACCTGGAACACCAGGTCGTCCAGAGCGCCTTCGTCCATCTCCTTGTTGATGGCGGCGCGCAACCTCGCCGAACCCGCCTCGGGCGCAAACGTGAGGCCGGTCCTTTTCGTCTGGGCGATCTTCATCGCCAGGTCGAGCGAGAACGAACTGACGCGAAGAGACGGGAGAGAGACCGACAACATCCCAGGTGCTGACGTGTCGCACAACCAGCTCACAACGTTCTCTATGTCCGGATGATCGGCGCTGCTGAGCGATGCCAGCGACAACTCGTCGTAACCGGTCGCCGCGAGGCCTTCGGTCACAATCCGCTGTATCGTCTCTATGCTCCGGTATCGGACCGGCGCATACTCGGTCGTTGCCTGACAGAACCGGCACCTGCGCGGGCATCCGCGCATGATCTCCACCACGAATCTGTCGTGCACCGTTTCGATGAAGGGTACGACTTGACGTGTCGGGAACGGCGCGCTATCGAGGTCTTTGACGACTCTCTTCCTTATGGTTGCGGGTGCCGAAGGTTCGAGCGGGTGCAGGCCGGAGAAGACACCCTCCTTGGTGCGAATCTCATCGTAGAGCGACGGTACATAAACACCCTCGATAGCGGCGAGCTCCCGCAGGAGGTCCGCTCTCGACCGTCCGCCGTCTCGGCATTCCTGAACCTTGTCGACTACGTCGAGCACCGCTTCCTCACCGTCTCCAATGACGAACGCGTCGATGAATTTCGCCACCGGTTCCGGATTGACCGTGCACGGGCCGCCGGCAACTATAAGTGGGTCGCGTTCCGTTCGGGCCTCACTCGTGAGAGGAATATCGGACAGGTCGAGAAGGTTCAGCACGTTGGTGTAACACATCTCGTACTGTAGTGAAAACCCGATTATCTCGAAGGCGCGTGCCTCGGTAAACGACTCGATACTGAACAGCGGGATGCCATGCTCGCGTAGAAGCGCCTCGCAATCGGTCCATGGCGCAAACGCGCGCTCGCACACTACGTCGTCCCGTGAGTTCAGCACATCGTAGATGATCTTCAATCCCACGTTCGGCAGGCCGACCTCGTACGTGTCGGGGAACACCAGCAGGAAATGCGTCTTCACCGCGTCCCACGGTTTGTGGACGGAGTTGACCTCGTTCCCTATATAGCGGGCCGGCTTTTTGACAAACGGCAATATCCGCTCAATATCTTTCCAGAAACGCTTTGGGACTTTACCCATTCTAGAACGTCCTACACCGCAGCCGCACGTTCAGCAACACACCCACGGCTACCATCGTGGTCAGCAGAAACGACCCTCCGTAGCTGAAAAACGGCAGCGGCAACCCCGTAACCGGCATGAGCCGTATCGCCATGGCAATGTTGGCAATGACCTGCATACCGACCAGAGAGACCATACCCACACAGAGAAGCGCACCGCAGAAGTCTTTTGATTCCGCAGCGATGCGCAACCCTCTTATGATGAAAAAACCATAGAGCAACAGCAAAACGAGCACACCGAGAAAACCACGCTCCTCTGCAAAGACAGAAAAGATGAAATCCGTATGCTGCTCGGGCAGGAAGCTGAGCCCGCTTTGTGTTCCTTCACACCATCCCTTGCCGACAATCCCGCCGCTGCCCACCGCTATTTCAGACTGAATCACCTGATACCCTTTGCCGAGAGGATCAGATTCCGGGTGCAGGAACACCAACAGCCTGCCCTTCTGATACCCCGTAAGATTGTGCCACAAGACCGGCGAAAGGGCGAGCCCCACGATCGCCATGACGACAATGTGTTTCCGGTTGCATCCGCCGGCGTACAGCATTGCTATGGCCAAAGGCGCGAGGATCGCCGCGTTCCCGAGATGCGGCTCCACGACTATCAACACCGCGACAACGCCTGCGATGGCGAGACCCAGAATGAAGAAATGGAACCGTCGGATTCTAGCCCGCACTGCGTCTATGTAGCGTGCCATCATAAGCACGACGGCGATCTTGGCCAGCTCGGACGGCTGTATACCTATACCCGCGATTTCGATCCAGCGCCGCGCGCCCAACCGCCCCGTTCTGCCGGCCAGCAGTACAGCGATGAGCAGCAGCACAACGCCACCGTACGCAACAGGGCTGAACGCCAGGAACAGATGGTAGTCTATCAGGAGCAACGCCGCCATCGCGACAATGGCGATCATCAACCACAGAATCTGTTTCAAGTAGTAGGGTTTAACGGCATCGAGCCCCGACTGACGCGATGCAGAGTATATGGTGGTTATGCCCAACAGGGTGATAGTCAAAACCACTAGTAAGAGCGGCAGGTCGAACTCGCGCAACGACAGGTGCCTCATCGGATCTGATCTCATCATCCCGACGATGCCTCCATGGGTGCGGACGAGATCGCCCCGCCCACGTTCTCTCCGGAACGTTCGAGAAACGCGAGCGGCAATTCGCCCGTCTCATCTTTCGGTTCCCCATCGATGGCGTCCGGATAGATGTGCTCGAAGAGAGCCTTTGCTATTGGTGCCGCAACATCGCCGCCGTGCCCCCCGTGCTCAACCAGCACGGACACGGCAAGCGGCGGCTCCCTATCCGGAACGCTCGCGACAAACCAGCCGTGATCCCTGAACCGATACGGCACCTCTTCGGTCTCGGAATCCTTGGCGCGTTCCTTGAGACGGGTTACTTGTACGGTACCCGTCTTGCCGATCATGCTCAGGCCTTTTACATTGGCAGCGTTGCCCGTGCCGGTCGGGGCAGGCGGCCCCTTCTCGACACATTTGCGCAGCCCGGCGATAATAGGCGGCAGTACCGACGGGTCAACTGCCGGGACTACATCTTCTGCGGGCCCGCGGTAGACTATCTCGCCGGACGCTGATACGATCTGCTTGACGACGTGAGGCCGGACCAGCTTGCCGCCATTGACCGTTGCGGCCATGACCCTTGCCATCTGGAGCGGTGTTGCGAGCAGGGAGCCCTGTCCGATTGAGATGTTGGCCGTCTCGCCTGGGTACCACCGCCGTTCGGACGGGTCGGGATGGTTGCGAAACCGCTCCCTCTTCCATGCTCTGGTGGGCACGAGACCCGGCGTTTCACCAGGTAGATCCAAGCCCGTCGGTTCGCCAAAACCGAACTTGAAACAGTACTCGGAGATTGTGTCTATGCCGAGCTTCTGCCCCAGAGCGTAGAAGTAGACGTCACAAGAGTACGCGAGCGCATCGGTCAGGCTAACGGCACCGTGGCCTCCCTTCTTCCAACAGCGGAACCGACGCCCACCCACATCGTAAGAGCCCACACACGTGACGGCGGTTTGGGGAGTGATCGTGCCGGTTTCCAGTCCTGCCGCAGCCATCACGATCTTCAGCGTGCTGCCGGGAGCGTACTGAGCCTGGATGGCGCGATTGATGAGGGGTTTGCTGTCGTCCCGTAACAGTGCGAGCCTCTCTTCCGAGCGAGCCGCAACAACGAATGCGTTCGGGTCGAACGTCGGGGCAGATGCCATGGCGTGTATTTCTCCCGTGTTGGCGTCCATCACAACTATCGCCCCTGAACTCCCCTCGAGCAGTGACTCGGCCAGTGATTGAAGATCGCGGTCTATTGCCAGATGCAACGCGTGGCCCGGCACGGGAGCCTTGTGCCGCCTGCTGAACAGCCTGCGGCCCTTCGAGTCTATGTTCACCTTGGGGTTGCCCAGAGGATCAATCTCTATCTGTGGTCTACTCGCAGCATGAACCTCTATGAGCAGCCCGCCATCCTCTCCTCGCAGCGCCGATTCGTACACCGTCTCGACGCCCGCTTTGCCTATTCGATCGCCGGCCGAGTATCCTGCCTCCGCCAGCTTCTCGAGCTCGGTTCTTCCTATTTCGCCGAGATAGCCGAGCAGGGGGCCGGCCAGATCACCGTAAATGTAGTGCCTGCGGGGACGGGCCGACGTGATGATGCCCGGCATAAAGAGCGAGTGTTCTTCGACGGCAGCAACCTCGCTGAAGCTGACGTCGGTCTTCACGACAAGGTGTTGGTACGGGTTTTTCCTGTAGGATAGCACTTCTTGCCGGACATCTTCCGCGTCTATGTCCACGAGGAGCGACAACATGTTGACACTTCGTTCGACATCCTCCATCTCTGCGGGAACCGCATGAATGATGAACGAAGCCTTGTCACCAGCGAGGATTTCGCCGTTTCGGTCATAGACTGAACCTCTGGCAGCTCCAAGTTCCTGGAGGCGGATCCTGTTGTTGTCGGACTGCTCTCTGAACGCGACCCCGTTCATTACCTGCAACTGGACGACTCGCGCGGCCAGCACAACCAACCCGAGCAGCAAAACGCCCCCGAGATGTCCAACCCTCGATCCGAACCTAATCTGTTTCTGATAGGAAAACCGTTTGAGCTCCAACTGAGAAAGTCCCTCTCCTAGTGCGCGTGTCGCTCCGGACCAAGCCTGGGCCGGATAACCGTGCGCATGAAGACAAACCAGATGGGTGTGACTATGCCGTTATAGAACGCCTGTGGAACTGCTGTAGAGATCGCCGCGCGCGCTGCCGTCGCTCCTTGAGCGCTGAACGACAGAAGCACAAACGATACCGCCGAGACCATCAGCGACCCCAACATCACCACAACCACCATCACGATTGGGTGATCGGCGACCAAACGCTTGCCGATCTTTCCCGAAACATACGCCAGGAAAACCTTGCCCGAGAGGAAAACGCCTATTGGACCTCCACCAACCACATCCTGAACCAGACCGCCAACAGCACCGATCGCCATCCCCCGGTTTGGCCCGTAGGCGAGCGCAACATTGACCACTACGAGCAGGACGAGGTCGGGCCGCGCACCAGACACAGCGACAATGTGCAGGCAGCTCGACTCTACGACTGCCGCACACAGCAGGAACACAAACCATCCCACAGCCGAGAGGAAACGGCTGTGCAGAAGGTTTGCACCCTTGCGACGACCTACCGGAGAAATGTTGGCAGACACACCGGCTACACCCACTCTTGTTGGACGGTAGTAATACGGTTCATGGCCCCTCTGTCGACATGTTTGAGTCATCACCGTCATTGCCATCGCCCGCAACCACCAGCACCACCTCTAAACGTCCAAGCTCGGCTGCGGGCGTTATCAACGCATACTGGAACAAGCTACCCTTGCTGCGCTCGACCTTCGACACGGTTCCGATCAGAATTCCTTTCGGGAAAACGCCACCATCGCCGGAGCTGAACGCCATCTCGCCGACGGCAACCTCAACCGTCGGGTCAATGTATTTCATCTGGCACGAACCGCCAGGTTGCCCTTCGACTATCCCCAGAGCACGCGAATGCTGCAGAATCGCCGCAACCTTGCTGTTGGAATCCGTCACGAGCAACACACGCGACGAATGGTCCGATACGTCCGTGATCCGGCCCACCAGCCCACTGTACGTTATCACCGGCATCCCGGTTTCGATGCCGTCGGTTTCCCCCTTGTCGATTGTCACCAGCGTGTAGCCCCAACCGATTCCCCAGCCGATCACCTCGCCGCCTATAGTCCGCCACGGGGAGCGTGTCTTGAGATCGTTCAGTCTGCGCAGCCGCTCATTCTCGGCTTGAAGTTCGGCGAACTGCAGGCTGACGCGGGACAGCTCCACAACACGTTGTTCGAGTTCTCGGTCGTAATCCCACCGTCCCTTTGCGCCCGCAGCGAAGCTCAGCGCACCGGTGATGCCGTCCGTGAAGGAGGTGGCAGCTTTCTGCAATGGGAAAACCGCAGCCTCGATAACCGAGACAACCTTCCCCCCAATAGCACCGCCTCGGAGGTCCGTTCTTATGGAGTATATGCTCAGAGCAGAGACAAGCAGCAGGAAACCAAACGACCTGTACTTGAACAGCAATCGGCGCATCGCCTATTACACATTTGCTCTGAGACTCACGATGGACGAAACTTTCCGAAGGAGTCGAGCGCTTCGAGATACTGGCCGGTACCAATAACAACCGACGAAAGCGAGTCTTCCGCAATCGTCACATGCAACCCCGTCTCTTTGCTGAGCAGCTTGTCCAGCCCCTTGAGCAATGCTCCGCCACCAGCAAGCACCAGACCGCGGTCGACTATATCAGCCGACAGCTCCGGCGGCGTTCTCTCAAGTGTAACCCTGACGGCGTCCACGATAGCCGAAACCGGCTCGCGCAACGCCTCCCGTACCTCCTCGGACGTTATGGTGAGAACCTTCGGCAGCCCAGCCACCAAGTCCCGTCCTTTCACCTGCATCTCGAGCTCTTCCTTGAGGGGATAAGCAGACCCTATTCTTATTTTGATCTCTTCGGCTGTACGCTCGCCCGTCATCAAATTGTATGTGCGTTTGAGGTGCGAGACTATCGACGTATCCATCTCGTCGCCCGCCACACGCACCGATTTGCAGAACACGATGCCACCGAGAGATATGACGGCAACCTCTGTCGTTCCCCCGCCGATGTCGACAATCATGTTGCCCGCCGGGTCCTGCACGGGCAGCCCGGCGCCGATCGCCGCAGCCATCGGCTCTTCGATAGTGTAAACCTTCTGTGCTCCGGCGTGGCGTGCGCTGTCAATTACGGCACGCTTCTCGACCTCCGTGATCCCTGACGGTACCGAGATGGCGATTCGAGGAAACAGCAGCCGCTTTCTGTTGTGGACCTTCCGGATGAAGTATTTGAGCATCTCTTCCGTGATGCGGAAGTCCGCGATAACTCCATCTTTCATCGGCCGAATGGCGACTATGTTGCCCGGGGTGCGCCCAATCATGCTCTTTGCTTCATTGCCCACGGCACGCACTTCTCCCGTATCGCTCTGAATCGCTACCACGGAAGGTTCACTCAGCACGATGCCCTGTCCCTTGACATAGACAAGGGTGTTGGCGGTGCCAAGATCAATGCCCATGTCGTGGGAGAACAAACCCCTAAAGATGCGAAACATTGTGCTCGACGTCCTCTGAGTTACCCCAAAAAGCGCTCTCGTCCGCGGCTCGCGCCAAGGCGGCACACCGCCATTCTGCCCTTATGATACCAGAATCGGACGGAAAAGTCCAAAACAATCTGAATACCGGGACACCACTCGGACGACTGGGAACTTGCTGATGGCGCTTCGAAAGGCTACTGGCAAGAGAGGCAAATCAGAAGCAGATATCACCCATTCGGGCCTGTTCAGGTCACCAGTTCGACCTTGACCATGAAGGCGGCGTCGCCCTGCCGAGGGCCGATCTTCACGATACGGGTATAGCCGCCATCCCTTTGTGCAAACGAGGGGGCAACCTCGTCGAAAAGCGTCTTGACAGCCTTCTTGTCGCGCAGGAACGCAGCAGCTCGCCGTCTGCTGACAAGATCCCCTCGTTTGCCAAGCGATATGAGCCTGTCGGCGACCCGCACGAGTTCCTTCCCCTTGGCAAGGGTGGTTATTATGGTTCGATGTTGAATAAGCGCGACGGAAAGGTTCGCCAGCAGCGCACGTTTGTGCCCGTGTGTGCGACCGAGCTTACCACGGGCTTTTCTGTGTCTCATCTTCGTTGTGTCTCCGTATCGAATCGCTCAACCTTGGTGGTTTGGGCGCTCATTCCGCGGGTTCTTCCTCTTGCTCTTCTTGTTCTTCTTCCTCTTCCCGGGCTTTCTCTTCGACCATCTCCAACAGCTCGGGGGACAGCTCCATGCCAAGAGAAAGATCCATCGCATCGAGAATTTGCTTTATCTCCTGGAGCGACTTTTTGCCGAAGTTGTGGAACTTGAGCATGTCGGCATCTTCCCGCTGGACGAGATCGGCGATCGTTTTCATCCCTGCGGACTTGAGGCAGTTGGCGGACCGGACCGACAGTTCCAGCTCGTTGACCCCGCGGGCCAGCTTGTGCACAAGCTCGGCCTCCTCTCTTCTTTCGTGGGCGGATTTCTCAACGGGCTGCTTCTCCATCCTCACAAATACGTTGAAATGCTTAACGAGTGTCTCGGCAGCCGCCTGGACAGCCTCCTCGGGTGTCACACCGCCGTTGGTCCACACCTCGAGCACTAGTCGGTCATAGTCCATCACCTGACCCACACGGGCGTCTTCGACCCTGAAGTTGACTTTCCGAACAGGCGAGAAAAGGGCGTCAAGACACAACGTCCCTATTGGCATGCTCTCGACCCTGTTCTCTTCTGCGCGAACGTAGCCACGGCCATTCGTAACCTCTATCTCCATCTCGACTGAAGCCCGCTTGGCCATAGACAGGATATGGCACTCGGGGTTAAGAACCTCGATGTCCTTCTCCGAGAAAAGATCGCCCGCCTTGACCTTACGCTGACCCTTTGCAGCAAACACGACTTTCTTGCCATCCTCGGAATGCAGTTTGAGGTTCACGCTCTTCAGATTGAGCACGATCTCCGGGACATCCTCCACCACACCCTTGATGGTCGAGAACTCTTGGGCGCATCCTTTGATCTTCACTCTGACGATGGCCGCTCCTTCAAGAGAACTCAGCAGCACTCGCCGGAGCGAGTTGCCCAGAGTCGTGCCGTACCCTCTCTCGAACGGTTCAACGATGAACCTCGCATAGTTTGGGTCATCCTCCGTCTCGGTCTTGACCCACTTGGGAACCTCCAAGCCTTTGGCAATCATATCGTGCCTCAGCCTCCTAGATTATCGAACATCCAACTCTCTCGGTTCGCCCCGAACACGGCTCGCATAGCAATCGTTCGAAAGCGCGGTCTACTTTGAGTATAACTCGACGATCAACTGCTCTTGTACAACTGATGGAATCTCGTCGCGGTACGGAGCTCTTTTGACACGGGCCCTTCTTTCCTCGACGTCGACTTCCAACCATTCCGGAAACCCTTTGAGACTGGCGGCCTCAATCGCCTGCTCGATCGTCGCCATCTTCTTGCTTTTCTCGACGACGGATATATCGTCGTTTTCTTGGACCTGGTATGCCGGCATGCTGACCCGCTTGCCATTGACGGCAACATGACCGTGACCCACAAGCTGCCTCGCAGCCGCGCGTGATGCGGCAAACCCCGCTCGGTAGACAACGTTGTCCAACCGCATCTCGAGCAGCTTGAGCAGGTTCTCACCCGTCACACCACGACGTTTTTCCGCAATCCTGAAATAGTTCCTAAACTGTGTTTCGAGAATCCCGTAGATGCGTTTCGCCTTTTGTTTCTCGCGAAGCTGCAAACCGTAGTCCGACAGCTTCCTTCGAAACCGCTGCCGGCTCTGTCCACCCGGCGGATAGTTCCTCTGTTCGATTGCGCACTTGCTGGTCTCGCACCTGCTGCCCTTCAAGAAGAGCTTGGTCATCTCTCTCCTGCACAACCTGCAGGATGCTCCGACGTACCTACCCATGCTCTGATCCTTTATTCAACGTTATACTGTTCCGTCCCCCGGTCACACCCTGCGACGTTTCGGCGGTCGACACCCGTTGTGCGGGATCGCCGTGACATCCTTTATCAAGCTCACCATGAGCCCGGTCGCCTGGAGAGCCCTGATCGCCGATTCACGGCCTGCTCCTGGTCCCCTCACATGGACACGCACTTCTTTCATGCCCTGCTCGATCGCTTTCGTGGCTGCAGCCTCAGCCGTCATTTGAGCGGCAAACGGAGTGCTCTTGCGCGAGCCAGAGAACCCGACAGTGCCGGCACTTGCCCAGGCAATAACGTTGCCTTTCAGGTCGCTGATTGTCACTATGGTGTTGTTGAACGTTGCCTGAATATGTGCCACACCAACGACGACTTTGTGGACCGTACGCCTTCTCTTGCTCTTTGGAGACTTGGGACCGGTTCGTCCCTGTTTTCGTGCTCTGGCCATTAGCCTACCTCACCTGCCTTACCTCTTGCGACCACCTATGCCTCGTTTCGGTCCCTTGCGGGTTCTTGCATTGCAGCGGGTGCGCTGCCCCCGGACGGGGAGGCCTTTTCGGTGGCGCAACCCACGATATGAGCCGATATCCATCAACCGCTTAATATTGGCCGCAACCTCACGGCGCAGATCGCCCTCAACTTTGCAGCTGTCCTGGATGACCGCGCTGATCTTGCTTGTTTCGCTTTCAGTAAGGTCTTTGACCCTTGTGTCGGGACTAACTCCCGCTGTCTCGAGAATCTGCTTCGCGGTCGTCCGCCCAATACCATAAATGTAAGTGAGCCCGATCTCGGCTCGTTTTTCTCGCGGAAGATCGACTCCCACTATTCGTGGCATGTCTGGTTTACCTCCAACCCGTCAGCCTTGCCGTTGCTTGTGTTTGGGGTTCGAGCATATCACTCGAACCACGCCCTTTCTTCTGACGATCTTGCACTTCTCGCAAATGCGTCTCACCGACGCCCTGACTTTCATCTCGCTTCACCTCGCCGGTACATAGGCTCTGGTACCCGTCACGTCTGCCGAATGCAACACCACGGTTCACTTGAACCTGTACGTTATCCGCCCTCGGCTCAAATCATAGGGGGACAATTCCAGTTTGACCTTGTCGCCGGGCAGTATCCTTATGTAGTGCATCTTCATACGCCCCGACACGTGAGCAAGCACCTTGTGGCCGTTCTTGAGCTCTACCCGGAACATGGTATTGGGCAACGCCTCAACTACTTCTCCTTCAACTTCAATAGCCTTTTCTTTCGGCACGTACCTGAACTCCGGACTACGACCTAACCCGCTCTTCGACTCAGAATCTCTGCCTCGCCGTCTCTCAACGCCACCGTGTGTTCGAAGTGGGCCGCCGGCGACCGATCGGCCGTCACCGCAGTCCACTTGTCTTTGAGAATCCGCATGCCCCCATTACCGGCGCTGACCATTGGTTCTATCGCAAAAACCATTCCCGGCTTGAGTCTCGCCGTAACTCCCGCACCTTCTTCGCGAAAATTCGGAATCTGCGGGTCTTCGTGGAGACTTGTGCCTATGCCGTGACCGACAAATTCTCTCACAATGGTAAAGCCGTTTCGTTCAACCTCGGCTTGTATGACAGCCGATATGTCGCCAACCGAGTTTCCGGGTCTGGAGACCTCAATCCCGCGGTAAAGAGCACTTCGGGTCACCTCCATGAGCGTTTTCTTCTGTTCGTTGACTTCACCTATTGCCACGGTAACGGCCGCGTCTCCAAAAAAACCCCGGTACTTCACACCAAGGTCGATGCTCAGTAGCTGGCCTTCCTCAAGCTTCCGGTCGCCTGGTATTCCGTGCACTATGGCCTCGTCGATGCTGGCGCAGATCGTGCTCGGATACCCTCTATATCCCTTGAAAGCCGGCTCAGCACCGGACTCCCGACACCGTCTTTCAGCAAACTCATCCAGTTCCCTCGTCGTGACCCCGGGTTGCGCGTTCTCGGCCAACTCCTCCAGCACGCAAGCGACTATTTGGTTCGCCTCGCGCAGAATCCCTATCTCTCTTTCTGATCTGATATTTATCATACTTATCTATCAGGAGACCTTCTTTGCTGCATGGCTCGGCGCCGCCACCTCACCAAGCACCTTTTTGACCCCCGCCCATACGAGGTCGGGGCTCTCATCGCCAGGCACGGAATGAAGGAGACTTCTCTCCCGATAGAACTCGATCAGCGGCTCGGTCTTTTTACGGTACACGTCGAGCCTCGTCGCAACGGTGTCCTCCGTGTCGTCGCTGCGCTGTACAAGAGAGCCACCGCAACTGTCGCAAACCCCCTCGACCCGGGAAGGCATCGAGATCACATTGTACACGGCCCCGCAGGCAGAACATGTTCTGCGCGAGGTCAACCGTTCTATCACCGTCCTTGCGTCCACCTTTATTTCAACCGCCGCGTCAATCGGCTTCCCCTCGGCATCGCCGAACTTTGCCAATGCCTGCGCCTGCCCGAGGTTCCGCGGAAACCCGTCCAGAAGAAACCCCTTCTTGCAGTCGGGCTCGCGCAACCGTCTCTCGACCATCTCGATCGTCAGTGTGTCGGGCACAAGTTTGCCGTCGTCGAGATAGTGCCGCACCTTCTGGCCGAGATCCGTCTTGTCCGAAATGGCCTTGCGGAAAATGTCCCCGCTCGATATGTGCACGACACCGCAGTGCTCAACCATTCGCTTGGCCAGCGTTCCCTTTCCTGCTCCCGGCGGGCCGAATATGATAAGTTGCATCTGCCTGCACCAGTTTACCTTCGACTCTTGACTCGCCCCTTCTTCATGAACCCGTCGTAGTGACGCATCAGAAGATGGGTTTCTATCTGTTTGGTGGTGTCCAGCCCCACGCCAACCACAATCAACATGCTCGTACCACCGAGCCCGCCCCCTATCCCTATGGTTTGAATGTCCAGGGCGGAGGTGATCAGTACCGGCAGCAGCGCGACCAGAGCCAGCGAAATGGCGCCGACCACGGTAACTCGTGTCATAACAAAGTCCAGGTAACCCGCAGTGGGTTTTCCGGGACGGATCCCCGGGACGAACCCGCCGTACTTCTTCATATTATCGGCGACGTCAATGGGATTGAACATAATGGCAGTGTAAAAGAAACAGAAGAAGATTATGAACGCTGCGTAGAGCACGTTGTAGAGAAATGATTGCGGCGCCATGTTGTTGCTCAACCACGTTTCGAGTGTTCCTGATGAAACCACCTTGAGCAGTAGCATCGGTAACATGAGGATCGACGCTGCAAATATGATCGGTATGACGCCTGCTGTGTTCACACGCAGAGGCAAATAGCTCTTCTGTCCGCCGTACACGCGCCGCCCCTTGACCTGTCTGGGATACTGAATCGGTATGCGCCTGGTGGCCTGCGTTAGCACGACAATTGCGGCCACTATGGCGAACACCAACACCGCCAGCAACAGGACCGTGAAGAGCGACAGGTTGCCTGCCCTGAAAAGCCGCCACATGTCCACGAGCGCTGTCGGTGCGCGCGAAACGATGCTCACGAAGATGATGAGCGATATCCCGTTGCCTATACCCCGTTCTGATATCTGCTCGCCGAGCCACATTATCACGATTGTCCCCGCCGTGAATGAGATCATCGTCAACAAGCGGAACGACCAACCTCCACCTCCAATCACAATGCCGGCACCTTCGCCCCCCATGCCTTCGAGCCAAACCGAGATGCCGAATCCCTGCACGAGTCCGAGGCCAACCGTGGCGTACCGGGTGTACTGGGTTATCTTGCGCCTGCCTTCTTCGCCTTCTTTCTGCAACTTCTCCAGTGCCGGAACAACCGCAACGAGCAACTGGAAAATGATCGATGCGCTGATATATGGCATAATGCCCAAGGCAAAGATCGTCGCACGACGCAACGCCCCGCCCGCAAAAAGATCGTAGAACCCGAGCAAGCCGCCGGAAGCTTGTCCTGCCAGTTCGGCCAGCGCTCTTGGGTCCACGCCGGGAGTCGGTATGTGAGTGCCCAGCCGGTAGACAGCGAGGATCAGCAGAGTGAAGAGAATACGCTTCCTCAGCTCGGGTATTTTGGCTACATTACGAAAGGCGCCAATCATGCTATCGTCTCTGCCCTGCCGCCTGCCGCCTCTATCTTGCGCCGAGCCGAATCGCTGAAACAGTGCGCACGGACGACCAGCGCATGCGAGATCTCTCCTTTGCCAAGCACCTTTATGCGTCCGTAACGCTTCCTGACCAGTCCGCTCGCGACAAACGCTTCCGGTGTCACCTCGCCGCTACCGAAGCGGTTGAGCGACGCGACGTTGACTACTTCGAACTTGTGCCGTTTCGTATGACGAAACCCACGTTTTGGCACCCGGCGAGACAACGGCATCTGTCCGCCCTCAAACCAGGCGGGTATGCTCACTCCGGCGCGAGCCTTCTGGCCCTTATGGCCCCGACCGCATGTCTTGCCGTGGCCCGAGCCGTGGCCCCGACCCACACGCTTACGCGGTCGGGTCGCGCCTCTTGCCGGCTTCAGTTCTCCCAACTGCATCTTTTCACCCACCACCGGTTTCCGATCGTCTGAGAACGTCGCCGACGTCGCGTCCTCTCAGCTTGGCCACCTCTTCCTCCGTTCTCAGCTGTCCCAGACCGTTCATGGTTGCCCGCACGATATTCACCGCGTTATCCGAGCCGAGCGACTTGCTGAGGATGTTCCGGATACCTGCCGCTTCCATTACTGCCCGGACTGCGCTGCCGGCGACGATACCAGTACCCAGCGAAGCGGGCTTGAGCAGCACCCTGCCTGCGCCAGCCCTCCCTATGACCTCGTGGTGGATAGTGGTGTTGCGGGTCGGCGCGTTTATCATCGTCTTCTTCGCTTTCTCGATACCTTTGCGGATAGCCTCCGGTACCTCGTTGGCCTTGCCAAGTCCCGCGCCCACTTTACCATTGCCATCTCCCACCACCACCATGGCGGTAAACCCGAACCGCCGGCCGCCCTTGACAACCTTTGCAACGCGGTTGATCTTCACTACCCGCTCGATAAACTCTTGTTCCTCGGGTTCGAATGCTCTTGTATTCGATCGCTTCCTGATCAAAACTTCAGCCCTGCCTCCCGTGCACCTTCAGCCAAGCACTTGACACGTCCGCGGTACAGATAAGGTCCCCTGTCAAACAGTACCCGTTCTATACCCGCTTGTCCGGCCCTTTCTGCTACGATCTTGCCTACCTCGGTTGCGGCCGCTTTCTTGTCGATCCCCTGCGTTCTGCTCTGGACATCGGGCATACACGTCGAAGCCGACGCGATTGTGTGGCCGCGACTATCATCTATCAACTGTGCAGAGATGTGCTTTAGGCTTCTGAATACGCTCAATCTCGGGCGATCGGCAGTTCCCTGCACCTTCTTCCGAGTGCGCAGCATCCGTCGACGCCGAGCTGCCAGTTCTCTATCAACCTCACTCATTATTTATGCAATCCTCAGGCGGTCGTCTTGCCGGCTTTCTTGCGTACGTACTCGCCCCTATACCTTATACCCTTGCCCTTGTAAGGTTCCGGCGGTTTAAAACCGCGAATCACTGCCGCCGTTTGGCCAACAAGCTCCTTGTCAATGCCTTCAACGGTCACGACGTTCATGTTGCCGATTCTCTCGGTCGCGATAGTAATATTGGACGGCGGCTCGAAGAGTATCGGGTGCGAATAGCCCAACTGCAAATTGAGCGATTCGCCTTGCATCGCTGCCCGGTAACCTATGCCGCGCACCTCCAACACCTTCCGAAACCCTTTGGTGACACCCTCAACCATGTTCGCAATGAGCGTCCTTGACAGTCCGTGCAACGCTCTATGAAACGGTGCATCGCTGGACCGGTGCAGCGCTATCGTTCCGTCGGTCACTTCGACGCGTATTTCCGCACGAATTTCGCGTTCAAGCGTCCCCTTCGGACCGCTCACAACCACCGTCTGGCCGGAGAGTTCCACATTCACTCCATCGGGTATCTCGATGGGCGTTTTGCCTACGCGCGACATCTCATTCCACCTGCCGTCTCATCTGAATGTGTCACCAGATGTGACAAATCACCTCGCCACCCAGCTTGCCTTTGCGCGCCTCGCTGTCGGTCATCAGCCCTTTTGACGTCGATATGAGGGCCACACCCAAACCGCCAAGCACCCTGGGCAGGTCTCCGTGGCCTACGTACACCCGCAGTCCCGGCTTGCTCACTCGTTTCAACCCGGAAAGCACCGGCTGCCGGTTTTCGGCATACTTCAATTGCAACCGCAGGATGCCCTGCAACCTGTTCTCTATAGACTTGAAGTCGGATACATACCCTTCCCTCTTGAGGATCCGGGCGATCTCCTCCTTCATATTCGAGCGCGGGATGTCCACCTTCTCGTGTCCCGCCTTGCTGGCATTGCGGATCCGAGTCAACATATCCGCGATAGGATCAGTCATTGACATCTGTTATCGTCCTGTTACACCTTTCGGTCTCGTGCCAGGTTCACCGCGACGCTAACCGCGCCGAACCTACCAGCTTGCCTTGACCACGCCTGGCAGCTTGCCCTCAAGTGCCAACTGCCTGAAGCAGATCCTGCACAACTCGAACTTTCGGTAGTACCCGCGCGGTCTCCCGCAAAGCTTGCAACGGTTGTACTCGCGGACCTTGAACTTCTGTGGTCTCTGCGCCTTGTTTATCAGAGCTTTCTTTGCCAATCAATCACTCCGGAAAGTCTTAGGCCGTTTTGAACGGCATTCCGAACGCTCTCAGCAACTCTCTATTCACCTCTGTCGATGCTGAGTTCTGAAACACAAACGTCACGTTCAACCCACGCACACGCAGTATCGAATCGTACCCTACCTCAGGGAATATGGTTTGCTCCTGTATTCCCAAGGTGAAGTTGCCACCTCTGTCGAAACTGTCGGGCGACACCCCTCGAAAATCTCTCACACGCGGAATCGCTATGTTCAGCAGCCGGTCCATGAATTCGTACATTCTGGCTCCGCGCAACGTTGCCACGCACCCAACAGGTTGCCCTGCACGCACCTTGAAACTGGATATCGATCTCTTCGCCCGTGTCACCTTGGGTTTCTGGCCCGTGATAGCCGCCACCTCCGCCATGGCAGTATCGAGTATCTGCTGGTCCGAAGACGCGTCGCCAACTCCCATGTTCACGGTGATCTTTCGAAGCCGGGGCACCGCAAGCTTGTTCTTGAACCCAAACCTTTTCATAAGCTCGGTGCATATCTCCTTGTCGTATCTCTGTTTCAATCTTGGAGTCATGTCCCCGGTCCTTGCTACCTATCAAGCACTTCGCCGCATCTCTTGCAAGTGCGCACTCTTGTACCGTCTTCAAGCTGCCTGCGTCCCACTCGCGTGGGTTGCGAACATTTGTTGCACAAAACCATCACGTTCGAGATATCTATCGGCGCTTCCTTCTCGACAACGCCGCCCTGCTGATTCCGTTGGTTCGGGCGTGTGTGGCGCTGAATGAAGTTTATCGCCTCGACCAGCACGCGCCGCTTTCCCGTAAGCACCCGCAACACTCGGCCCGTCTTGCCTCTGTCCTTGCCGGAGAGAACTTTAACCATATCTCCCCGTCTCACGTTAAGTCTGGCGCGGGATCTCATAGCCTGATTCTTCACTGTTTACAACACCTCCGGCGCAAGTGATATGATGCGCATGAACTTCCTGTCCCGAAGTTCCCTCGGCACCGGCCCAAATATGCGCGTGCCGCGCGGGTTGTTCTGCGCGTCGATAAGAACAGCCGCGTTCCGGTCGAACTTGACATAGGAACCGTCGGGCCTCGCAGTCTCGCGCGCCGTACGCACGATCACCGCCCTCACGACATCGCCCTTCTTGACCGCTGCATGCGGTATGGCTTCCTTGACGCTGGCGGTTATTATATCGCCCACACCCGCGTATCGAGCGCGTGTTCCTTTCAACACCTTGATGCACATAATCTTGCGTGCACCAGAGTTGTCCGCCACATCGAGTAACGTCTGCGCCTGGATCATCGGTTATCTTTCCAACTACCTCACTCTACCGATTGGACTATCTGAGCAACCCGCCACCGCTTGGTCTTGCTCAACGGGCGAGTTTCGACGATCCTCACCACGTCGCCAATCTTGCATTTGTTTTCGGGATCGTGAGCGTGAAACTTGGTCGTCTTCCTGACTGAACGACCGTACACCGGGTGGCGAGAACGTCTCTCCACTCTCACCACAACGGTTTGGTCCATCTTGTTGCTGGCAACTACTCCCATGCGTTGTTTGCGGTTTTGGCTCATGTCTGCTCTTGTTTCGACATCCTCTGTATACCCAGCTCTTGCTCGTGAAGTATCGTCTTTATCTTCGCTATGTCCTTGCGTGTATTGCGGATCGCGGAAATCTTCTCGAGCGTGCCCATCGTTGCCTGGAGCCTGAAATTGAACAGGTTCTCCGTCGCCTCGCGAAGAAGATGCTCGAGCTCCTCGTGCGTCTTCTCTCTGAGCTCTCTCGTCTTCACGCCCTTTGTCCTCTTTACCTTCTGTGCACTACCTTGGTCTTCATCGGCAGCTTGTGGCCCGCTATGCGCATCGCTTCCATCGTCAGTTCCGAAGCCACTCCTTCCACCTCGAACATGATCTGGCCCGGCCTCACCACCGCCACCCACTGCTCGGGCGATGCCTTGCCCTTGCCCATACGTGTCTCAGCCGGCTTCTTTGTCACGGGCTTGTCAGGGAACACACGGACCCACACCTTGCCGCCCCGCTTAATCGTCCGTGACAACGCGATCCGGGCTGCCTCTATCTGGCGGGCCGTCAGCCAGCAGCATTCGAGCGCGACGAGTCCATACTCGCCAAAGTCCACTTTGTTGCTTCGCGAGGCAACTCCTTTACGCCTGCCACGCTGTTCTTTCCGGTGTTTAACCCGCCTGGGCATTAACATGCTGCATTCACTCCATCACCACTAACTGGCCGCAGCGGCTTTTGCCGCGCGCGCTTGCCGGTTGGCACCCCTTTTCTCGGGGAGGATCTCGCCTTTGAATATCCACACCTTGACGCCTATCACGCCGAACGTCGTCTTGGCAACGGCGAACCCGTAGTCGATATCTGCGCGCAGCGTGTGGCACGGAACACGACCTTCGCGATATCCCTCGGAACGGGCGATCTCCGCGCCGCCCAGCCGGCCGCTTACCTTCATCTTGATGCCTTCTGCTCCGAGCCGCATCGTGGTTGCCAGCGCCTTCTTCATCACGCGGCGGAACGAAACGCGACGCACCAGCTGTCCCGCAATGGCTTCCGCCACGAGTTGAGCATCCAGCTCGGGTTTTCTCACCTCAACAATGTTTACGAATACGTCCCGCTCAGTCATCTGGGCGAGCTCGGCACGCAACCGGTCCACCTCACCGCCCCGTCGGCCGATTACTATGCCCGGTCGTGCCGTATGGATCGTTATTCTGAGCTTTCCACCAACTCGTTCGAGCTCGACCCGCGATATACCGGCATGGTACAACTGCTTCTTTATGTAGTCCCGGATACGCAAGTCTTCATGCAGCAGCTTCGCGTAATCCCTGTCGGCGATCCACCTCGAACTCCAGGTCTTCGTTACCCCTAATCTGAATCCGAGTGGATGTACCTTTTGACCCACAATCCCCTCCTCTTACCTTTCGTCCAAGACGAGCTCAACGTGACTCGTCCGCTTCCGGATCCGGGTCGCTCGCCCCATCGCGCGCGGCTGATACCGTCGCAACGTTGGCCCTTCGTTGACTACTATGCTCTTTACGTAGAGAGATTCCGTATCTATCTCGGGTTTCTGCTCGGCGTTGGCTATCGCAGACCTCAGCAGTTTCTCGAGAGGCGGGACTGCCCCGCGCGGCGTGTAACGGAGCACTCCCATGGCATCGGTCACGTTCTTGCCAACCAACAGCCGGGCCACCACCCGGACTTTGGAGGCCGACATTCTCAAGAATCTGTGTGTTGCTCGTGCTTCCATCTACGCCTCGTCAGTACCGTCGCACTCTGCTGGTTCGCTCGCCTTTGGCGCTGGCGCTGTGAGCCCGGAAGAACCGGGTGGGCGAGAACTCACCAAGCTTGTGTCCCACCATGTTCTCCGTGACGAACACCGGGAGAAACTTTTTGCCGTTGTATACCGCGATGGTCTGGCCGACCATTTCGGGCACCACAGTCGACCGGCGCGACCACGTCCGTATCACCCGCTTATCACCCCGCTGCGACTGGGCCATAACCTTGTCCAACAACTTCTGGTCGACGTAAGGACCTTTCTTAACCGAGCGGCTCATAAGCTTTCTGCACCCTCTACCCCACGAACTCCTGCATTCATTTCCGCTTTTTCATTATGTACTTGTTACTGCGCTTCTTCTTGTCGCGCGTTTTGTGTCCCTTGGTCGGCACACCCCACGGGGTAACCGGATGTCTGCCGCCGGAACTCTTCCCTTCACCGCCACCGTGCGGATGGTCCACGGGGTTCATCACCACACCGCGAACCTTCGGCCTCCGACCGAGCCACCGAGATCGACCGGCCTTGCCCAGGGAAATGCCGCCGTGCTCGACGTTGCCCACCTGGCCGACTGTCGCCGAGCACTCGAGCCGGATCATTCGCACCTCGCCCGAGGGCATCTTAAGCTGGGCGTACTTGCCTTCCTTGCCCACTACCTGGACACCTGTGCCCGCGCTACGGGCGATTTGCCCGCCTCGGCCCGGTACCATCTCGACGTTGTGCACGATCGTGCCGGGCGGTATCTTGTCAAGCGGGAGCATGTTGCCCACCGCAACCTCCGCGTCGGGGCCACTCTGTACCTTCGTCCCAACCTTCAGTCCGACGGGCGCAAGCATGTAGCGTTTCTCACCGTCGGCATACGTCAGAAGAGCAATGTTGGCCGAGCGGTTCGGGTCGTACTCTATCGTGCTGACCGCAGCGGGCACGCCCCGTTTGTCGCGCTTGAAATCGATGATACGGTACATTCTTTTATGACCACCGCCACGACGCCTGACGCTTATCCGGCCTTTGTTGTTGCGACCGCCTGACTTCTTGATCGGTCTCAACAATGGTTTGTGCGGTTTGTCCGTCGTGATCTCCTCAAACGAGCTCACCGTCATGAAACGTCGCGCCGGCGTTGTCGGTTTAAACTTCTTCAATGCCATACTATCAGTCCTTGAACCTAGAGAAGGTCGATCTTATCTCCTGGTCGCAACTTCACCACTGCCTTCTTCCAGTTCGGCGTTCTGCCCGCAGCCTGCGTCCTTGTCCTCTTGAACTTGCCCCGCACTATCATCGTGTTGACCGCGACAACCTTGACGCTGAAAATGTTCTCAACAGCCCTCTTGATATCGTGCTTGTTGGCGTGCGGTTCCACTCTGAACGAATATTTGTTCTCCAGATCGGCAAGCCTCGTTGCCTTCTCCGTGACGACCGGCCTGACGATAATCCTGTAAGGATCCTTCATGACAGCCTCGACTCCAGCTTGTCCAGCGCGGTCTTCTCAACCATGACGGTGCCCGCACGAACCACATCCAGCAAGCTCACCTTCTCGGCCTCCACAGCGCGCACTCGCGCAACGTTGCGCACAGACAGAAGCACGTTGGGAACCCGTTCGCCCAGAATCAACAGTATCCCGCGGTCCTCGTCCAATCGGGAAAACATCTCTGCAAACGGTTTCGTCTTCGGCTCGTCGGCTTGGAGCGGCTCGATAACCACCAGTTTGCCCTCTTTCGCTCTCGCAGACAGAGCGCCTCTGAGCGCTTCGCATCGTTTCTTCTTCGGTATCCTTACGTGATAGTCACGCGGACTCGGGCCAAACACCGTCCCGCCCCCGCGCCACAACGGGGACCTGATACTGCCAGCCCGCGCACGACCGAGTCCTTTTTGCCTCCACGGCTTTGTGCCGCCGCCGGAGGCTTCGCTGCGCGTCTTGGTCTTCGCGGTTCCCTGACGAAGGTTGGCCGACTGACGCACGGCCACTTCATGGACCAGACCTTCACGCGGTTCCGTGCCGAACACTGCCTCGTTCAGTTCCATAGAACCTATATCGTTGCCTGTGCTGTCCAGGAGTCGCGCTTGCGCCATCTCAACCCTTGCCCTTGACCGCTTGCCTTATCAGCACGTACCCGCCCGCCGGACCGGGAACGCCGCCTTGCAGGAGCATGACGTTGCGTTCCGAATCCACTTCGACCACCTCGATGCTTTGCACGGTGACACGTTCGGCTCCCATGTGGCCGGGCATCCCCGTACCTTTCCACGTTCGCGCCGGGTCCGCACCCGCACCCACAGAACCGCCACTTCTGTGCGACATGGAGCCGTGGGTTGCCGGCCCACCGGCGTACCCGTGCCGTTTCACCACCCCTTGGAACCCTCGTCCCTTCGAGATGCCGGTAACGTCGACGAGTTCGCCCACCTCGAAGATGTCCACCCGGATCTCGTCGCCGGGTTTGGCCGGGTCTTCCGCCGTCGTGCGGATCTCTTTCAGGTGCTTTGCGGGGCTGACGCCTTGCTTGTCGTAATGTCCCTTCAGCGGCTTGTTCACACCCTTCCGCTTCAAGTCAAACGCCAGTTGCAACGCCTCATAGCCGTCGGTCTCCGTTGTCTTGCGCTGCACGACTCGACACGGCCCCGCCTCGATCACCGTCACGGGCACAGCCGTGCCGTCCTCGGTGAACACCTGCGTCATGCCTATCTTTTTGCCGAACAAACCCTTGCTCATTTGTCCCTACCACCAAGCTCAGTTTGGATGCGCCAACGCGTCACTGCTCGATCTTCACGTCAACACCCGCCGGCAGATCAAGCCTCATAAGAGCATCCACGGTTTGTGCTGTCGGGTTGATGATGTCAATCATGCGTTTGTGGGTGCGAATCTCGAACTGCTCACGCGACTTCTTGTCCACATGAGGCGATCTCAGCACAGTGTAAACGCTGCGCTTCGTCGGCAACGGGATCGGCCCTGAAACGCGCGCTCCTGTGCGCTGAGCCGCCGCCACAATCTCCGATGTCGACATGTCCAACATACGATGATCGTACGCCTTCAGCTTGATCCTTATTTTCTGGTCGCCAGCCACGCTCTCTTCGTCCCTACTTTATTATCTCGGTGACGACGCCGGCGCCGATGGTCCTGCCGCCTTCACGGATTGCA
>CAZGCA010000062.1:0-36522 GCA_964524145.1 uncultured bacterium | reverse complement strand
AATATCGAGGGGTAGGGGATTACACAAAACCGCTTGGCCTGTCGTCGCGGGGGTATTGACAGGAACGGAAGTGACTCGTTACTATGTGAGCACTGCTATGGTCCGAGGAGGGCCGGGTGCGGTTGAACGTTTGGACTGTGTTCTGCGAGCAGGAAGCGGCAGGCGATGGAATCGTATGGAGGAGGTACACGATGAAAGACAGCAAAACTGGCAGCATTAGCCGCAGGGATTTCGCCAGACTCTCTGCAATGGCAGGTTTCTCGGTACTGGCGTCAAGGCGTGCGTCTGCGGAGACTAATTCCGATACGCTGAAGGTCGGTCTGTTGGGGTGCGGGAACCGAGGCACGGGCGCCGCGGCTCAGATGTTGCTCGGCAACGAGAACGTCAAGCTGATCGCCATGGCAGACCTGTTCGAGGACCGGCTCAGGAGTTCGCGTCGACGCATATCGAACGATAAGGACGAGCGTGTCAGCAGCAAGTACGCCGTGGAAGACGACCACTGTTTCGTCGGCTGGGACGCCTATACGAAGATTCTTGAGACGGACATAGACATTCTGCTGGAAGGAACCCTGCCGTATTCCCGGTCCAAACACGTCGAGGCGGCCGTCAACGCCGGCAAACACGTCTTCACGGAGAAACCCGTAGCGGTGGACCCGGTTGGCGTGCGTCGGCTCCTGGCGGCGGCAAAACGTTCCGAGGAGAAAGGTCTTTCGTTTGTCGCAGGCACCCAACGCCGCCACCAGAAACCTTACGTCGAGACAATAAAGAAGATCCATGACGGCGCGATCGGCGAGATCCTCTCGGCGCGCGCTTACTGGTGCGGCGGGCTGCCGTTCGTCAGAGCCCGCAAACCAAGGTACAGCGACCTCGAGTATCGCATCCGTAACTGGATAAACTACTGCTGGGTGTCCGGCGACAACATCGTCGAACAACACATCCACAACCTGGACGTCATCAACTGGGCGATGGATGCCCATCCGGTGAAAGTGTTCGCGTCGGGCGGTCGTGCCTGGAAGCCGCCGGAGGAGCGGTTCGGCGACATGTACGACCACTTCTCGTGCGATTACGAGTATGCCAACGGCGTCCACATGATCAGCTTCTCCCGCCACTGGAACGACGTGGACGGCGGTGTGTTCGAGGAGGTTGTCGGTACCAAAGGCAAGAGCAGCTGCGCAGACATGGGTTCCGAAGGCGAAGACCCCTACGTGCAGGAACACATCGATCTGGTCAAGAGCATTCGCAAGACGGGCCCGTACCTCAACGAAGGCGTGCGCGTCGCGGAAACCACGTTGACGGCGATCATGGGCCGCATGTCGGCATACACCGGCAAGGTGGTCACCTGGGATGAGGCGATGAACTCCGACCTGAGCCTGGTGCCGGACGTGCTGGACTTTGACAGGGAGTACCCCGTCGGTCCGATTCCGTCGCCGGGAGGAGGAAAGCTACTCTGACCGGTCGCTTATTCGCATGACTGTCTGACAGAGGCGGACGCACCCTTGCGTTTGTGGGCTATGTGTCCGCCTCGTCTTCTGATACGCAAAGAACACGTTGTCGGCTTCCTGGCTTCCTCTCCCAGTCAGTCGGCGGTTCTCCATTCTCGCAATGGGCGAAGTTCCGGCTTCTCGATTTCGTCTGAGCCGGCGCTCATCGGGGTCAGCAGTACGGCGATCCGGACTGATCTCTCCAAACCGCTCGCTCTAACCGCGAGTTTCCTTGTTCCCTCGTTCTGAGCTTGGGGCGGCGGCGGTGTGGTCGACAGCACTTCAAACGATGCACCTTTGGGCGAGAGTACTTCCGCAACCAGCGTCATGCCCTCCTGGTGCAGGATTGCCCTCGATCCCGCGAGCTCCACCTCGGCAGGGGTCACCATGCCCCACACAACCTCGACACGCTCGCCATTCATGACAAGATCGTCCTGCACGAGCACGCGGCTGCGGTCAATCAATGCTATACCGCGATGCGCCTGTTCGACATGGTTCTCATATGCTGCGGTCAGGTCGGCGATGGCGAACGCCAGGGCCGGCGTTGACTCGAAGGCGATCAGAGGCGCTTTGGCCTGGACGTTTTGGTTTTCGCCGTTGATAACGAGCGTGTTGTGGCTCTCGGTGCGCAGGCGGTAGTAGGTCCACCGTTTCCCCCCGAAGTACCCCGGCAGGTTATAGTAATCCCCGCCGAGGTCAACAGCCCACCGGACGCCACCGGCATCGAGAACAAACGTGCCAAGGTCGAGATGGGAATGGTTTGCCTTGTTGTCGCCGCCTTTGAACCCGACGTAGACCGCGTTCCTATCATCCCATCGGCTCCGAAAGAAGGCGACGTCAACCCCTGTGAATTGCGCATCGGGCGGTAGTTGTTCCGTGCTCGGGAGTGCGCCCCGAGGGTCAAACCAAGTGATGTCCAACGGGTTCGGACGGCCACGTTTCGTCATCTCGCGCTCGTGCCACGCGTAGAGCGGCCGGTCAAACTTGCGGGCCAGCCAAAACATCTCCTCGGCTGGTCCGGAACCGCTGTGGGCATCCGCGTAGTTGAACGTAAGCCCCTGTGGGCCGATCGAGTGAGTCCGAAACAGACCGGCATCCGCGAAACCAGGGGATTGTGAGAGGCCGAAATCCTTGCCGAGCGCGCTATCGAGCGCCGCCAGACAGTACACATTGTAACGTGTCGCATAATGCCAGTACCCCGGTCCCTCAGCCCACCCGCCATCGGGCGCGTAGCTCGCCATCGCGGTCGGAAGCGACCGGACGGCAGAGGCAATAATCTCGGCGGCTATCTCCGGGCACTCGTCGGCAACAGCCAGTGCGCCAATTGACAGACCGCCGTTGCACACCTGGTTCCAGTTGTGGGACGATCTAAACCACCACCCAAAACGGCTTTCCCCACGGTAGCATTCCAATCCCGGCTTGAGCCCTTTCTCGATGAGGGCCGTCCGAATAGTCTCTCTGTCATCACCCAGTTCGTCGTACAGCCAGTCATAGCCGATTCCAAACGCGTGGGCCAGCTCCGCCGTGTCAAGGAAGTGAGACGGGTTCCAGTCCTTAAACGATGCCGCCGCAAGCAGTTCGATCCTCGCCCGGTCGGCGAACTTCTTCTCGCCGGTCAGCCGGTAGGCAAGCGCAAGCGTGTAGACTTTTCCAAGACACGCTCTGCTTTGCGAGAGCAATCTCGGCCCGACTATCTTATACTCGACAGTCGGCTTGTCGAGCAGATCGTTTGCGTCGCCCAGCATATGCGTCACGAGCCCTTGCAGCTCGACGTTTGTATCGATCAGCGAACGAAGGGAGGCAAGCTCGCCGTCGGTCAGAATCAAACGAGGATGCCCAGGTCTCAATGTCGAAAGGACGTCAAGATAATCTTCCATCGGTTCAGGCGCTTTCTCCACGGTCCGCCACGCTCCGCACCCGGCAAAGAGCAGCGCAAGCCCAAGCACCGGTCCACAAGCTGTTCTGATTCTCATGAGATCCCTCCACATTTACCACCCTGGCACACCTACTGCAACCTGTGGGGTATTCTACAAGGGGCGTGTCGTCCAACGCAACGTCCTGCCCAGGATGGTCGCGCATTCTGCACCGGATAAGCTTGCTCGTATCGTGAACGTTAGGGTGGCAAAGTCAGGTTGGACGTCGAGTGGAAGAATTCGAGCAGGACGCGAAGTTGGTCGCGCAGAAGGCTACTCCTGTTCCTCGTCCTCTTCGGGTACTGTCCCGAACACTCTCTCGAAATACTCTTTCTTCCCGACCAGATTGAGGTCGATGCTGACGAAGTCCTTGACCTCCCCTCTGGTTATCGGGCCTGATTCTTCCGAGCGGACCGACGGCGCGGCAGGATCTTGCTTTTCTCGGTGCAACGCAGGGGTGCCGATAATCGAGTGTTGCGTTTTGCTGCGTTTACTCTGAGTCACCGATTCAGTGATCAGGTCATCCACTCGTTCCTTGAGGAATCGCATCAGGGCGTCGAGCAGGTGCTCCCGCTTCTTCTCTGGTGTTCCGTACAGCATTATGTTCTTGTCGAGAGGAAATATGCGACCTTCGAACAGCACCACCAACTCCTCACACCGCGGGCACGGTCCAACGATTATCGAACCCATCGGTGGCAACATTACCTGCCCCAACGCCCCACAGTGCGGACACTTCACTTCAATCACGGACAGCATGTGCAGCACCCCCTTTCCGGTGGTCACATCTTGTCACGTTGTTGGCTCCTTACCATATCGGCCTTTCATTGGCCAGTAACGTTCAGACTCGTTCAATATAAGAAGCAACTTCTGTGCCGCTGACGCACCATGGTGGCACGTTCTCTGTAACACATTCAGTTGCAATGGGTTGTGGGTGGCGACGGGAGATCCCGCTCAGGATCAACAGGAATCGATTGCTGCATGTTGCGACATTTTTTGACTATGCAAGGCAAGATTTGGCATGCCTACGGTTGAGGGTTGCTCGGAAACGGGGAACGTGGGGTGACTAGAGAGACCGTTCTATGTCTTCGAGCAGTCTCATCGCAAGCGGTTCCGCGCGCTCGTCGGATCCCCGAGGACGCCAGGCCGGTTCGGTCAGCAATGCAACAGTGTAGGCCTCGGGCACAACCTCTACCTTCACAGCCGTCTTGTTCTCGCCTGAGGCAAGAAGGGTTATCGTCACCTTGAGCCGATGCGGTGTCAGGAGATGTCGTCCCCTGTCAATGTGAACGACGAATATCCCCGCTTTGTCTCTCGTATAGACCTCGCCTTCAGACCTGCGGAGCACACTTTTCACGACATCCCACAACTGCTCGCGGACGAGGGGGAACTCCCTCGTTGCTACGACCGTTGCTGCCCCCGTTTCGCCGGCGGCCGGGGGTTCGGCGTCCGGCGTGGTTGTTGTGCAGCCGGAGTACAACAATCCCGCGACGACAAGAACAGCAGGGACGGCTGAACATCGATGCACGTGCCGGAAAGGCCGTAACCGGCCACGGCGCGAGACCGACGGATAAGCTGGCGAGTTAACCCGCAAACACGAGTCCATGAAAGGATCGAGAACATGCAGTTTTTTCGGGCTTGACATTTTTCATATCTCCTGATAACATATTGTGTGCGAGCGTAACGAGAAGTGGCCAAGAGTGCAAGGTTCACTGAGACCCAGTCTCGATGGCCTAATGATTAATGATCGATATTGCAGCTCTTGATGGCACCGGCGTGGAGGCTTGCAGATGGCCACTTTTGAGTTCCAGGCACGCGTTAAAGCCGAACGAGACGAAGAGTTCACGGAATGGGGGACGGTAGTTGCTCCAACTCGTTCGCAGGCGGAGGAGAAGATAGTAGCGCGAGGGTTAGTTCCCATAACGGTCAGACAACTCACTGGCCTTAAGGCATTATTCAGGGGGCTCAAGGCGGACATCAAATAGCGTTTGCTTTCATTCTGCCCCGATAAGGGGCGATAAGCGACGGTCTGATGTAGACGAACGGAAAGCCTGAGGGAGCGGGGCATCCGATTCGCGGGAACTGATAGCGCCGCTTCATATGAGCACACGCTCGGAGCGGATACAGGCTCCTCTGAGGCGAAGAGATGGCAGTTGTTCCGTCCAGTAAGGTCCTCCATTCGAGTCCAAGCGATCCCCGTCATACGTTGTGTCCGCAATCCATGTTCCCTAATCTCATACCCGCACAGCAAGCTGGCCGGCGGTTGGGTCCCAAGTGTAGTCCACCGCCGCGAACGGCCGCCTTTCATTCTAGCGTTCCCTTCGAGTATTGTCAAATGACCCAGGCAGCAATCCGCTTGAAGGAACAGTGCAGCCTGATGCAGGGAATTCAGGATGTTGCCATCTCCGAGCAGAGATATGTTTCGAAGAGGAATCGTCCGGTTGCCGACAAGGAGGCGGAACAAGATGGCTGTTGAGCATGTAGGAATAATCGGGGCTGGCCGGATGGGTCGTGGCATCGCGCATCTCGTTGCGCGCGAAACGGAGTGGCGCGTGACCCTTGTTGACCGGGAGCAGCAGATCCTCGCGGAAGCTCAACACTACCATCTCGACCTCTGTAGAAAGCTTGACCGGAGCGGCAAGGTCAAAGGCAAAGCGTTGGAGGACGTAAGGGACAGGATTGAGACGTCCACAGAGCTAAACGTTCTTTCCGATGCAGACGTTATCGTCGAGGCTGTTCCGGAGATGATGCACCTCAAGAGAATGATCTTTCGGGCAACAGACCGGCTGGTCGGAGATGAGGCACTTCTTTCCAGTACGACGTCTTCGCTCTCGATCACGGGACTGGGCTCGGTCGTCCGGGACCCGTCGCGAGTCATCGGACTGCATTTCCTCTATCCGCCAACCACCAATCCGCTTGTTGAGATTGTCCGAGGCGTTGAGACGTCCGACGAGACCTTCAAAACAGCCCAAGCGTTCTGCAAGTCGTTGGGGAAACACACGGTTCAATCCCGGGATACGTTTGGCTTTGCCACGTCGCGAATGATTGCAGTGATGATGAACGAAGCCATTACTGTTCTGCACGAAGGCATTGCCAGTGCCGAGGATATCGACAATGCAATGACACTGGGCCACAGCCATCCGATAGGCCCGCTTGCGTTGGCTGACCTTGTCGGCCTGGACACCGTCCTTGCGGTGCTCGAAGCAATGTGTCAGGGGTTCTCCGACCCGAAGTACAGGCCGTGTATACTGCTGAAGAAGATGGTCGAGTCCGGTCGGCTGGGCCGAAAGACCGGACGCGGTTTCTACGAGTATCCGTAAGCCTGCATACCCGCGGCGAGCAGATCCATCCCCAATAAGGATTGAAGCGAGTTGTCGCACGCGTAACCCGGGTGCAGAAGTCTAGGGTTTGAAAACCCTGATCCCCGACACCCAAAACCCGTTATTAGAGTTCTGTGCGGCGCTCGATCGCCCGGGCGAGCGTTGCCTGGCCTGCAAACTCTATGTCGCCGCCGGCTGGAACGCCCTGGGCGAGTTGCGTTATCTTGACCCCGAAGGGTTTGATCACCTTTGCGATGTACAGAGCCGTGGCGCTGCCGTCCACCGTCGGACTTGTCGCCAGGATCACTTCCCGAACGGTTCCGTCCTTGACTCGTTTCAGCAGTCTTTCGATGGTCAAATCGTCGGGCCCGATCCCCTCGAGCGGCGAGAGCAATCCGTGCAGGACGTGGTACAGGCCGTTAAACTGTCCGCCCTTTTCGATAGCGACGACGCTGCTCGGTTTCTCGACAACGCAGACGAGTCCGCGGTCACGATGCTCGTTTGCACACAGCCGGCAGGGATCGGTCTCCGTGATGCCACAACATATGGAACACTGCGTTATCTTCGTCTTGACGTCTGAGATGGCATCGGCGAGCGCACGCGCCTGCTCTGCGGGCGCATTGAGGATGTGGAACGCCAGCCGTTCGGCGGTTCTGGTGCCGACGCCGGGAAGCTTTTTGAGCTCGTCGACCAGCGTCGCGAGCGATTCGGATTGAAACATACGTTGTGGCCCCCAAATCAGCGCTACATGCCTGGCGGTCGTTTCTCACCAGTCGGCCGCGACATCGAAGCGACGGGCTCTCTGCTTTTCTCTTCGTACTCCCGGAGGAGTCTCTCTGCGGAAACGACGTCCATGCGTTCAAAGAACAATATGCCGTCGAGATGGTCTACTTCGTGCTGGATAATGCGTCCGAGGTACCCTTCCGCGGTCATAGACATCCTGTTACCGTCGGGATCAAGGGCCCGCACTTCGACCCGTTTGGCACGCTTGACGGGGCCAAAAACCGCCGGCAGGCTCATGCAGCCTTCATCATCAACCTCTTCTTCGCCGTCCAACCTCGAGATGGTGGGGTTTATCAGCGCGAGACGCTCGTCCGGGTTCTGCCGAGAGTCAACGACGATCACCCGCTTCATGATACCCACCTGGTTGGCCGCCAGCCCGACGGCATCACCGTCGTACATCGTTTCAAACAGGTCGTCTACGAGCTTCTTAACCTCACGCGACACCGATTTCACCTTCTGGGATTTCTGTCCCAGCTTTGGATCCGGATGTGTCACTATTCCTCGTACGGCCATGCAATCACCTCAACAGAATGGTACCACGGTAATTGTGTCCAACTCAAGGTTCGAAAGTCACGGGACGTGTTGAGCGCGGATCCCAGGGCTCCCCACAACGTGCAGGTGAACGAGGCCGACGAGCATGAGAATCGTGGCCACGGTCAACAGACCGTATACCGTCATCAGCTCGGTGCGGAACACCGCAATAACGAACGGAATGAGAAATGCAATCCAGAGAAATCTGCTTCTCATTCGGCATTGGAAGAGCGCATAGCTGTATATGGCGGCAGGTAACAGCAGCATCACAAAGTGGGCCCTGCGGCTGTATGGCGACAGGAGAAGCGTGAGCACTGCCACAATACCCAGTTCCACAAGCGTGCGCCACTTGGCTTCCGACTCCCCCTTCCCTCTTCTCAACGTCAGCACCCAGAGGCCTACCACGCATAGCACTGAGATAACCTTGTGCATGTGCCCGACCAGCCTCGGGTCCATGCTCACCACGTTGATATACCACTTTACATCATCGTAGGGTGACGCGTCGATACGCGTCAGATACCTGCCCAGAAACGCCACCAGAGAGTGGCCCGTGGCGTAACCCTGTATCGGCAGTGCTTGAGCGAGAGAGTTGCCGTCCGGTGAGTACATCATCGTCGCGAACCAGTTGAGGTTGTACTGGTGAATCCTGGCGAAACCAACCATGAAACCGGGGATAACGTAGAGGAAGATCACCAAACCCACTAAACACCCCGCCACCGCTCGCCACTGCTTCTTCATGCCCCAGTACACGGCAAACAACAGCGGCGGCTGCTTCACCGTCGCGGCGAGCGCGAGCAGCAAGCCTGCCGCGAACTCCCGGCTACTGAGAGCGCAATGGATGGCCAGCACGACCAGAAACACGACGATAACGTTCGTCTGCCCGTTCTGGAAATCGTTGTCAAGGAACCGCATGACGAACAACACGGCGACCAACAGCACGTAAGGTTTCAATCTGCCCAGGCCGAACTTGTCAAAGATGCCGGCCATCAACCATAACGTCAGCAAGAGCAGGCACACCTTCAGACTGTACCAAAACGTCGCCGCCACGACCGGCGGCACAAACGCCATCGGCGTCGCTATGATAGCCGGAAACGGCGAGTAGTAGTAGGGTCGGCTCTTCTTTCCGAACCCGAAATGGTCCGGTCCGGGAACGGCTTCAGTGGTTTCTCCTACGGGATATATTCGTTCTCCCTTCCAGATGGCTTTTCCGACGAGATGGAGGTAGAAATCGTTTCCGCGGACGGCCTTGCGGACACACATCGCGCCGAACACTCCGAAGAAGACGACTGCAACAATGACGACGGCCAGGGTTCTACGGTTCAATTCCATGCCGGACATCATTGCGTAGCTACTTAACCGGTTCAAGCTTGAGGTAGTCGAGCCCGAACAGGTAGCTCTTTTCGGCAAGATCGTTTGCACCGACGATCTCGACCGTGAGGGTGTGCAACCCCTTTTTCAGCTCACGCTTTGCGAACGGGATCGGTCCGGTCGGAATGACCGAGGGATTGTAGAGATCGATAGGGGAACCGAGCTTATCATCGTCCAGGTAAAGTTGCACGATGCCGTAGTCCCGGGCTTTTGTCATCTGAAGCTTCACCTCATACGTGCCGGCGTTCGGAACGCGCAGTGCCAGGACGAGTTTGTCGCCGGGCCCTGCGCCCGTCCAAAACAACTGGGCATCTCCGCTCCACCGGTCGCCGAACGCAACCATATCCTGTGTTTGCGCGTTTCCTCCCGTCTTCTTGCGGACCCTGAGCTGTTCCCCTTCGAGAGCGCCCGGGACCGTAACCACTTTCGGCTGGATGTAGTAGCCGGTGCGGTCTTCGAGCGCTGCGGGTCCGTAGGGGTCGGTACCGCCGGGCGCAAGGTACCAGTAGACGGTGCAATCGTAGAGCGTCGGCCTGTTGTTCGGGAAGTATTTCTCGATCGCGCCCTCAAACGAGTTCTGGAACGGCACGTTGTCGGCGATATGCCAGCGGTTCACTGATATGTGGCCGCGGTTCCCCATACTGATCGTCTGGTTGTGGTAGGCGTTCTGGAACAGATCGGGCGAGCACCATGCATAGCCGAAGTAATCCTCCGAACCGGTCCCGATCGTTGACGGGAATTTCTCGCCGTCGACGAAGAACTTCTCGTCGCCTTCGCCCCACCATCGCCCTCTGGGATTCCACACGTGGAGCATCACGCCGCAGTACCGGCCGGTGCCGTTGGTTTTGAGCATTGTCCAGTCGATCTTGCGTTCGGGCTCGGCGGGCAGGAACGCGTCGCGATGCCATTTGGCGTGGAACCGGCCGAGCTCTGCGGCCGGACGCGAAAGAGGCGCGTGGGTGACGCTGAATTCGACCGACCGCGCCTTCTCCCCGTCGTTTACCAGCTCAACCAGCGCGCTCTCGGCGAACGGCATGTACCAGTAGCAGTAGAACCCGTCGTCGGTCATGCCCAACGGGAGCGACCTGTACTTGTTGATTCCCGGAGCCGTCCCGAAGAAATCGCCAAGCGGTACCGAGACGCTCGGGCTCGTCTCTCCGTCCCAGGCGATGCGCAGCATGAGTTCGCGCAACGCTTGCGAAACGTCCTTGGTCGATGCCCAGTTCGTTCTCACTTTGATGGCCGTGATCGCACGTTCGCCTTTCAGGTCGGCGACCACGACTGTTCCCCGGGCGGGAATCGAGTAGCGTCTCGTGATCGTGGCTTCGCCGGACCGTTTGCCGGCCGGATCGGCGCCGAGCCTGCTACCCAGAAACTCGCCCGCGGATCGCAGCGCCATCGTTTCCTCATTCGAGAGGTCGCGCGTGAACGTGGGGACAACCGTGCCATCCGGGAACGTCTCGTAGGTGAAATGATAGTATCTGCCCCACCCCTTTTCCGCAACGATCTTGCACGACTTCTGGTACGGAATAGGAACGTAGCAGTTCAGGCCTTTCGCGGTCGTGTGTACGAAAGACGGATGGACAAACGGCGCGTTCTTGCGGTTGAAGTACCCGATAAACGGCAAGTCCACGGCCGGTTCGGTCGCTCCGTCCAGATAGATCTTAACGTGTCCGCCGCCGGCTTGTGCCGACCAGATGCGCCATATGCAGCCGGGCCCCTCCATCTCGGCAATGACCAGCAAGTCTCCTTCGGTACGGATGATGCCGTTACCGTCGCCGTTCGCATCCCACCTGACGTACTTGCCCGTTGGAGCGTCGTACCGGCTGGCCCGGTCGTAGCTCGACCATTGCGTGCAGGTCTCTCCCGGCACCGGCAGCACCGCAAGCTCTTCCATGTCGGTAAGCTTCGCGATCAAGTCGAGGTACGACAACTCCTCCGCCGAAAGCGCAGACCCGGCCAACGCAATGGAAAACGCCATTGCCAACAGCACTCTCTTCATAGCGAAACCTCCTTACATCACATCGTTCTCTTCCCCTTCGAACTCCCAGCAGGCATCGAGCCCGCGGCCTCGTCATTATACACGTTTCCCTTTACGCTTTCAGCCATCATCGTGCGCTAGCGTATCAAGCACGCCACACAAAACCCACCGCGAAAATATCGCTCTTCCGAACCGTGGTTGCCTCAGACCTCTTTCCGGGGGTATGATCGAGAGTGGCGAGAGTTTGGGAGCAGCGGGGTCGTCCCGACGGCCCTGTCGACCTGGTTGGCTCGCGTTCGGCGGCCGAGACCGGAAGGAGGATATTGGCGTATGACAGCGACAGTGCTCGCGAGCGTTCTGTTTGTGGGAGCCGGCTTGAACGCGGAGCTTGACACCTTTCCCATCGGCTTCTGGAACTACGCGCCTATCGAGGTGTTCGACGAAGCGAAGGTGCAGGAGTGGCAGGATGCGGGGATAACGTTGACGATGGGGCCGGAATACGCTGCGACTCCCGAGAACATCGAACACATGGGACGAATCCTGGACTGGGCGCACGCCCGGGATATCAAGGTCATCGTCTGCGACCCGCGGACGCGCGCCCGAAATCCCTTGCCGGACGACTTTGCGACCCGGGCTCGTGCTGCGGTGGCCGATTTCGGGAACCATCCGGCCACCTTCGGGTTCCACATTCTCGACGAACCGAATCAGGAACTGTTCCAGCCCGTCTGTGACGCGGTCCGAACGGTCAAGGCTGCCGCGCCGAACCTGCACCCATTCGTCAATCTGCTGCCCTGGTACGTGGGTGCAGCACGCGATCTTGGCCACGACAACTGGGAGACGTACCTCGACGAGTTTCTCAAGCGGTCAGGCATGGAATTCCTGTGCTACGATTGTTATTTCCAGATGAACCCCGGGAAGTCGGGCTGGCCAATGTACTTCGGCAGCCTGCGGCAGTACGGGGACGCCGCGCGGCGCAACGGCGTGCCGTTCTGGAACACAATCCTGTCCGTAGGCCATTTCCACTACCGGTGCCCGTCTGAGGACGATATTCGCTGGCAGTTCAACACGTCCATCGCCTACGGAGCACAGGGCATCCTGTACTTCTTCTTCTACATGCGACATCCTCACGCCAACTATCGGCTTTCTCCTATAGACGAGTTCTATGATAGAACGCCGATCTTCGAATCGCTCAAACGGACCAATAAAGGATTCATCAAACGGTACGGCCGCCTGTTTCTGGACCTGAGATTCGTGAAGGCGATGCAGTGGCCCGAACCTGTCAAAGGATGTGCCCCCTTCGAGGCGGATGACCTCCTTCAGCGGGTGCGGGCCGACGGGAAGCGCCCGCTCATCGTGTCCCGGTTCGAGGACCGTCAAGGCAGGCCGTGGGTGGTGCTGGTCAACAACAGCACATCGACAAGCGCTCACGCCACGCTCACGCTGCGCGGGCCGAAGACGAAGGCGTACCAGTTTAACTGGCACAACCAGGAACGCCCTTTGTCTGTGAAACAGCACGGGGAGTTCGTGGAGTTCTCACGTTGGCTCGCACCGGGCCAAATGGAAGTCCACCGCATCGAACCCGCCGGGTAGGCCGCAAACCGTTCTACGTCACTCGAGTGCTGCCTGGAAGTCTCTGTACTCCCGTACCGCCCGTTCTTGCGCTTCAGTCCGAACATTGTTGAGTTCGTCGAAATGCTCCAAGAGTGTCCGGACCACGTCGGCGTCCAGTTTGTTCCGTTCTGCCATGCCCCGGAGCACAGCGCGAGCCTGGTCTTCGTCCATGCCCTTACGATACGGCCGGTCCTCGGTGATGCCCGTAAACACGTCCGCCACCGCCATCACGCGAGCACCCTCAGGAATCTTCTCAGCGCTGTAGCCGAACGGGTAGCCGCTCCCGTCCAGCCGCTCCTGGTGCAACGCGCTCCAGGAAGTGATGGTCTCGAACGAGTCGATGGGGTCGAGAATCTGGTACGTGTAGTAGACGTGAGACCGCATGATAGGCCATTCTTCGTCGGTCAGCTTGGCGGGCTTCTCGAGGATCTCGAGAGGCACGGCGAGCTTACCCAGATCGTGAAGGTAGGCTGCCATCTGCATCATTGTGCACTCATCGTCGGAGAAGCCCAGTATCCGGGCCAACGCAAGCGCTGTTGCCGCAAGCCCGCTCGTGTGGGTCGCCGTGAACTCGCTCTTGAAGTCGATCACCTTGCACATCAGACGCGAGAACGCCAGGAGCTCGTCCACGTTAAGCTCATAGGTCTGCGGCGCGAGGCTTCGCCGCAGTATCCGCTCAACCGAGTCAGAGGTCGCCTCCAACCAGATATGGTCTCTCTTCGCAAGTTGCAGCACCGCGTCGACGAACTCCGGAACGAAGACGTCGCCGCTGCGCCCCGCAATGGTCTCGCAGATCGAGCTGACTCGACCAAGCCCCCCTCTCTCTTTGGGAATCAGCACGGCCACCCGGTCGGCAAGGTGCAAGATGTGGCTACCCCGGGGGACAATCTCCCCGCCTCGCCGTTCTCCCTTGCCATTCTCCCATCGAACGTGGTGGTACTTGATCAAGGGCGCCATCGCCGCAAACGGCGCGAAGTCCTTCAGCAGCTCGTACCCGGCGACGGAATGTTGTGTGGGTTTGAGCTCTTCAAACTCGAGCAGATCGAGCCGCTCGTTGAGCGAGAAGGCTCCTATGTCGTGTAACGCACCTGCAACGGTGATATTGAAGGTCTCGTCTGCGGGTAAGTCCAGCTCTTCACAGATGCGAAACGCAAGATAGGCAACCCGCATGTGGTGGTCCGCAACGGCAGGGCTCATCATGTCGACCGTCTTCGCCAGCGGAGCCACCAAATCGAACAGACTTACATGCAACTCTCGAGCGCGCATATCCACCGAGTCTCTCCTATGAACGGAGTCCATTGAACCGACTGCCTCTCGGGACGCGTATCAACTTCCCTGGTATCGTTACCATAGTATACCACGGCTGTCGGCAGTGCGTCTCGTCTGGCCCTGCCGGCAGGCTCCCCTTGGTTTGCACTATGGACAACAGCTGTCGGCAGAAGAAGCTTGATTGTCGGTAGCCGTCAGGGTGTGAAAACCTTCGCAACCTCATTGTGCTCGTGTTGGTGGCAAGCCACTTTGCCTGCGCAGCGCTTGGGCTGTCGGCGAAACTCCAAGCGATGACCAGCCACCCTCTCACCCGTGACGCTGCCGGACACCAACATTGTAGACCTTCAGCTCGTCCGGCTCAAGGGTAGGTCTGCGTTCGTGGCTTGGGCATCTTGCCCAAGGTTGTTGATTCTTGGACGAGACGTCCAAGCTACGAACGTGGTCTCTAGCCGATACGGCCAGGCGACAGCCGTCAGAGCTGGGCCAAGCGTTCGTCGATCTCCGGCTCCCACTCTTCGCAGTTCTGCTCCTCTCCCGTCGCGCACATGTTCTGACTTACGGTCCAGGTGAGCGGGTTCGTCAGCCGTCGCCCTGTTCTTTCTTCGAGTAGGCCCAGAGAGCGCGGTCGAGTGTGCGCATTGACACCTTGGCCTTCTTGGCTTGGCGGCGGCAGAACTTCGTGTAACTCCACCAGAGCTCGAAATTGTACTGGTAGTCGTCCTCCACGGAGACTGACCACAGAGCGCGGACATCGAGAATGGGATAGAGGTTGTCGAACCCGAAGTGCAGGATGACGGACGCCGTCGGCCACCCGACACCTTGCAGCAATATGAGAGCTTCGATGCGGAACTGCTCGTTGTCGCTACGTAGCGCGGCTTTCGTAACGTATGTCACATAGTCGCGGTCGTTCTCCATCGGCCATTTCTGATTCCGTGGCGACTTCCAGCGGCACAGGGTGAGCAGGTCGTCCCGGTCCAGACACCGTCTTTCTTGGATTCGTAGGGCGAGACTTTCCACCTCTTCGTCGTAGGTAGCAGCGTACTCTGCGGCCCAGTCCTCGATTTGGCGCGGGTCAAAGCGCAACGACCACTTCATCGCGGTTTTCTCTTCCACCTTCTCAAGTATCGATTCGACATGGCATCGTTAATCCTCCTCCCGTCGGCCACACGCAGTGAGCGTACCCTAATCGCCTGACTCCTGATACGCGGCGAGAAACAAATTCTTGAGCAGCTCCCGGTGCATTCCCACATCCTCGGCAGTGACTTGCAGCTTGATGCGGGGGCGTTTCTTCACGCCCTCAAGGACTACAAGCCCTGCATCCTCCAAGTCTGTCTTCCATTTGTCCTGGTCGGAGATTTTGGCCTCCACACGCAGGAACTGCTTTTTTGCTCTGAAGACGAGAAAGTTGTTGGGACTGCCGTCCTCGGTTATGCCGATATAGTACTTGTTGTACTTGAGGTTCAGGCTGGGTTTGATTTCCCGTAAGACAGACAAACAGTCATCAGCGATTGCCAGGGATTGTTTGCTCGCCTTGATTTCCCAATAGGCACGGTCTACTGGTGTTTCCGGTTCTTCTTCGTCGTCCAGACCCAGGATGACCTCATCGAGGACTTTGGTGAAGTTAAGCACAATCTGCTCCCCCACTTGGGACGCGTTGAGCTGAATCGCTATGATAGGTATGGCGCTGTTGAACAAGCTTATCACGTTCAGAAATCGCGATGTGATGTCCTCAGCAACGATTACAGCACAGTGGTCGTATTGTGGGTAGCGCTTCCGTTCGATATCCCAATACTCAATCGTGCGGATAATATGGCTCTCGTTTACCGCCCCGAGCATGATTTCGACTTCATACCGCTTTCCTGAATCCGGGTCGCGCAAGAGCAAATCCAGACGGCCCGCTTTCGGCTGTATCCGTTCGACATCTCTCAGTTCCACGTCGCCCAACCCGAGAATGGACGGGTCGTCAGCTATGCGCTCCTGAACCCACTTCTCCGTGAAATCCGGATGATTCTTCAATTGCACAGGTGTTGGTTTGACATATTGCAGCATCATCTCGTCTCCTTCTGAGTGACGAAGCCATCGGCCAGCCTACGCCTTTCAGCAGCGTCAGCGCTTCGATACTCTCAACCCGGACGTGCATAAACCTCTGCCTTTGAGGCGAATTGCTCCTTCAAGCGTACCTCTCGTTGCAGACTTTCGGAAAGTCCGTCGAGCTCAGGAAACAACCGGTCTTCAGTTATCCCCATAGCAGCAAGTTGTGACTCGATGACAGGCTTCACGTCAGGATCGATAGTCCATCGGTACCACTCTCTCGGTGAAGGCAACAGTTCGTTTATCTGTTTATATCCGATATTCTGACGATGAATCGTGAATGCACCGTATTGTGCTCTCATTCTGGGGTAGTGTATTGTCGGTTTGAATGCAGGAGGATAGTTGAGGAGCTCAAGTTTCTGCTTCTGTTCCAGTTTGAGTTGGCCTCCCGCAGCTTCGGCGACGAGGGTCTGCACTATGTAGTCACGTTCATCCAGCACTTTGTGCTTGTCGCATCCCGATAGGTTTAGGCCAGCAGCCCGCATTGCCCACACGATTCCTGTCTCCTCCCGGTAGTCTCTGACCGCGAAATACAATGCCACAAGAAAGTTCTCGCTCCAATCTAGCAATCTCGTGGGTGTTCCATGATGGCGCATGAGAAGGAGCCACTTGAAATTGTTCTTCTGGTTGGGTGGAGCAGTGATCATGGCTGGCGCTTTCCGTTTGAATTCGTGAAAGAAGAACTGCTCTAGGTCCTTTGCCAACGCTAGTCCCCGCGCTCGCCACTCCGACCTGAACACGACTGGGGTAAGTGGCTCATCATACTCTCTCGGTTCACCGCGATACCAGAAGCCAGCTCGTTTTGCATCTGTCGCCAGCTCAACGGCCTGCTTGACTTTCTCTATTTTGCCTGTTTTGATAGGCTTGACGATATCTCCAGTGGTCATTCAAGTACTCCCTAACCATCTTGCCAAAGATCGTTGATTCGTGGGCGGGGCGTCCGAGCTACAGTCCGTAAAGACGCGCCACGCGTTCGTCGATCTCCCGCTCCCACTCTTCGCAGTTCTCGCCCCGCGCGTCAAGGCACTTCTTCACAGCGGTAATAACTGCTTTTTTTGTGCCTTTGCGATTGGCGGGCATTGACGTTTACCTCTCCCTTCTCACGCCGCGTCCTACAACAGAAACGAAGTCACACAGGTTATGTGGGGAGCCTCCACCGCCATTCTATCGAAGAAAGGCCATGGCCGTCAACCTCTGTTGCAACTACTGCTGTGTTGTCTGCCGCAACAATGGTTCTCGACTCGGTACCCCAGCGGTATCGGCAATCCGCCGTGTTCATGTGTTGCGGAACGACAAGAAGTATCGAGTTGACCCCGATGGGATGTGGAGTGCGCAAGCTTGCTTGCGCTTTCCTCGGGACCAAGCTTGCTTGAGTCCGGGTTGTTGGACAGCAAGCTGTCCAAGGGAAGAGCGGTAGCAAGCTACCGCAGTCCAGAAGACAGCCGCAGCGAAAATGGCTCACTACCACTTGACAGCGCGGGGGGAGCGTGTTACCTTTGCTGCTAGGAGTCTGTGGGGAGGTATTAGCGTGCCGTGGCGGTTGTGGGATTTAAGCTTCGGGGTAGTGCAAGGGAAGGGAAACGTCATGAAGGTGTGGATTGGGTTGGTAGTGGTAGCGGTGCTGTGTTTCGGGTGTGTGCACGCGGATGCCAGCGAGCCGGGTGGGGGACTCAAGGTTGCTCTTGTCACGGGCGGGCACGACTTCGACAAGAAGACCTTCCTCGGTCTGTTCGACGGTCTCGAGGGTATCGAGTATGTCCATCTGCCGCAACGGGACCATAGCGAGGTATTCGAGGACATCGACGACTGGCCGTACGACGTCATCGTGCTTTACAACATGACGCAACAGATCTCCGAGAAACGCCGCAAGAACTTTGTTGCGCTGCTTGACCGGGGTGTCGGGCTTGTGGCGCTCCATCACGCCATAGCTTCGTTCCAGGAATGGCCCGAGTACCGCAAGATTATCGGCTCCAAATACTACCTGAGCGAGACGGTGGAAGGCGGTGTCACGCATCCCGGGTCGGGGTACAAGCACGACGTTGACTTCACGATAGAGATCGAAGACTCTCGCCACCCGGTCACGCGCGGTCTGAACGAGTTTCGCGTCCACGACGAGACGTACAACAAGTTCTCGTGCGACCCGGGCAACCGTGTGCTCCTGACCACGGACCATCCTGCGGCCGACAAACCCGTCTGCTGGGTCAAAACGTATCGCGACGCCAACGTCTGCTACATACAGATGGGTCACGGCACGAGCATCTTTGCAGATGAGAGCTACCGCCGCCTGGTAGCCCAGTCGATAAAATGGGCCGCGAGCAAGAAGTCGGGCTAGAAAGGAACCGGCCATGAAGAGAAAGACGAAATCAAAAGAGGTGTCCCGGCGTGATTTCCTCAAACGTGCTGCAGCGGGCGCGGCGGTTGTCGGCGCGGGGTGCCGGACTTCAGCGCCCACCATCGTCTCGCCGTCGGCCGTTGGCGCCGCCGGGACGGTTGCCCCAAGCAACAGGATAGCGTTAGGCTTCATCGGGACAGGCGATCACGGTACGAACCGCAACATAGCCCGCTTCTCGAAACAGCCCGACGCCCAGTTTGTCGCTCTGTGCGATGTCGATACTGACAGGATCGAGGGCGCTATCGAGTTCGCCAAGACGAGATTGAACACCGATCTTTCCGGCTGTTACACCACCCAGGATTGGCGGGAGATCGTTGCTCGTGACGATATCGATGCCGTGGTCGTCTCGACGCCGGACCACTGGCACGTGCTGCCTGCGATTGCCGCGGCCAAAGCCGGCAAAGACGTCATCTGCGAAAAACCGTTGTCGCTGACCGTCGAGGAAGGCCGCGTGCTTTCCGATACGGTCAAGCAACACGGCCGCGTAAGCATCACAGCCAGCGAGAACCGTTCGAGGGGCAACTTTCTGGAAGTCTGCGAACGTGTTCGCAACGGTCGTATAGGCAAGCTGCACACGATCCGCACCGAGCTTCCCCAGGGCCGTTGGGTCCGCGGCGATCTGTGGGCAACGAGGATGAGGATCGAGGGCGACTTCGCGGGCAAAGAACCGGAGTACCCGCCCGTGCCGGACAACCTGGACTACAACATGTGGCTGGGCCAGGTTCCCTGGAAACCGTACACGCCGGCGCATCTCCACTGGAACTGGCGCTGGGTGCTCGACTACTCCGGCGGGATGCTGACCGACTGGGGCGCGCACATGAACGACGTGGCCCAGTGGGGCAACGACACTGAGCGCACCGGGCCGATAAGCGTCGAAGGCCACGGCGAGTTCCCGCTGGACAAGGCCGGCTACAACACGGCGACGGCGTGGGAACTCACGTACGAGTACAGCAACGGCGTGACCTTGGTCTGCGCAAGTGGTCCCCGGAGCGGTCATATCCGGTTTGAAGGAACCGACGGATGGATCCAGTGCGAGTTTTACGGGCCTGTCGAGGCGAGTTCGGAGAAGATTCTGAGCTCCGAGATCGGCCCGGAAGAGATTCACCTGCGCACCTGTCCCGGGGCCGAACAGCGCGACTTTCTCGACTGCATCAAGAGCCGTGAGGACACCTACGCACCGTTTGAGGTCGGCCACAGAACCATCACCATCAGCCATATCGGGAACATCGCGATGCAGCTCGGCCGAAAACTGAGGTGGAACCCCGACACCGAACGGTTCATCAACGACGATTCGGCGAACGAGAAGCTCTCGCGCGAGATGCGTGCGCCCTGGCACCTGTAATAAGGATAGAGGAAAGAAGGGAAACGTGAGATGAATGATCCGAGAAGAATCCTTTCCACCATTCTCCTTCTACTATGTTGCTCCTTCATGGTACCGCCGGCGGGAGTGGCGCAAGACGTGGTGGAAGAAAAGGGGTTGTCAAACCCTTTCTTTGCAATGGACACGATCTTCGGCGTGCCGGGGCGACGCGAACAGTCACCGAAAGAGCAGGCCGAGATGTGCAAAGAGCTCGGTTATGCCGGGATAGGCTACTGGGGCGGCATCGAGGGCTTGTCAGAGCTGCTCGTGGAGCTGGACAAGAACGGGTTGAAAGCGTTCCCTCCCTACTACCTCGTAAACCTCGATCCCGGCAAGCAGGCATACGGTCCGGACCTGAAAGAAGCGATCAAGTTGCTGAAAGGTCGCGACACCGCGATCTGGATTTCCATAACAAGCCGCACGTTCAAACGGTCGTCGCCCGAGGGCGACCCGCGTGCAGTCGAGATCATTCGAGAGATCGCCGAGATGGCTGAGGAATCCGGACTTCGCGTGGCACTCTACCCTCACACCATGTTCTGGGTCGAACGGGTTGAAGACGCGGTACGCGTCGCCAAGAAAGTCGATCGGAAAAACGTCGGCGTGACGTTCAACCTCTGCCACTGGCTGATGGTGGACGCCGGGAAGAACATGAGACCGTTGATGGAGTTGGCGATGCCTCACCTGTTTGTGGTGACCATCAACGGCGCGGACACCGGTGGAAAAGGATGGGACAGTTTGATCCAGACGCTGGATCGTGGTACGTTTGACGTGTACCCCTTCCTGAAAACGTTGAAAGAGCTGGGGTATACCGGCCCGATAGGATTGCAGGGATATGGTATGAAAGGCGACGTGTATGATAACCTGAAGCGATCCATGGAGGCGTGGCGCAAGCTTTCCGCGAAGATGGCCGCCGAAGAGCAGAATTGACAAGTTCCGGGAATGATCTGTTGGAAGAATGAGACAAAGGGACAGCAAGATGAAGAGAGAACGATTATCACGCCGTGACTTCCTCAGGAAGACCTCCGCTGCGGCAGGTGTTGCAGTAGGGTTTCCCACCATCATCTCCTCGTCGGCGCTTGGTGCTGAGGGGAACGTGGCGCCGAGCAACCGCATAACGATGGGCTGTATCGGCACGGGCAACCAGGGCACCAACGATATGCGGGGTTTCTTGAGAGACAAGCGTGTCCAGGTTGTTGCGGTCTGTGACGTCAACCGTGAGAGTGAAAACGGTTACTGGGACGGCGGCCCCGGCGGGCGTGAGCGTGCGAAAAGGATCGTCGAAGCGCATTACGGTCGCGACGAACGCTCGGGCGCATACAAAGGTTGCACGTCGTATATAGACTTCCGCGAGATCATCGCCCGCGACGATATCGATACCGTGCTGATCGGCGTCCCGGACCACTGGCACGCCATTCCGACCATCGCTGCCGCCGAAGCCGGCAAGGACATCTACTGCGAGAAACCTCTTGCCTTGACCATCGCCGAAGGGCGTGCAATGAGCGATGCGGTACGCCGTTACGGCCGGGTGTTCCAGACGGGCAGCCAGCAGCGTTCCGACCGCAATTTCCGGTTCGCGTGCGAGCTCATTCGGAACGAACGGATAGGTAAGCTGCACACCGTCAAGTGCGGTCTGCCCAGCGGGACACCGGACTTCTCGAAGAACGCGCACCGCACCCAGCCTGAACCCGTGCCCGACGGGTTCGAGTACGACAGGTGGTTGGGTCCGGCACCGTGGGCGCCGTACTGCACGGCGCGCTGCCACGTGAACTTCCGCTGGATACTGGACTATTCCGGCGGGCAGATCACCGACTGGGGCGGTCACCATCCCGACATCGCCCAATGGGGGATGGACACGGAGCGTACCGGACCAGTCGAGATAAAAAACGCCAAAGGCGAGTTCTCCGGCGGTCCTTTATACAACACCGCGATCGAGTACTACATCGAGTACTTCTACGAGAACGGTGTGAAACTCATCATCAGCAGCCGCGAACGCGGTGGCGTAACCTTTGAGGGCACCGACGGCTGGGTGTGGGTCAATCGCGGCAGCATCAATGCGAAACCGAAGTCGCTGCTGAAGTCAGTCATTGGGCCGGGCGAGATTCATCTCTACGAAAGCAGAGACCATATGCGGAACTTTATCGATTGCGTCATCTCGCGGCGAGAGCCCATCGCACCCGCCGAGATCGCGCACCGCTCGATCACGCTCTCGCACCTGGGCAACATCGCCATGTTGCTCGGGCGTGACCTGAAGTGGAATCCGGACGCGGAACGGTTTGTCAACGACCCCGAGGCCGACCGTATGCTGTCGCGGGCGTACCGCGAGCCGTGGGTCCTCTAGACTGATTTGTGGAAACGGGAAGCATAGAATAGTGAGGGACACAAGATGAAAAGCAAAACTACGTTCAGTCTGCGAAACACCTTAGCTACTGCGGTGGCCGTCCTGGTGTGCCTGGCTTTGACAGCCAGCGTCGCCTTCGCACAGGCCCGGCCCAAGCCAAAGCTGCCGACCGAGTCGATGATCAAACGGATCACCAAGGCCATGCCCGCCAGGGCGACCGCCAAACCCGCCAAACCGCGGAAGATCCTCGTCTTCTGGCTCTGTAAAGGCTTCTTCCACAGCTCGATCCCTGTCGCCAACAAAGCGTTCGAGATCATGGGCGAGAAAACGGGCGCGTTTGAAACGGTTGTCAGCGATGACATGGCCATGTTTGACCCGGAAAACCTCAACCAGTTTGACGCTGTGCTGTTCAACAATACCACACAACTGAAGTTTGAGGATCCCGAACAGCGTAAGGCTCTTCTGGACTTCGTTAAGGGCGGCAAAGGGATGATAGGTATCCACGCCGCCGCGGACAATTTCTACAACTGGCCTGAAGCGTCCGAGATGCTTGGGGGGCTGTTCGACGGGCACCCCTGGGGTGCCGGCGGCACCTGGGCCTTCAAGCTCGACGAGCCCGATCATCCGCTCAACAAAGCGTTCGACGGAAAAGGGTTCTTGCTCAAGGACGAGATATACCAGATGAAGAGCCCGCCGTATTCGCGTGACACGCTTCGCGTGCTGCTGACCCTTGACATGAGCGCCCCGCGCAACCTAAAGGTCAAAGGCATGAAGCGCACGGACAACGACTACGCTGTCGCCTGGATTCGCGACTACGGCGACGGCCGCGTCTTCCACAGCGGGCTGGGTCACAACAATCAACTCTTCTGGAACGAGGCCGTTTTGCAGCACTACCTCGACGGTATCCAGTACGCTCTCGGGGACTTCAAGGTTGACGCCACGCCCAGCGCCGTGCTCCGGAAGAAACCGAAAGGATGGCAGTCGCTCTTTGACGGCAAGAGCCTCGACGGGTGGGTTCAACGTAATGGCAGGGCGAAGTACCGTGTCGATGATGGGGCCATCGTCGGTACTTCTGTCAAAGGCAGCCCTAACAGCTTTCTCTGCACGGAGCGGTTGTTCTCCGACTTCATCCTTGAACTGGACTTCAAGGTGGATCCCGGGTTGAACTCGGGCGTTCAGATCCGTAGCAGCAGCTTCAAGGAGTACAGGAACGGCCGGGTTCATGGGTACCAGGTCGAGATCGATCCGTCGGACCGCGCTTACAGTGCCGGCATCTACGACGAGGGGCGTCGTGGCTGGCTGTACGACTTGGCGGGTAACGGGGCAGCCCGGAAAGCGTTCAAGCAGGGCCAGTGGAACCAATTCCGCATCGAAGCCGTCGGCCAGTCGATCAAAACGTGGCTCAACGGCGTGGCCGCGGCCAACCTGGTCGATGCAATGACTCCTACCGGCTTCGTCGCGCTCCAGGTTCATGGTACGCAAAGCGATGACCCCATGGAGGCCCGGTGGCGCAACATCCGCATCCAGGAACTCGAGGGACCCGGCGCTCCGACGAGCGCAAGCGACGCCCCGCCGATCGTCTCACTCAACAACCTCGACGCATGGCGCGAGCCGAGAGGCGCGTGGAAGATCGTCAAAGATACGTTCACGAGCCCGAGCGACAAAAGCCTCCTCGGGTCGGAGCCCGGCACGGGCGCGATTGTCAACGGCAAGAAAGGAAGAACGAGCAACCTTTTCACCAAGATGGTCCATGACGACATCGAAGCGCACGTCGAGTTCATGGTGCCGAAAGGCTCGAATTCGGGCGTGTACTTCCAGGGACGATACGAGATCCAGGTGCTCGACAGTTGGGGCGTTAAGAAACCCCAGCACAGCGACTGCGGCGGCATCTACCAGCGCTGGCACGACGAGCCGGGATTCAAAGATGAGGATAGAGGTTACGAAGGCCGTCCGCCGCGGGTGAACGTTTCCCGCAAACCGGGCGAGTGGCAGTCGTTCGACGTTATCTTTCGCGCGCCGCGGTTTGATGCGACCGGGAAGAAGATCGCCAACGCCGTCTTCGTCAAAGTCGTGCACAACGGCACTGTCGTTCACGAGAACGAGGAAGTGACCGGCCCGACGCGTGCGGCAGCCTTCAAAGATGAGAAGCCCGTCGGCCCGCTGATGTTCCAGGGCGACCACGGACCCGTGGCGTACCGCAACATCCTCGTTCGCGCGCTGAACGACACCGTATCCACTGCGGCCAACAACCCGGGAAACACTGACATCTACGAGCAGGTTCTTGCATACGAATTCGGCCAGAGCCGGGAGGCGTTGACGGCAATCGAGGAGGACATCCGCAACGCCACACCGGCGCGGCGCAAGGCAATCGAGGAGAAACTGTTGGTCGCGCTGAAATCGCCCAAGGCAACCTATGACTGCAAACAGTTTGTCTGCCGTATGCTCCGGCGGGTCGGCACGGACCAGTCGGTGCCTGCCCTGGGGGCCTTGCTTGCAGACGAGAAGCTCTCGCATATGGCGCGTTTCGCGTTGGAGAACATCCCCGGGCCCGTGGTCGACGAGGCGTTGCGCGCCGCCCTCGACCAAACAACCGGCAAGACGAAAGTCGGCATTGTCAGCTCGTTGGGCAAACGACGCGACAGCGATGCTGTTGATCTGCTCGGGAAGCTTCAGGGCGATCAGGACAAGGCGGTCGCCGCAGCTGCCGCAACGGCATTGGGAGAGATCGGCAGCCAAGATGCCGTGATGATGCTCGCCGGAGCTTGGTCTCGAGGGAACCCGGAGCTGCGAGAAGTCGTGGCCCGTGCCGCCATCAGATCTGCCGACCGTCTGCTCGCTCAGGGTCAGACCGATCTGGCAGCAACCATCTTCGACCGCGTGTACAGCTCCGACGCGCCAACCGCAATTCGTGCCGCCGCGCTTCGCGGACTGGTAATCGTACGGGCAGAGGAATCAGCGCCTCTTGTCGCCAACGCGCTTGCAGGCGACTCCACCGACTTCCGGGACGTTGGCCTCCGTGTTGTCAGAGACGGGTTCGGCGGCAACGCGGCAACCCAACAGATCATCAAGCTGCTGCCCTCCGTGCCGGCGCAAGAGAAAGTGCTCGTGCTCGGCGCCTTGTCCGAGCGCGGCGATACCGCTGCCGTGCCAACGTTGCTCGAGACCGCGACAGATCCTGATGCGTTGGTTCGTTTGGCGTCGTTGGATGCGTTGGGGGCGCTTACCGATAGAAGCCATCTCGTGCCGCTCGTGGAGTTGGTTTTCAGAGCGCGCGACGATGACGAACGAGAGGCGGCCGAAAAAGCGCTCCTGTCCATGGCCGGGAGAGATGCCGCAAAAGACTAGCGCTCCACAAGTCACACGAAACGCAGTCCCTACGCTCGTTAGATTACCATGCCTTTGGAAACGCGGTTACAACGGGAAGTTGCCCCGTTTGAACGTTATTGCACTCGTGCCTCGCACTCCCGAATCAGGTTGGAAGTTGTCGCCCCGCTTAGCATCGGAGTGAGGATTGAAGCCGCTTGTTTGCTGCGTCGTGGACCGACCGCTGGCATAAAGTGCCTCCAGAGATGAGAGCCAACCCGAACCATAGGAAGAGGAAGACGCCGCAACGGTCGTCTAACCCCCATCTTTCACCGTGAAGCACAGCGACAAGTACTTGGCATTCATGGGCATGGCCCCCAAACGAATCCCGCATTGGGAACACTGGTCCTGTCCCGACGCGGAAACGTACCTGACCGGAATCGACTACTACGACCATCCGCGGCTGTGCCGGCAGAAACTGGCGGAGCTCTACCCTCAACTCGACCTGCCCATACCCGATACGGACGAGCCCAAACCCCGGCCCGAACTCGACCTGACCGGCAAAAGCTCGAGCACCGACGAAAAGGGTATGCACCACGTCCGGTGGGGCGACGGCGAAAGCGGCGTTTGGGACTGGGGCCGCCAGTTCAAGACCGCCGACGAAGTCTTCGCGTTCTCGCCGCTCGACCAGTCCGATTTCACCGACATACCCGTCGTCGAATCGCACGACTTCTCCGACGAGGAGAAGCTCTTCGAGAAGTACCGCGCCAACTTTCCCGAGGAATGGGGCGACAAAGCCCCGGAAGGATCCGCAGAGTCTGTTGGATTCTACAACACCATGTTCATGTGGCCGCTGCTCACGTTCGGCTGGGAGCTGTTCCTCGAAACGTGCCTCGACCAACGGTTCGCACGGATCATGGACGAGTTTGCCGAACTCAACCGGCGCGTGTTCAGAGTGTTTGCGCGGCTGCCCGTCAACTTCATCGTCTGCCACGACGACATCGTCACGTCACGCGGACCCGTGTGCTCCCCCAAATGGATGCACAAGTACGTCTTCCCACGCTACGAAGAGTTTTGGTCCATCCTCAAAGATGCCGGCAAGGAGGTCATCTTCATGGTCGACGGCTGCATCGACGCATACGCTGACGATGTCTTCGCGTGCGGCGCAAGAGGCATCATCACCGAACCCTACACCGACTTCAGAACCATCGCGCGCAACCACGAGAACTGTTTTCTCGCAGGAGAAGGCGATAACCGCGTCCTGATGCGCAACGATCCCGGCGAGATCGAGGCGATGGTCACACGCATGGTCGAGACCGCCCACATGACCGGCGGCTACATGATGTGCATCGGCAACCACCTCCCCTGGAACGTCCTCCCGCAAGCCATCAAACGCTACCTCGACCTCTCCGCAGACCTCGCGCACCGATAAAGAGCCGGCCCGTGTGCGCCGACATCGCCGTCCCGTACGCCGAAGCGTTCCTCAAGTGCAATCTACACCCCACTCGGCTTTAACCCGCTTTTCTCACCGCCTTTCGTCACGACCTCCTGTGAGAAAACCGGGCTGAAGAGTCTTGTTCCCCACATTGGGTACGATGCAGCTCGGGAAGTGATGACAGAAACGGGGAGAGATTTGAATCTCGGCAGCTATTCGGGTTGCGGTTTTCGGGCTATGCAGATCACGCCCGGGCTTATCCACGTCTGGTAGAACCGTGTCAGCATCAGGCGTTTCACGATCCCTCGCAAGCCGAGCTTGACCAGCAACGTTGCCACCCTTCGTTGCACGGGATCGATAAGCGTTTCTGGGTCCTCGAGCCGGGACAGGCTGCGCAGGTGTGTGCACCGACGGAGCCGGATGCCGTGCCGGTCGAAGAGTTTCCGGAGCGTGCCGAACCGGAACGTCGATTCGACCGCATAGACTGCTGCGCGCTTCCTGACCTTCGTGACGTAGAACCCGGCAATCGCGTGCGGCATCAGCGTGAGTCCGAAAAGCTGGTAATGCTGGTCCCTCACGAGACACCACAGCGACAGCTTGTTGGGAACCGACACGTAAAGAAGTCCGCCGGGACGCAGCAGCCGAACGACCTCGGTCGCGACACGTTGCGGGTCGCTCACGTGCTCGAGCAGATCCGCCAGCACCACGACGTCGAAGCTCGTGTCGCTGAATGCGAGCTCGTGGGCGTCCATCCGTAGCGCGGCAACCGACGTATTGTCGCCGAACCCCGCGAGCAGTTGCGCGGTCTTCCGGACATTGTCCTCGCTGTTGTCTATCGCGACAACGTGGCTACCGCGTTGTGCAAACGCGACGGCCACGCCGCCCTCGCCGCACCCGACGTCGAGTGCGCGTTTCCCGCGGACGTCCGCCTCGACCGCCAGGGTGCCGGCTATCTCCGCGCCTCTCGCGCATGCCTGTTCGGAGTAACGCCTGTGCAACTCGTCGCTGCTTCGTCCGAAAATCGGCATTTCGACAGGTAACCTCAACCGGGTTTCGAATCGCTGCCCGTGCGGAATCAGGAATCGTCGCGTCGCGCGGTCGCAGACCGCGGCCGTCAGCTTCATCAGCTTGCTGGACGCCACAATCACCTGGATTCCAAAACACGTGTCACGGATGACTCCTCTGAGCTTTCCGTGAGTGGTACAGCCGTTCCGTGAAACCGCCGTCCTTGAGAAACTGCTCTTCCAGCCTCTGAAGCTGTCGCCGGAGAAGGTACGCGGCCTGGTTGATCAGGCAGATCATCGTGTTGGCCGCAATCTCGGGGGTGGCGATGGATATGCCGTAGGGGTCGGACTTGTCGGAGCTGTCAGACGGAATCGAGCGGTACTTTTTGCGCACCGCAAGGGCCTTAGGCGAATTCTTGTCCCAACTGCGCAACTCTCGCTGGCGGAGGAAGTCTTCATAATCGAGCAGCAGTTCTTCCAGGCTTGCCCGCGCGACCCCGGTGAGCTTCAACTCCGTTTTCTTGGATGTCGCCGACGCCATGCTCCCCTCGGCGATGTTCTGTACTCCGCTCCGCGCGGCCTGAATCATCTGGTCACGGGTGCGTGAGTGCTTGTCCACAAAGCGGTTACAGAAGACAACCGTGCCATCGTACACAAGCTGAGCGCATTGAAAACTGCGCAACCTCCGGTAGCCGCCGTGCGGCGGAATCAGTCTGCCCCTGCCGGACATCGGCTCTTCCTTTGCTTGGTTCGGTCTGACATGTCGGACGTGTCAGACTTGTCGGACTCGTCCGCGCGTTCGTCCAGGCTGCGCGCCGTCAAGCAGAGTATATCCTGCGGTTGTCTGCACTGTCAAATACGGTTGGGTATGGAGTCAGGCGTCGTCGGGTTTTCTGACTGTCCCCCGCGACCGCCGCCACCAATACAACACGCACCCCAACACGACCAGTGGGAGACTCATTGTCTGGAACGGTGTTAGTCCCAGGAACAACGATGAGCTGTCGTCCCGAATGAACTCCACCAGAAACCTGTAACAGCCGTAGATGATGATGTATTGGCAAAAGACGGCACCCACGAATTTTCGCCGTTTGAGCAGCCAGAGCAAAACGAAAAAGAGAATGACCAGGAACAGGACCGAATACAACTGTGTCGGATGAACCGGCAGCGAGAGCGTGTCGCTCCGGTTCACGTATCCGCGCAGCAGATGGTCTTTGAAGGCCGGGGACCCAAAGATGTCGCCCGACTTGTCCAGGTGTTTCGGGAATCGTACCGCCCATGGAAGCGAGCAGCGTTTCCCCCAGCAACACCCGTTGAGAAAGCAGCCCACCCTGCCAAAAGCGTGTCCCAGCGCGGCCGCCGGGGAGACAATATCGAGTACTGACCAGGCAGAACATTTCTTGCGCCGCACGTACCATAATCCGACGAGGATTGCTCCAATGGCGCCGCCATAGAAGATCATGCCGCCTTCCCATATTTTCAGGTACGACAGCAGCCCCGCCCCCACAAAATCCGACCTGTAGACAAACACGTAGAGCAGTCTCGATCCAAGAACGGCGGCTACCAGGACGTAGAGCCCAAGGTCCGGGATCATTTCGGGAGGCACATTGTACTTTCTGGCGAGCCGTTCGGTGGTGTGGATAGCCGCGAGAAATGCCACGGCGAGCATCAGGCCGAACGAGTATATCGTCAGCGGCCCGATCTTAAGAATGATCGGATGCATCCGAGCTCTCTTGAGTGTGGCGCGTCAAATTGGTGAATACAAACAACCCTACACCGATACAGATGAAGGCGTCGGCCACGTTGAACGCGGGCCAAAAATGAAAATCGAAGAAATCCGTAACATGGCCGAGAAAAAGCCTGTCGATCAGGTTGCCGCACGCTCCCCCGAGCAAGAGAGAGAAAGCTATCAACTGCGACTTGCGGCCATGGTCCATCGAGAACGCGAGATAGAGCAGCAAAGCAATTGCCGCAACGGAAAGCACAGTGAAAAGGCCTGTTTTTCCAGGGAACAACCCGAAGACAACGCCGGTGTTCGATATGTGGCTGAGAGAAAACCATCCGGAAATTATTTCAACCGAACGGTTGAGCGGTAGCCGGTCGCGCACAATGTGTTTTGTCAGCTGGTCGAGGGCCACGACGCCGAGTCCGGGCAGTATACACGAGGCAAGTGTTCTTCCCCAGAACGGCGTTCGTTCCCGAGGACTCTCTTCCGGCGGCATGTCTTGAGTCTGGTTCATCCGACACTCAGGTGTGACGACCCGAGAGGCGTCCCGGACCGGATGCGGGGACACCGAACGGGTCGGTCAGGATACACCTCCCTCCTTCTCCGCTTTGGATTTGCACTCGATACAGAGGCGCGCGTGCGGCACGGCTTCCAACCGCCGCGCTCCTATCTGTTTGCCACAGTCCTCGCACTTGCCGTACGAGCCATCCTCGATTCGCCCCAGGGCGTTTTCTATCTCTTGCAGCGTCTCCGAGTCGTGCGATGCGATACTCATCTCGAACTCCCTCTCGAAGGTATCGCTGGCGAGATCGGCCATGTGGTACGAGTAACTCGAAAGATCGCCGGAAGACTCACGTTGCGACTTGCTGATGTTGTCGCGTTCGAGCTGGTTCATTTGTCCGAGCACCTGACGGCGCATGATTTCCAGCAAGCTTTTAAACCGCTTCATCTCGGTTTTTCTCATCGCATCTCTACCCTTCCATATGGGCCAGACATCGGCTACAAACAGAGGGGTGAACGTCGTTCTCCCCCACCGATCCACTATAGTTCCAACACCGTTCGCATTTTCGTCCCAACGCGGGTTCGACTGTCACATCGACAAGGGCAACGTCTGGTCCCGTGTCGGCTTCAGCCTCTTTGTCCGCCAGAACAACCTGGGACACAATGAAGATCATCGGTAACGCGTCGCGGTACTCGGACAAGAGCTCCCCGGTCTGGGAAGAGCACGGTCGCAAGGTGACGCGGGCAGCCAACGGCGATCCTATCAGCCCGTCGCGTCGTGCAATCTCCAGCTTCTTGAGCACCTCCGACCGGACGGCCAACAGGTTGCCCCATCGTTCTGCAAGGGCGGTCTCGAGCATCTCCTCGCGTACCTCAGGCATCATTGCAAGATGGACGCTCGGTACGTCCCGCACGGTTTCCGGCAGATGGTTCCAGACCTCTTCTGCTGTAAAGACAAGCACCGGCGCGAGCATTTTCGTCAGGTCGCAGAGTATCTCGAGATAGGCGGTCTGTCCGGACCGTCGTTCACGCGACTTGGCACCGAATGTATACATTCGGTCCTTCAACACGTCGAAGTAGAACGCGCTCAGGTCGACAACGCAGAAGTTGTAGAGAGTGTGTACCGCCTGATGGAACTCATACGCTTCGTACGCCTGAAGAACCTTCGATTTCACCTCCTGCAACCGGTGAAGAATGTATTTGTCTATCTCCTCCATCTCTTCATATTCCACTGCGTCTGCCGCAGGATCAAAATCGCGCAGGTTGCCGAGCGCGTTCTTGTAACAGTTTCGGATGCGACGGTATGCGTCTGCGGTGTGTTTCAGTATCTCGTCGGATATCCTCGTCTCCTGCTGATAGTTCGAACTGGCGACCCAGAGCCGCACGATGTCCGCTCCGTAGGTGTCAAACAACACCTTCAACTCGGGGAAATTGCGCAGCTTCTTCGACAGTTTGCGGCCTTCCGCGTCTACCGTGAACCCCGTTGTTATAACGTTGCGGAACGGGGCTATGTCTCGCATCGCCACCGAGGGTATCAGTGAAGACTGGAACCAGCCGCGATGCTGGTCGCTTCCTTCGAGGTAGTAGTCGCACGGATAATCAAGCTGCGGCCGCATTTCAAGCACCGCCCGATGGCTCACCCCCGAATCGAACCAGACGTCGAGGATGTCGGTCTCTTTCTCGAATTGCGTTGCGCCACAATCGCATCGCGCCCCGTCCGCCAGGAGTTCCGACGAGTCTGTTGTGAACCAGAAATCGATCCCCTCCTGCCGCGCTCTCTCCACGAGGCCCGTTATCGTTGTCTCGTCGATGAACTGTTCGCCGCACGATGTGCAGTAGAAGACGGGTATGGGCACGCCCCAGGCGCGTTGGCGAGAGATACACCAGTCCGGCCGGTTCTCGACCATAAGTCTGATCCGGTCAATGCCCCATGACGGATACCACTTGACCGTGTCGATAGTGTCCAGGGTGCGCTGCCGTAACCCGTTGGCGTCCATGGAAATGAACCACTGCGGGGTTGCGCGGAATATTATCGGTTCCAAGCACCGCCAGCAGTGAGGATAGGAGTGGGTGAGCACGTCCCTGCCGAGCAGGTAGCCGTCCTTCTCCAGCTTGTCCATTATCGGCGCATTCGCGTCAAAGACGTTCTGACCATCCCATTGGCCCGATTCGGCAGTGAAAACGCCGCGGTCGTCAACAGGCGAGAATATCTCGAGGCCGTACCCCTGGGCCACCACGTAGTCCTCCTGGCCGTGGCCGGGGGCAGTGTGCACGCATCCGGTTCCCTGGTCCAGCGTCACATGGTCGCCGAGTATTATCGGACAGACCTTATCCATCAGGACGTGCCGATACGTCGCTCCTTCGAGCTCAGCGCCTTTGAACCGTTTGACGATCTCGTACTCTCCAAACCCGCACGCTGCGGCGGTTGGATTCAACAGCTCCTCCGCGACGATATAGACGTCTTCACCCACCCGGACGGCAACATAATCGAAGCCGGGCGCCAGGCAGGTAGCCAGGTTCGCCGGAAGCGTCCACGGCGTGGTCGTCCAGATGAGAAAATACACGCGCCCGTCAAGGCCTTCTATCTTCCCCTCGACGGGAAACCGAACGTAAACGGTGGGAGACTGATGGTCCTGGTACTCGACCTCGGCCTCGGCCAGCGCGGTCTCGCAACTGGCACACCAATGAACCGGTTTGAGCCCCTTGTAGATGTAACCGGCGCTGTACATCTCCCAGAACACCTCGAGTATCTTCGCTTCGTACTGGTGGGACATCGTGATGTAGGGATCGTACCAGTCCCCGAGAACGCCGAGCCGGCGGAACTGGTCGCGCTGGATCGACAGGTACTTTTCCGCATGCGCCCTGCACCGTGCACGAATCTCGTTGCGCGGCATTGTGCGTGCCTGTTCTCCGAGCTCCGTGACGACCTTGTACTCTATCGGCTGACCGTGGCAGTCCCACCCGGGAACATACGGTGAATCGTACCCCGTCATTGACTTGTACTTAACGAGTATATCCTTCACTATCTTGTTTAGAGCCGTCCCCACGTGAACATCGTCATTCGCGTAGGGGGGGCCGTCGTGCAGCACGCTTTTCGGCCGGCCGCGCCTGTGCTCACGCAGTTGCTCGTACAGACCGATATCATCCCAGGATTTGAGCGTTTCAGGCTCGCGCTTCGCGAGCCCGGCCCTCATCGGAAAGGAAGTTTTCGGCAGGTTCAGTGTGTCTGAGTAGTCTGATGTGTCCTTTTTCGGCATTTTCGTTCGCAATCTATTGTGCTGGTGCTGCGGGCTAGAGTCGTCGCCCACGACACAGTTGGCATCCATGACACCTGTTCTATAGCGCACTATAATAGCACCAAGGAAGCGGTGCGTCAACGGTTTTCTTCTCCCCCTTAATCGTTCAGGCATATCATCGAAGATGTCGCTGATGCGTTATGTACAGCAAAAAGGGGTAGAGTCAGGGTGTCACCGAGAGGGTGAGAGCGTTGTGTTGATGTTGACAGCAGGCGGAGAGCATTGTGATGATATCCAGGCGCCTTCGGGCGAGCGGGCCGTTGAGGAGATGGTGGCGATGCGCAGGTGGAGGCGTGTCGTACTGGCCCGGAGAGGAACAACCTACCACCATCAAGGCCAGGAATTTCCGGGCCACCGGACTAGCTTTGGCGAATGCTGTCAAGCCGTATCGCCGGGCCGACATGGTTGGGAAACGAGTTCTCTCGGATCCTGCCGGCGCGGCGCGAATCTGCCTCTTATATCATTTCCTTTGCGGCGATTGCGGCTGCTGTGGTCGCGCGGGTGCTCTTGCCGCCGAGGGTTGTGCCACCTTCTGGATGCCGTAAAGCTGCAAGAGCGAGTTGATATCGGTCGAGCGCACGTCGAACCCGCCGCCTATCGGCAGCAGAATGATCCTCTTGTTCTTCAGGGCTTCAGCGATTTCGAGCTTCACCATCGGGCCGCCGCCCGCGCCTGCAAGCGCCTCGTTCATCTTGCGAATACCCTCAGCCTCAGCACGCCCCTCGGCTTCAATTGCTTCTGCGAAACGCATCTGCTCCTCGTAGTATGCGTCCGCCTCGATAACAGCGCGCTCGTATTCGCCGTCAGCCTCGGCCTGCACCTTGGCGATGTCGCCCTTGGCCTCCTCGACCTTCATGAGGTACTCTTCCTCCACGGCCCGCGTCGCGGCCTTGTGTTTCTCGGCCAGCTGGTCCGCAACCTTCTTCTCCTCGATCGCCTTCTGGTAGGCGGGGTTGAACCGATAGTCCCGCGTCCCCACACGCTCGACGATCACACCGTACGGGCCAAGTATCTCGTTCAGCGTCTTCTTGGCTGCCTCGGCCTTTCGGCTTCGCTCTTCAGAAAGGTAGAACTCTTCCGTCTTCAGTTCCCCGAATATGTCTCGCGGTTTGCTGCGCGCCACCGTGCGTACGATATTGTCCTTAAGCTCGTCGTCGTTCTCCGCCACCTTCTGCAGTATCATGGGCGCTTGGGCCTTATCTATCCTGTAAGAGATGATCACGTCGAGGCTTATGTCGTTCCCATCAATGGTCTTGAATAGGATGTCGTCGCGACCACGCCTATCGCCGCGCGCCTCTTCTCCTGTCATATCAAGGTTCTGCAACCGTGTGTCGAACGTGTGCCAGTCGTTGATCACCGGCACAAAGAAATAGGTCGCGCCCGGATCATAGACCTTCTCCTCGACACCTTTCTTGCCCGTCAGCGAGAGCTTGACGGTTCGCACACCCACCTCGGTTGGCCCTGTCGAGTGCGGAAGGCAGCCAGGCAGTACGACAACTGCCAAGGCAACAACACACACCACAAAAAGGAGGTTTCGACTTGCCAGGTGTCTCATTTCGCCACCTCCTTTCCTGCGTCTGCAGCGCCGAACAGTGTCAACAGCCCGTCCAGATCGAGCGGGTTGAGCCCTTGCTCGCCTCCGCTCGGCACGATTATCACCTCGAGGCCCTCGAGCACTTCGGCCATGCGCATCGCGACCATCTTGTCCGACCCCGCGACCTGCATGGCCTCGTTCTTCAATTCAGTCCTCGTCGCCTCCGCAAGCTTGACCAGCAGATCCGCGTCCGCCTTCTTCTTACGAGTATACAACTCTTTCTCCGCGTACTTCTTTACCTTGTACGCATCCCCCTCCGCAAGCGTGACCTTCACGTTCATCTCGCCTTCCTGGGTGACACGCTTCAGGTTCGCCTGCTCTATTGCGGCCTTGGCTTCGGCCTGGTTCTTGAACACGAGCTGGTCCTGCAGCTTCTTCTCCTCGATGTTGTTCTGTATCTCTTCGCTGTACTTGAAGTACCTGACCAGCACACGGTCAACCTCTATCCCCTTCGGCGAAAGCTCAGCATCAAGCAGGTCACGAGCCTTCTCGGCCTTTTCCACCCGTTTGGGGCTGTTGTAGAAATCCTCCGTCGTCAGCTCGCCGAACGACTGCTTCATGAACGGTTCAGCTTTGGGGAGGATGCCGTTGTGAATGTAGAGCTGGCCTGGTCCCAGACTCGTGACCACCTTGTACGGATCGACTATCTTGTAGAGTATCGTTACATCCACGTCCACGTAGAAACCGTCCGACGTCTGTATCTTGGCCGCCCGGTCGAAGTGCTGCGACTTGCCTGGCCGTGACGGAAACGCCGTCAGCTCGAGCACCTGCACATTCTGGGGTAGCCGGTGCATACGCTCCAAACCGAACGGCAGCACAAACGCGAGACCCGGCTCGTATACCTTCTCCAGGATACCGCGTTTTACACCGACTTTGACCTCCTTGATACCGAACTCGTTTGGGTGGACGTAGACGAAACAGAGGTTGAAGGCCACCGCAAGGATCACCACCACGATAACCACCGCCCCAATGGTCTTCCCGAGAAACCCGGGCATCTTCAACGGTAGCTCTTTCGGAGCCGACTTCAGAATGTCGTCAAGCTTGGTCATCGTTTCCCTCCCGTTGTTGGAGTAACAGCAGCACGCACTATCTCAGCTCAGCGTTCAACCCCGCTCATCCTACACTCCTCGAGGTTGACGTGACTGCATTGTAAACCCTGTCTGTCGCACGTGTCAACCCACTGGTCACCCACTGGTCAACCGTCATCTCATCGAACACCGCGACATGACGA
>CAZGCA010000061.1:24460-37423 GCA_964524145.1 uncultured bacterium | reverse complement strand
CCATGAACCCGTAACCCAGCAGGTTGCTGCCGATGTAGGTTTCGCTGTGCCTCACGAGGGCGGAGGAAGGGAATACCATGATCTCTTCCGGAAACGCGACGCTGCCGGGCACGTTCGCGGCGACATGTTTGGCGAAGCGCTCGGCCACGGACACTAAGCGGGCGTCGCGCTCGTCAGCGCGGACGTTTACAAAGAACCGCCCTTTCCAGAAAGTGAAGGTGTCGTCGAAGAGAAATCCCTGGGTGCCGATGGGGCGGAACTCGCGGTCGGGCAGGCGGCTGCGCGAGTAGAGCCCGAAACCGTCAAGAAGGCTTCCTGTCTCGAAGATATCAATAGTGATTGACGGGCCCTCGGGGCGGTCTGAGCAGAAAACGGCGTGGGTCAACGACCGGAAGTTGTAGGAATGGTAGAGAGGCGCCTCGCCGTTTACATAGTCGTAGACGTTGTCCGGACCGAACGTCTCGACGGGAGCGCACCGTGACCACCCGCGTTCAAGACCGTCCGGAGGCAAAGCGGTGGCAACGTCAAACGGGCTGTCGAGCGCGGGCTCCTTGGCGGCCTCCCGACAGCCGTACAGAAGGAGCGTGGCGCAAAGAGCGGTTGCTAGGACCGTGCACTGTCGCGCATTCATCTCAAGCAATATCCCTCACCGTTGCGTCCCTCACGCGCGCCCACTTCCCGAGGAAGGGGAGCTGCATTGCCGTTCCGTCCGTCGTCGGCTTGTGTAACCAGGTGTTTCCCCTGTCTCCGAACAGGTGTCCCCTTTCTCTCCGGTTTGTCCGCCAAACCGAGAGGAAAACAGTATAGACGAGGGTTATGCAAGCAGCGTGTGGGCTTCGAGCAGGTTGTCCCTCGTCGCGAGTTGGTGCGGACATGCGCCGAGGCAATACCCGTCGCAATCCAGGCATCGGCGTGCGCTCTTGTGGCTCGGCAGTTCGGCGTACCGCTGCATGGCATCTTTCTGGTGGCCGTAGTACTTGAAATACATCACGTAGCGCATGACATCGGCGACAGCCACTCCGTACGGGCACGACGCTTCGCACGTCCCGCAGTACCTGCAGTAGCTGTGAGCAAACGTTTCAGCATACCGGTCAAGCAGCCCTTGGTCCTCTTTGGTGAGCTTCTTGCCGACGGCCCCTACATTCTCGTCAACGTCGTCAAAGTTGCTGAACGCAGCACAGACACTCGATACGTTCGGGTTCGTCAGCGCCCATTTAATACGTGCCTGCCGCAACGTTGCCCCGGCTTCCTGGAGTTCCTTGACCTCGGACTCCCTCTTTCCGGCACCAACCTTGAAGACGACGATCCCGATACCCTTCTCGGCAGCCTTCTGGAACACGTCCATCTGTCGAGGGGACTCCATGAAGTTGTACTTGCACAGGAAGACGTCGATCGTGCCGGTGTCGATGGCCGTCTCGAGCAGTGTTCCGAGGTTCTTGACGTGCGTCGAAAGGCCGAGGAACCGTGCCTTGCCTGCCTTCTTGGCCTCCTCGAACGCTTCGTACAGCTCGGGATTGCGCAACGGCTCGGCGTCTCTCAGTTCCGCCGCGCGGATAATGTCCACGTGGTCGGTTTGAAGGAATTCGAGGCTCTCGTCGAGAGATTTCAGGAACTCGGCCTTCTTGGTGTCCTTCCTCGATCGCCACCCGGTGAGCAGATAAGCGTCCTTTCGCCGCTTCTTCATCACCTCGCCGATAGCGCGCTCGGCGTTGCCTCGCTGGTAGGTGTGCGAGGTGCAGACGAGGTTGATACCCGCATCGAGCGCCGCCTCGAGTATGCCCGGGTTGTTGAACCCGTAGCTGCCGAAACAGACCTCGGACACCTTGAGGCCCGTCTTTCCGAGTGCCCGGAACGTCATCTCGGGCTTCTTGGCAGCGGAGCCTTCCTGCAGCGCCCCTGCGTTGCCGAGAGGCAGCGCCGCGCCGATCGCGGCCCCCGTTCCTGCAACACCGGCCTTGAGAAAGGCCTTGCGCGTCATGTCTTTGTTGCTCATGTGTCCACCCTCCTTCAGGTTAGAGCACAAGCTCCACAGTTACCATTTTCTTCTTCGCAACAGTCAATCGCAGAGAGTTGCCTTGCGAGGACAGCTTCTTGTCGGGTTTCTCGTTGAGGTTTGTGAGCCGCGCTCGCTTGATCGTCTTGTAACAGGTGACAGTACCCTTGAGAGTGCGCTCCGTGGGGTTGTATAGCCGCAGGATAAGGGATTTGCGTTCCTCACACCGTTTCAGCGCGCTCAGAACGAGGTTGGCGGGCGATACTTTGAGGAACCCCGTCTGTTTCGGCAGGTCGCCGTCGTGCCTGCCGGCCTGGCCCACCTCGAGAGGCAGGTTTTGGCACTCGGCCTCTCTGTAGACAGTGGCGTCGTCCCAACAGCCCGCGTGCGGGTATATCGCATACCGCCATTCGTTCTCGCCGAGCGACTGTGCGAGCGGCATCTCCGGATGGACATCCCACCGATCGATAACCGGCGATTGGCGGAACTCGTACCCGCGCAACAGCGTCAACGCGATAGGCCGTTCCGGGGTTTCCTTGACCTCGTACTCGCGCATGCCGTCGTTGATTATCGCGAGGCCCGCTTCACCGTCGCTCAGATCGACGAACCGGTGGTTGGGATACGACGGGTTTTCCCTGCCGTAGTAGACGCTGTCGGGAGTGCGGACTATCTTCCGCTCGATGACGTCGAACGCCGCCTCCGCGCAGGAAACCTCGGCGGCAATGTTCGTCGGGAAGACCGCACGAAGCCGGTGGAATCGGCACTGGTTGTCGAGCCGGGTTCTTATGTCAACCCAGCGTTGGCCCTTGCGCAACGTGACGTACGACGAGATGACAAGCGCCCTTCTCTCCTCGCTACGATGCACACCGTCGTTCTTCTGCTCGAGGCCTGCGGGCACCATCATGTGCGTGTCGACCCGGTACCGAGCCAGCAGCGGCCCTTCCTCCTCGAGCACGATCTGTGTGTGGCACCCGTGGCTCGTGATGACCTCGTCGAACTCGGGGGTCATGTGGACCCACGAATGGCCCGTCTCGCCGCAGTCCTCGAAGTAGTGGAGCCCGTCATACACGTTGCCCGTGGCTTTGTGCTCGACGCGTAACGTACCGTTGTCGTTGATCTTAACGCTTAGCTGCTTGTTTTCCATGGTGTTGGTCGCGACAACCAGACTGCCGGTGTACGCCTTCTCGGCCTTTTCGTGCTTCACGTGGAACGTCTTGTACCCGAGTGGCGGGATCTTGTCGGCCAAGAAATGCAGATTCACTCGTTGCGCACGCAGTTCGAGGCTGATATCGGTCAGGTTGCGCACGAGCGTCCCGTGCGGGAACCGCGACACTTCCTGTTTGGGCATCGCTTTGCCCTTTTCGTCACGAATCGAGAACGCGTCGTACCCCGACTCATCCGGAAGGTCAACGTAGGCGGTGACCACCTCCGACCGTTCGTACGGGCACGGGTTGAAGACCGTCAGGACAGCGTCGCGCTGGTCTATATCGGAGTTGTCGATGCGGTACTGGATGGCCTGGAACGCGCGCCGCATCACGCCTTCGGAGATGATGTCGATCTGGTCGAATCGGTGCACCATATCCTTCTCCATTTGGTCGATGCCGGCGCCGCATATCGTGTCGTGCGGATGGTTCTGTAGCAGCATCTTCCAGGCGCGGTCGAGCGCCGCTTTCGGATACTCGGCTCCGAGCGTAAACGCAATAGCTGCAAACGGTTCCGCCCACCGTTGCAGGTTGTTCTCAGAGCGCGCGTTCCTGCGTTTCGTCTTTGTGCGGCTCGATATGACGTCGCCGAAAAGGTGGGTCCACTTGCCCGTTGCTCCGGGATCACGGCTCTCGCCGCGGATCACGGTCGGGTTCTTCACCGCACGGCGCATCTTCTTCATGTAGTCCGCCAGACTACTCTGGAATATGACGCCATCCTCGAGATGTTTCTGGCATTCGGCTATCAGCATCCGTTCAAGCGGGTCGGGTTCCGAGCTGTCGAACCCCTGCATGCACGCGATGTAGCGTGTGGTGAAGTGCTTCGACTCGTCCCGGAGCAGCTTGGCCATCCCCTCCGGTATCTTGTCCAGCAACTGGAATTTCTTGGCCGGGTCCACTATGTAGTAGTGGGCGCGCGGGTGATCTTCGTTACAAAGCCGGAACGGCAACGCTCCCCGGTCCCAGTCGTACCACCACTCGTCGCGGGTCTTGTCGTGCATCACCACGCGGTAGAGGTAGAAATAGTAGCTGAACCTGGAGAGAGCGCCGAACCGCGTGCCGATGAGCCGCGAGCCGTCGGGTCCCTCCATGATGAATTCGGAATGAGGCGTGTTTATGCCGCGGTAGAATATGATCGTGTCGATGCCGAATCCCTGGTAGATCTGGGGCATCTGCGAGGTTTGGCCGTAAGAGAACGGAGTGTAGCCGAGCTTGCTGACCTTGCCGTAGCTCTTCGCGGCCCGATGGCCGACGACCAGGTTGCGCACGAGCGACTCGCCGTTCACAATGTACTCCTCGGGCAACGTGTACCACGGGCCGATGATGAGCCGCCCACTCTTGACTTGTTTCTCGATCCGGGCGCGGTTCTCGGGTCGCAGTTCGAGGTAGTCATCGACGCACCCGACCTGTGAATCCATAAGGAATGAGTGGAAATCGGGCTGGTCTTCGAGCAAATCGAGCAGGTGATCCATGAACTCGACCAGCAGCAGCCGGGTTTCCTCGAACGGGTAGACCCATTCCCTGTCCCAATGAGTGTTCGATATAACGTGAATCTCGTAGTCCTTCTTCTTGGCCATCTGTCTTTCCTTCCTGCTCGTAAACAAGCGCTAGGCGGTGACCTTGTCCCCCGGCCAGCCGGCATCGAGCTTCTCTGCCAACTCCGGGAACCAACGCGGTATCTGGCCCAACGCGTTGCGCGCTTCGTCGAGCTGGCCTGTCCCGGACGTTGTGCAGTTGATGCCGCCAACAATGTTAGCGGCGGCGTTTGCCGCAACCGGACTCTTGCTCTGGAGGTAGTTCCAGATGAACCCCGCCGAGAACGAGTCGCCGCACCCGGTCGTGTCGACCACGTTGTCCACCTGTGCCGCAGGACATGCCGATGTGTATACCGTGCTGTTGTCGCGGTACGCCATCACCGATCCCTGCGGCCCGAGCGTCACGAGCACGATCTTGGGTCCGGCATCGAGCATCTCGACAGCGGCCGCGACGAAGTCGGGTTCCTCTTTTACCTCCCGGCCGATGACCATTGCGCATTCAAACTCGTTCATCTGGACGGCGTCGAGAAGCCCAAACCACTCGCGCCAGTCGGCAAACGGCGCCTTCGACCGCGACCCGTCCGGGCTCCACTCCCAGACTTTGCTGTGCACGTCGAGCTGGAAGAACGACGTTGTCTTCTCGCGCAGCGCAGCGAGCGTCTCGAGTTCGACCTCGGTACCGTTCACAAAGTTGACGAGGATCGCGTCGCTGTCCGAGGCAGCAAGCGCGCGTTCCGCTGTCAGCGGGGCCATCAAGTTGGTGACAATCTCGTCCCGCCAGGACGCGCTCTTGTATGTCAGCTTGGCGTGCGTGAGCTTGCCGTCCACGCGTTCCAGATCCGAAACATCGACGCCTCGGTGGCTCGCCATCAGATCGCGCACGTTCTCGAAATGGTCCGCGCCGACATTGCTGATAGGCGATATCACCGTTCCCTCGGCGACTATCGAGGATAACGCCGCCACGTTATACGTTATACCGCCGTAAGACTCTCTGCGTTCGCCGAGATGGGTGATGATTTCGTCGTAAACTGCCGCTCCCAGGATGGATATCTTCATTGCCGTTCCTTCTATGCCGGTGCAATAACCTGTAGGTTTCAAACCGTTCTCCGCAAGCCGCGTATCGGATTATACTTCAATCGGCGCGGATTTGGAAGAGGAGGGCTCGACCTCTCGGAACGAAAATGCTCCGGTTGGCTTTGCGCGGAGGAGCGTGGTAGAATGCGCATGATGGGCAAAGAGAACCACATCTTCGGACCGGTGGCGTCGCGCCGGCTTGGTGCGTCGTTGGGTGTGGACGTGGTGCCGTTGAAGACGTGTACCTATGACTGCGTCTACTGCCAGCTCGGGCGGACGCCCGAACCGACCCTCGAGCGCAAGGAGTATGTTGCGCCCGGGCCGGTCCTCGACGAGCTGGCAGAGATCCTCGCACTCGGGCACGAACCGGACTACGTCACGTTTTCCGGTTCGGGCGAGCCAACGCTGAACTCTGCGATAGGTGAGATAATCGCCGCGATAAAGGCGATGACACGGTTCCGGGTTGCGGTGCTTACCAACGGGTCGCTGCTCTTCGAGCCGGAAGTGAGCGAAGCCCTCCTCAGGGCAGACGTGGTTGTACCGTCGCTCGACGCGGCCACTCAGGATGTCCTCGAGCGGATAAACAGGCCGGCGCCGGGTTTGGATCTGGACAGAATCATAGACGGGATGGTGACTTTCCGCGAGCGGTTCGATGGGGGCATGTGGCTTGAGATAATGCTTGTCAAGGGCATAAATGACACGCCCGAAGAGCTTGCGGCACTCAACGATGCTGTCAACAGAATCCGACCCGATAAAGTGCAGTTGAACACGGTTGTGAGGCCGCCGAGCGAGGAGTTTGCTCTCAGGCTTGGCGAGGAAGAGATGGAACGGGCCAGGAGCGCGTTCGCGGTCGAGACAGAGATCGTCGTAGCGCACGCGAGGAATGTCCACGAGGTCGAGCGGTCACGTGACGACGGGGAGCGCGTGATCGCACTGCTTGCGAGACGGTCGGCTGTTCTCGAGGACGTCGTGACCGCGCTTGGCACGCCGCCTCCCTATGTTTTGAAGCTTCTCGCACGGCTTGAGGACGAGGGCCGCATCAGGTCGCACCGATTTGACGATCGGACCTTCTACGACCTCGCGAAATAGCCGAGAGAAGCGGGCCGCAAAGACGTCAAAACGGCGCAGAACCTCCCAAAAGCCACCTTCCGGCAGCTCTCTCATCGATGGCGCTCGACTCTGTCCGGAACCCCGTTGTTGCCGCCGCCACTATCAGGCACTCCCGGGCCACGGAAAAGGGCGAAAAAAAAGCTTGACAAATCTATTGACAGGAGGGTTAAAATATCTATATCATCTATAGGAGAGCTAGATGTGCGAGAGAAACATGTTGTCAAGTCAATAGGCAGCCGGTGGGTTTCGCCGGGGGTATGACTCAATCCTCCGGAGAAGGTCGGCGGAAGAAAGGAGGTGAGCCGGGACGAGAGAACCCGTTGTAGGGGATAAGCATCCTGCAACAAGGGGACTATAAGTTCCTGGCGCAAGAGTGACGCGCGAGGAACAACACAATGGAGAATCATTAGGACATAGTTGGGTTGGAATGAGACGTCCGACAATGTGCTCCATTCAAGGACGGAACGGAGGTGGAGATAGGTGAGCACACTCGCAGAGAAGAGGTATCGAGGAACAAAGCCCGGGGGCAAGCTTGCGGAGTTGAACCAGGAAGGGTCCAGGCACGGGCAGAAGGTCAAGCAGGGACAGCTTAGGGCCGTGCTGCAAGGTCGTTACGGCACCGGGCCGGCGCCGTTTGGGTACAAGCGGGGCGACGGCAACGATCCTGCGCTCGTCGTAAACGAGCACGAGGCCGCCATAGTCAAGACCATATTCAGAGAGTATCTTCGGTGCCGCAGCACGGGCAAGGTTGTCAATCTGCTGAACAGCAGAGGTATTCGCACGCGCAAGGGCAGGAAGTGGTCGCGGCAGGCGGTCGCGATAATACTCGAGAACCGTACGTACCGCGGGCGCGTACGATACGGCGACCTTGAAACGCAGGGCCTACATGAGGCTATAATAGAACCGTCGCTCTTTTACAAGGCCCACGCGCTCAAGGCGCGAAGACGGCGCAACACGCCGGGCAGGACCGAGAACAAGAAGCTCATGCGCGTTTGAGAAACCGAACCGGCTGCAGAGCGAGGCGGGAAGGGGCACTACAACGCCCGCTCTGCGTTGGGAGTTTCGCGTAGATGGAATAAGGGGGGTGTGCGATGCCCGAGAGCAGCGGCGGTCGGACGCTGCTTTATTTGCGCAACAACCTTTGGGTTGAAGGCAACGCCTCGTTACTGTCAAACGAAGGGTTGTTGAATTTTGCAAATAACCAGGACTGTAACTTCATCCCGCTGACCGATGTAAAGATCTATACGGGCCGGGGCGAAGAATCTCTTGCGTTGGACTTCATCTCGGTAAGCGTACGCGATGTTTCGTTCCTGCTGACCGATGTGGACGAGACCGAGCTGAAGTTGCGTGAGAAGATACAGGCCGCTCTGAACCACAATGACGCGAAACACGTTGCCGTTGACCCAAAACTCTCGGCGGAACACGTTGCCCGGTGGCTCGAGGAGGAGGTGGCTGCTCGGCTCGCAACCTGTGCGCACATACTCGGCAACGGAAGAACAGATGATCGCGCCAACGGCGTTAAGATGGTCATGGACGAACTCCTTCAACGGGTCAGACAGAAAGCGGACGACTTGAAAGGAGCAGAGAACGAGTCAATAGACAATTCAAAACGGACAACGGACAATGCAAAATGAAACGACAAGTAGTGTACAGGCATGCTGCGTAAGCAGTAAATTTGCATTGTCAGTTGTCCGGTTTAGATTTTGCATTGTTCGAGGCATAGGGTCTCTGTGACAAGATGCCTGCGTAGTTGCACTGTAGTAAGAACTGCCGTAGGACTCCGGCTACTCGCTGCATTAGCACTCCTGTTTTTATTTGTGACCGCCCCTGTTATGGCCGACGTGCTCTATGTCCCTTCGCAGTACCAGACGATCCAAAGCGCGATCACTGCAGCGGGAGCCGGCGATGTAATCAGCATATCGCCCGGCACCTATACCGAAAATGTCAGAGTAAACAAGGGATTGGTAACACTGCGCGGCTCGGGCCCTGAACTCACCGCGATCAACGGCCAGGGGAACGTGGTCATCGCCTGTGACACCGGCGGCGTGGTGGTAGAGAACCTCAGCGTTATCAACGCGGGCGAGGAGAGTGGCGTGGAGTTCGGCTACGGCACGTCGGTGCTCCGTGACAGCGTGGTAACCGGGTGCCGTTATGGCGTGGCGGCGTACAATTTCTCGAGCCCGCTCATCGAGTCAAACCGCATAATGAGCGCCGCGACCTGCGGGGTTCTGGCAGACCACAGCACCAGTCCCACCATCGCCAACAACATATTCACGGACTGCGAAGCCGGTGTTTACGTTCGGGGCGGGTCGGAACCGCTGGTGATCAACAACGTCATGTTCAACAACCCGAACTCGGGCGTATACGCGCGGGATTTCTCAAAACCCGATATCTTCAACAACATAGTAATGGGCGGTGATGCAGGAGTGGTCCGGGTCCACGGCGCAAGCGTATCTCTGGGCTGGAACGACTTTTACAACTTGACAACCACGTATATCGGCTGCTCGGCAGGGCGTGGCGACCTGTATGCTGACCCGCAGTTTGTAAATGCCGGCGACGACAATTTCCGTCTGCGGGAAACGTCCCCGTGCATCGATGCGGGCACCAACACGGGAGCGCCGCCATTTGATTTCGAGGACGATCCGAGGCCTGCAAACGGCGTGGTAGATATCGGCGTGGATGAAGTGACGACGGGCTCGGGGAGGTACTCGAACGCGATGCTTGCCGGCGCATACGGTGCGCACGACATCCTGGCCGAGAACGATGGCGACTCGAGCATAGGGACCGGCACGAGAAGCTACGACGGGGACGGCGGGTATTCGGAATCTCTCACGTTGACGGACACCGACGGGGACACCGACACGGAATTTGGAGGGCACTTGTACTCGGTTCACGAGGACGGTACGTTCACAATAGACGGGGCGTCGGCAGCGCACGGGACGGTGGGTCTATCGGGTGAGCTTGCTGCTGTGACCGAGATAGTATATCCGGGGGCCGTTCCCTTGCTCGACGAAGGGATGGCGGGGCTGCGGTTGGCCCTCCGTCGAGGTTCAGGCCTATCCAACAGCACATTCTCCGGGACGTACAGCATGCACTCGCTCTGGGTGAAGCCGGGCGGGTCGGCCGAGACCGCTCTCGGGGTGGCCTACGCAGACGGTTCAGGGAGCCTCCGCGAGCAGGACATCGACGGCCAGCCGGCTACCTACACGTATATAGTGAGCAGTGACGGCAGGATGAGCGTAGCAGGCCAGTCGTCGCAAAATGCGACAGTCGGCGCCTATGGCGATATTGTGCTTCGGACACGGCGTCTAACCCCGGGAACCGATATCCGGTTTCCAGAAGGCGGGCTCGTCTACAGCGCGTACCTGCGTCGCGGCGGCGGCCTGTCGAACAGCGACTTTATCGGCACGTACAGAGTGCACGGGTTGACCGTAGCTCACGATTTCCAGCAGGTTGCGGAGCTGGGCACCCTGACCCTGAGCAGCGGTCAGTACAACGGCACGATCTCGGACAGCGACGATCAACGTACCGTCTCCGGGACGTACTATGTCAGGAGCGACGGGACATTCACCCTGGACGGAGAGGATATCCCGTCCGGCACGGTTGGCGCGACAGGCGAGGTGGCCGTGGTCACCCGGTTTGGCGCCGAGGCGGTGGCGGGTGTGACCGGCGAGGCAGGCATGCAGGTGTGGGTCCGCACGACGGGCGACCCGTTTCCGGGTCAGGACCGGGACAGGGACGGCCTGCCCGATTCTCAAGAGGATGTGAACGGGAACGGTATAGTGGACCCGGGCGAGACCGATCCGCTCGACCCGGATACCGACGGTGACGGGATCGAGGACGGGTACGACCCGTATCCGTTGACACCGAGCCCGATGCTCGTGCTGGGTACGAACGCGCTCTTCTTCGAGGCAGACGAGATGGCCCCCCCACCCTCCTCGCAGACGTTGAGCATACTGAACAACGGAGCCGGTTCCATGAGCTGGTATTCGTCCGTCGATGCTCCATGGCTGCATCTCGATCCCCCGACCGGAAGCGGGCCGACTGACGCCACAGTAATCGTCAACACAGTCGGGCTCAGCCACGTCAACAGCCCGTTCATCGGCACGATAACTATATACTCGACCGGCGCGGCAGGCAGCCCTGTGTCGGTGACCGTACAGCTCGATCTCAACGAGCCGGGCGCAATGCTAAGAATCTCACCGGGCAGCCTCTCTTTCAACGCCGTCGAGCTCCACGATAACCCGGACCCGCTGCCCTTTTCCGTAACGAACGAGGGAGTGGGGATTCTCGTATGGCAAGCCTCCTCGGGGTCTGACTGGCTCACGGTGGACCCGATATCGGGTGTGGCACCCTCGGTTGCCCAGTGCATCGTTGATATCACCGGGCTTCGGGCAAACGACAGTCCGTTCCATGGGGCTATCACCGTGACCGCGGAGGATGCTGTCGGCAGCCCGCGTCAAGTCTCGGTAACGTTGACGCTGGAGGCGTCGCCACCGATACTGAGCGTCTCGCCGGACTCGCTCGAGTTCGAGATGATTGAAGGAGAACCAACACCGGAACCACAGATGATAGAGATCGGCAACGAGGGAAGCGGCGCGCTGGCCTGGGCGGTGAACGAGGACGCCCCATGGCTGGAAGTAAGCCAGGAATCAGGTCTCGGGGACACATCGGTCGAGGTAAGCGTCGACCCTGATGGTTTGACTACTGCGGGCAGCCCGTACAACGCCACGATATATGTCAGCGCGACAGGGGCCGAACAGAGCCCTCGATCGGTTACCGTGACGTTTGTTGTTAAAGAGCCGCCGCCGGTACTCGATGTAACCCCGCTAAACCTAACGTTCGACGCCGTCGAGGACGGCGATAACCCTCCGCTGCAAACGTTGCACATACAGAACACGGGCGAGGGCACGCTTCGGTGGCAGGCGGAATCGGACGTCGACTGGCTGACGATGATGCCCAGCTTCGGCGAGGGCGACGCCGAGACACAGGTTCGGGCTGATATCGAGGGTCTCGAGTTCTCCGGCAGCCCGTACCAGGGCGCGATCACGGTTTCCGCAGATGATGCCGAAAACAGCCCCGTGACGGTAGCGATAACGTTGTACATCGAGGAAAACCTTCCCCGGTTCGAGTTCGATCCTGCAAGCCTGTCGTTTGTGCTTCCGGAATACAGTGGCCGGGCGATCGAGACCACGGTGCGCGTCGCCAACGGCGGGCCGGGAGAGCTCAACTGGACGGCGAGCTCGGAGGCCGAATGGCTCGAGATTCAGCCGGAGTCCGACACTACCCCGACGGACGTGACCATCACAGCGAGTTCGCAGAATCTTTCCGCGGAGGGGAGTCCCTATACGGCCGATATCATATTCGATGCACCCGAGGCCGCGCAGGGCCCGGCGGTCCTCCCCGTCACTGTTGAGGTGCGCGTGCCGTACGAGCTCAACGAGAGCGTTCTGGTCAACGACGCGAGTGGCGAACAACTTTACCCAACGATCGCGTCCAATACGGTTGCCGGCGAGTATTTCGTCGTGTGGGAGTCGCGCAATCCGGGCGGGACGGTGACCATCGCCTGCCAGGCGATAGATGCGGCCAGCGGTATACCTCTTGGTCCCCCGCGAAACCTGGTCTCGGGCGAGAGAAGTCGTGGCGGACCGCAGGCGGCATATGACCCGGGACGCAACGAGTACTTACTTGTCTGGCACGAGCGAATCCCGACGGGCTCCCAGCGAAACATTTTTGCCGAACGAGTCGACGGCGCAACGTACCGCCGTGTGGGTGACACATTCCTTGTGTCCCAGTCCGCGCATGAGCAAACGTTCCCGTTCGCAGCCTACGACGCGGCACGGGACACCTACCTCGTAACGTGGCAGCAATCGACCAACCAGCCCGGCGAAAGCAACATTCATGCGCTGTTGCTGGAGGCGGAAACCATGCAGCCTATCGGGCAGGTAGCCGAACTGACGAGCGATCAGGAAACACAACTCCGACCCGCAGCGGTTTTCAACCGGGTCGGCGGCGAGTACCTGGTAGCGTGGAGCAGCGCCGGCGTCGG
>CAZGCA010000061.1:0-24427 GCA_964524145.1 uncultured bacterium | reverse complement strand
TTTCGAAGAGGATATCGCCGGAGTACGGCTCGATTCTGCAAATCTAAACCTTAAAGACGGGCTGATCGAGGTGAGGTCCGTTGCCGGCGAGGAACACTGGCCCGATGTGGCGCTTAACACCACGGCACACGAGTACCTTGTTGTGTGGGAGGAGGCCGGTTCGCACCCGCAGAGCGCGGACGTTTTGGCGCAGCGTGTGTCCTGCGCCACGGGAGAGTTGGTGGGGGATCCCATCGAGATAGCGGCGGGCTCTGCGGCACAAACGCGTCCCGAGGCGGCGTTCAGCGTTGCGGGCGACCAATACATAGTGGTCTGGGGCGAAGGGGGCGGCACCACTGCATCGATAGTGGGCCAAAGGGTGACCGCGGCAGGGCATCTGCTTGGCGAGCCGCTTGAAGTTTCCGACGAGTTTGACGGTTCGGCACCAAGCAACATCGATCTGGTATACCGGGTTGCCTTGAACGAGATGTTCGTGGTTTGGGAAGGTGCGTCGAGAGACGAGAAAGACATCTTCTCGGCGCGGCTCGGCGGCGGCTCGGCGGATGCCGATGACGACGGCATGCCGAACGATTTCGAGATAGAACACGGGCTCGACCCGTTCGATTCTGAGGGGAACAACGGCGGCGAGGGCGATATAGACGGCGACGGCTTGACCAACGCGGTCGAGATGGCCGGCGGGACGCTGCTCGATAATGCCGACAGCGACGGCGACGGCCTGGCCGATGGCCGGGAAGATGCAGACCGCGACGGCGAGTTGGACGCGGGCGAGACATCGCCGTTGCTCGCCGACAGCGATGCCGACGGTTACAGTGACGGCGCTGAGGCAGCCGGGGGCTCGAACCCGCTTGACCTGGAATCCGGTCCCGATGCGGGCATCTATCGGATCGAGTTCGGAGCTTTTGCCGCCGGGATAGAGGCGCTCGGCTCGCCTAACGTGTCGGTACATGTCAACATCGCCGAGAACGGGGACTACCTCTTGACGCTGAACTCGGACGATGCGCTCGTCGCGCCGGCGGGATGGGACGTGGAGGACGCTCAGGGAAGCGCCGACGCCATTGAAATCCACCTGGAACGCGGCAGCAGAGCCATTCCCCTGAAGCTGGCGCCTGAAACGGGCGTTTCACGGGACGAAGCGATAGCGACATGCGACTTCACCCTGCGTATTGCCGGCGAGCAGGAAGGTATTTCCACACTTGCACAAACGGTCGTCTTCGACCCGCTCGATCCGCTTGCGGACGCCGAAGTGGCCGTGCTGAGCGCGGTACCCGGGACGGTTAACACGGTAGCCGAGCTGATCGAGTACTTCGCGCCCGTCCTGAAGCTGCACTCAACGGAGAAGTATCGGCCGGTTCCCGTCGAGATGGGCTTCGCTGCAAGCCGGTTGGTTACCGCCGCCGGCGTCCTTGAACAGCCTGTGTTTGCTGCAGATGTGGGAGTGTTTCCGCTCGACATCGCCGTGCTTGATGCGTCCGGGGCCGATCCCGAGCAGCTATACTCGGTATATGCCGCAACCGAGAGCGGGTACAGCTCTGTCGTTTACGCGACTGCGGTTCGGGTAGGAGAATCGTCGCATATTGGAACACCGGACCCGCAGTTGATAGCCATCCAGTACTTCTACTACTACTTCGTGCACAACTGGGGCGAGGTCGAGCCGGGCGGCAACACGCACGAAGGCGACTGGGAGCTTGTCGTTATCCTGCTCGAACCGGACGGGACCCCGCTTTCGGTAACATGCTCCCAGCAGACAGAGTTGTTGAGAACCTACCCAACGCTGGCTACTGCGGGTGGTGCACATCGAGTGTGGCAAGATGTCGAGTTGATGGTCGACGCCGTCACGGGCGAATCGAGCCATCCCGCGGTCTACGTGGGCAACGGCGGCCATTCGGGATACTTTGCGACCGGCGGGTCGCGGTATTTGACAGGCATCGAAAGCCATGACGGACGCGGCACCTGGCTCATCCCGACGGCGCAGAGCGGGGAACCGCAGGTGAACACCGATTACCCGTACGTGCTGCCCATAGCTGCCGAAACGCTGCCGAGGCTGAGCGAAGCCGAGATGTCGAGGAGGCCGGGACACGTATGGCTGAAGTTTGCGGGTCTTTGGGGTCAACGGGAGCTTGCGCGGGCGCCTGACGACCGGCCTGTCGGTGCAGGCCAGGACGGTTGTCGCGGCCCGGTGTTCCTCGGCGATACCGATTCGACCGACGAGCCGCTGCTAGTGCGCAGCGCGTGGATCGATCCGTACGCATGGACGACAGGCAAACCTGGCGGACCGGTCCGGGATTTCACGTTCGCGGCGACGGGACGGATCGCGGGCAAGAGCGGGGACGTCGCGGTCGCCGCCTTGGGCCGTTCGGGACAGATACACTTCGTGCCACTCGACGAGGTGGGCCAGTTTGCACTCACGTTGTCAGGTGACGACAGCTATGTCCTCGCTGTATGCGAGATATACGAGTCGGTGGAACTCGATGGCGTGCTGGCGATAGTCGAGTACGATACCGGCGACATCAACACCGTTATTCTGGAAGTGGGGCGGGAGATAGTGCTCTCGTTGGGCGAGCTGCACGTGCAGTGGGCCGCCGGCAGAGCTGTTGCGTCAGCCAACCCTCTTATGTTGTTGGACTCCGACGGCGACGGGCCTCCGAACGGTCTGGACGTCGACGATGACGGCGACGGCGTCCCGGACGAGACGGACCCCGACATCACCGGCAATGGGTTCCGCGACACCATCGAGATAAGCGACTGCGATAACGATGGCGTGCCCGATTTCTTCGATCTCGACGACGATAATGACGGTGTGGCAGACGATCACGATGAAGACCGCAACGGCGACGGGATGCCGGACGAAGATCAGCCGCCCGATACCGACGGCGACGGCGTTATTGACGCCATAGACCCCGACGATGACAACGACGGTTTCGCCGACGGAGTCGAGATGGAAACGGGCTCGGACCCGCTCAACACCTATGACTCGCCCGCCCGACGCGTGTGCGACGTCAACGTCGACGGCAGCACGGATGCCTTAGACGTCCAGACAGTGATCAACCAGGCGTTAGGGGTTGCCCTTGAAACGAGGTTCGCCGACATAGACCGTAACAGCCAGGTCGACGCCATCGACGTCCAGCGCTGCATAAACGCAGCACTCGGTCTTTAGCCCGCATTTCTGACCACAGCTCTACTGCAACACCGGATTTGCCCCTGTCTACTGCGTCGCACTCGGTCGGCCTTCTCGACGTACCGTTACGGTACGCCTGTGATGGCCTCGGTCGCGCTCCTTGTATCCATAGGCATCTCCGGCTGTTTGACTGCACTGCCGTGCAAAGGATATACTCGCAGAAGCATTGTCCACTAAACAAGGCGTCTCTCCATTCATTTGCACACATGCGTAAACAGGACAGCGGCAAGAAAAAATGGCCAGCACCTTTGACGGGCTGGCAACTGTGCCTACTGCTCACAGTAATGGCAGGCGTTTTCCCGGGGCCGGCACGTGCATCGTTCCACCGGTTTGTCGAGGGTGTTGCACCCGGCAACAGGTGGCACGAGACGAAGGTGGCAATAGCCTCCGAAACGCGGAACGTGCTTTTTGCGCCGTATAAGAGTAGGGCGAAAGAGGTTAAAGTAACGCGCCGCGGCACGCTGTCTGTCGGGGCTGTCGCTGACATTTCGAAGCTGAACCCAGACGCTTTGGGTATAAGGATAGGGTACGAAGAGCTGTCGGCGGGCAGCAACGTTGCAAAAGACGGGACACTGCGCTATGCATACGTGCCGTTGCCTGAGGCACGGGACGAGCGGGCGCTGGCCGCGCTGAGGATCAAGGTTCTGCGCTTGCATTGGCGTACGAGAAGGGTCGTGGCGTGGGCTCGAGAGGTGCTGCCTCTGCCACGGGAGTATGTCACAAACGAACGCAGCGTCCCGCAGTCCGCGCGGCTCGATTTCGGCATCGGCCTCGAGGATGAAGGTCAAGACACACCTGTACGGTTCACTATCGATGTTGAGCGTGACGGAACGCGGACAACGATCTTCTCCAAAGACCTGGCCCCTCTCTCGGACGAGTACCAGCAAGGGTGGGTGGATGCAAGCCTCGATCTGTCGGAGCTTGCAGGATCGAAGGCGCGATTTGCGTTCAGGACGGAGAGTGTTCGCGACGAGAGAACAGCAGAGAGCGAGTCTGATACAGCCCCGTTCAGCTCGCCGGTATGGAGCAGCCCGGTTCTGTACTCGGTGGATGCGAAGAGAGAGGATAGCCGCCCGAACGTCGTACTGATAAGCCTGGACACCTTGCGGGCCGATCATATGGGATGCTACGGGTACCATCGGGACACCAGCCCGAAGATCGACGCGTTTGCGGAAGGCGCGTTCTTGTTCGAGTACGCGATAGCGCCCTCATCCTGGACGCTGCCCTCGCACGCGTCCGTGTTCACGGGGTTGCACCCCTCGGTCCACGGTGCGGTGCTTCATCCGTGGGGATCTCCCATTAGAGAGACGGAGAAGACGCTCGCCGAGCTGGCGCGTGAAGACGGCTATGTCACCGCGGCTTACACGGAAGGAGCCTACGTCGGGTCCCCGTTCGGGTTTGCGCAGGGATTCGAGCTCTATTCGGACGGAGCCGCTATTTCCACGCTCGGGTCCGCCGAGGAGACGTTCGCGCATGCGCTCGAATGGCTGAGAGCCTACCGTAAGTTGCCGTTCTTTCTTTTCGTGCACACATACCAGACTCACGCGCCGTACGCGCCGCCCGACCGTTTTGCCGCGATGTTTGACCGTGGATATACCGGTTCCATAGGGAACAGTTTCATGCCGAGTGAAAGCGGGGTGCAGAATCTTTCCGATGCAGACAAGAGGCACGCAGAGGCGCTGTACGACGGCGAGATTGCGTACACTGATGAGGTTGTCGCCGGCTTCCTGAACCGTCTTCGGCAGATGGGGCTGCTGGACACTACCGCCGTCATCATCTTCTCCGACCACGGCGAGGAGTTTTGGGAGCACGGAGGCGTTCAGCACGGCGTGACGCTCTATGAGGAACAGTTGCGCGTTCCGTTGATCATCAGGCTTGCCGGCGAGACCCCTCCTGCCGGACGTGTACCCCGCCAGGTGTCGCTTACGGACCTGTATGCCACAGTTGCGGAGATCATCGGCGTCGCTCACGATGACATTCCGGATTGTACGAGCCTGCTTCCGCTAATGGCCGGATCCAACGAGCGGAAACGTTATGACAGGAAAACCGTCGTCAGCGAGGTGTGCCATCGCGATACCTGTTGGGATCATATGGTTGCCAAGTGGCGCAGACGCTCTGTCCGCACGGACGGTGAGAAGTATATCGTCTCCGAGAAGGACGGCGCAGAAGAGCTTTACGATTTGCGCGCGGACCCTCGAGAGGATAACAACACCGGGTCGAATAGCCCGTCCCGCCTGCAACAGTACCGAGAGATGCTCGACTCGTTCCTGAAAGCTGTAGCCGCCGACGGCGTCCCGAAATCCCCGGTCGAAGGGAAGGCGCGGGCGATTACCGGAGAACAGAAAGACCGGTTAAGGTCGATGATGAAAGCGCTCGGCTATATCTAATCGCCGGGTGTCGTAGTGCCCATACCTGTTATGCGAAACCTTCGGTACGTGCTCGGGCAACCCTTGCCGTCATAAGCCTCGTCACGAGTTGTCCAGGACCAGGAAAAGCCCCCGAGCGGTCGTTACCGGATGGCTATCTCGCGGCCTGTCTCCGAGGACTTGTATATCGCGTCAATGACCTTCTGAACGCTAAGCGCCTCTTCGGGTTTCACGAGCACGTTGGTCTCCCCGCGGACGCATCGAACGAAGTGCTCGATCTCCCCGAAGTAGGCCGATTTCTTTTCAGGCAGCGCGGGCGTTACATCGACATTGATGCCATCCATTTCGGTGTAGATTTTCAGTCCGCCGTCGGTAGCGCCGGGCGGTGCCACGCAAATGCCGGCCTTGTCTCCGAGAACCGACAAGTCGATAGCGTCTTTCTCAACGTTCGCCGCCCATGAGGTCTCGACAACCATCGACGCACCGTTCTCGAACTTCACCAACCCTGTTGCGAAGTCCTCGACGTCAAACTCCCTTCGCTGTTTCGCGGTAGGGGTTTGGTTCGGATACACAGTCGCCGCCTTCCGGCCAAACTTCTGATACACCTTGCCGGTGACAGATACAGGCTTCGGATGGCCCATCAACCACATTACAAGGTCCATGATGTGTACGCCGATGTCTATGAGCGGTCCGCCGCCGGACTTCTCCTTGAGATGGAACTGTCCCCACCACGGTATACCGCGACGGCGAAGGTACACGGCTTTCCCAAAATAGACGTCGCCCGCCTTGCCGCTTTCGATATACCGCTTTGCGGTTTGTGCGTGCGCTGTGAATCTGAAGTGCAGGGCGACGGTCAGCATCCGTCTGTATCGTTTGGCCGCGTCGACCATCCGTTTGCCCTCTGCGGCGTTCATCGCGATTGGTTTCTCGCATATCACGTTGACGCCGGCGCGTAGGGCGTCGATCGTCGGTTGACAGTGTGCGTAGTTTGGCGTACAGACGCTGACAATATCGAGATCGTTCTCTTTAAGCATCTTGCGGTGGTCGCCGTAAGCGCGGGGAACGTCGAACTCCTGTGCCATCTTCTCTGCCCGGCTCAGGTTGATGTCGCTCAGAGCGACGACCTCTACTCCGTCCAGCTTCTTGTAGTTCGGGATATGCGCGAGCTCCGCGATTGCGCCCGAGCCTATCACGCCGACATTGACACGCTTCTTCTTACCCATTAGTTGGTTCCACCTCCGATTCCAAGAATTCAATCAACATGTGGAGTGAAAAACGTTGCGGACAACCCGCACAAAACTGCGGCATGATGACACACGACCGGCGTCTGCGTCAACCCTCGGAAGCGGAACCGCGCTCGCGTTGACACCCATGTTTGCCGTCTCTATAATGGTCGACGTAGGTGCTGTTTGGGAATATGGTCCGGCGTGGCGCAAGCCAATAAGGCGAAACCGCGAGCTCAACACAAGAGCAAACACCGAAAAGGAGTGTGGGCGATGGAGTTGCAGGATGGAGTGAGAAGCCGGCGCAGCATACGCGCGTTTCTCGATACACCCGTGGCGAAGGAAACGTTGACGCGGCTCTTGGAAACGACCCTTTGGGCGCCGTCGCCCGTTAATATTCAGCCGTGGGAGGTTACCGCGGCGACGGGCGAGAAACGCGACGAGCTGGAGGCACGGCTGGTCGAACGCGTGATGGCGGGAGGGGGCCTGCCGGAGAAGCGGTATCCGGACGACGTGCCGGCGGACGTGCTCCGGCGTCGCGAAGAGTTGTTGGACGGAATCACGAAGGTAGCGCAGGAGTCGGGGATCGACACCCAGAAGCTGTTATTCGGCAGCTATCGGTTCTACGGCGCGCCTGTGGCGGTGATAGTCTCCTACGACAAACAGATCGGCGAGATGGCGCCCGTCGGGATCGCGTCGTTCGTGACAACGATGCTGCTTGTCGCGCACGAAATGGGTCTGGGCACGTGCTGGCTCGGCATGCCGCTCGCCTACCCCGACGTTATCCGGGAAACGCTCGACATCCCCGAATCGCAACAGCTTGAGGCCGTTGTCGCCTTGGGCTATCCCGACCCTGAGTCCGGCATCAACACGTTCAGGTCATCCCGCGACGAACTCGATACGTTTGTTAAGTGGGTGGGGTTTGACTGAACACAAAGCGAGGGCTGCAATGACTAAAAAGTTATCCGCGATCGTTATCATCTGCGTGCTGTCATGCTGTATCACGTGCGTCGCGGCGGCCGGGGAGCTCGAGATCAAAGGCAGCTTTGGCCGGCTTATCGTTGATGATGAACGTGGTACGTGGACCGCGCTCGACAGCCAGAACAGTATTGTGCTGAAAGACGTCTTTGCGCGTGCGGTTTGCAGCGAAGACAGCGTCGTGACGACGGCAGGACGTCCCGTCAGCGACGTGCGTTCCGCACGGATTCACGACAACCTCGGCAGCGGGACCCAGCACGTTCTGCTATTCGGAAAGGCGGACGCGTCGCAGCCGACCATCGAAGTGGTCATCGCGACGTACGACGGTCGCGGGTTCGTGACCGTCGAGTCGGTTCTGCGGAACACGACGGCTCAACCCGTCGAGGTCAAGTCGCTCACGCCGGCTGCTATCAGCGCGCAGGAGGACGGCGGCTTGTACTTGGGATGCGATCCCACCGAATGCGTGATACTCGAGAACGGCTATGCAACGATCTTCGACCCGTTCATCCGGCTCCTTGCCGGGTACGAGAAATCCTCGAGCAACACATCGAGCATACTCTACAGCCCGAGCACGGGCCGCTCGTTTATGAGCGGATTTCTGTGGACCCGGGTCGGCATCACCCACGTTACCACGGAATACGAGCGCACCCTCACTCTGCCGCAGAGCGGCGTTAACGGGTTCACGCGGTGGGAGGCGATCTGCGAGTACCTGCCTCCGAAAACAGTCGAGCCGGGCTGCTGGCTCCGTTCGGAGAAGTTGTACGTCGATTTCAGCGCGGCCTCACCGTTTGTTGCGCTCGAGAACTATGCAAAGAGCGCTTCTGCCGCGGCGGGCACTGTCAAATGGTCCGGTCCGGTCCCGAACGGCTGGAACTCGTGGGGCGCGTATCGCAAGGACATAAACGAGCAGATAATACTCGACAACCTCGAGTTTATGGCGCGCAAGCTCAAGCCCGTCGGCTTCGATTACTTCCAGATCGATGCCGGCTGGCAGCAGGCCGACGGCGACTGGGATGCGCATCCCGAACGGTTCCCTCGCGGCATGAAATGGATGGCGGAGCAGATCCGGTTGCAGGGCCTGAAACCAGGCATTTGGCTGGCGCCGTTCCAGGCGTCCGCGAGCTCGCGTCTCGCGACCGAACATCCCGACTGGTTTTTGCCGAAGACGGGCCTTGTTGCGCAGCAGATGGACGAGAACCTCCTTCTGCTCGATTTGACGCTGCCGGAGGTCAAGACGTGGCTGCGAAACCTGTTCCACAAGGTCGCTCACGAATGGGGCTACGAATGGGTCAAGATCGATTTCGCGTACTATGCGATATTTGCCGAGGGAATGAGCGACCGGTCGGTCACGGGGCTTGAGGCGTACCGCAACGCGATGAACATAGTGCGCGACGCGGTCGGCGAAGACGTCTTCTTCCTGGGGGTCGCGGCAGTGGGCGCAAACTACGATATCGCGCACGGCGTGCGAATCACCTACGACGTAATGCCGCGATGGGAGGACAAACGCGGGCCCATGTCGCAGGGTGTGAAGGATACGGCGCGCAACGTTGCCCGGCGATACTTCATTCACGGGAACATCTGGATCAACCATCCCGACCTGCTCTATTTCACCGAGCCGCTGACGCCCGACGAGCAGCGGTGTTGGGCCACGGTGGTCGGGTTGAGCGGCGGTGTCGTCAAGCTGGGCGACAAGCTCGTCGAGATGAGCGACGAGGCGATCGACAATCTCCGCAAGATGCTGCCGATATATGGGCGTGCCGCCCGGCCCGTCGACCTTTTCGCCCACGAGAATCCCGAGGTATGGGATTTGAAGGTTGACGATGGCGGCAAGGGACACATCCTCGGCATATTCCACTGGGGCGAGAACGTCGGTGGCGGCATAAAACCGCGCACTGAAGAACCGCGGGCCATCGTCGTCGATCTGACGGAACTCGGCGAGCCGAAGGAGCAGGCGTTTCTCGCGTACGAGTTCTGGGAGGGGAAGTTTCTGGGTATCCAACAGGGCTCGATGCGCGTACAGATGGAACCTCGTACCGTGAAGGTTATCGCGCTCAGACCGTACGCCGAAATCCCGAGCTTCATCTCGGTGGACAGCCACATAACACAGGGAGCAACGGACATTCGCGGCGTTTCGTGGGACGGGTTCAGAAAAGTGTTGCGCGGCAAGCTGTCGACCCGTGCCGGCCAGCGGTACGTGCTGACGTTTTACGTGCCTGCAGGGTTCTATCTCGGACCGGTTACGGCAGCGGACAAGCCGGTCGAGACCGAGCGTGAAGGCAACCTTCTCAGGATAACGGTTGACGGCGACGGGTCTCTTATTGAGTGGAGGCTCGCGTTTGAGTAGCTCGGCCCGGCAACGCACGCTTGTTCTGACGATTGCTTTACTCTGCATCGTGCAGGGTGTCGCCCTGTCTCAGGGCGGCAACGTGCGTGTCCTCTTCTTCCACAGCGAAAGCTGCCCTGATTGCCAGTACATCATTGAATACGTCATTCCTGAACTTGAGAAGGAGTTTGGCGACTCTCTCGAGATACGCTACATCGACCTCGACGTTGATGACAACATCGACAAGCTGTTCGCGCTGTACAGGAAGTTTGACCTTCCGGAGCAGGACACGCCCATCGTCTTCTTCGGAACCGACGTCATCGGCGGCGAAGCGGTTGCCGACGAGCTCCGGAACAAGGTCCTCGAATACGCTGGCGAAGGCGGTGTGGACTATCCCGAAATACCCGACTCTCTCGAGATCGAAACGCCTGAGCATCCAATATACATAGCATATTTCAGCGAGCAAGGGTGCTCAGACTGCGACAAGGTCGAACGGTTGCTGAAGTACATCCAGGAGAGGATTCCGCTCGTTGAGGTAAGAACGTATGACATCGGCGATAACGAGGACAAGGTGCTTAACGAGGCAATGTGCGCCATACGCAACGTGCCGGACGACCGGCGCACCCTCACGCCGTCGGTGGTTATCGGCGACGATGTACTCGTGCAGGACGAGATCTCTATGCAAGCGATGGAGGAGCTGTTTGCGGAGTACGAGGACGTTGCCTTCGAGCCGCCGTGGGACGTTCCAGAGGAGCAGATGGAACGAGCGCGCGCATCGCTCCGTGACAGGTTCCAGTCATTCAAGCTCGGCGTGATACTTCTCGCGGGGCTGATTGACGGGTTAAACCCGTGCGCGTTTGCAACGATCATCTTCTTCATATCGTACCTGACGATGCTTGGCAGGAAAAGCCGCGAGGTGCTGATGGTCGGTGCGGCGTTTACCGCAGCGGTGTTCTGCACGTACTACTCGATAGGCGCGGGGTTGTTTGGGTTCCTCAACGCGCTTGCCGGCACGCTGACGGTGATGGCGCGGATATTTTACGGCATCACGGCGCTTGTGGCCTACGTCATCTGCGGCTACTGCGTATACGACTACATTATTTGCAGACGCACCGGCTTGAAGGACACCAAGCTGCAGTTGCCGAAATTTCTCAAGGACAGGATACACCGGACCATCGGCAAACAGTCGCGTGCACGCAACTTTGTGCTCGGCGCGCTTGTGGCCGGGTTCCTCGTCTCGCTGCTCGAGCTGGCGTGCACGGGCCAGACCTATCTGCCCGTGATAACGTTTGCAGTAAGCGACCCGGCGCTGCGCTCGAACGGCCTTCTCCTGCTGGCATTATACAACGTGATGTTCATCCTGCCGCTGGTCGCGGTCTTCTCGCTGTTCTTCTTCGGCGTCAGCTCGAAGCAGTTTACTGCCTTCTTCCAACGTTCCGCGGCAGGTGTCAAGCTTGTCGCCGCCGGCGTCTTTTTCGTGATGGGATCCTTCCTGTTCTGGCAGCTCCTGAACCACACCTGAGTACCCAATCTCGCGGAACGGTTGCCCTTCTCGCGAGGATTGTGTTGACCGGGCGGCATGCGATAGACTGAACAACAATGGTTCCATAGCCAAGGAGGAGAATCGCATTCCGACGACGAGCGAGAAGGAGATACTCTCATGAGCCGCATAGCCTTTGTAGTGCTGGTGCTGATGTTCTGTGCCGCCATATATGTCGACGCGCACGCTGCTGACCTTATAGAGGGCGAGGCAGATGTTGTCGCGGACCTCTTGGACCTCTTCGACGGCCGCAACGTCTCGAACGCACTTAACGCGTCCGTTTCGTCCGCCGACCCGAGCGGTCGAGTGCGGTTGCCGGCGATCTTTCTGCACCCTCAGGACGGGGAACCGGCCGCGCTCCGGTTTCCCGATCTTGCGCTCCCCCAAATAGGCCGCGATGAGCGTCTCGTGCTCAAGTTCGCCGTGGGTATGCGGGACGGGATCCCGTACGACGATCCCACGAAACCGAAGTTCGACGGTGTCGAGTTCTCGGTTCGGGTGAACGGCACGCTCGCTTTCAGGGAGATCGTGCTTGACGCAGGATGGCGGCACCGGGCGGTCGATCTTACCCGGTATGCGGGGAGTGCGGTCGAGGTCGCTCTCGGGACGGAGAAGGTTGTGACGTCGAGCTACGACTGGGCGCTGTTTGGCGAGCCGCTGGTGTTGACGCTGCGCGCGAAGGGCCGCCGCACGTTGCAGGCCGGCGGGCAACCGCCGGCGGGGCGATTGGACGCCGCTCGCGGTATCGTGTATGCGCGCAGAGCAGAAGCCGCTGACCGAGCCGCCGATACATGGCACCGGATAACAGTAACTCCGACTTCGGTCGATGTCGCTTCCACAGCCGCGCCGCCGTCTGGCGAGGCACCGGATATCGCTCTCGCACCGTTCGATTTCGGCGGCTCGACCGGACAACAGGCGATCATCGGGCCTTTTCCGGGACCGATAGCTGAAATCGGGCTCTACTTGTACCGGCCGGAGCTGTCGGTGGCCGCGCTCGAGGCGACGTCCGCCGTCGTTCTCGCAAGAGCCCCCATCAAGGTCGCGGCACGGATACGCAACACGGGTCGCGGCGGGTTCGTTCCCAACGGCGGCAGGATAGCGCTCACAATTGCCGACGACGCAGGCCACACCGTCTTCCGGGCCGAGCCGGTACCCCTTCAGCCGCTGTCCCATGGAGAGGATCGGTGGCTGATCTGGGAGAACGCTGCCGGTCTGTCCGCGGGCACGTATACGATCTCGCTGAGCGACGAGACCGGGTCGGGAACAATTGCATCGTTCACACGGACCCTTGATGTCGTTCCGAAGCCCGATGATCGCCCGGAAGTGGCGTTGCAGGGCCGGGGCGCACGGTTCACATTCCCGCGTGTCGGCGGACTCCACAACTATGGGCAGTGCTACGCGGCCGACCCGAGCAGTCCGGACAAGTGGGACCTGTGCGCCAACGTGCGGCCGCTGTCGTCGCTGGTGACGTTCCGCGAGAACGGTTCTCTCTCGGAGGAGATTGAGATTCCGTTCGCCCTTGAAGAAAAGAGTGCCGACCGAGTCGAGCTGGCCGCTAAGTTCTCCCGGTTGAGCGCCGACTTCGTCGCAACGGCTGTGTTCCAGCTCGGTGGGAGCGATAGCGATGTGCTCGATTTCGAATGCACGCTCGAAGCGGACCGAGCTGTCGGTATAGCGCGGTTTGCCGGGCCGCGGGTGGCGGTCGGTGACCACACGTTTGGCGCAGCCCACGACGTCGCCGTGCTGCCGGGGCTCGAATATCTCGGCAAGAACGATTACTCGTCGAGCACGCTCGACGCTGCGCCGCCTATAAGCGACCGTCGCGTTCCCGATCCGTACAAGATCACGATTCCGCTGGCAGCCGTCGGCCACGCTGGCCGTTTGGTCGCGATGATGTGGGATATGAACCATGCATGGGACGGGACACACCGGCATATGGCCGTCGAGTTCGACGTTCCGCCGCCCGAGACCGGTGCAGGCCATAGCGTGATGCAGTTGTTCGCGCCCGGCGTGCCCGATTGGGTGCCCGAAACAAAGACCGTTGCAGCAGAGCCCTACCTGCTCGAGCCGGGCAAAACGCTCTCGATCAAAGGAGAGCTTTACGTCTGTTCGGGCGTGCCGGAACGCTCGCGGCGGAAGGTTGCGAAGCTGAAAGACGCCACCGTGGCACTCGCGCTGTCGAAGTACTATGAACAGAACGGCGTTCCGAAAGTTATGCCTCATCCGCGAACGTGGGACGCGGAAAAAGCGTTAAGCCGGGACGCGTGGTTCGAATCCATCTGGGTCGAGGAAGCAAAAGGGTGGCGGCACGCGTTCGGAGAACACTGGAAACCCGAGTCGGCTCCCGGGATGGCGACGTTGGTGCTCTTCGATTACTACGACACGCAGGACCCGTCGCTGCGGGCCAGGCTGCGTGAACGGGTAGACACGGCGATGGAAGAGGCGCTGAGACGACACGGGCCCGACTTCCTCTTCTCGAACGCGAACTGCCATATCATGCTCGGCGAGTACCCGTTTTACGAAGGCCATCTCTCGGAAGCCGTTGACGGGTGGCGCGGGGCCGCGGAGGGGAGACTGTCCGGCCAGAAACCTTCAGGCGCGTGGGTATGGAACCCCGGCGGCGACGAGAAACGCAAACCGCTCGGCACGCCCGGCCAGGACACCATCGGCACCTGTTCCGGCAACGCGTATTTCGTTCTGAAGCTCGGCCGTATCACCGGCGACAGGAAGTACATCGACGCGGGGCTCAAAGCGGTCGAATACATGGAACGGTACTACGTGCCGCGCGGCGCCCAGGGCTGGGAATGTCCGCTCCACTCGCCGGACATCCTCGCCTCGGCTTACGCCGTACGAGCAAACGTCGAGGCGTACCGGATAACCGGCGACGGCAAGTATCTCGACAACGCCCGCTACTGGGCGTGGTCGGGCCTGCCGTTCATCTACATGTGGGACCTCGAACACATACCCTCGATGCGGTACAACACCATCCCGATATTCGGCGCGACATACTTCACGCACAGCTGGTTCGGGAAACCCGTTGTATGGTGCGGGCTCGTGTACGCCTACGCGCTCCAGGAACTCGCGCAGTTCGACGACAGTTTCGAGTGGCGGACGATAGCCGACGGCGTGACCACGAGCGCGATGTGGCAGCAGTACGACGACGACCGGCCGAGCCGGGGCTGTTACCCCGACGGCTTCGATATCAGGCAGAACAAACGCTACCCCGCGGATATCAGTCCTGAAGACATTATGGTGAACATGTTCGCGCTCCGAGGTCTCGATCCCGGCATCAAGACGGTACGAGCACAGCTACGGGGCAGGACTGTCTACATCAGTTCGGGTGCGCGTATCGAGAAGGTGAGCGACGGCGATTCCGTGACGTTCAGGGCGCGCTTCTTCCCGGGCGAATCGGCCTACACACTCGTCTCGCCGGTGGCAGGCGTCTCGGAAGTACGCGCCGGCGAGTCCGCGCTGCCTCAAGTCGACGATCCGACCAGCGCCGAGCCCGGCTGGCGGTTCTACCCTGATAAAGACCGACTCGTCATCAAGCTGAAATTCGGCACCGAGCCGCTGGACGTTACCGTACGGTAGCGGCCAGCGCGCTATAGAAGAATTATCTCGCGGACCATCGCGCTCGTTGTTCGCCAATCTGGAGATCCTTCGCATTCGCTCAGGATGACATACTATAATGGATAGGCGCGTACCGGTGGCCTGGTATGCATTCCCACGCGGGAGCGTGGGAACGAGGTGGAACGCGAACATGGCGCAACGGTGAGGCAACTGACTACTAGCAACTAGCCACTAGCATCTCCCGTTGTCAGTTTTGAATTTTAGATTTTGACTTGACTCCCGCCGTCGTTCCCGCGAAAGCGGGAATCCAGAGTGTATAGACCGGCGAGAGCGGCGGCAGACTAGGTGCCTGTTACTCTTCTTAATTCCAAATTCAGAATTCTCCATTCACTATTGCTACCGGTACACCTCTCTCCTGTGTCGAACTCTTACGACGCATACCACAAGCTGTTCGTCTTGAATCTCGTAAATGATCCGGTACACGCCGCATCGCAGCCGGTACTTCTCCTCGCCCGACAGCTTCTTCGACTGCGGCGGGCGGGGGTCATCAGAGAGGGCTCTCATGGCCTTGACGATACGCCGCACATCCTTCTTCGTTATTCGGTCGAGGTCCTTCGAAACCGATTTGCGAACAACTACCTTATATCTTCCCATCGCGCTTCAGTTCCTTCACGAACTCTTCGAACGTCACGGTGGGTTCGTTCTTGCGTGCCTCGAACGCCGCGAGGTCGTCCGCGTCTTCTGCCAGTTCCTCTCGGATGGCGTCGTTGATGAGATCCGACATCGACCGGGATGTTTCGACCGATTTCAGGCGCAACGCCTTGTGCAACGCCGGGTCGAGATAAACTGTTGCCCGCTTTGTCAGTCCAGCCATAACTCACCTCCTTTCTCGATCACAGTATAGCACCATGCCGTTCTAACGTCAAGACGTCACAGCAGTATTTCCAGGGGAATTCTCATTCCCACGGTCCTCCGTGGGAACGAGGTGGAACACGTACTGCGCATAGAGCAGATGGGTTCGCCCCAAGGCCCGCGCAAGCGAATCTTCGCGCTCAGGAGTCACAACAAGGTGTACATGGTTCGTCATCAAGCAGTAAGCAGATACTTCGACGCCTTCACGCTGCGCACTCTCACGAAGACAAGCAAGATACTGTCGGCGGTCCCCATCCCCGAAGAAGATATATCTTGTCGGTCATTGCCTCGCTGCGTGACATGATGAGCCACACCGGGCAACACGATTCGCGCTTGACGAACAGAGTGTATTTGTGGTACCATGGAAGGACGATTAGAGTCGGGATGGCCGAAAGGTTGCGGTTTTCTCCCTGGACAAGCCCGGATGGCGTGGGAATCCTTTTTGAAGCCATTCCAGATAGGTTGCAGTGCACACTTTTTTTTGCCCTATGCAGAAACTGGTGTGCAGGAAACTATCAGGTGATCGTTACAAGTCGTTGGCCATAGGAGCCGCAATATTTCAGACCAAGAAAAAGGGGAGAGTAACATGAAAGCGAGAACAGCGATATGTTGTGTGGCGCTGATAGCGCTGGCCATGACCAGCGCGAATGTCGCTGCGCAGAGTTTCGGCTTTGAGGAGCCAGACCAAGGCGACAGCGGCTGGGCGTATGCAACGGACTTGACAGGATGGGCGTGGACCGCCGTCGGCGGTGCAGGATTGTCGGGGCCTGATGGGCCATGGCAATGCGACAGCACTTCGCCCGATCCGCTTGGAGACCAGTTCGCCTTTCTGCAGGGCGTCAGTAGTATCTCGCAAACCGTGACCGGCCTTACGGTTGGTGCCTGGTACGAAGTAACGTTCTACGAGGCGACTCGCACCGGGTACGCCGGTAACGATTTGACTGTAATTATCGACGACGGGCTGAGCTCGGAAGTCACGATCAACACCAGCGGAATCGTGGATAATGCCACGTGGGAGCTGCGTACGGCAACGGCATTTGTCGCAGAGAATACCTCGTGCTCGTTGACGTTTCGCACCACCAACCCCCAGGACGGCGACCGTGCGACAATTGTTGACGGCGCATCCATAGACGAAGTCCCACCACCACCGCCGCCGCCGCCTGTCATCACCCCGAGCAGCGCGTGGGCCATTGCCGGTCAATCCTTTTCGCTCACAGCAACGGCCGGCGGCACGGGCTATCAGTGGTCCAAGGTTGGTGTTGGGAATATTGGTACGCCCTCCGACAGCCCTGTGCTGGCCTTCGATCCGCTCGAAGAGGCCCATTCGGGGACCTACTCGGTAACGTACGATGATGGTACGGAGAACGGGGAGGCCACCGCGTCCTACGTCTTGTTCGTTTATCCTGCAGACACGGTCCTGCCGTTGACCGGCCTGATCGGGCTTGGCCTGCTGGCGGGCGCTTGCGCCTTGGGCGGTGCTTCAGCACTGCGGCGCAAGAAATAGCGGACTCCGTGTCCTAAAACATCAATCTACTGAAATCTTCGTGCGGGATGTCAGCAACCCAGACATCCCGCTTTCTTCTTGTGGTATGCCCCTGGCAGTATCAGCACTACAGCGGCAATGGTGTTGCTGGGCAAATTGTCGGACGCAGGTTGGACTGAGGGGTCAGGCCTTTAGATCCACACATTGAAATTAGGGGACAGCAACCAATTTTTGCCTCTCCTTAGAGCGGTCGTTTGGGTTTCGGCGCTTTCCGTTTTACTTTATCCTTGCTGCCCTTCGGTCGCCCTACTGACTTGGCCCGGATAGCGCGTTCGATTGCCTCTTCGATGCGCTTCAGGAAACTCTCGTCGCCTAAGGGTCGACCGGTGCGAGTGTACATGCGCAGCCGCGCTATCGTCTCGTCCGACTCTGCAATGGCCTGCAATGTCTTCTTCCACGCGTCGGTCGGCATCCGCTCAAACCACCGGCCTAAACCCAGTACACCGGATGGATCGCCCTCAACACAACAATGTGCGGGGGCACTCGACCACGCATACTCCCAGGGCGCGCTCACCATTGCAGCACGCACAGGATTCAGCTCCACGTAGGCAGCTGCATTGTGCAACGCCGGGTCGAGATAGACTGTTGCCCGCTTTGTCAGTCCAGCCATACCTCACCTCCTTTCTCGAACACAGTATAGCATCATAACGTTCTGACGTCAAGACGGCAGAGGGTCAAAACGTCATGTCCGAGATCGAACTTTCTCGCCCCTGCGGTCCTCCGTAGGAATGGATAGGCGTGTACCGGTGGCCTGGTATGGAAGCTCGCGCAACGACTCCGCGAAGCAACTTACTACTGACAACCAGCCACTAGCATCTCCCGTTGTCAGTTTTGAATTTTAGATTTTGACTTGATACCCGCCTTCGCGGGAAAGACGGCTATGTATGGGCCGGCGAGTAAGGCGGCAGAATAGCTGCCTGTCCCTCTTTTTCCAGTTTTAATTTTGGACAGTCCCACTGTCGCTAATTACCGAGTCCTATGCGACATACACATGATTCAGAGGCAACCGATGAACGCCTTCGAGGCCAGTAAACGACTCGCCGGTAATGATTAGCTGTGCTCCTCGGTACTCGTCTTGGTCTAGTAGTTCGATGAACGGCTCGACGATGAAATTCTCCTTATCCCCGACCGCTTCCCCAGAGAACTCACCGGGTACGTCGATGATGGACAGCCCGGGGTAGTGACATTGAGGTATCTTGCCTAGTGTCAGCAAACCGTAGTGATACGCCATTAGGAAATAGAGGGTGTCAGTCCCGCCGAGCGCGGCCTGCCAGCGCTGCGTACCCACCCGTATGGTGAAACTCCGGTGCGACACATCAACTGCCACTGGATTGTGACACCAAGCCCCGCGTCTGAACCTGTTGATGGCCTGCAAGTAAGCATTCATTCCCTCCTCGAGCCGCGCAGCTGCCGCTTCGAAGTCTGTCGCACGCGCCAACTCATTCACCTGTGCCTGAAGTGGCTCAATCTTCCGCTCGATGGCTGCGATGTCGTCTGTCAGTTCTTGTTTCTTCCCAAGTGCGGCCGAAATACTCCCAAGCTGCCGTTGCCGTTCGTTCAATCCACCCAGCGCCATGTCGGTTGCGCTGACCTCCTCTTGGACAAGCGCCGCCACCGCCTGCCGGGTGGGGGCGAGCTCGTTGTCCAACATCCGCAGCCGTTCCTCTGCCGCCGCGATATCGTCGGCAACGCGCTTCGCATCGCGCTGCAAAAACTCGAGCAGCTCGTCGGCTTCCTTTAACTCGCCAGCAAGTCGATCACGCTCAAATCGAACCCGGACTGCTCCAAGTTCCTCGACTGGCAGCTCGTCGTGAAGCACCTGATGGCAGAGGAAACAGTGCTCGTGGTCGGACGTCGTTTTCGCGACAGGCTGGTCGCAGGCGGGGCAGTGCGTAACTTTGAGGTCCGCCAGGACGGCTCCCGCGTCTTCCGCACGCGCCATACGGTCGAGCTCATTCCCAAGCTCAGTGCGGTACTGGCGCACTCCGTCCAGCCGCTCGGCTGTCGCCTTGGCCTTTTGCCTCAGTTCGGCGAGTGCTGCCAGGATAGTCGCGCGCTCCTCGCCCAACAGGTCCACGTGCCCGCGGCGCTCCGGTGAGACGACCCGGTCCCGTGCGTCGGAGAGCAATTCATCCCGTCGCTTACGGAGGGCACTGATCTCGTCAGAAACCCGACCTTCGGCGGCACGAACCGTCGTTACGTTGGCACCTACGCTCAGCTCCCGCTCCGACAGTACGTCGCGCGCCAGTTCGTCCAACGTTTGGCCGAACTGTTCTCGACGTGCCTTCAACCGCCCGACCTCGATCTCGAGACTAACGAGCTGTCCATACTCCTCGGAGAACAGCTTTTCGGCAATCCCGAGGAACTGCAATAGGCAGGCATGCTGTTCGCCCGGCGGTTGCTGGTCAGCAATACCGCTCCAGAAGCGTTGTTGTCTGTAAATGTGTCTTAGCAGCGAACGGAAACTCAGTTCGGGCCAAGTCTGGCCCGACATCGGGTTCCCCTTCGGGTAGTTGAGCAACGGGATATCGAGCTTCTGCAGCAAGAACTGCTGGAATTCGCGCACGGTCATGCTCTCACCGTCGACGAAGACCTTAGTCTTGGCGCCCCTTTCGCGCCATCGGCGTTCGATCCAGATACCGTCCTCTCCGATCCACAACTGGGCTCTGGCCGCGTCGTATTTTTGCGCAAGACTCTTCCCGTCCGCACCCTCGAAGGGATTCTCACCCGAGTCGCCGAGTAGGTAGTCCAGCGTCTGGAGCCACTTTGTCTTGCCTGTGTTCGGCGGGCCGACGAGTAGATTGACGCCTGGTTCGAACCGAAGGTCCTCCGTGTCCCCCGTTTGCAGTCGGCGCTCAATGCGCCCGATGGAGAGGTAAGAAAGGTTCATCAACGGATCTCCTTGCCCATGGGACGCTGGCTGACCTCCGCATCGAAGATTCGGTAGATTAAATCTTTCAGGAACGTACCGCTTTTTGAGCCGAAGGACTTCTTGACTTCACCCATGCGTCCGACGAGCGGTGCGAAGGATGGCCGCAGAGCAAGAGTCTTGGCGCGGTCACGGCCGAGCTCGGCCAGCGCGATCCGGTAGTACTTACCCTCCTTCGTGACGGTGATCAACTGTCTTGCTTCGAGGTACGCGAGCACGTGATAGTAACGCTTGTCCCAAGGGCCATAGTGGTGACGCACCATCGCTGACTCAACGGCCTCGTCCGACTCTGGTCGGTCTCTTGTATTCGCGCTGTCAGCTGACATGGTGGCAGCCCGCGCCACCTCAAAGAAGTCGGGGTAGCGTGCAAAGAAATCGAGCTTCGCCATCTTAGTCAGGCCATCAATACGGCCCTTAACACCGCAGGTGCTCAACAAGAGAAGCAGTCGCGCGGCGTGAAACTCTAGGATGTCATCGGCAGATAGTGGCAAGCTGACAGGATGCATACCGATGCGATTCAGTGATTTCATCACGTTGGCCTCGCGAAGCGATGAAGGCAGCGGTCTGTGATGTCATACATGCAGCCCATGAGAAACGCGGAACGGTCCTCGCTGCCCGTAGGTCGATCGGCATTCAGGGCGTCCATTCGCTCTAGACAAAGTGAGTGGAAGCCCGGACCGTCGAGATCAAGGGCGCCAGCAACGAGGCGTCCACGCAGAGATGCCAGCTCTGACTTGACTTTGCTCTCCAGCCGGTTAGCTTCCCCCACTTCCATGTAGCGGGGTGTCCGTACGGTTGCGGCATAGTCAAGCCGCATATCGATGGCCAGCTTGATGAGTTCATCAGGAAGTCTCGCTTGCGTCATCTTCTCGCGAAGCTTGCCCCCAGCGGGTGAGGCAGCTCCTTCGATCAGTTCGCGCGTGCGCCTCTCCCACCATTCGCGAATCGCCTCTCGGGTGAATATCTTCTTATCGCGATCCGGCTCCCACTTCGCGTCTCCAGCGGCCTTCGCCTTGGCGCGGAACTTGTCCAAAAGCACTTCTGCATGTTCCAGCAACAACACGCGATCCTCTTTGGCACCAAGTTTTTGTAGCCGGAAAAGATTCTCCTTACGGACGGCCTCTTTGCTGTGACGCACATCCCAAAAGCAGTTCTCAAGCCAATAGGACGACCCGTTGCCTTTCGGCGACTTCAGGTCCCGGAACCGCTTATCGAGTTCCGATTGCAGTGCATTGAACTTCTGCCCGCTGGTTTCTCGGCCTGGTGCGTCGAACGGGAAGGTCAGCATTTTGAGCTTACTATGTACCTCCCGGAGCGTCACGATTCGAAAACGAGATTCTTCGCGGTGCTTGTCGCGCGCCAGGGATATCTCGAATATCGAGGTCCCAGTCTTGCCCTTCTTGGGATTGCAAAGGTCGGCAACCGACCACAGTCTGTCTGGCTCGCTCGCTTTCACTTGAACAAACTCTGCCACACGCATGTCCGATCCGTCTATGGTGCGCACGAGCAACACGTCGTCGTGGGTCTCGCAATGCACTTTGAGGAGCGACGAGTCCTCCAGCATCTCGATGAGAAAGCCGACGGCGATCTCGTCTTGATAGGTAAAGCCGGATCGCGCCGCAGGCCCACCCTCCTCAGTCGGCTTGACATCATCGACAGAAGGGAAGATCTTCGAGTTTGTATTGTCGGGTGTGGCCTCACCCATCGCTTGTCATCCCTATCTACCGGAGCCGCTCCATTGTGAGAGTCCCCTAGCTAACGTGCCCAATGCGACTTGGCCGTCGCAGGTCGCGCCGTCAGTTGGTTGTAGGAGAGGTTCAGCTCTGTCGCACGATTGAGTCGCGCTTGCTCAATCTTCTTCTTTGCTTTTCGGTAAGCCTTGTCCTGTACCATGGTCCACGTCTCCACACTACACCAAAGGCGATATGGTCATCAGCCGAACTTCTGTTCATATGGTTTCCAGCTTTACCCGCTTTCGGGCCTTGCTTCCAGAGAATACCCGCTGACGCGTTGAATTTTGAATAGGGAATTTTGAATGGAGAATTGGAGAACATGCCGGGGAATTAGGAATTATGAATTCAGAATGGAGAATTGACAAACACCGGAATTTCACTGTTCTCAATTCGCTATTCCCCATTCTCAATTCACTCACTCCCTCTGCCGTCCTCCACCTGACGGATTGCGATACCTACCCCCGGCTGCTTCAATGGAGTATAGACGAAAACTGCGTGTGTGTCAAGAACGAAGTGCGGTAGACAGTAGACGGTATGCGGTAGACGGGGTTCGGAAGGACGAAGAGTGAAGTGCGAAGGATGAAGAGTGAATTGGGGGGTCGGAAGGAAGAAGAGTGAAGTGCGAAGAGTGAATAGTGAATTGGGAGGTCGGAAGGACGAAGAGTGAAGTGCGAAGGATGAAGAGTGAAGTACGAAGAGTGAAGTGTGAAGGATGAATAGTGAATTGGGGGGCCGGAAGGAAGGGAGAAGTGTGAAGTGCGAAGGACGAAGAGTGAAGAGACGAAGGGCGATGTCCTATCAGTACTGCGCGATGGCGAGGACGATGTTGATGCACCGTTGCAGGTCGATACCGTCAAGGTTTCCGTCGAAGTTGAGGTCGGCACGCGCGGTGCCGGGCGTTGGTAATTCGAGAACCTGGTTGATGGCGAGCTGCACGTCTATTGCGTCGATGTTGTGTCCGTCACCGCTGACACCGCTCCAATCCCGCTAAAACTGAATCGCGCGCTGTCGACTTTCGTTCCAAGACAACTTGGGCACAAACTGCAGTTTCCTAAAGGCTAACGCCTGGATCACCAGCGGCTGAAGCGCAGTGTAGGCCGTCTGGTGCATCCTTTTGTTCGGCACAGTCTGGACTACTGTTTCGGGCGTTTGAGAACTGCTATCACACCTCGAGTCATGCCAACGCCTTTGACAAACGCTGTAACCAGCTCCCATTCCTCAGTGCCGAGACCATTCAGAAGTGACTCAAGCTTCGAATCATCCACTTTGCCGCCCAAGAAACCTCCTGTCCCGAGGTCAAGTGTCTTGTATTCCCATTTCACAAGGCTCTCCTTTCTTTGCCGAACGTACGGCTAACCGGCTGGGAAAAGAGCTGGTTTTTCCCAGTCCGCGTTAAGCCGATGGTTGGAGCTTCTGTCTTTTTACTCCACTTTGACTTCGATGGATTTCGGTTTTGGCTCCTCTGTCTTTTGAATCTGGAGATTCAGCACGCCATCCTTGAACGAAGCGCTAATCTTGTTTTCATCGACATTGTCAGGCAACGTAAAGCTACGGGTGAAGCACCCGTAGCATCGCTCGACTCGATGGAACTTTTTCCCCTTCTCTTCTTTTCCCTGTATTCTCTCTCCCTGAATCGTCAGGACACCATTGTGTACAGTAACTTTGACATCCTCCTTATTGACCTCGGGAATCTCCGCCTTGATCTCGAATGCTTTGTCGGTCTCAGCGATGTCTACCCGAGGAGCCCAGTCGCCTGTTGCGATGACCTCTTGGCTTCCAGCCCGAGGTTGCCCCACCGCTCTCGTGTAGCGGTCGAGCATATCCTCCATCTCTCGCGCCGGATCCCGTCTTACTAGTGCCATTATGCACCTCCTTCTTTGCGGGATTTAGTCTACCCCAATGGACAGCCCCGCATTCAGACCACCAGGGTTTTGGGTGTTCTCTCTGTTGCTCCAACAGTAATTAGTTTGATCCGCGCAACATGCGGAACTTTGGTTTCCGGTCCGCGTGAGAAGAGTGAAGTTTGAATGGAGAATTGGAGGACATGACACAGAATTAAGAATGGAGAATTCTGAATGGTGAATTGGAGGACATGACACAGAATTAAGAATGGAGAATTCTGAATGGTGAATTGG
>CAZGCA010000060.1:0-38594 GCA_964524145.1 uncultured bacterium | reverse complement strand
CAAAACAGCATGATGCAAATCACAGACCGCATAAACTAGATTATGGCCAAACTCCTGGGCTATTCTCACCCGTTCCTGCGGGACGTACCGGCGTTGTTGTGCTTCTGTGGCGAGTGGCTGTCATGCGGCTGCGTCGCTTGCAACAACGGATATAGAACAGTCTGTTTGCAGGACAATCGCTCATCGTAACCAGTAACGTAGTCCCATCTCTATACTTCAATACCCTTCAGCATCCATCTGGTGAGAAACGCGGGCTAGCGTGTCCGTCGCCCCCGTCAGGGGCTTGAATCGTTGGGCATCCGGTACCCCGGGTTTCTCCTCCCGCCTGCGCGGGAGCAAGCTCCGTCGTCACCCGGGGCTATACTCCGTCGCCTCCTTCCAGTGTTGCGCTCCCAGTGCTTATTCTGTCCCTTGTCAAGTGACTAGCCCGCAGTCTCCCCTATCCGACAATCCCCTTCATCGGTTGCGGCTACGGCATCCAACCATGTGCATAGCCTCGAGACCTGTCAGCGGGACCTCGTCCTTCTTCCGCAACTCGTAAACCTGTTTCATCAGCCGGCGGTCCCGGTTGACTACCTCTATACCGCGTTTCAGTTCGTCGTCGCTGATCTCCTTGCCGGTCCACTCCTCAAGCTTGGCCTTGAACACCTCAAACTCGGCCCGGGTGAACGGAACCGCGTGCCTCGACTGCACATGATGCGGCATTGGCAGGTAGTAGCTGAACTCAGTCGGGATGTGCAGGTCCCAGCTCGTATACGCCTGCCTTACGTGCAGGCAGCTCTGAGATATCATGATCCCGTCGAGATAGTCGTAGCGGCCCTGCAGCCCCTGGACGAGAACATCGCGAAGATGTGCGGTTCCGTCACGTTCTGGGGTTCGTGGCTCCCGAGGATGCGCACCGGCAAAACGCCCGCCGCGTACACGATCTCCTCCGTTACGTAAGTGCAGAAGTAACCGAGCACTTTCCCGCCCGTTTTCTTCTTCCACTCCCTTGCGCACTCGTGGCGGGCGTTGTACCACTCTTCAAACATTTCAATCATTCCCAATTCCTCGTCAAGAAGGGTCCGTGCGATTTGATGTTTGCTACTCCCTTTCGGCAGCACCGCAACCGATAAGCGGAGAAGCATTTACGGACTTCAGATGCGCCTCCATCCTCTCGTGCAACCGGCGGTACAAGCGTTGCGGTGTCAAGCCCGAAAGCGCAAGCACGTGTATCGTACGCGCCACCTCTTGCGGCGTGCCGTGCCTGCTCGGTTCGTACCACCCGTATACCCAGTTCAGCATGCCGAACATGCTGTATGTGCGTCGCTCGAGTTCAATCTCGTCCACCGAAGCTGCGGTCTGATGAATCAACGTTCTGACGATCTCTAGTGCTATCCCGAAGTACTCCTCCTTGACGCGACGTACGGCACGCCGTCTCCGGGCAGGCAGGGCTCCGGCTTCGTGAACCAGTACACGCATCACGTCCGGATGATGGACGAAGTAGCAGAGGTGGTTGAGAATGAAGAGATAGAGCCGCCCCACGGGGTCCGTAACTCCCTCCAGTGTCTCGTTGATGACGGAGATAAGGGTCTCGAAAGCCTCCTTCTGCAGCACGAACAACACGTCCTCCTTGGACGAGAAGTAGTTGTAGAAGGTGGACAGACTCCTATCCGTGGCTTTGGCAAGGTCGCGCATCGACATGCCGTGATAGCCGTGAGCAGCAATGAACCCCGCGGCAGCCTGTAGGATTCGCCCTCGCTGCTCCTGCTGACGTTCCGGATCTTTCTTCACGTTTTCTCAGGCGTCCTTCCATACAGGCGGGCGTTTACCAAGAAACGCCTCGATACCCTCGTTGCCGTCGTGACTCGACAGAATGTTACCAACGTACTGCCGCTCGACGGCGGCAATCCCGCGGTCAAGCGTAGAAAGGAAACGAGATGTTTCACGCAAGGCTTTGATCCCTTCGCGTAGAGAAAGAGCAGAGAGGGTCTTCAGGGTCTTGCGATACCACTCGAAGAGCATCTCCTCGGGATTGTCCTCTGCCTCGAACACCTTCGTCAGGAATCCGATCCGAAAGGCATTCTGCGCGTCGAGAGTCCCTCCAGTAAGCAGCAGCCGCTCGGCGGTCGGACCTCCCAGCCGCGAACTTCCCAGTGCTGCCAGTATCGGTGGGATCACACCAAGCTTTATCTCCGGGCAACCGAAGCGTGCCGACGCGGTTGCAAAGACGAAATGGCAGCACAGCACCACTTCAAACGCTCCGCCGAGGCAGCTCCCCTGCACGAGTGCCGCTACCGGTACCGGGAACGCAGCCAAACGGCGCACAAAGTCGTGGAGCGCAGCCAACATGGCGGGAGCCTGCTCCTTGCGGTGTTCCTCGACCGAGGCGCCAAAGGAGAAGTGAGAGCCTGCTCCGCGCAGCAGGACCAGGCGCTGGTGTTGAAGTTCCTTGTGCGCTATGAGCGCCTCGGAGAGATCGCCAAGCATGGCCATCGTAAGCACGTTCCCCTTCGGCTGGTTCAGCGTCAGTTGCAGCAACGTATCGTCCTCGAGGAGGTCGGCCTCTATGGTTTCGTAAGTGCAGTCTGCCTGGCTGCTTATTGCTCTGTCTCCTGCTGCGCTTCCGCGAGCGCTTTGCGAGCAGACGGCGGCAGTGCTTCCTGGATCAACTCCCTGTTGAACGGATGCCCTTCGGCCAAGCGGCGACGCAGGGTCACGAAGTCGATCTCACGCTCGCTTCGATCACCGTAATGGAACGCCGGAAAGCCTGCCGCCGCTTCGGTGTTCATGTTAAGCGACAGCCAGGAACGGTTGGATTCGCTGTTCTTGTACCAGTGTTCGAGCTTCTTCTTGCGAAAACTCTCGATAGTCTTCCTGGTGCAATCCGGGAACGTATACAACAACTGGGTCGCGAGACGGTTAACCGCCTCGTCGAGTTGGCTCAGATCCACTGTGCAACGTGCTGCCTCCTCCTTGGCTGCCTCACGATCGGCTCCGGTCTTCCACTCGCCGAAGACGATCCGGCCGCAATCGTCCACGTAGCGGTCGGTGATCGCGAACGGGTTTGGAATGAACTCACCGTCAGGCGTGCGGTACACCGGGACCGCCTCGTTGACCAGACCCAGACGCAGGGCCTTGTGCGCCGACCACAGTTCGCACAACACCAGCGATTCAGCGGCTCTGGCAACCCCCACGAAAAGGTCGAGGAAATCGGTGGAACCGCCGACGGGGGCCGAGCCGTGTATTGGACCGGCCTGGCCGAACCGGGCGTGGTCGCCCGTGACGCTGAAGTCACAGGCCATACCGATCTCCTGGCCTCCGGCGATGCGCATGCCGTTGACGCGACAAATCACCGGCTTGTCGCAGAGCAGGATGGACGTCACCATGTCGTTAAACAAGCGCATATACTGCAAGTACTCCAAAGGGCGGCCCGCGTAGTAGGTGGCGTATTCCTCGGTATTGCCGCCCGTGCAGAACGCGCGGTCGCCTACGGCCGTATGTACGACCGCTACGGCACGGCGGTCGAGGCTGGCCCGTCGAAAGGCCAGAACAACCTCTTTGCACACTTCTGTGGTGTAGGAGTTTAGCTGCCTCTCGTTGTCGAGAGTAATCCAGACCTGGTGCAGACCGTCCACGGGCTGACCGTCCCGCGACAGGACCGGACGCTCTTCGTACCGGATACTCTTAAACTCGTAACCCGGGGAAAGCTCATGGTTCTTAAGCTGTGCCATCTCGAAACCTCCTTTCCCGTCTATGCCTGTTCGTCTCCTTTGGTTATGTATGGGGGTCCAGGATCATCCTTCGCGTAAGGCGGTGGTGGGACATATCGTCGAGCAGGCGGTTCACCTCCGACATCGGCGCACGCTCGACGAACGGCCCCAGAACTACCTTCCCATCGTAGACCAACCTGAGAATCTCCGGATAGCGCTCCGGCGGACATCCCCACGTTCCATGGATCGTGGCGTCGAACGCCATCAGGTTGGAGAGTCTGACTTCGATCTTGTCCCGAGTGTATCCCACTTGCACAAGCGTCGCCGCCGGGGCCAGAAGACCGAACGCCAGAAGCTGGCCTGCTGATGTGCCGCTGCACTCGAGTATGCGATAACGCAAAGAAGGCACACCCCACGTGCCGGCAAGGTCGCGCAGTTCCTGGCGGACCGAGCGGCTGTCACGTTCGCGGACATTCAACGTGTGCTCGGCTCCGTGCTCGGCTGCGATTTGCAGCCGCTCGTCGCTTATGTCGCAGGCAGCCACGTGAGCACCCAACGCATGCGCGATTTGGATTACGAAACTGCCGACTCCGCCGGCGCCGACAACAAAAGCGGCATCGCCTTCTTTTAGACCGGAGCGGATCACCGCCTGGTAGGCCGTCGAGGTCGCATCAGCTACCACGGCAATCTGTTCTATGCTTATCTCAGGCGGCGCGTCGTCCAGCGTTATAAGCGCTCCGGCAGGAACGAGCATGTGAGTCGAAAAACCGCCGTGAATGTCGTTGCCGGGCATCTTCTGTTTCCTACACGCGTTCGCACGCCCGGAGCGGCAGAAAACGCAGTCGCCGCACGGAAGAATCGCCGGCACGATGACCATGCTCCCCACGAGATGGGCGAACCGTTCACCGGCCGCTACCACCCTTCCGGTGACCTCGTGACCCAGAACAAGGGGAAGCGGATGCCGCGGCGCGACAGAGCCGTTCGCGTAGCCCAAGTCCGTATGGCACAACCCACAGGCCTTCACCTCAACCAGGGCCTCGGCCGGTGCCGGGTCGCATAAAGGCAGATCCCGTTTCGATAGCGGGTTGTTGGGTGCGTCCAGAAAATAAGCCTCAACAATCATGACTTGACTCCTTCTTGGTGCTCCGACATGACCTCGTCCCAAGGATTATATATCAACGAACGGTTGTTTGTTAATACCGTCGCGCGGGTTTGTCGGTCCGCGAGCAGATCTCACTCGCCGGTCTGAGCTGGGACGGCGCTGGGGACGAACGTGGGCTTGTTGCTGGTTTCGATTGCTGGTATCATGTAGCGGAGCACCACGAGAAGACCAAAAAACAAACTGCGGGAGAAGACGGCCGCGCACGCCCGCGGCCACGACGCAGCATAGAAAGAAGACGAGGGTGGCATTGATCCCGGGTTGGGTGACGTGTCGCACATGGTGAGGCGTTAGAGAAGGAGCAAGGTCGGTATGGATCTCAGTGCGATCGGTAAACAGTTGGGGCCGAGCATTCGCGAGTATGACGAGAAGGACGTCATCTTCTACAACTTGAGTATCGGCGCCCAACCCGAGGATTCGCTCGAGTTCGTCTATGAGAACGCGCCCGGCGGGTTGAGGGTGATTCCGAGTTTCGGTGTGCTATTCGGCCACGAACTCCAACCGGAACTCGCTTCCGTCCTAAAGCTGGATCCATTGCGGAGCATCCACGGCGAACACTCTCTCCGGGTCCATCGTCCCCTGCCGCCGCACGGGAAGACCTCCACCACGTTGACGGTCGAGAACATATATGACAAACGGAAGGCTGCACTCATTATCACCCGTGTCGAAACCAAGGACGAAGAGGGAGAATGTCTGGTCGAGAACGTCGCCGTGACGTTTTACGTAGGCGGCGGCGGATTCGGGGGCGACCCCGGCCCAAAAGCCGAGCGCATCGAAGCGCCTCAGGGCGCGGAGCCGGAGTTCCGTGTCGCCTACCAGACGGCTGAGAACCAGGCGGCGTTGTATCGACTTAACGGCGATATGAACCCGCTGCACATCGATCCAGCCGGCGCCAAGACGGCGGGGTTCGACAGGCCTATCCTCCACGGACTCTGCACGTTCGGTTTCGCGACCCGAGCCATTGTCGAGGGCGCATGCGGCGGAGACGTTGCCCGGTTCAGAGAGCTCAGAACAAGGCTTTCGGAGGTTGTCTTTCCCGGCGAGACCCTCATTACAGAGGGATGGAAAGACAAAGGAAACCAAGGACGCTACATCATTCAAACCCGCACCGAGCGGGCGGTGGTGTTGAGCAACGCGTATGCCGTGATTGATTCCTGAGGGAACGTGGTCCGGCTCGAAAGCGGGTTAAGCGATCCTATCGCCACGTTACTCGCCGCATGCCCGTTCCTCTGCACGTTCCCCTGTCAAACGTGCACAAAAGCACGCACAAACGATTTCCCGAATTGCACCATAACCTGCAAGGAGCTGCCAAATAAGGGTAGTCAGAAATGGCCAAGGCGAAATGGCGGAGAGGGCGGGATTCGAACCCGCGAGCCGGGGTTTAGCCGGCCACACGCTTTCCAAGCGTGCTCCTTCAGCCAACTCGGACACCTCTCCTGCCACACCAACACTACCAACCAGCCTCGCCAAAAGTCAAGCACAGCTCGCTCGCCGTATCGTGAAATGCACCGGGCCGGCTGGCCGATGGCCCGCGACATGAAAGTGGGTTTTTCACGCGACGCGAAAACGGCTTGACACACCGCGCTACTGCCCTGTATAATATGCACGACAAGTTGGGAGGGTATCTGACTAAGAGTCAATACGGAAGGAGAAGACGAAGATGAATTTGGTACTCGCGTTGTTGTTTGCGCTGTTTCCCAGTCTGGAGGGATTCCTGGACGCGCTCCTCAGGCTGTTGGAGTTCTTCCTGGGAGTGATCGTCGGCGTATAGCACAGGCCCACAACAGGCAGTAGGGATTCGAAGCCGCTTTGAGAACGGTTTGTCTTGGAGCGGCTTTCTTTGTGCCACCTATCAAAGGGGAGCCGTTCTGTTCCTCATACTCGACTTGCCGACTGCAAGCTTTTGATAAGCTTGCAGTTGAGGCGATATCTGTCAGCTGTTGGCCCTCTCGAGTGCCCGCTTCAGTCTCATTTGACACCCGCCTCAGCTTCGATGTATAATATTATAAAGAGGAAGATGCAGGTCTGTCCATGGGTCTATAGAAGAGGAGGAACTGCGTATGGAGACGATATTAGCTATACTAGCTGCGCTTTACCCACCGCTGGCGGCGATCATTGAGCTGATCCTGCAGTTGATCGCTCTCATCGCCGAGCTGTTCGCTGGCACGCCGGTCTAGCGCCAACTAGTATTGTTGGAATCGAGTCGCTCCGAGAACACCAGGGCTTGGAGCGGCTCTTCCTTTTCCCTGGCACCGCAACGACACGTGTCAACCTATCGATGAGCATGAAGGGAGCCGAGCCTGCCTGATACTCAGGTCGCTTCCGGCTTGGCTTTGCCCGCTCCCCCAATGACCAGCACGAACTCGCCGCGAACTTGCGTGTCACGCACGGTCTCGTAGACGGATTGAGCCGTGCCGCGAATAAACTCTTCGTGGCGCTTGGTCAGCTCGCGGCCGATCGCAACGCGTCTCTCCGGGTAAAGCTCCGCGAGCAGGCCCAGCGTCTTGAGCAGCCGGTGGGGCGATTCGTAGAAGATCGTCGTTCGCTTCTCCGTTCCGAGCGCCTCGAGACATGCACGCAGCCGGCCTTGTTTGCGCGGCAGAAACCCGCCGAACACGAACTCGTTGCCCGGCAAACCTGACCCTACCAGCGCGGCCGAGAAGGCGTCGGGACCCGGCACGGGCACCACGGCGATGCCGCGCCGGATCGATTCGTTGATGATGTGGTAACCCGGGTCGGATACTGCCGGCGTTCCGGCATCGGAGACAAGGGCCACCGATTGGCCGTTCTCGATCCGGTCGGCGATCCGGGTCGCCTTCGCGCGCTCGTTATGCTCGTGATAGCTGGTGATGGGTGTGTGTATATCGAAATGCGACAGAAGCTTGCGTGTGCGGCGCGTGTCTTCGGCTGCTATCAGGTCGACTTCTTTGAGGATGCGCACGGCGCGCAGCGTAATATCCTCGAGATTACCGATCGGTGTGCTGACAACATATAAGATGCCATCGTCCACGGCTATCGGGTCGGCGCGAGCTTCGCCACCTTCGGCATGCGCCTCTTGAACTCGTTCGCACGGACCAACCCATCGACCTTGCGCACGGCCCCGGCCTTGAACCCCATCTCGACAACCTGTTCCCGGGTCATCTCGTTGTCCACCATCAGGTGGAGGATCGCGTCGGCCTCCGCGTACGTGATCCCGAGTTCGCCTTCGTCGGTCTGCCCTTCCCAGAGGTCCGCGCTCGGCGTCTTGTCAATTATGCGTTTCGGCACGCCGAGGGCGGCGGCAAGCTGTCTCACTTGGGTCTTGTACAGGTCGCCAAGCGGGTTGATTCCGCAGGCCATATCGCCCCACAACGTCGTGTAGCCCAGCAACTCCTCCGTCTTGTTGCCTGTCCCGAGAACCAGCGCATCGTGGACCGCCGACCGGTCGTAGAGCACGATCATGCGCGTCCGCGCCATCACGTTGCCCTTACGCTTATCGTCCGCATCCGGGAACATCTCGAGGTACGCGTCGACAATCGGTGTGATATCCACAGTGACAGACTCGACCCCGAGCGTCGAAGCCGCGAGGGAAGCGTCTTCGCAGGCGATCGCAGCCGTCGTGCGGTAAGGCAGGCAATACCCTATAACGTTCTCTTTGCCGAGAGCTTCCACCGCGACAAACGCTGACGCTGCCGAATCAAGGCCGCCGGACAAACCGATAACCACAGTGCGTTTGCCGGCCTGTTGCGTCTCGTCTCGAACGAACGCAATAAGTTGCGCCATCACTGCAGGCGGATCGATCCGGAGCTCGTCGAGCACGGACCGAATCACCGCCCGGGTTTTCGCATCGTCCACAACAGAGTTGTTATCCATAGGTCCCCGGTATCACCTCATGATCCCGATAATCTTGTATTTCAACTCGCCGGCGGGGACGTTGGCTGTCACCACGTCGCCCACCGTTTTGCCCAGCAGCGCTTGCGCGACAGGCGAGCTCGCGGATATCTTCCGCGCCTTGAAGTCGGCTTCCGCAGCGTCCACAATCGTGTATTCCACCGTTCGACCCTTCTTGAGGTCTTCGAGTCTGACGCTTGCACCGAGGTACACTTTGTCGGCGGGCACATCCTCTTCGCCGATGAGCCGCGCACGCGCGATCTTGTCCTCGAGGCCGGCGATCCGCGCCTCGATGAGCCCGTGCTGTTCCTTGGCGGCTCGGTACTCGGCGTTGTCCGTCACGTCGCCGTGCGCACGCGCCGTAGCTATCGCCTTGACGATCTCGGGCCTGTCGACGGTCTTGAGCTTATCAAACTCGGCCTTCAGCTTCTCGAGACCGTCGGCAGTCAGCCAAACCGTGTCTCCATCCATTGCCGTCTCCAACCAGAACGCAACCCAACCGCAACCGCCCAGCGAAGTAAGTGCCGACAATTATACCACAACACCCCGCGCAACTGGGAAACGCGGGAACGATGGTGCGGAGGTTTGTCATGCGGTCACGGATGTGCTATACTGAATGTCGAGGGTAGCAAGCGCGGTGGTCGTGCGGTACGTGTAGACAGAGAGAGAGGAGCCACTTGCTCAAGACACCCGGGGAGTCCGACCCTGAATACGAATCCGTCTTCTCGCGCTATCAACGCTCGATCAGAAGAGAGATGGCGGAGCAGCCTCCCGAGAAGAAACGCAGCAAGACCAAACTGATAGTCGCGCTTTTCGTGCTGTTGCTGGCTTCGGCGGCCGGCGTCTACATCGGGTTCACACAGTACCGCGGCCAGATAGACCCGGAAGGGGCTCGCGAGATCTGCCTGAACCGGTTGCGCGAGCTGGGTCTGGCGCTCGAACGTTACGCCGCGTCCAACCGGGGTGTTCTGCCGAAAGAGCTGACGGACCTCTACCCGGGTTATATCAGCGATCTCGAGACGTTCAAGTGCCCGTTCGTGATTGGGTCGGTCGCGCCGACGGACTACGGGTACGACGGTCGAGCGACCGACGAAACGCCGTTTACGGTAGTGGCGGTGTACGATCTCGAGGGCAACCATTCGGGCACGGAAGTACCGCTCAATGCGCTCCTTGTCAAGAACGCGAAGTTCGTCGAGATTATCGAGGTCAGGCCCGACGAGATAGCCAACCTGCTCTCCGTGCAGGAGAACGGGTTTGCCATGGAGCGCGGCACGGAAGATTCGGCGTTGAAGCAGTTGCTGGCGATGATGCGCGACGAGAGCGTTCTCGTGCGCGCCGCGGTCGAGGAGACGCTGAAGGAGACCGCCAAGGGACCGGAGAGGCCGCGCATACTTCCGCCCGGCGAGGGACCGTCACGGCCGAGTACGGAAGAGCGGACAGCTACCGACGCCCTTATCGACGCGCTCGAGGATGATGATCCGCAAGTGCGTGCCGACGCAGCGTTCTCGCTTGGACAGCTCCGCGATCCGGCGGCGGTTCCACCACTTGTCGCGAGCCTCGCCGACCCGGACGACGTCGTTCGCAGGGCGGTAGCCGGCGCGTTGTCGAAACTGCCTCCCGAAGACGTCGTGCTCGGCCTTGCGGACGGTCTCACGCAGGGAGACCCCGCCTCGATGCAGATGGTCGCGGACGCGCTTCCAGACGTCGGCAAGCCGGTGGTGTCCGACTTCATCGCGATGCTCGGCGACCAGGATGCGCGGTTGCGCAGTGTCGCGGCCTTTGCGCTCGGTCGGATAGGCGATCCTTCCGTGGTCGAAGCGCTCGGAAAAGCAACCTCGGACAAGACCTGGGAGGTTATCTGGTATGCGGCCGAAGCGCTTGGTAGGATAGGAGATCCTGCCGGGCAGCAGTACGTGCTCCCGCTGGTCAAGCACCACGAACGCCGCATTCAGACTGCCGCGGTTTGGGCGCTTGGCCAGATAGGCGGCGAACAGGCGATGGTAACGCTCAGGGAGTTTATCAGCGACCGGTACAACATCACGTACGAGGACCAGCAGGTGAAAGCGAAAGCCCTCGAGGCGCTTGCGGACAACGACGACAAGCGGGCAATACCCATAATCATAAGCGTCATGGAGCAATATATGTATCTGAGGCCCGCGTGCCACGCTGCGCTGGTCAGGCTTGTGGGCCGCGACGTCGGCGACAAACCGTTCCAGTGGCGCGACTGGTGGCGGGGCGGCGGCTGGCGCATACTCGAGCCTGAGGGTCAGGTTCCGGCTCAGCCGACAGCACCCGAGCCCGCGCAGCCCACGGGCTGAGCACTGTCACCTGCCGTTGTGCCCATTTGTGCAATCACTTGGCAGCGACAGCCATCATGATGCGGTTGTGGTTCCAGGTCGGAACGGACGCGCCGCCGAAATAGGTCGCGACCCAGCGGCCGTCGCGGACGAAGATCATCGGCGTAACCTGGCCGTGGCGGTCCTGCGTGCCGCCGCTCAGTCGGAAAAGGTACCCGCGGCCCTCCCAGTCGGTCTCGTTCGGCGCAACAGCCCAGAGCGTGCCTTTCTGACTCTCGTGAACCATGACGTACTGCTTGTCGATGTGTTTGACGTCGACGGCGCCGGCGTTGAACATGACGGGGTTGGCCTTCGATTTCGTCCAGCGGCGACCGTCTTGCGACGTCGCGTACCCGACGTGACGCGCCTTGCCGTCGTTGCCGTCGTACCACATCTTGAAAAGCCCGGCCTCGAAGATGGCCGACGGACGGCCCACCTTGAACGAATCCCACGACCCGGGAGGCCCGACGTCGACTGCGAGCCCTTCTTTCCGCCATGTGGTCCCGTCGTCCGAGACAGCGAGATGTATCCTGTCGATCTCCGCGACGAGCGCGTCGGTGTAATACATGTAGAACGTGCCGTCGTGCCTGACCACCGACGGGTCGTTGACGTGGTTCGAGGTGCCGCAATCGAGCGCAAAGTTGCCCGGATGCCGTTTCCAGCGTGTGCCGTCCTCGCTCGTGGCGTAATGGATCCGGTCGTGACCGTCACGCCCCTGGCCGCCGTACCACATGTGGTACGTGCCGCCGAAGAAATGGACGTCCGGCGCGTAAATGTTGTCCCCCTCCCACTTGCTCCCGCTTGGAAACAAGACGGGCACGCCCGTGCCAAGATTCCAACTGACCGGCAGCTCGGACTCGCCGGCCATCGAGCCGCGACCGGCCCCGAGTAATACTATCCCCGCCAAGACGACCGGGGCTGCAACTGTGCCTATTCTCATCACCCGTTCCTCTTCTCTGCCCACACGATCACGGTACACGAAACAGAGACGGCGGGTCAACCAGCATCTCGGTGGAACGGCGACACACAAACCGGGCTCTATCGGCACGAGGAACGACAAGATCAACAGCCATGGTTACAAGAGAAACCTTGATTTCCAATGCCGTTCCGGGTACATTATTGATGCTTGCATTGCTAATGGGACAGGCTTCTGACGTGCCGCTGGCGTCCTCGCCGGCAGTCTCGGGAGCGTCTCGCTCCCGTACAGATGAGGGCGGGACGCCCTCACGACTGCCAGCAAGATGCTGGCGCTACGAAACACACACATGTTCCTTTATCTATGCAAGAGTCAATAGTGCTTAAGGCCAGAGGAGTTGAGATGCATACTCCTTACGCAAACACAGACAGGCGGGTCGCGACAACGGTTATCGAGGTCGTTATGAGATGTGTTATGTGCAAACAGGGCGAAACGCAACCAGGCAAGGCGAGCGTCACACTGCAGCGGGGTGAGACGACGGTGATCGTGAAAGAGGTTCCCGCCGACGTCTGCGAGAACTGCGGGGAGTACTACCTGTCGGACGCCATTACCGAGCGAATCCTTGCCATGGCGGAGGAAGCCGTCCGTAAAGGCGCAGAAGTGGAGATCCTCCGATTCGCAGCGTGATTGTTGCGCTGGCGAAGGAAGAGCAACTCGTGGAGATGGAGATGATGAGTAGTCTGACGGAACGGCTACCGCGGGAGACGATTTTCGCCAGGGTCTACTGGACCGCTCATAAGTGGCCGCAAATGACCTGGGGAATTGCCGGGAAGGTGCTCTTAATCTCAAGTGACCTTGTCAGAGATTGGTCGTTTGCTGAGCTTGTGCCTGACCAAATCAAGGACGTTGAAGGCGGCGAAATTGCTGTACCCAAAGGGTTGGATGGACGGTGTGCATCAATAAGGACAGACCCTAGGTCGACGTTGAAGTATGTGCCACGGCGCAAGAGCGTGTCGGAGCTTGTGCGGCAACCTGAACATGCACTGGTGTTGTGCTACTTCCCAGGAATCGAGAGACTGCCGGAGGAGAAGAATGAGATTGCAGCTCTGTTCCTAGAAGTAGAGAGGGAGTTGGCTTTCTGGGAATCTTATGTGACAGCTCTCTTCGACTGTGTGTTCCGCGAGAGCGTTTCACCAGTGACACCTGCCGTGTGTAGAACCCCAGACGACACCGGCGCTGCCGAGCTATCACTCACAGCATCGTTTCACACAGGTCACGAGCGAGGTGCGATCACGCTAGAGGAGATGCAAGCTGGTCTTGGGCAACTGGATAAGGCCCTGCGTGAAGAACCGGAGCCCGAAACACTCAGGCTGTCTCTGCACTGGTATGGCCGCGCAATCTCAGAATCAGTCCGCGCAGATCAGTTTCTCTTCTACTACATTGCATATGAGGTTCTGGCGGGGGAGAAGAAAGGGCGTACAAACCACGGACACTTCCGCAAAGAGTTGTTCGAGGTTCTCTCAATGGACACAGGCGGGACGAGCAAGGCAGCAACCACCTTAAGAGAGATCAAGGACCGAAGAAACGATCTGGTGCATCGGGGGGACCAAGATAGTCCATTTCCGACACAGACCCTGAAGAGATGTGTTCGTACCGTCCTGTTGAAGAGGCTGCGACTGGATGAGGATCAAGAAGTCCTGTCCGGTCTGCGGACAGACCTGTTGAGAGGGACCCCGTGACGCCTGTCTCTGGGAAGCGCGTCGGGAATCGTCGCGGTGCAAGACGGCGCTCTGGGCGCACACACAGGTGCACCCCTACGGGTTCACAGGGCACTCCTGCGGGACTCCCTACTACGCTTTGCTGAGTTTGACGGCGCAGACTTTAAACTCGGGGATCTTGGCTATCGGGTCGAGGGCCGCGATGGTCAGGATGTTGGCCGGCGATTCGTGGAAATGGAACGGGATGAATAGCGCGCCGGGCATGACGCGGTCGGTGACCTTGGCTTTGAGCGTTATCTCGCCGCGTCGAGATGCGACGACAACTTCCTCGCCATCCTCCACCCCGTACTGTTCGGCTTCCTGCGGGTTCATCTCGACGACACAGTGTGGGACGAGTGTGTCGAGCACTTCGGCGCGTCGCGTCATGGTGCCGGTGTGCCAGTGCTGAAGGACGCGGCCGGTGCTGAGCACTATCGGATAGTCGTCGTCGGGCAGCTCCGCGGCAGGGATGAACTCGACGGGATGAAACTTGCCGAGCCCGCGGCTGAACTTGCCCTTATGCAGGAACTTCGTTCCGGGATGGTCTTTGTCGGGACAGGGCCACTGGAGCCCACCGTCTTCGAGCCGGTCGTGTGTGATGCCGCCGTAGATGGGCGTCAGCGATGCGATCTCGTCCTGTATCCCGGCGGTGCTCTCGTATGACATCTCGTAGCCCATGCGGCGGGCGACCTCGCAGAGTATGCGCCAGTCGGCCTGCGATTCGCCGGGCGGGTCGATAACCTGCCGGAGCAGTTGGACGCGCCGTTCGGTGTTGGTGAAGGTGCCGTCTTTCTCCGCGAAAGAAGCTGCGGGCAGCACGACGTCGGCGAGCTGTGCCGTTTCGGTGAGAAAGATGTCCTGTACGACGAAAAAATCGAGTGTTTCGAGCCCTTCGCGCACGTGGTTGACGTCGGGATCGCTCAGCATGGGGTTCTCGCCCATGATGTAGAGCCCTTTGATGCTGCCTTCAGCCGCAGCGTTCATCATCTCGACGACCGTGATACCGACCTTGTCCGAGAGAGTTGCGCCCCACGCCTTCTCGAACTTGTCGTGGACGTCGGGATCGTCAACCTTTTGGTAGCCGGGGTAGACGTTGGGCAGCGCGCCGAGGTCGCACGCGCCCTGCACGTTGTTCTGTCCCCGCAACGGGTTGACGCCGGTGCTTTCGCGGCCGATGTTGCCGGTGACCATCGCAAGGTTGGCAAGCGAGAGCACGTTGTCGGTGCCGGTCGTATGCTGCGTTATGCCCATCGAGTAGATGATGCTCGCGGCGCCCGCGGTTGCGTAGAGCCGGGCGGCCTCGCGTATGTCGTCGGCAGGCACGCCGGTGATCTTCTCCGCCATCTCCGGCGGATACTTCTTGACGACCTCGCTGAACTCGTCGAACCCTTCAGTGCGCGAGGCGACAAACTCCTTGTCCTCGATATTCTCTTCGAGTATGACGTTCATCATGGCGTTGATCAGCGCGACGTCGGTGCCCGACCGCTGCCGCATGTGGACAGCGGCGTACTCGGTAAGCTCGATGTTGCGCGGGTCGGCAACAATAAGCGTCGCGCCTCGCTGAGTGGCGGCACGTTTGATGGCCGCGCCTATGACCGGGTGGCACTCTGTCGTGTTCGAGCCGATCACGAATATCGCATCGGCTTCTTCTATCTCGTCGATCGAGTTCGTCATGGCACCGCTTCCGAACGCCCGTGCCAGCCCGGCCACCGTCGACGCGTGGCACAGGCGCGCGCAATGGTCGACGTTGTTCGTGCCGAAGACAGCCCGGACGAATTTCTGCATCAGATAGTTCTCTTCGTTCGTTGTCTTGGCTGAGCTGAGACCCGCAATCGCTTCAGCGCCGTGTTTCTTCTTCAGTTCGGTGAACCGTTTCGCGACCAGGTCGAGCGCCTCGTCCCAGGTGGCCTCGTGGAACGTGCCATCCTTCTTGACAAGCGGTGTCGTCAGCCGGTCAGTGTGGTCGAGGAAGTCGTAGCCGAACTTGCCTTTGACGCAGAGAAACCCCTTGTTGACACCGACTCCCGGAGCGGAAGCTATCTTCACGACGGTGTTGTCGCGCGTGCTCATGCGCAACGTACACCCCACGCCGCAGTATGGGCAAATCGTGTCGACCTTCTCCATCTCCCATTCGCGGCCGGTTCCCTGCGCTTTGACGTCGGTCAACGCCCCGACAGGGCAGAACTGGACGCAGTTACCGCACAAGTTGCAGTCGGACTCGAGCCGGTTCTTGAACATGGGCAGGTCAACACGGGTTGGAAAGCCTCTGCCGACAAAGTCAATTGCGCCGGTCACCTGGATCTCGTGGCAGACAGTCACACACCGCCCGCAGAGTATGCACTTGCCGTGGTCAACGCATATCGCGGGGTTGTCTATGATCGGTTCGAACTCGAACCGTTCGCCTTCGAAACTCGATGATTTGACGCCCAACTGGTAGGCGTAATCCTGCAGCTTGCAGTCGCCGCTCTTCTCGCAGGTGAGGCAGTCGAGAGGATGGTTTGACAGAAGGAGCTCGATAATGGTGCGCCTCGCCTCAACCAGTTCGGGCGTCTGCGTCCGCACAACCATCCCGTCCGAGACGGGCAGTGAACACGATGCGGAGAAGCTCTTGGCACCCTCGACCTCGACGATGCAGAGCCGGCACGAGCTGGTAGGGGGCAGGTTGGGATCGTAACAGAGGTGTGGGATATCTATCCCGAGCTGTTGTGCGGCCTGAAGCACGGTCGTCCCTGGTTCAACCTCGATTGTCTTGCCGTCTATCTCTATAGAGATCATCTCAGCCTCTCATCTATTCGACTACTATCGCTTCGAACTTGCACGCCTCGAGACACGCACCGCACTTGATACAAAGCTCGCGGTTGATCGTGTGTGGTTCCTTCTTCTCGCCGGTGGCCGCCTCGGTGGGACACACCTTGGCGCACGCGTGACATCCCGTACACTTTTCCGGATCGATGCTGTAGGAGAGCAACGCCTGGCACACGCCCGCAGGACATTTCTTGTCGCGTATGTGCGCTTCGTACTCGTCTCGGAAGTATCTTATGGTGGTGAGGACGGGATTCGGCGCGGTCTGGCCGAGCCCGCAGAGGGACGCCGGCTTCACGACATTCGCCAAACGTTCAAGCTTCTCGATGTCGCCTTCGACACCCTCGCCTTTGGTGATACGTGTGAGAATGTCCAGCATGCGCTTCGTGCCCACCCTGCACGGGACACATTTGCCACAGGACTCTTTCTGGACGAAATCTATGAAGAACCTGGCGACATCGACCATGCACGTCGCGTCGTCCATGACGATGAGTCCGCCCGAACCCATGATCGCCCCGACTTGCGCGACCGAGTCGTAGTCTATGGACAGGTCGAGGTACTCGTCCGGTACGCAACCGCCGGAAGGGCCGCCCATTTGAACCGCCTTGAACGTGCGACCATCGGGAATGCCGCCGCCGACCTCGAAGACGATATCCCGTATTGTAGCGCCCATCGGCACTTCGACAAGGCCCGTGTTGTTGACCTTACCGGCCAGAGCAAAGATCTTCGTTCCCTTGCTCTTCTCGGTACCTATGCTCGCGTACGCCTTGCTGCCCTCGAGTATGATGTGCGGCACGTTTGCGAGCGTCTCGACATTGTTGATGTTCGTCGGTTTGCCCCACAACCCCGATATAGCCGGGAACGGCGGTCGAGGCCGCGGCATCCCGCGACGGCCTTCGATCGAGGCGATCAGCGCTGTCTCTTCGCCACAGACGAACGCGCCGGCACCCTTGCGGACGGCGATGTTGAAACTGAACCCGGAGCCGAGGATGTTGTCCCCGAGCAGGTCGAGCTCGCGGGCTTCGTCCAACGCGATCGAGACGTGCTCGATGGCTATTGGGTACTCAGCGCGCACGTACATGAACCCTTCGGCAGCACCGATTGCGTACGCGGCGATGAGCATTCCCTCGATCACGGCGTGCGGGTCGCCTTCGAGCACGGCACGGTCCATAAACGCGCCGGGGTCGCCCTCGTCGGCGTTGCAGACGAGGTATTTCGGCTCGCCGGACGCCCCGCGAGCGAACGTCCATTTGCGTCCGGTGGGGAACCCCGCGCCTCCACGGCCTCTCAGTCCGGAGTCGAGAACCTCCTGGATGACGGATTCCGGCGTCATCTCATTGAGGCTTCTCGCAAGAGCACCATATCCGCCATGCACGATGTAGTCTTCTATGCTGGTTGGGTCAATCAGCCCGCAGTTTTTGAGAACGAGCTTCTTCTGGTTCTTGAAGAACGGGATACCCTCGGCGAGCGGGACGGGCGTGCCGTTGTCGGACCAGCAGAGCCGTTCGACGATCTTGCCGTCGCGCAGTGTTGTGGAGACGATCTCGGGAACGTCGTCGGGCGACACGGTCTGGTAGAATATGCCGTCCGGATCGATCGCGATGACAGGCGCGCCTGCACAGAAGCCGATGCAGCCGGTCTTGACCAGGTTGACATCACCGGTGAGCCCCTGCTTTTCAAGCTCCGAGACGAACGCGTCGTACACGTCGAGCGCGCCCAACGCGCGGCATCCAGTCATGCAGATGCGCACCGAGCGTCTCGTCTTGTTGTACTTTTGGGCAAGGTCCGAACGCAGTGTTTCAAGGTCTTCGAACGACGTCAGTTTCGTCATGAAGCGGACTCCCCGTAGCTCTTCAGAATGTTCCTTATCTTCCGTGCGGTAAGGCTGCCGAAGTACTGGTTGTCTATCATCATCACGGGCGCGAGAAAACAGGTCCCGAGGCACGCGACGGTCTCGAACGTGAACTTGAGATCGGGGGTTGTCTCGTTCTCGTCTATCCCAAGCACGTCCTTCACGCTGTCGATGATTTTGCCGGCACCTTTCACGTGGCACGCGGTGCCGCGGCAGCAGCGTATGACGTGTTTCCCACGCGGTTCAAGATAAAACTGGGCGTAGAAGGTAACGACGCCGTATACCCGGCTCAGTTTCGTGCCCGTTTTCTCGCTAAGCACCTCGAGCGACGAAGGGGGTATGTAGCCAAACTGCTCTTGGATCTCCTGCAACAGCGTTATGAGGTTGGACTCGCCTCGCGCAATCAAGGCGTCGAGTGTGGATGCTATCTCTTCGCGCTTGGGCTCGGCGACTGCGTTTGCAACAGACATTGTAGCCAACATCCTCCGGGACAACTGTGATCGATCATCTGCGGATCAGCCCGGCACCGTTGTCCCGACTTCAGTACAGGACCAAACCTTCAGCGCGCTAATCTCGGTGGGCGCAATCCGGCCTGAATGGCCGGAATCCCAATTCCTCCCCGCACCACATGTGATACCACAAACGGCGGACAAAAGCAAGGCCTATGCTCGCGGGCCGTCATGTCGAACAGAACCAACCCATCGCCAAGCTTGACAATAGTCACGGTAAAGCACTAAAATTAAACGATTAGAAGCATATTGCCGCAATGCATCCACAGTAGTGGTTACGTATGGAACTAGTTGTTGAGAACCTGACAAAAGTCTATTCCGGCGACCGGCGCGCACTTGACGGGGTCAATCTGGAGATCTCGACCGGTCTGTTTGGTTTGCTGGGCCCGAACGGTGCCGGCAAGACGACCCTGATGAGGATCCTGGCGGCCTTGCTGAAACCGACGTCGGGGAGTGTGCTTATCGACGGCAGAAACCTAGCTGAGAGCAGGGACTACGTCAAGCGGTCCCTGGGATACCTGCCTCAGGACTTTCGTGGGTTCCCGACGCTCACCGTCAAAGAGTTTCTGGACTACTCCTGCACGCTGCGCCGTATGCAGGGCCAGCAGATCCGGCGCGGCGCCGTCGAGACGGTGTTGGAATCGACCGGCTTGACCGAAGTCCGCAACCGCCTGATAAAGAAGCTGTCCGGCGGGATGCACCGGCGAGTCGGCATAGCACAAGCGTTGCTGGGCCCGCCCGACCTGCTCATAGTCGACGAGCCGACGGTCGGGCTGGATCCCGAGGAACGTATAAAGCTGCGCGGAGTCCTGTCGCAAATTGGCGAGGGCCGGACGATCATTCTCTCAACACACATAGTCGGAGACATATCGAGCAGTTGCGAGCGGATGGCGATACTGGACAATGGGACGATCGTTTTCAGCGGCCGGCCGTCTTCATTGATATCAAAGGCTCAGGGCCGGACCTGGGAGTTTGCGGTTGACGCGGATGCAGGCCTGGAGGAGATCAAAGCGCGAGACCAGATCGTGAGAACCCTGGCTACGCGGGACGGTCTGAGGATGCGCGTGGTAGGGGACGAACCGCCGTGCAGCAACGCGGAACAAGTCGCGCCCACCCTCGAAGACGCGTACGTGCTATTCATGGGAGACCGGCTTCGCGAAGAACCCGGTCTCGTCCAGGCAGGGGCGGTGGCGTAATGTCGCGCATATCCCAACTGTGTCGTATTATCAAGCATGAATCGAAGATGCTGACCCGGTCGTGGCGGTTTCGGATTCTTGCGGCTATCTGCTTTGTAGTGGCCATCCTGTATCTCGTCGGCCTGTCGTTGATGCTTTACTTCGTCTCGGCCGAGAACTATCTCGGCCCGTTCCTGACCGCGACAAACACCACGCTCATCGCGCTGACCGTCATGACGCAGCTGCTCACGTTCTTCGTCGTGTTCTTCGCCAACGATGTTGGAACACGCGACAAGCAGGTAGGTATAGTCGACGTTATCAGTTCAAGGCCCGTGCCGACACCGGACTATGTTGTGGGACGAATTCTGGGCATATTGCTTCCGCTGGTATGCCTGATGGGCACAGTGCTCGGCTTGAGTCTGGTATTGAACAGACTGTTCGGATTTCACGCCACGTCGCTGCGCGCCGTTGGCAAATACTTCATCTTCGTCTGTGTGGTGGCAGTAGCGTTCCTTCTGTCGTTGACGGCGTTTCTCTCGTCCCTGTTGAGGAGCCGGGCGCTCGCGGCTCTTGCGGCAATAGCCTTTATCCTTGTGGTTACCGTGTGGCTAGCCTCCCGTTACGATGTATTCGACATAGGCGGTTACGGAGAAGCGATGAGCTATTCCGCCCTGATAGGGTACGGGCCGTGGAGGCAGCTTGCCCTCCACCGGCTGCTGTATGGCTGCTTCACGATATTGCTCGTGGCGGGAACCGTTTTTTTCTACCCCAGGCCGGAAACGGCACGCCGCCGCAAGGGATTGATAACGGCTCTTGCCGTGCTGTTGGTCGCGTCAACGTCGCTTGCGGTTTACTACCCGTTGGACCTGAAGTCGTCCAACGACGTGCGGGAAGCATGGCGGGACGAGCTCACGTCCGCAATCCCGAACACGTCTGCTGCGGTGGACCGTTACGAGATGGATATCAAGGTGATTCCCAGCAGGCGGCGGCTCGAGGGGAAGGTGAAGACCCAGCTCCGCAACCGGAGCACTGAGGAACAGGGGAAGTTCGTCTTCACACTCAACCCGGGCCTGGATATCGGAGGTGTATCAACAACGGATGGTACAGCAGTGGCCGTGGCGCGAAAGGGGATGGTGGTGGAGATCGAGCTTGCGACGCCGCTGGCCCCGGGAGATCAGGTCTGGCTCGAGTGGACCTATGGGGGCAACACAGACCAGCGCTCATCGTGGCTCGTTCCGTTCACGCCGAAGGACCGCAGAGAACGATGGGAGGGAGAGATGGAGGAGACGCTGGGCGATCTCTCGTCGTGGATCGGGTCGCGTTACTGTTTCTTCCTGCCCGAAAGTCACTGGTATCCGATTCCGAACTCGACGTTCGGGCACGAGTACCCTGAGAGGCGGCCAAAGAACTGGGCGACTTCGCGGATCGCGGTCGAGATGCCCCCCGGATATACCGCGGTCACTCAAGGTTCAATTGCCGACGAACAAGCCGAAGGAAAGGCCAGCAGGGTAGTCTTCGAATCGGATGTTCCGGTCCCCCAGTTCTCTCTCTGTGCCGGGACGTACGAGAAGGCCCGGACGAAGATAAGAGAGATCGACTGCGCGTTCTATTACGCACCGGAACACAGCGAGAATGTGGAGTTCTTCAGTGACGCGGCGGAGGATCTCGAACGCGAAATAGCCGACTCACTCGAACGAATCGGCGACGGACTACACCTCTCATATCCGTACGGTTTTCTCTCGCTTGTCGAGGTACCCGTCCAATGCCGCACGTTCAGCGATTCGTGGGACGGGCGAAACCTTCTCGTCCAGCCGGGCGTTCTATTGATAAAGGAGACGGATTTCTTCAACATCAGCTTCACCCAATCGTATAGACGGGCAAGGAGAAGCACCAAGGCGGAAGGAACCGGCGCGACCGACGCACAGGTCAAGGTGGAGCTACTCAAGAGGTACTTCGAGCGCAACGTCTTTGGCGGCGACCTCGAGGTGAACGTACTGTCGAACTACTGGGAGTTCCAAATCGATCCCGTAGGTGAGGGTAACGGCGCTCTCGGCCAGGCATTCACGGCGGCGTTCTCTGAAACAGCACTGGACAGGCATCAGCTAGGCGGGAGATTCGCTGCGTCGTTGATGATGGGAGGGCCGAATTTCAACATGCGCAGTGAAGACGGGCAAACGACAGCGTCCGCCGGCCTGAGCTCCCGCGCGAGGGAATACCTTGAACTCGACCAGAAATCACGGCTCATTCCGTTGGGTGAGCTTGCCCCGACGGAAGAAGAGAAGAAATTCAACCAGCTCTTGGACTTGAAGACCGAAGGGCTGATACGCACGCTCATGATGGCGCTCGGCGACAAGCAATGGTCGGAGTTCATCCCGGGCCTGAGAGAGAAGTACCAGTTTAAGCAGCTGAGTCTCGACGATCTGCGGCGGGAGGCGGAGACGTTTTCGGGAGAGGATCTCTCGTGGGTGTTCCGCCAGTTCATCTCGGAGCCGGTTGTTCCCGGCTACGCGATCAAGCACGCCGAGGCCTACGAGATAGATACGGGCCAGCGCGAGCGGGAGTTCCAGGCGGTTGTGAGAGTAGCGAACCTCGAAGAGGGCAGAGGGTCTGTTCTTTTGGAGTTCGAGACGGAGGGACCAGCCGACGCCAACACCGTTGAGAAACCCCTTTTCTTTGACAGCTATGAAGAGAAAGAGGTGCGGGTCGTTTTCAGAGACAAACCCAAGTCCGTTCGCTTGCTGCCTGCCCATGCCCGGAACGAGGAGCCGCCGTTTGAGACGTTGTACGTTCCCGAAGAGACCAAAGACGTAGCCGGCGAGGATTCGGTCAGAACGGTTCCTGCCACGGAGCGCGAGCTTGCTATCATCGTTGACGACCGCGACGAAGGTTTCTCCACGGTCAACACAGAGTCCAGAACCTACTTTCGTTCGGCGAAAGGAAAAGAAGGCAAAGTCGAAGAAGACGAGGAGTATCCCGAGTACCGTGGCTATGGAAGGCTCCGGCGATGGCATGAACAGAAGATCGAATCTGCGTACGGGAAGTACGTGCGCACCAGGAAGCTGAAAACGCGTGGGAAGGGTACGCAGAAGGCCGTTTGGTCGGCGTCGCTGCCCAGGGACGGCATGTATGAAGTGTTTTTCTATGCCTATCCTCTGCCTTCTTACTTGCGCGGTCGGTATAAGATGACGGTCAAGAATGGCGACAGCAGCCAGGATATAGACTTCAACGTGGCCACGGCCAAGACGGGCTGGAACAGCCTTGGGAAGTACCGGTTCGAATCGGACGGGGAAGCGCGGGTCGAGCTTTCCGATGAAACTGAAGAGATGCGCCGGCGCAGTCAGCGCGTGTACGCCGACGCTGTGAAATGGGTGTATCAAGGGGCGTAGATGCGATATTCAGCGAATTGGCATGCGTGCGCTGCACGCGATCGCGATAGTGAAGACGGCACGTCACGATACGTAAAGGAGCAACGGGTGATCAGGTCACTTCGTGTGTTGGTGTATGTTGCGTTGTTTGTTGGTGTGGTGAGCGGGTGTCGCGAGGACGCCGCTGTGGATGCCCCGGAGATGAAGACGCCGGTCAAGGTGGGCGAGGTTTCTCGGGAGGCTATCGAGGCCCTTGCAAAAACCACCGGCACGCTCAGGGCCAAGGAACAGGCTGTTCTGATGGCTGAGGCCGAAGGCCGGTTTGTGATGGGCAAGAACTCGGCCGGCGAGCGGCTGGACGAGGGCGACGACGTGAAAGCGGGCCACCTCATCGCCGAGCTGAAGAACCCGGAACTCGAGGCACAGATAGCGGTGGACGCACGCAAACAGGAGCTCGCGGACGCCAAGAGGAGTCTCGGACGCCAGGAAGAGCTTCATGAAGCCAACAGCGCGTCTGATGAGATGCTCGAACAGGCGCGAACGGCTGTGATACACGCTCAATACGCGTACGATGCGGCCGAAGAGCAACTGAAGAAACTGGCAATAAGGTCGCCGGTCGCGGGGAAGATAGTCAGGCTTGCGGAGATAGTTGACAGCGACAGGGTCATGCCGGGAACCGAGATAGCGACCGTGATGAATTACCGGACGATAATCGCCGACGTGAATATCTCAAACCCTGACTATCCGTCGGTCAAAGTCGGCCAGACGGTGCGTGTCGAGAACTTCGCGCTCAAGAACGAAGCGTTCGAGGGTACAGTGACGATGATAAGCCCTGCGGCGGACCCGACAACGCGCGCGTTCAAAGCCGAGATAACGATCGACAACACCGACGAGCAGCTGCGGCCCGGAATGTTCGTCAAGGCAGACATAATAGTATCGCGTCGCGAAGACGCCGTTGTGGTACGTTCCGAGCTGGTACAGACGCGCAACAACAGGCCTGTCATCTTTGTCGTCGAGGATGAGAAGGCGGTTGCGCGCGAAGTAAACGTCGGCATCGAGACGAAGGACGCTGTTGAGATAATAAACGGCATTGAACCCGGTGACGTTCTCATAGTCGAGAACTACGAGACACTTCGAGACGGAACGCGCGTGACGGTGAGCAAGTAGCTCCGGAGCAGCGCGTTGGTCAGAACACCTGTCATATGAGTCTACCAAGCTTTTCTGCACGGCATCCTGTTACGGTAGCGATGTTCGTGTGCGGCATTCTGCTCCTGGGGTTGGTTTCCCTCCAGCGGCTCGGTACGGACCTTCTGCCGGATGTGCAGAGCCCCAAGATCGTCGTCGCGCTCGAGTCGGGCAGCAAATCGCCTCGCGAGATGGAGGACACGTACGGCGAGCAGCTCGAGGGGCAGCTCGGGACGGTGCACCACGTCCGCAAGGTGAGTTCGGTCTCCTACGTCGGCAGGATCGTCGTGACCACCGAGTTCGCCTGGAACACCGACATGGACTTCGCTCTTCTCGAGGTCCAGAAACAGGTCGCGCCCTACAGCGGCGAACGGGAGGTTGACAATGTCGTCGTCGCACGGTTCGACCCGCAGCAGTTGCCGATCCTGACGTTCGGGATCATCGGGTCACAGGACCAGGACTTGGACGAGCTTCGGCGGATCGGTGAGGAGGCCGTCAAGAGACGGCTCGAGAGCCTCGAGGGTGTTGCAGCCGCGAGGGTGTCGGGCGGCAGGGAGCGGCAGGTGCTCATCGAGCCGGACCCGTACCTGCTCAAGTCTTACAACCTGACGTTCGCCGATATCAGACAGGCCGTACAAGCGGCCAACATCGACGCGTCGGGGGGAGAGATAGAAGAGAACGACCGGCTCTTTATTGTGCGTGCCCTTGGGGAGTTCAAGGGGCCCAAAGATGTGCGCGACGTGACCATCGGGTATCGGACTTCGGACGCGCCCGGCGAGATGAATCCCGACGCGCAGTTCTCTGTCGAGAAAGTGCCAATCAAGCTGACCGAGGTGGCGGATATCCGGTACGACTTCAAAGAGGTCGAGAGCATCGTCCGGCTCAACGGCGAGGAATGTGTCGGCGTGTCGGTATACAAAGAAGCCGAGGAAAACACCGTCCAGGTGGTTGACATTGTCAAGAAAGAGCTTGTCAGGCTCGAACGAGACATTCCCGGGATACGGATCATCGTCGCCGACGATCAGGCGCGGTTCATCAAGACGGCGATACGTGAGGTGTATCAAACGGCAGCCTACGGTGTGATCCTGGCGATCCTGGTGCTGTACGTGTTTCTCCGTAACTTCCGCACGACCTGGGTTGTATGTTTGGCGTTTCCGATATCGATTATCGCGACGTTCAACCTGATGTACTTTTCGGACCTGACCCTGAACATCATGACGCTGGGTGGCTTGGCGCTCGGGGCGGGGATGCTTGTTGACAACGCGATCGTCGTTGTGGAGAACATATTCCGGCATCGCCAGCTCGGCGAGTCGACATTCGACAGCGCGGTCGAGGGTACGCGCGAGGTTGCCGGCGCCATAGTGGCCTCGACGATAACGACGGTGGTCGTTTTCCTGCCGATAGTCTTTGTGCGCGGGATAGCGGGCGAGCTGTTCAAAGAGCAGGCGATGACGGTGGCGTTCTCGCTCTTGTCGTCGTTGGTAGTTGCGCTGGCGATCATTCCCGCTGCCGCGTCGAAGTATCTCACGATAAAGGATGAGAGCCTGGGGCGCGTGGGCAAACACCCGATATACGCGGCCGTGCTCGGCAAATGTCTCGACCACAAGATTATCGTTATCCTGCTGGCATTGGTTCTACTTGGTGTCTCTGTTTACCTTATCCCGCAGGTGGGTACCGAGTTCATTCCCAAGGCCGACCAGGGCCAGTTCATTATCGAAGTCCGTCTGCCCGAAGGAACTCCCATCGAGTCGACCGAAGGGTATGTCGGACAGATTGAAGACATAATTGAGGCAACGGCGGGGCAGAACGTTGCGATAGTGTTCGCCAGAGTCGGCGAGATACACGATGAGACTGCTGTGCTCGAAGAAGAGGTTACGGGTTCCAACACGACCAAGATATCGGTCGTCATGGCCCAGAGAGAAAAGCCGGACGGCACCCTTGCGAGGATTGTCGATAGCACGGGTTTACTCGAACTCGTCGAGGCGCGCGACGCGCGTATGAGCACGGAGGGCCTTGTAGCGGCGATAGACCCCCTTATTCGGCAACTGCCGGGCATCAAACTGAACTATATTCTCCACGAGTCGACGCTTCAGCAGACCATAGGGTCGAGCGCGGCGCCGGTAAACGTTGAGGTGCGAGGTCCGGACCTCGACCGGCTGCGTGACCTGACCGAGACCGTTGCAGAACGAATGTCGGAGCTCGAAGAGCTCTACAACGTCAGGACAAGTTTCGAGGGAGGGCATCCGGAGATCCAGATCGTGCTCGACAGGCTGCTGGCGGCGAGCTTCGGGCTTGACGCGGAGCAGGTAGCTGCAATCGTTCGGCAGAAGGTGGACGGCGAGGTAGTCGGTGATTTTACCGCGGAGGACGAAGAGCGGGACGTCGAGATAAAGTTTGCCGAGCCGACGCTCAGGGAACTCTACAACATCGAGATAGAGAACCCGGTGAATGCACTGCTCTCACTCTCCGACATTGCCGAACTGAAGGAGACCGAAGGGCCGCGTACCATCGTGCGGCGGGAGCAGCAGCGGACCGGGACGGTGAGCGCAAGCCTTGCCAAAGGGGTGAAGTTCAGCAAGGCGATAGATGGGGTCAAGCGGGTGCTCGCGCCGATAGCGCCGCCGCGCCACTACAGGATAGAGATTGCCGGAGAGGAAGAACGCCGCGCAGAGAGTTTCCGTGCGCTCCAGTTCGCGATGATCCTTGCTGTCGTGCTGGTGTACATGGTGCTCGCCGGCCAGTTCGAATCGTTGCTGCACCCCTTCGTGATACTGCTGACTGTGCCGCTTGCGGGTACGGGCGTGGTGATAGCGTTCTACGCACTTGGGAAGCCGTTCAGCGTGATGGCGTATATCGGCGCGATAATGCTCGCAGGCATAGCGGTTAACGACTCGATCGTTCTCGTGGATTTCATCAACCAGCTCAGGCGGCGCGGCGCTCGACGCCGCGACGCGATCGTCGAAGCGGGGCAAACCAGGCTCAGACCGATTCTCATGACGAGTCTGACGACGATACTGGCCCTGTTGCCGTTGTCGCTCGGCATCGGCGAAAGCGCACGGCTGCGCGCTCCCATGGCGATAGCCGTTATCGCCGGTCTCTGTTGCTCGACCGTACTAACGCTGCTTGTGATACCGGTAGTCTATACGATACTTGACGGCATCAGACGGAAGGACACAATCTAAAATCTAAAACTGAAAATGCAAAATGAGCGGGGGTAGCAGGTGAGGATGAAGAGTAATGAGCTCTGCCGAATCATTGGTAGGTCCATTAAGACGTCGAGAAGGAAAGCCTCCGAATCATGACGCTGCGAACCGTTTACATGCGGCATTTTGTATTGTCAGTTCCGGCCGTCTTTGTGGAGGCAAAGCTTGGCGAATGAGTCAAGTTTACGAGCTATCAACTAAGAGTGTCATTCTGAGCGAAGCGAAGAATCTCGCCTCTAAGGTGCTACGTGTACAATCGAGATTCTTCGCTTCGCTCAGAATGACAAGATAAGAAACCCAGCCGGAAAAGAATCGGTGGCAGACAACAAAACTAGCTTCAGCATAGCAACGATTGCCGTCAAGCGGCCCATCGCCACGTCGATGGTGTTCATCGCGCTCAGCCTGCTCGGTGCCGTATCGTACTATCTTTTGCCCGTCGAGCTGGTGCCGAACATGGTATTCCCGCATCTGTATATTGTCTTGTTCTCACCAAGCGCTTCCCCGGAGGAGATGGAGCAGGAGATGGTCATTCCTGCCGAGGGAGCGATAGCTGCGCTCGAAGGCATCGAATCCATAGACTCATCTGTGTACCCGGAGCGCGCCGACATACTCGTTTCGTTTGACTTCGGCACGGACATGCGCTACGCGTACCTCAAGCTCGAGCAACGCATGAGCGTGTTGAGGAAACAGTTTCCGGAGCAGTCGTTCGTCTACGTGCAACGGTTTGACGCCAGAGACTTCACGAGCATACTCATGCAGTTGGTCGTCGGCGGCAGCGGGGATCCCGACCGGTTGCGCAACCTGGCGGACGACAAGATCATCCCGCGCATAGAATCCGTAGACGGGGTCGTAGACGTGCGAGCAAGCGGCGGGAAGGAGTACGCCGTCGAGGTGATCGTAGACGAAGACCGGTGCGAGGCGTTGCAGATACCCCTGCCGATGGTAACCCAGAAGATTGTCGCGTTCAACCGCCGCACCGAGTATCTCGGCGATATAGAAGACGGTGGCAAGAAACACTTCGTGTCGCTGATAGGGCGGCTGACGAGCATAGGCGATGTCCGGGAGATCCCGGTGAGCACAGACGGCCGGATACTGCTTAAGGACGTTGCCGAGGTCCGGCTTGGCCGGAAGGATCAAGACAGGATATCGAGGATCAACGGCAACCCGGCCGTGATGCTGCTCGTACGCAAGGACGACGCGGCAAACCTGCTGCGTGTTGCCAAGTCCTTGCACCGGGAACTCCGCCTTTTGAACGTTGAACTGGCGGATCGCGGCGTTCATATCTCGACGGCGTTTGATGCTGCGGACAAGGTTTCGTACTCGATTCACAGAGTACAGAAGCTGGCGCTGTTCGGCGTGGCGATGGCGCTTGGCGTCTTGCTCATATTCCTGAAACGGCTGCGCACGGTGTCGATCATCCTGCTGGCGATACCCGTATCGCTGCTCATAACGTTCAATGTTTTTTACTTCATCGGCGTGACGATAAACCTTCTCTCGTTGCTCGGGTTCGCCTTCGCTATCGGGCTGCTCGTGGACAACGGCGTCGTCGTGATAGAGAACACGTTCCGGCACGCCACACTCGCAAAAGACGGTATCACCGCGGCCATCCGGGCGACCAACGAGGTCACCATGCCGATAATCGCCATGACGTGTACAACCCTTATAGTGTTCCTGCCGGTCTTTTTCCTGATAGAGAACGAGTTCAGGCTCATCATGGAGGAGTTCGTCTACTCGATCGCCCCCCCCCTGCTGGTGTCGGTCTTTGTCTCCCTGACGCTTATCCCGATGCTCGCAGCCCGCACAATAGACCGCCGGAAGGCGTCCGAACGCAAGCACAACAGGATGCTCGAGATCTACGTGGTATCGCTCAAGGCAGTGTTGCGTCACCGTTTGCTCACCATGGTGTTGACGATCTTGTTCTTCTTCTTTACGCTGATAGTCTGCCTCACGATTATCCTGATGCGGTACGATTTTCTCGAACCTGTCGACTCGTTCGAGGCGCAGATAAGGTTCCCGAAAGGCACATCGATCGAGACGGCCAGCAGGCTGACCGCGAAGCTGGAGGATCTCTGCAAGGAGTTGCCGGACGTGAAAGAGATCCATGCCAACATAGAGCCCGAAAGCGCCCAGGTGAACGTAGAGTTCGCCGAGCTAAAGAATAGAACGACAGAACTCGATATCGGCGCTCTCAAGATGCAGATACGCAACAGGACCAACACGATGGACGGTCTTGAAGACCGCGTCTGGTTCTCGGGAGGTCGCGATGCGATACCCGATGACATTGCCAGAGAGTCGATGGCAGTCTTTGGCGGTTCCGGCAACCGGGAATACATAAAGGTGCGTGGCGAAGATTCCGAAACGCTCGAGAAGATAGCCCTGCAGATCGAACAACTGCTGCGGCTCAATATGGGCTATCAGATCCGGTACGTCCACTCGTATACCGAACCAGGCGCGCCGGAGCTGCAGATCAGGGGCAAGCGGGACGTGCTGTCGCGCTGGGGAATCACCATGCAGAGCCTGGCCGGAATTGTATGGTTCGCGCGGCGTCGCGGCGAAGAGCTAACGGTCCCGTACCGGACGAAGGATGAGGACATAGACATTCTCGTTCGGATCGAGGGTGGCAAGGAGCGCACGATAGAGGATCTGGAACAGATGAAGGTGCTTACCCCGGACGGGCGCTTCGTCGAGATGGCAGAGCTGGCGGAGTTTAAGCTTGCCGAAACCTCGAAACAGATTCGGCGGCGCGACCAGCAACACGAGGTGCAACTTGCGTACGCGTTCAGGGGTGACATCGCCCGGTCCGCAAGCCGTCTCCAGATGCTGCAGAAGAACGTCGACGATATCATTGGCACCATCCGGTTGCCCCGCGGCTACACGCTCAACATCGTCCATAAAGAGGAGGAAGACCATTCGATGCGATGGGCGGTAATCGCGGCGGCCGCTTGCGTGTTCCTGCTGCTGGCGGCGTTGTTCGAGGATATCGGTACGCCGCTATGCGTGATGGCCACGCTCCCTCTTGCGATGACAGGCGTTCTCTGGGGGTTCATGGTTACGGACACAGCAGTGAACTTCATGGTTATGGCAGGGTTGGTCATGCTCGTCGGCATAGCGGTGAACGATGCGATACTCACCCTTGGCCAGGCGCGGAACCTTATGAGCAAAGGGTATCCGCAGAACAGGGCCATGCTTCAAGCCGGCCGCAACCGGTTGCGGCCCGTCATGATGACGACGGCCACCACGATGCTGGCCCTGCTTCCGCTGGCCATACGGAAGGGAGGCGAGAACGAGATCTGGCCGCCGTTTGCGGTCACCGTGATATTCGGTTTGGGCGCCTCGACATTCTTCACGTTGGTGTTTGTCCCGGCGATGTACATGAGCCTCAACGATATCGGTCGCTGGCTCAAGAGCATTCACATCGGGGGACTCGCAGTCGCGGGCGCGGCAACTGCCGCGCTCTACTATTTCGGGTTCATCAGAGCCAACTGGGTGGAACGCTGGCAATGGCGGATGGTGTTGGCACCGAGCTTTTACTTTATCGTGGCCGGGGTTGTGTGGGCGTTCCTCAAAGTGGTAAAGACGGTCACCCATGTCAGCATATTCGAGGGAGAGGACGTGCACATCTCGATACGGAACCTCACGAAGATATACGGTTCGGACCGTCACGTAGTCCGTGACTGGAAGAAGAAACGGCGGCGCGAGGCGACCATGCGCAAACAGGGCGTTCCCGTGGTCAACAAGACCCATGTGCGCGAGGACCTTATTTGGAAGATACCGCTGCTGGGTCTCATGGGCTATTTCCATTCTTATTTCGAGCTCCCGTTCTGGGTGTTTGTCAACGGGTGCGTCACGTGGGCCTTGGTATATGATCTGGTCTGTTCGTTTGGCAAGCTGTGCGAAGGCGACAACTTCTACAACATAGACGCCAGCCCGTCGACGTGGCGCCGCACGTTCTGGGGTATGGCCGTACGGTTGCCGACGTTCGGTCTGGCAGCCTATATCTACTACCGGGTGAACGCGCAATCGTGGCTGGTGGTCGTGTTTCTTGTGTTCGCAATGCTTCTGCACTCGTTGAACGAGCTTGCTTCGAAGGCACGTCGGGGTGAGGTGGACATATCGAAGATGGGTGGGATCTGGGGACGGCTCAAGCGTCTCGCGCTCCGCATACCCATAGTGGCCGGCGTGAAACAGGAGGTCGAGGCGCTTTACGGGGTAGACCTCGAGATCGGGAAGGGCATGTTCGGTCTGCTCGGCCCGAACGGTGCCGGCAAGACGACGCTCATGCGTATACTCTGCAACATCTACGAGCCGACTCGCGGCTGCGTGAAGATCAACGGTCGCAAGATACGCGACTACCGTGCGGACGTGCAGCCGATAATAGGGTACCTGCCACAGCATTTCGGGCTGTACGGCAACTTCTCGATGTGGGACTACCTCGAGTACTTCGCTCTTCTCAACGGCATTTACGAGAAGGAGGAGCGGCACGGGCTCATCGACAGGGTGCTTGCGGAGGTTCACCTGGAAGACCGAAAACACGACAAGATATCGTCCCTGTCCGGCGGGATGCGGCAGCGGGTCGGCATAGCCCAGACCCTGCTGCACCTGCCGAAGATCATCGTCGTGGACGAGCCGACAGCGGGGCTGGACCCGATGGAACGAATACGTTTCCGGAACCTTCTGGCCGAACTCAGCAAAGACCGAATTGTCCTGTTCTCGACCCATATTACAGAGGACATATCGAGTACGTGCAATGACGTTGCAGTGCTCGATCACGGGCGCCTCATTTTCCGCGGCCCGCCGGAAGATTTGCAGCGGATCGCGCAGGGAAGGGTCCGGGAAGCCCTCGTTGACGAGGATCTGTTGCGCGAGCTCAAGGAGCGAACCCACATTGTTACGCAGGTGCGCGAAGCTGATGGCGTCAGAGTGCGTTTCATAGTCAGAGAAGAAGGCAAAGAAGTGGGCGAGGAGGTCCCGCCCACGTTGGAGGACGCCTACTTGTGGCTGCTGAGGACTGCTCAGGAGCCGGCGTAAGACCAGATGGCGACTTTTAGAGAACTCAGCATTCCGGCAAAACTGTCGATAGTACTGCTCTCTCTGAAGTTCAACTACAGGATAGTGTTTGGCCGCAAGGTGCTGGTTCTCCTTGCTGGAGTGTTGATCTACTTTGCGGCAGCGTGCATCGTATTGAACCGAATGGAAGCGTCCACTCTCGATGACGCCCTCTTCTGGCTGGTCTGGATTCCGACGACAGTGGTAACGGTATTCCTGTCGATGGACCTTCTGATGAGCGAGCACAGTTCCGGCGTGCTCGAGACGTTGTTCACGGTTTCGGCATCACGCCATCGCATCTGGCTGATCAAGTTCGCGGTCGTGATGCTTCTCTCGTGTTTGCTGGCACTCTTGCTAATCGTGCTCACGTACCTGTTTGCGGTTGACCTGCCAATCCTCTTGACGTGGATTTACGTTATCCCGCCGCTCGTTTTCGTCGCTTCAGGGACGGTGCTCTTGTCGGTCATATTCAAGAGCGGTAACATAGCGGTACTGCTGGTGACGGCATTCCTGCTGCTTGAGGTGCTGATAAGACGTGCGGGATCGCACAGGGTGACGTACCTCTTTCACAACCCGTTCGACAAACCCCTGGACATAGAACCGTTTATATGGGCCCGGACGGTATTCTACAACAAGGTCTTCTACACGGCATGGGGTTGCGTCTGGTTCGCGATCGCCTTGTGGTTGATCCAGCGGCGTGAACGCCTCCTCGAATAGCGCCGGCTCGAGCTCCGGGCCGCTCGACGTTCTATCAGGCAATCGCGAACAGTCGCATCGCGTTCTCGCGCAGTATCTTCCTCTTCACGTCCTCGTCGGCTTGGACCGACTCCATCATGCCTAATGCGAACCACGGGTTGAGCAGCGTCAGGTCCGACCCGAAGAGAATCCTCTCTGTGCCGACCTGTTGTAGCGCGAACTCGACCTTGCCGCGCAGTGCCCACGTCGAGCAGAAGTCGTAGTAGACGTTGGGCAGGTGGCGCGTAGCCTCGATTGCCTCGACATACTCGATGCCGCCGGCGTGCGCCATGATGAAGTTGATTCCCGGGAACTGATCGGCCGCCCGAGCGAGCGCTCGTGCCTCCGTTGCGGAATACGTGTGGACAAGTGCCGGCGCGCGAAGGTCGCCAAACGCGTCGAGCACCGGAGCGATATCCTCCGAGTCGACGAGCTTGCCCGCATAGGCGCCGTGCAGTTTCAACCCGGCAAACTGCGGGTGGCGGCCGTAGTTCTCGAGCTCGGAGACAGACGCCTCCGGGTAGCTGCCGTTCACATAGACGTACCCGCGGAACCGAGGGTAATCGGGCAATTCATCGAAGAGTTCCCGGTTGCCTTCCTGCATATTGTAGAGAATGGCCTTTGCCGACGAGACAACGCATATCTCGATCCCGGCGTCAGCCGCCATCTCATCGGCGTCGCTGAAGCTGTGGTTCTGCGGAGGATACGGCCAGAGCCCGATATGGCCGTGAACGTCGACGATGCCGTAGGGCTTTCTGTCAGTCATTTCGCACTCCGGTCAGCCGCAGAATGTTGTCCCGGAATATCGCCTGCTTATCGTCATCGGACACCTTCGCATGAATAAGAGATGCGAGCGAGCTGCCGACATAGTGTATCGGTGCGTTCGACCCGTATACGACCCGGTCGGCGCCGAGCTCGGTGACGAAGAGTTCGAGGAGGCCCGGCGAGCTGAAGATGTGCGACTCGAAGAAGAGGTTCGGAGCAAGCTTCGCGGCCGCAAGCGCCTCGGCCGCGCTGCCATAAGAGATGGATGTCATGATGACCGGGAAGCTGAACCGTGTGGAAAGCCGCGCGAGAGCCGATGCGGTGCCTCCCGGCATCGCCGAGACCATGAGCGGGACGTTAAGCGGCGCGAACCTCTCGATCATGCGTTCGAGCGGCAAATAATCCCAATCGTATCCGTGCAGTTCGGGGAATATCCGGAACAGACGGACGCCGTTCTCATGGCACCGCGCCGCTTCATCGGTAAGAGAAAGGTTTCGCGGGTCGAGCACGGCCGCAGGCAGTAAGGCATCGTGACCGGCTGCGGTCTCTATCGCCTCGTCGTTGCCTTCGACCGGGTCGTAGTGAACGGCTTTCCACGAGAACGCGAACGCGCGGCCGATGTTGTGCGCGCCGAGGTCGCCGAGCAGATCGCCAAGTGGCGCATCGTTGGTCTTCTTCGGATCGGATCCGAAACTCGTGTTGCAGTCCACGATCTCGAACCCGTGGTTCTTCACAGTGCGGTAACCACCTTCTCGACGGCGTTGCCGAGCTTCTCCATGAAGTCCGTATCACGAGGTGGCGCGACCGGGACGGTAACAAGCCGCTCCATCGCGTCTTCGAGCTGCGGGCAGTCGCCTTTCGCGTACTCGACCTTCCCTTCGTAGAACGGGCAACTCCACGGGCACCCTTTCGCGAACGCGCGTTTCTCGGTATACAGCTTCTCGAGGTAGTTCGGACGCGGGATGTATCCCGGGTTGACCGAGCCCCGCGGCACGCCTTCCGCAGTAACCGCTTCGACGAACCAGTCTCGGGTGCGCGGGAACTCCGCCGACAGCTTGAGTGGGTACAACCAGTAGCTCGACACCGCGCCTGGTATCACGTATGCCGGTTCGATGAAGGGCACTCCGTCGAGCCGCGCAGCGAACGCAGCCGCATTGTCGCGGCGAACGTCCAAGAACCCGGCGAGCCTTTTGAGCTGCGCCCGGCCGAGCGCGGCCTCGATGTCCGTGAACCGGTACTTGAACCCGAGACAATAATGGTTGTACGGGTCGTCGAACATCCATCCGCAGAGGTGGCCGCGAACGGCGCGTTCGTACAGATCGTCGTCGTCCGTTATCACCATCCCGCCGTCGCCCGTGGTCATCTGTTTCGACTGCTGCAAGCTGAAGACACCCATCTCGCCGAGCGTACCGGCACGTTTCCCCGTGTAGGTCGCGCCGTGCGCCTGGCACCCGTCCTCTATCAGGAACAGGCCGTGTTTCTCTGCAAGCGCAACAATCGGGTCCATATCGCACATCTGGCCGAATAGGTGAACGGCGATTATCGCTCTCGTGCGCGGCGTTATCTTCGGCTCGATGGTCTCCGCGGTAATGTTGAACGTGCGCGGGTCGACGTCCGCGAAGACAGGTATCGCATTCTGGCACAGCACAGCCGTCGAGCTCGACACGTAGGTGAACGGCGATGTTATCACCTCGTCCCCCGGCCCTACGCGAGATGCGATAACCGCACAGTGCAATGCCGACGTGCCTGAATTGACAGCGAGCGCGTGTTTCCGGCCGTAATGAGCGGCGAACTCGCGTTCAAAGGCGGTTGCCTCATCGCCGCCAAGCCGGCAGTTGGTGCCCGTGTCGAGCACGCGCATCACCGCATCACGTTCCTCCTGGCCGAACGGGTTGTAGACGGGCAACTCGAGCGGCGTGGGGAACAGCGGTTCACCACCATCTATCGCCAGCTTGGCCATACTGTTTCACGCTCGCCTTCTGCAGTGGAATTGTCGAGGGGTAGCAGCGCCACCACAGACACCGCACTCTCCCCCCGCTTATCCAGAGAGAAACCGGGTTTCACCTGCCCTGGTAATTCGGTTTGCGTTTCTGGATGAAAGCCTGGACGCCCTCGATCGCGTCGGCGCTCTGGACAACCTTCTCGAAGTTCTCGGCCTCGATGTTCTGTCCCTGGTCAATGTCGGTTTCCGACCCGCGAATGATCGCGTCGATGATGAGCGCGACGGCAACCGGCGCCTGGGCTGCGACCCTCTTCGCAAACTCCTTCGCCTTGCCGAGCAGTTCGGCGTCGGGCACGACCTCGTTCAAAAGGCCTATCCCAAAGGCCGCTTCGGCAGGAACTTGCAGGCCCAGCGTCGCCATCTCTATCGCTTTCGCCCGGCCGATGAGCCGCGGCAACCGTTGTGTGCCGCCGTAGCCGGGCATGATGCCGACGTTAACCTCGACGAGGCCTATCTTCGCGCTCTGGGCGGCCATCCTGAAATGGCATGCCAGCGCGAGCTCGCACCCGCCGCCAAAAGCCATCCCGTTTATGGCGGCGATGACGGGCGTACTCGAACGTTCGAACTTCGTGAAGATGGCCTGCCCTCGCCGGGTCATCTCGCCGGGGCCCGTCTCTCCGCCAAACAAGCTCGGCATCTCCTTGAGGTCCGCGCCCGCCGAGAAGAACTTCTCTCCCGCACCGGTCACCACGAGCGCCCTGATCTCGTTATCGGCCTGGACCTGATCGATGAGCACGCCAAGCTCGGACATCAACCCCTGGTTCAAAGCGTTCGCCGGCGGCCGGTTCAGGGTAACCACCGCGATGTTGTCTTCCTTCTCGACCAAAATGAATTCGTACGCCATCCTACCGTTCCTCCTTCTTCACGTTCCCTCCAGATTCAGCAACCCTACGAACCTATCGACTGCGCTCGATCAGCCTTCCACGATTTCGTGCAAGAGATCGAGATAGTACAGGTAGTTCTCGAGCGGGACGTCCGGCGGGACGCAATGGTCCATGCTCGGTATCCATCCGCCGGACTCTATCATAAACGGGACTTTCGCCATGACCTCGGTCTTCACCGCGACCTTGTCTTTGGCAAGAACCCGCTTGTCGAGCCCGCCGATCATGAGAAGGTCTTCCCCATACTGTTTGCGTAGCGCTACGATATCCTCGCCCGGGGCCACCTCGAGTGGGTAGACGCAGTTGAGCCCTCCTTCAAGCCACAACGGGATAAGCTCGTCTATGAACCCGTCGCAATCAACCCCTATCACGCTCACACCGTGCTTTCGCAGCAGCGAGGTGATCCGCTGGTACCGCGGTACCATGAACTCCTTGAACATCCTGGGCGAGATGAGGCTGCCGGTTTTATACGCCATGTCCTCCCAGAAGAACGCGAACTCTATGTCGCCGATCTCCACAAGCGCCCGCTCGAGCAGCTTGCAGGTAAATTCCGTTATGTGTTCCATGGCCTCATGAATGAAGTCCGGGTCGTCGTAGAAGGCAACCGCGATATGCTCGATACCCATCCAGTTGCGCAACCAGCCGAAGAGGCTGCCGGGCGATATCCCGAGCGGATAGTCGCGGTCTTTGACCGAGCGCTTGTAGTCGTCCCAGTATTCCGGGTATCGGCACGGTGAGTCCGGGTTGAGACGTTTCTTGAACTCGGCCCAGTTGGACCGTCCTTTCAACGGGAACTCGATATAGTGCGGTATGCACTGGCCCGACTTGAGCCGCTGTGCCACAACACCTGTCGCGTCGCGCGTTGTCACGGTATCGGCGTCCTCGGAGATGATCTCTTCCCTGAACAGCGGCACAAGACCGTTGTTTACCGGCACGCCTTGGCGCCTGTCCATCCCGAAGTATGCGTTGACATGAACGTCGGCTGGCATACCCTCATCCTGCCACCGCCATAGCGTTTCATTCCAGTAGCCGATGACTTCCCAATACGGCACTCTGTCCGGCGTCTCGAAATGCATTGTCCGCAAGAACCGTTCTCTCGCGTTCATCAACACTCTCCCTTCGCTGCTCCCGGTCGGCCAGATCCTGTGCTGTCTTCGCTGCTGACAGAGTGTAGCACAACTTTCGACCGTTGACAACACTGGCCGATACGCCCTAATCGTTCAGCAGATGGCCGGGTGACCGAGAACTCCAGCAGCCGGGAGACGCGCAGATGGTTCTTTTGAAAAGTGCCCAGGAATAAATTCCTGGGCCTGGAGTTTGGCCTGTTCAAGCTTGTGAAGCGGG